>CAVSOV010000001.1:0-301601 GCA_963729675.1 uncultured Acidobacteriaceae bacterium
GAAGTATCTCGCAATCGACGGCAGGTGGCAATTCGTGCCGCCGACGTCGATGGTCATTACTTCCTGATGACTATTGAGTCGGCCAAGTACACCTTTCAGCTGCTCAAGCTTTTGTCCGGCTTCGGCGAGCTTGCCTTCTGCAGTCAGCCGCTGGTAATCGTCGAAGTCTTTGCTGGCTTCGGCGATGAGAGCATCGGTATCTGTCGAAGGCGCGGCCGTTCCCGCGGGCGGCGGTGCGGCCTGGGCCGCTTCAGTCTGATTCAGCGATGAAACTTCGCCGCCGAACAGCGATCTGAGTGCCGCATCAAAAGTTGTGCCGTAAGCCAACTTATCCTGCAACGCGAGCACAACCAGCCGCAGCTCAGGCATGGGGCTCTGCTTCGCCTGAAGATAAATCGGCTCCGCATAGAGCAGCGCGCGCCCCGAAGGAATGACCAGCAGGCTGCCTCGCAGCACGTGCGAGCCTTGCTGATTCCAGAGCGTCAGTTGTCCAGAAAGCTGCGCGTTCTGATCGATGCGAGCCTCAATCTGTTGTGGACCGTCGATGAGTCTCGTCTTCGGGAAGTCGTAGACGACTGCGGTCCCGTAGTTTGCGCCATCGCAACGGCCCGCGATCCATCCGATCAGATTGTTCCGGTTCGCTGGAGTGAATGGCAATATTTCAACGAACTCTTCGCTGGTGCCTCCCGGCAATTTCATCAAGACGAAATTCGGCTGCATCGGCCGTATACCTTGCTCGCCTTCGCTGTCAGTCGCAGTTTCGGTAGCAACGGTCCAGAGGTCCTCGCGATTGAAGAAGACCTGCGGATTCGTCATGTGGTAGAGGCCATAGACCTCCGACTGCAATTGGAACAATGCCTCCGGATAGCGAACATGCCTGCGGAGGTCGGCCGGCATCGCAGCCGCATCCTTGAAGAGACCGGGAAAGATGCGTCGATACGTTGCCAGGACCGGATCTTCGCTGTCGAAGACGTAGAACGTCACCGTGCCGTTGTAAGCGTCAACAACAGCCTTGACGCTATTCCGCATGTAGTTAATAGAGTTATCGCCGAGACTGTAGTGGGTCGAATAGGGATAGCTGTCGGAGGTCGTGTAGGCATCCATGACCCAGGAAAGCCGGCCGTCGTCGCCCACAACGATGTAAGGGTCCTGGTCGAACGTGAGGAATGGCGCGAGCTTTGCGACCCGTTGGCGAATGTTACGCCAGAGAAGCATGCGGCTCTGTGAGTTGACGTCGTCGCTGAAGGGCAGCGTTGCGACATCATCGCGGGCAATGGCGAGCAGCAACCGTCGCGCGAAGCCTCCCATCAGGATCCCGCCCGTACCCTGGTAGGACGTAAGAGTATTGTTTTGCCCTTGCGGGTAGTCGAACTCCTGCTGGCGAGTCTTGACGTAAACATCGGTGTCGGTGAGTTCGCCAAAATAGATTTCGGGACGAGTCACCTTTAGACCGGGAACTGTGCTCTGGACGGGCATGTTGCTCAGCAGCAGAATGGGCAGACCTTCCGGAGTAAACCCGTTGACCGGGTTCATCGTCACGCCGTATCCATGGGTGTAGATCAGCTTTTCGTTAATCCAATTGCGGCTGCTCTCTGGCAATCGGTCGACGTTTAGTTCACGGGCGGCGAGCATCACCTGGCGCATGGTGCCATTCAGGTCATAGCGATCGATGTCGATGTCCGGAAAGTCATAATAAGTGCGAATTTCCTGTATCTGGCGCAGCGTGTCCTGCAACGCACGCCAGTCCCAGAGCCGGACGTTCTGAAGCGTGGCCTGATTATTCGCCGCATCGACGGCGTCGGGAGTGGTCTCAGCGGGAAACTCACTTTGCGAGAACCGGTCAAGGCCATAGGCGCGGCGAGTCGCTTCAATGTTGTGCGCAATGTAAGGCTCTTCACGATCCAGCTGGTTCGGCTTGACGATGAAGTTGCCGACGTACCACCCAATGACTCCGATTACCACGTAGCACAGGATCGCCGGAGCGATTGCAATCAGAAGCCATCGACCGCGCGACTCTCGCAATGCGTTGACAGCCGCGATCACGGCACCCAGCAGCAGAGCGGCGCAGAGAATCAGTGCGCCTGGAATCGAAACATGTGCGTCGGTGTAGTTCGCTCCATCGAAGATCGTGTGGTGTTCCAGCAGCGTTTGGAAGCGATCGACATAGACCGTCATCGCCAACACGAGCAGCAGAAAGGCAATAGTGAGGGAGAGCCCGCGCCACGGCGCTGGGCCGTAGGTGATCTTTCGGTTCTCGAGACTGCGCGAGCCGCTCGTGATGAAGAGAAATAAGACGGCCACGGCGCAGGTCGCGATAGCAAGCGTCAACAGCCAGTTGTTGATGAGGTCCCACGCAGGCAAGGTGAAGAGAAAGAAGTTAAGAGGCTTGCCGAAGATGGAATCGGTCGCGCCACCCGTTACATGCGGCGCATACCAGAAGAGCCCCAGCACTGGCCATTCGCCAACCATCGTGAAGCCGGCTATCAGCGCAAAGACAATCGAAACGCCCCATGAGATAAAACGCAGCGCTGGCTCTACAGAGAACCTGACGGGTTGCCCACCAATGGTGATCGCGTGAGCCGTCGGCAGATTGCCTTGATGAGACCGCCTGATTCCCCAGAACGCCAGGTACAGAACTACGAATGTAACCAGGCTGGCGACAGCAAAGACAGTCGCCTGGAGCCAAATCGTCGTCCAGAAGACGGATCCATAACTAAGTGAACTGAACCAGAGGAGGTCGACCCAATTGGACAACACAATCCGGCCAAGGATGAAAACGGCAAAGAGTAGCGCGGCCAGGAGAACCAGCTTGCGGCGTTTTCTCCTCCATTCCAGCGGCACCGCCGGATCGATGATGGTCTGCAACCCTTACCCCCGCGTTCGATGATTCTCGTTGAACACGAAGAATTGTATAGGGGTTTCCCTCTACCAGCGCAAACCATAGCTTCGTATCTAGAATTCAAACCTTCCTTGAAATGCGATCATCCTCGGCGAGCTGTCTCCTCCCAGACCGACACCTAAGAGGCCCGTGGGTGGAGCGATCGTGCTGTCCAGCGTCCCGAAGCGCGCCGGGATATCAAGCGTAGACTGCCCGGGCACGCCCGCTTGAACATTGTTTGGGAGAGCGAAATTGGGATGGTTAAAGGCGTTGAACATCTGGGCGTCGAAGCGGAAGGTCACGCCCTCATGAATTGGAAATGTCTTTGTGATGTAGATGTCGGAGTTGGTGAAGTGCGGCCCGCGAACCGTATTGCGTCCCGAATTGCCAAACTGGCAATTGGAGACTGAATCGCCTCCTGTGCACGCGCCTGTAGCAGGGTCGACGACGGAGATGAAAGCATCAGGGTTCAGCCACTGGCGGGTTCCGGGCACGGTGACGCCGTCATAAGGAGTCCTGCGATAGAGCGGCACTCCGGGAACACGCTTCGCAAACTGTGGTCCGTTTGCCTGAATGATGCCGTTGCCGTTGAGCGCGTAAGGCTGGCTGAGCACCGTGAAAGGTAAGCCGGTATGGAAGAACACCGTTTCGGAGTAGGACCAGCCGCCGAGTACCTGCCGGAGCCAACGATGCGAAGACTGGAACGGTATCTGGTAGAGGCCGAACGCGGAGATGTTGTGGCGTACATCGTAGTCGCAGTTGCCATAATCGCGGCTGAGCTCGCCTGCTAGCGGCGACAGAATTCCTTGCGTTGAGAACGACAACAGGCCCGCCGTTGGAAACTTCATCGAGGCAATGGCTAAACGTATAGTTAGCCGCGCAGTGTCAGGCCCGCGATCTGCTGGCTGTACGCTGTCTGCAAGCCTGCGTAGTTGCTGCTCGCTCCCGTGCGGAACTCGTTCACGTTTCCGAAGCGCTGGTCGGTGGGTTGCGCGTACGGGTAGGGCGCGAAGCATCCCGGGCACACTGTCTGGTAGCCGTTCAACTGCACTTGATACGGTTCGTGGGTGCCGCGGGTGCCGACAAAGTCCACGTGCAGGTCGCCTCGTGTACTGATCTGCTTTTCGAGGCCCAGGTTGTACTGAAAGTAGTACGGCGTCTTTAGAGTTCCGCTTGGGAAGGTATTGAGACTGACAGCCAGCGGACAGGTTGCGGCACCAGGTGCGATGCCGGCGCAGGGAGCGGCTCCGGAGCGAAAGAGAGATTGGAACTGCGTGTTTGCAGCTTCTGTCGCATCGACCGCGCTGCCCGGAATGCCAGGCGCAATGGCACTGCCTCCAACTTGACCGAACAGGCCGCCTACGAAGGTGGGAGCATAGGGCGCATTGCCCGAAGCGAGATCCGCGATTTGTGCCGGGATGATGTCGCTAAAGGCGCCGAAACCACTATGCAGAACCATACCAAGCGGCAGTTGATAGGCCACGGAGATGCGCGGCTCGTAGATGAACAGTGGAGTGCCTGGAAAAAGGTCGTGAACGCCTGTCAAGATCACACGGTTGAGCGGCTGACTGGTGTCGTGTGACATATCCAGAAACGATCCAGCCGGCCGAGCAAATAGGCCTTGTTGATTGGTCTCATTTGTGTTCCAGCTCACGCGCATGCCATAGGTGATCGTTGCCTTCGGCGCAGGCTTGTATGTATCCATGCCATAGAACTCAAGATTTCCCACCGCAACGCGCTCCTTAAGCAACGCCGGGAACGTTTGGCTTGCGGTGTGCGCCTGCCCGTTGATGAACTCCAACAGATCGTTGTAGGTCACCGTGGGAACAGTTCCCTCGCCGAGGTCGTAGTTGCTCACGTCCAGGCGGCGCGTGTTGATCCCGAATCTGAGCGTGTGCGGCCCGACAGTCCACGTAAGGTTGTCATTGATCTGCCATTGCGTGACCTTGCGGCCCTGCGGGTACGTGTTGTTGTTGCCGCCGATGGTTGTGAAGGGGACGACGGAACTGCCCGCCATCATCACGATCGGAAACTGCTGCAGCACGGCAGCATAGTTGTTCGGCTCGAAGATGCTGGAGTACCAGCTTGCGCCGGGGTTGAATTGATTCACGAGGTTTGGGGTGAACACATGCGTGTATCCGATGACCAATGTGCGCTGCGGCTGCGGCGAATACGCGTTGAAGATCGGGTTCACCGGATCGGTGTAGGCCGCCTGCAATCCGGTGTCCTGTTGAAAGCGATACCAAACGCTGTCCTGCTGGCTGAACGTCTGATCGATCTTGACAACGATCAGGTTCTCGCGGTCGTCATTGTTCAGCGATGCCTGTCGCTGATTCGCGCAGCCGTCTCCGTTGTCCAGCGGACAGCCAATCACAGGCACGGGAGAGCCGCCGGCGCTCGGCAAGAGCGAAAACATGTTGCGATAGAACGGGACCTCAGCGGGATTGCTCAACCCGAGTTGCCCGCAGAACGTATGTCTGGAATGCCGGCGATGGCAGCGTCAACTGCGAAACAAGCGGGAGCGCGATGCGGATGCCTTCGTAATGGCCGAAGAAGAAGAGCTTATTCCTACGAATCGGACCGCCGAGACTAACGCCGAACTCGTTGACGACCGAACGCGGCTTGCGAGCGACATCGCCCGGCGAATCGTTCGCGTGAAGGAAGTAGTTCTCTGCATTCAACAGTGAGCCGTTCCATAGCTCATAGACATCGCCGTGAAACTTGTTCGTGCCCGATTTCGTGAAGTAATTCACCTGGGCTACAGCGTAGCGGCCCTGATCCACAGAGAACGAATTCGTGTTAACCGTTGCCTGCTCAATCGCATCGAGACCGATCACAAGATTGGTTGCCAGGCCGATGTTGAGCCCGAGCCACGGGTCGTTCGTATCGTAACCGTCGAGGATGTAGCCGTTTGATGTTGCCGGCAGACCGTTGAACTCGACGTTTCCGTAGCCGCCGGCTGCTTTGGCATCGTTCGAGGAACCGGCCGTGTTCATCAGAGCGCCCTGGGCAAACTGTGCAATATACGTGAGGTCCTGCCCGGGATTGGGCAGGCTCTTGATCGTTTTCGCCTCAAGCGTCGTCGTTGTATTCGGATTATTCAACGCGAGCAGACCCTGTTGCGCGATCACCTCTACGGTCTGAGCTGCAGAGCTGACCTTTAGCGTGAAATTGAGTGCGACGTTCCTCCCCACAGGCACGGGTGTCGGTTCTGAGCTCGACCGGGCGAAACCTGTCGACGAAATACTGACCTGATACGTGCCGGGGTTCACCTGCGAGAACAAATAATGGCCTGACGCGTCAGTCTGGACTGTTCGCTTGGCTCTTGTGTTCACATCTGTCGCCTCGACCACGGCTCCAGGAACAACTGCTCCGCTGGGATCGAGCACCGTCCCTGAGATTGCGCTGGACGTTCCGCTTTGAGCGTGGGCCGTTTGTATCAGGAGAACAACGATAAGTGAAGTGAGGAACCTTCGTTTGTTCATTAGGTATACCTAAATAGCAACTTTAGGATAGCCTAACACAAGCTGCGGGGCTGGACGTTGATGAAGAAGAAGACCTACAGACATTGGGAGCGCAACACCGAGTCGGTAGACGATTATCTGAAGGCCATCTACTCGCTGGGTGGCGATGAGCGACACCGGGTCGGCGGATCGGAATTAGCCGCACGCCTCGACATTGCTCCCGCATCCGTCACGAATATGCTGCAGAAGCTCGCCTTACAGCCGAAATCCTTCGTGGACTACAAGCGCGGTGAGGGAGTTCGGTTGACAGCGGCGGGTCGCCGCCGGGCGTTGGAGATCGTGCGCCATCATCGCCTGGTCGAGACGTTTCTCTTCGAGGTGCTCGGTTATTCCGTAGACGAACTACACGACGAAGCCGAGCGGCTGGAACATTTCATCTCGGAAAAATTTGAACAACGGATCGCCGAGAAGCTGGGACACCCCCAAAGCGATCCTCACGGTCATTGCATTCCCGCACTCGACGGCACTCTGCCGCCTTCGCATCGCGTTACCTGCACGTGCGAATAGAAACGATTTGCCGGATCGGTTCGGTCTGCGATCCGCCAGCGCCGTGCCGCCTAATGTCGATTCCGGACTCTATTGCGGCAGGTGCCAGAGCAGATAGTGCTATACCATGCTTCCAGCAATGCCACTGTTCCGGGTCCACTAGTTGCTTGTATGCGATTGCATCGCCACGAGCTTTATTCAACGCAAGCTGACATCTGCGTGAAGCTGACCGACATGGAGCATGCCTTATGACGGACCCTCCAAGCTCGTTTCTGCCGCATTCCTACGATCCCTTTCAGATCGCGCTTTCCATTCTCATAGCCATCGCTGCCTCTTACGCTGCTTTGGACCTCGCAGGAAGAGTTACCGCAACACGGAGGGCTGTACGCGCCGCGTGGCTTTGTGGCGGAGCCATTTCGATGGGCAGCGGCATCTGGGCGATGCATTTTGTTGGCATGCTGGCCTTTCACTTACCTGTAATGGTCGTTTACTTCTGGCCCACCACCCTGATTGCGATTCTGCTTGCGATTGCAGCGTCCGGCGTGGCGCTAGCCATTGTGCCGCTCAAGGGAATGGGGCTTTCGTACGCTCTTGTGAGCGGCTGCATTCTGGGTTCGGGCGTAGCCGGATTGCACTACTTGGGCATGACTGCCATGCGCATGCCGGCGATGTACGTATTGAATCCCTGGATTGTGGCAGCAGCAGTTGCCTTGGGGATCGTCTTTGCGACTGTCGGCATGAGGCTCGGCTATGGCTTTCGAGATGAACCCGGGTGCACCGCATGGAAAAAGCTCGGCAGCAGCCTCTTCATGGGGGCCGCGGTCTCTTCAATGCACTACACCGGCATGGCATCGGCGAGCTTCAGATTTTCAGGCGCGCCAGTTCTGGATCACACAGTTTACGTATCCACTCTGGGCAGTCTGGGAATATCGGCGGTGATTCTGAGTCTCCTTGGGGCTACCATCGCGGCCTGCTTTGCAGGCCGGCAGTTTGACGCCCAGGGGGACCGCATGGCAGCCGCAGAAGCGAAGGTTGACTTGGAACATACAACCCGGCTCACGATGATGGGCGGACTTACAGCTTCGATCGCCCACGAGATCAAACAACCTCTGGCGGCGATCGTCACCAACGCCAACTACTCGCTGCGCCAGCTTGCGTCTCCAAACCCGAATCTGGAAGAGATCCGGCAGGCCATTCGGGAGATCGAAGAAGATGGAAATCGGGCTAGCTCTATCATTTCGCGGATCCGCGCTCTTCTGACGAAAGGATCACCCGAAAGGACCGAACTGCACGTAAATGATCTCATCCGAGAGGTGCTCAATCTCCTCCGCAGCGAGATCTCTCAGAACAGAATTATCCTTAAGCTTGATCTCGCACCAGAGTTGCCCCCCGTCTTTGGCGACCGGATCCAGTTGCAGCAGGCGCTTATGAATATCGTGGTCAACAGTATTGAGGCATTGCGGCTGGTGCCGGAGCCGCGCCGTGAGCTGACGATCAGATCACGAAGCAGTGCCGAAGGTCTGCTGATCGAATTCACGGATTTCGGTCCAGGCCTTGATCCACAGGCAGCCGAACGGCTCTTCGAGCCGTTCTTTACAACCAAGCCGGAAGGGATGGGACTGGGCCTGTCGATCAGCCGTTCCATCATCGAATCACACGGTGGAAGCTTGTCGAATATCTCAAAGCCCTATGGGGCAAGCTTTGAGCTCATCCTCCCTGCAGCATCGGAGATCTTTAATGACTGAGTTCGCCCCGACAGTTTTCGTCATCGACGACGATCCTTCAGTGCGGCGTGCAATCAAGCGTCTGGTCGAATCCGTGGGCCTGCGTGTCGAAGCTCTGGGATCCGCAAAGGAGTTCCTTCGTATAAAGGTCCCGGATGTTCCCAGCTGCCTCATCTTGGATGTGAGACTGCCCGGCATCAGCGGGCTGGAGCTCCAGCGTGAGCTGATCACGGCAGGTGTGCAGATCCCCGTCATCTTCATCACCTCCTACGGGGACATTCCCATGAGCGTGCGTGCGATGAAAGCAGGCGCCATCGAGTTCCTTCCCAAGCCGTTCCGGGATCAGGATCTCCTCGATTCGGTGCAGCTTGCGCTCAAACGGGATAAAGCCCGACGACAGCAGGATGCCGAGGTCAAGACCCTTCGCAGCCGATTAGGGTCGCTGACCCCACGCGAACGCGAGATTCTGCCTCTGGTCGTCTCCGGCCTGTTGAACAAGCAGATCGCTTCGGTGATCGGAACAAGTGAGGCGACGGTAAAGGTGCATCGGAGCCAGCTGACTCGCAAAATGGGCGCCCAATCCCTTGCCGACCTTGTGCGAATGGCCGCAAAGATCGGCATCGCAATTCAGACCCCCTAGCTTTCGTAAAGAGGATCTTTACGAAGGTGTAGTAACGGCTACGGTCGCTCAATAGATTCCTTGTTGTGGAGCGCCTAGCTTAGAGACATAGAGACGCTCGGACGGACTTGCTCATGTGGCTGCGATCTCCCCATCTGCAGCGATTGGCATGGCCTGAACCGGCTTGAGTCCCTCAATGACTCCAGCGAGGGCGCACGTCAAAGTCCCTGTCCATGCTCGGCATTCCCGGATTGCGGAACAATTCCGGGATGCCCATTTCGAAAGGTGTTGCAAACGCAGGAATGTGATCCGGCTGTGGTAAGACCGAAGATGGAATCGGCCCGAATAGGGCGCCTCACTCTCATGGGCGAACTTACTGCTTCCATCGCCCATGAGATCGCACAGCCTTTGGCCGCAATTGTCACGAATGGCAATTACTGTTTGCGTCAGTTGGGTAGTGCGACTCCCAACATGGAAGAGGTGCGGCAAGCCATCCAGGACATCGTCGAAGATGGCAATCGCGCGTGTTCCATCATTTCTCGCATCCGGGCACTGCTTATGAAGGGTCGCCCGGAAAAGGTTGAGCTCCAACTGAATGGCGTCATCCGCGAGGTAGTCGAATTTGTGCGGGGCGACCTCAATCAGAACAAGGTAACGCTCAGGCTCGAGCTCGCCGCCGACCTGCCCCCGGTACTTGGTGACCGCGTCCAGTTACAGCAGGCATTCATGAATGTTGTCATCAATAGCATCGAAGCGTTGCGCTCGATGCCGGAGGAGCGTCGGGAACTCCTCATCAAGGGTCAAAAGGTACGCGAAGGGCTACAAGTCGTGTTTACTGACTCCGGTCCTGGTCTTGATGCCGAGACCGCCGAACGACTCTTCGAACCATTCTTCACAAGTAAACCCGACGGTATGGGTCTAGGTTTGTCGATCAGCCGATCGATCATCCAGTCTCATGGTGGCCGGTTGTCGAATACCCCAGCATCCTGCGGCGCTGTCTTTGAATTTCTGCTGCCGACCGCGTAGGAAGCTTCTTAGAACTACCTCCTGTTGAATGTCTTCGATTTATCCGGTTCCCGTGTCCTATTTCAATAACGTGCGATCAGCGAAAGTGGCTTGCTTTTACAGAATCGCAAGAAGTAAAGCCACCCTTTACCAAGGTCTATTACAACCTCCCAATGCTGAATGGCATCTCGCATCCGCTTAGTCTAACGTTTGACTCATGGCTACTTGGGGCGAATCTGATCTGCGCAGGGCTCTTGATCAAGATCAATTCCTGTTCCAACTCCACCCCAAAGTCGACCTTCGAACCCAGAGGGTCGTCGGATTCGAAGCACTGGCCCAGTGGGAACACCCGACACTAGGAACGATCTCGCCCGAGGAATTCATTCCACTGATCGAAGACACGGGACTCTCCGACAAGTTCACTGCCACCATGCTGCGTAAGGTCTTGGCCGCCGGCCGCGAGTTCGTTCCGGAATTCATCGACCTCTCCGTAAACATCTCTCCGCTCCAAATGACCGGGTCCGCCTTGGCCGGGCTGATCGCTGATATCGCAGAACAGGAAGCCTTCCCTCTTCGACGACTCGTCATTGAGATCACCGAGAGTGCCCTGCTGGACAACATTGATCGGGCTCGTGCCTGCGCAAAAAGCGTGAAGGCCTTGGGAGTAAAGCTAGCCTTGAAAGACTTCGGAAAGGGATACTCCAGCCTCTACTACTACCTGCAAGTGCTCCCGTTCGACGAGATCAAGATCGACAGATCTTTTGTGCGCGGGATGCTGCGCGGACGTGAGAGCCGAAAGATCGTTGCAGCCACGGTGGAACTTTGCCACAGCCTAGGGCTGGTCACTATTGCAGAGGGCGTTGAGAACAGAGCTGAAGCAGCCATACTGGCCCAGATGGGCTGTGATTGTGGCCAAGGCTCGCTGTACGGTCGGCCTGTACCCCTGGGAGAAGTACGCGGAATGCTCACCGTTCGCGCCTATGCTGCCTCGTTTCCCGTCTCAGACGTCCAGGGGGCAGAGCGGACATGCCCCAATCTGGAAGCTCAGCCGGTGCAGCGGCTCGCGCAACTTCAGGCCCTCTACGATGGCGCCCCTGTGGGCCTCTGCTTCATCGACTCGAAGCTACGTTTCGTCAGCATCAACGAACGGCTCGCAGAATTCAATGGCCGTTCTGTAGCCGAGCATCTGGGACAACCCGTCGCTGACATGGTCCCAGAATTCTTCCGTCAGATCGAGCCGCATCTGCAACGGGCTCTTCGGTGCGAAGCCATCCACAATCACGAAATCGAAACACCACCGATGTCGGCCAACAATTCAGCTCGAATACTGCTGGCCAATTATCAGCCTTTGCGTGATGAGGCGGGCGAGGTTCTCGGGGTCTCGGTCGCCATGACAGACATCACCCCTTGTAAGAAGGCGGGACGCGCGCTAGGCGATAGTGAAGCGCGCCTCCCTGCCCTCTTCAATACGACGCTGCGCTTCATCGACGAACTGAAGCGCAAGACAAGGCGACTCACGGCTCACGTGAGTTGACGCGAAGAGGACTACATTCGCGCTTTCGCCAACTGCAGATCGCTGTGAAAACATCCATCACAGCTCTTCACCGTGGCAGGTGGGAGGTCCGTCCACCTCAAGGCGCGATCGCCGGTCTGGGCCGCAGCATCGGGAGTGTGAGCCGCGCAACCCCGCTGAACAACAGGCTGACCCCAACGAGCGTTCCCAATGCCCACAGCGAACTCGACGGCCAGCCCACGAAGATCAAAATCGACACCAGCAACGAGAGGATGCCGTCGATCAGGAACCATGCCGAACCGGGCAGCAGCCGCAGCCAGAGGAAGAAGAACACAAGCTCGAGCACACCCTCGATCGCGATGTAGCAGGCCAACACCAGGGTGAGCACGAAGACAGCATTGACCGGCAGCAGCAGCATGGTGACACCGGCAATGATGTAGATGAGCCCGATGAGAATCTGCCAGAGCACGCCGCCAGCTTTTCTTTCGAACCAGGCGTAGGCCCAGTGCGCGATCCCGCTGACCAACACCAGACACCCGAAGAAGATGGTGCCGACGAGGCCGGCGGTAAAGGGAATCCAAATGGCGGCGAAACCGGCGAGCATCAGGATGATACCCATGAAAATGGACCAGCCGGTTTCGCGTCGCGTTCTCAGCGGACCGCCGTGAGTTGATGCAAACGTGTTCACCTGATCCTCCTCGAGATTCAGCTCAGTAGCACCCGGGTCAGGGACTTCCCATGGCGCGAGATGCTTAGAATGCATTTCACTCGGCGGCCGGCGGGAAGTGAGAGAACATCTTGTCGATCGCCTTGCGCATCTTCTCGGTGTCCTTCTCTGGCTTGTCCGAGAGCGTGCTGCGTGCCACGCCGCGCCATATCAGACCTTTTCCTGATGTGTCGTACAGGTCAACGATCAGCGTGCCCACAGGAACCTCTTCCACGTTCGTGGTTGCCCAGCCCGTACCCCACCCGTGCCACCGCCAGCCGCCTCCCAAGCCGTCGTAGAAGGTGGTGTATTCCTTCTGCTGTTTCAGGATCGCGACCGCAGACACCGTCACATCTCCGCCATCCGGCACCAGTTGCCACCCTTTCGACTGCAGAACCTGATCGACTGCATCCTTAATGCGCGGCTCAAAGAGCGGGTCGGAGCAGTGAAGGTGTCCCCACGAGTAGGTGTGATACTGCGAAAAGTGAACGGAGTGGTCGTAGTCGGTGACCACCTGCTGCGCCGGCGCGGTCAACGGTATCACGCCAAGGGCAAGCGCCATTATGCATCCAGCTCTCTGAAGAAACGTCATAAAAGCATCTCCTTATATGTGTTCTGTGCATGGTTCTGTTGTGGGCCCAGGGCGCGTCACGCCGCCTGTTTTTGCGGCTCAGCCGGCTTGCTCTCTCCGCTCGCGGTCTGGCTTGCCGCAGTCTTGGGCTCGATTCCCGATTCAATGGCAACGGGTCGCCGCTCGCTGGCTCGCTGCGGAATGGGAACCGTAACCTCGAGAAGACCGTCGCGAAAACTGGCCTTCGCCTGATCGACCTGCGCGCCTTCCGGCAATGGAATTGTGCGGTAAAAAACGCCGTACTCGCGCTCTGTGCGCCGCACCCCGCGGCGATTCTCATCATGCTCGACGCGGCGCTCGCCTTGGATGACGATCTCGTTATCGCCGATTTCTACCCGAACATCTTCCGGCGACAGTCCCGGCAGCTCCGCCTGCACGCGCAGCTTGCCGTCGCTCTGGCTCACTTCAACAGCCGGCAACCACCCTGCGTCGCCGCCGCCCATGAAGCCGGGATCTCCCGCCGTCCGCTCCAACTCCCGCGTCATTCTCCGCATGATTCGGGACGGGCTGAACCAGAAGAAGTCGAAGGGATTCAGCAGCAGCGCCGTGTCGGGAACTCTGAGCTGGCGTGCCGGCGACGCGGTTTCCGAGGATCCCTGCTGCTGTTTCCCCTGTTGCTCTTTCGTGGTTGCCAATGCGTTTTCGTTTTGCGCTGCCATAGGATTTCTCCTCACTGCCTGTTGTTGTTTAACTCCGGTGACCGGTGTCCACGCTTAGCCTTCACCCCGCGCCGCCGCAGCGCGGGAGCGTGAACTGTCAATGAGCATCGTGCCAACAACGCAGGTGCGGAAACAATTGGTCGTGAGTAAGTGAGCGGTGTATCGCCGCGTGCGTGCGCGTCGCTGTGAGGATCAGCGGACTCGGGCCTACTACTTTTTACCTATACGCTCCCACCATAGGCGGAGAACCAATCCGTACGCGCTTCGTGGGTTCGCGGCGATGCTCCATGGCCTTGGTAACAGACCCTCCACCTGACGAATTGTCCATCGACTTGTCTGTTTGCCAAGATGCTTACGTAAAGTCGGGAGCGGCAGAATCCGCGCCGTCCCGCGGGATAGGAAATGATGCCATCCGGATTCGCCTCCCCGTACCACGCATTGAAGTTCACCCCATCCATCGCAAATAAAGTCACCGGTCGCTCTTCCCAGCCAGCTACGGACGTATCAGAGGTGCCATTGCCATGAGAGTCATTCCTGCAGTACCACGTATCCTGCTCCCGGTTCTCCTCGCGATTTTTGCGGGTATCATCGCAGGCTGTAACTCCCATCCATCTGCGACCGAGAACCCTCCTTCGAATCCCACGCCTTCTCAGCCCGCGCCGGCCACTCCTCCTCCTCCAGGTCAGCAACAGCACTTGAACCCTGATGTTGAGAAGCAGCGCGATGAGCAGAGGCAGCAGGCGCAGGGCACCCTCAACTCCGATGCCATAGCCGCTATCGACGACACGCAGAAAGCCATCGACGCGATTGCATCCAGCGACAAAGACAAAGCAATGTCTGCCATTGAAGCCGCCACGGGCAAGATCAATATCCTTCTGGCTCGCAATCCGGCGACGGCGCTCCTCCCCGTCGACGTTACCGTTGAAGTGATTGATGTGGCTCCGCTCGGTGACAATGACGTCAAGCAGCTCGTTGCCGCGGCTGAGGCCGCAGTCGCTCTGCACGATTTTCCGGCTGGCCGCATCCTGCTCTACCACCTGACCAGCGAACTGCGTGTGCGCACGTTTAACCTGCCGCTGGCCACCTATCCCGATGCCCTGAAACAGGCGGCTCGCCTGCTGGACGAAGGCAAGAACAGCGATGCCAGCGGCACCCTGCAAACTGCGCTCAACACGTTGGTTGTTATCGACCATGTGACGGCGATTCCTCTCATCCTGGCACAGGCGGCTGTCGCGAGTGCGCAGAACGTTCAGCAAAGCGATAGAGCCACCGCACAGGTGCTGCTGACCACGGCGAGCAATCAGCTGAAGAGATGCGAAGAGCTTGGCTATATCAGCAGCGATTCCCCTGACTACAAGGCTTTGAATAAGGAGATCTCGGATCTTCAGAAACAACTGAAGGGAACGGGCGACACGGCTTCGCTGTTCGAGCGCCTGAAAGCAGATATCGCCGGCTTGCTCAAAAAGTTGTCCGGCAAAGAACACCGATAGTGAAATACGCCAAGTCTCGAACCACTCTCGAGAAGACGGACCTCAACGTTCCCTCTCGGCGTGCCTCCTGGCGTTGCGCATCGGCGGACGATCTCTGGTGAAGATCACGCGTCACGAACCCGGTTGTCAAAAGGAGCTCGCTAATGGAAATGCGATCGCAGTTCGCCAGCGCGTTTTTGCCGCATTTGCGCGAGGATTCTTCTGCTCAGACGCAGCTTTTGAGCGCGCCTGGCGGAGGCCCGGGCATTCCCGTCGGAAGCCGGCTTTTGCCCGCTCCCGTTGGAAGCAGCCGCATGAATGTTGAGCTCATTGTCGAACTCGGTCCCCCTGTCGAGGAACGCGGCCATTTCCTGGGCTCGCCCTCCGCACCAGTGACGCTGGTGGAATATGGGGATTTTGAGTGTCGGCATTGCGGCCGCGCTTATTCCGTTCTCCGCCAGATCCGGGAGTTGGTCGGTGACCGGTTACGCCTGGTCTTTCGCAATTTCCCCATTACCACGATCCATCCTCACGCGCAGGATGCAGCCGAGGCCGCCGAAGCCGCCGGTTCGCAGAGGCGTTTCTGGCAGATGCACGACGCGCTCTTCGAACACCAGACGCAGCTTTCCGGGCGCCATCTCCGCTCCTACGCCAGCCAGTCTGGCCTCGACATGGACCGCTTCAACCGTGAGATGGCCGCCCTGGCATGGGCGCCCACCGTCCGCCAGCAGTTCCTCGGCGGCGTGCGCAGCGGCGTCAACGAGACGCCCACCTTCTTTATTAATGACGTGCGTTATATGGGTCTGATCGATGTGCCCTCTCTCCGCAGAGCTATCGAAAATGCGGCCTGATCCAGGGGCGCGCACAGTCCGGAGATGGATGATTCGCCGATCAAACGATAGGGCTCGCGAGTACTCCGCTGCGCGTACAATGTGCCAGGTGCCCAACTCTTGGACGAATCGAATGTCCTGCGCGCGATCGCGGCATCACAACGCTTCTCAGGAACAACATGGCAGACTGCGACGGACACACGCAGAAAAACCCTGACCGGTAGTTGATGAGATCCCAGCTCGCGGGGTGATCTCGTCGGCTCGTGGTTTGGAAGACGGCGAACAGCCGGAACCTAATTCGTCTGGGCCTGTATCGCGAGTCAGTCGATCCTCCTCGGAGAGTCCTGGATCGTTCGGATCTGTGGCCCGGAACGCTACTGCAAATTCAAGAAGAAAGTGGCGCACTGACCTTTCGTCAGAAGCGCGCCTGGCTGCCGAACCAGGCTGGGAAAAACCGGCAGCGGTTTGGGTACTTTCCGAAATGTTCGAAAACGACCACATGGGACGGGACTCGCCGACCAAAAAGGACTCTCTTGCCGCCGAACTGGACGCCATCCAGCGCCTATGCGACTTCAGCAGCCGGCTGCTTGGCACAAAAGATGTCTCCATAATGATGGAGGATCTGCTGCAGGCAGTCCTCGCTGTCAAGTCTGCAGACCTGTGGGAGATTCGACTACACAACTCCATCAGCAATTCGCTCGATCTGGTTGCGTCTAGCGGATTCAGGCCCGCACTTCCCACTGACTACGGTGGAATGTACGACCCCGGTTCGCCTGCGTGGCTTGCCATGCTCACCGGGCAGCGGATCGATGCCGAAGATGTCCTTAGCGACTTGAGATTCGCTTCCTGGCGCGAGGTTGTGGTGATTCGCGGCTTTCGCTCGGTGCATTTCACGCCCATGCTTAATCGCCTCGGCGGACCTATTGGCGTATTGTCAGCCTACTTCCGCAGCCCCCGCACTTTAGCGGAAAGTGAGTCTCGTCTAATCGAGCTTTATGCCAGACTCGCGGCCCAAGCCATCAATCACGGGTACAACATCGACATTCAACTAAAGCTCGCCTCGATTGTGGAAAACAGCATGGACTTCGTCGGCCTCGCCTCCCTCGATGGCCACGCAGAGATCCTCAACCGCGCTGGACGGGAGATGGTCGGACTCGACGACCTCGCAGCTGTACGCTACACGCGCATCACCGACTACATCGCGGAAGAGGACAGGAAGGATCTGTTGCCCCAGATGATGTCCACCGTGATGCGCGAAGGCAAGTGGCAGGGTGAAATACGCTTCCGCCACTTCAAAACGGGCGAGATCATCCCCATGATGCAACATTTCTTTGTCGTTCGCGACGAAGTCGGCGGCCAGGCCGTTGCTCTCGGAACCATCGCACGCGATATGCGCCAGCAGAAAAAAGCAGTCGAGGCGCTGCAGGAAGCCCAAGCGGAGTTGGCCCACATTGGCAGAGTGAACACTGTGGGGCAACTGGCTACAGCCATCGCGCACGAGATCAGTCAACCGCTCTCCGCAGTCGTCAACGCAGGACGGGCAGGGCTGAACTGGCTTCGCCACTACCCGCCGAATCTGGAGGAAGCCCAGGACGCGTTCGAGGAGATCCTGCGCCAGGGGCACCGCGCCGGCGAAGTTCTTGATTGGATCCGGTCCCTGGTGAAGAGAGGCCCGCCACAATTCGCGCCCGTCAGCCTTCCCCAGCTCGTTGGCGACGTGATCCTGCTGACACGCCAGGATCTCGAGCGTCACGACATCCGCGTCGAAACCGGATTGGAGTCCGATATCCCAGCAATCCAGGGCGACCGTGTGCAGCTGCAACAGGTGCTGCTCAATCTGATCCTCAACGCTGTCGATGCGATGAGCCTGACACCCGCCGGCGATCGCGATCTGCTGCTGACGCTAACCAGGCAGGCCAATAATACGGTGGTCATCGGCGTGCGGGACTCCGGCACGGGTTTTGACCCAGGTTCGGCAGATCTCATGTTTCAACCTTTCTATACGACCAAAGCAAGCGGCCTCGGCATGGGCCTGGCCATCAGCCGCTCGATCGTCGAAGCCCACGGCGGAATTTTGTGGGCCGCTCCCAATCCCTCGGGCGGCACCGTATTCCTTTTTCGCCTCCCCCTGCAGTAATCTCTCTGACATGACATACCCCCGGCCCATCGTCTATATCGTCGATGACGAGCCTGGCGTCAGAAACTCTCTCGATTCTCTGCTGCGCTCTGTGGGTCTGGAAGTGCGTACCTTCGGCGATGCCACAGAGTTCCTTGAGTCCAAGCGCGAGGATGCCCCGGAGTGTCTGATCGTCGACGTCCGAATGCCCGGCATAAGCGGACTCGATCTGCAGAATCAGCTCTCGCAGTCGTCGTTTCCCATTCCCGTCATCTTTATCACCGGCCATGGTGACATCCCTATGGCGGTGCGCGTGATGAAAGCTGGTGCCTTGGAGTTCCTTACCAAACCGTTTCACGACCAGGATCTCCTCAGAGCTATCGACCGGGCGATCCGGCACAGCTCCGCCGCGCGACAGCAGCAGGGTCAAATGGCTGCGCTGCGTGCCCGTTTTGCATCGCTCACACCAAGAGAAGCAGAGGTAATGGAAGGCGTGGTCGAGGGGTTACTGAACAGGCAGATCGCCGTCCAGTTTGGGACGAGCGAGAAGACCGTGAAAGTCCATCGGGCTCGGGTGATGCGCAAAATGCTGGCGCGCTCTTTGCCCGACCTGGTACGCATAGCGCAGCGATTGTCCATCCATGCCTCCCAGCCGTCGGACCGTTGCGCCTGATGCTCCGCTGCGAACGGCTCGTCACAACGGGAGCAAGAAAACGAAAACCGAACCGCTGGCCCCGCCGTTCTGCCGGGTCCGCACCAGAATCCTGCCTCCGTACCGTGTCGCAACATGCGCGCAGCCCCACAGGCCGAGGCCCGTTCCGGTCGCCTGTTTGGTCGTAAAGAACGGCTCAAAGAGCCGGCGTCGCGTTTCCGCGCTCATGCCGCGGCCTGTGTCGCCCACGGTAATGCGCAAACAGCGGCCGCTGCCGACCCAGTCTCTGCATTCGCGGATGCGAAGCCGCAGGTGGCCTCCGCCCGGCATCGCGTCGACAGCATTGCCCACCAGGTTCGTCAGCACCTGGCGCAGTTCGGCAACATAGCAGCGAATCCTGGGCACGACCCGATACTCCCGCACCACGTGAATCCCCATCGTCTGACATCGGTCTTCGTGTCCCGCCAGCGCATCGTCTGCTATGTCATGGATCGAGATCGATTCCGGTTCGCCGGTGATGTGGTACAGGGTGAGCGCTTGTGCCGAGATGCCTGCAACGCGTCGCAGCTCGCGGTGAGCCAAGGACACATAGTACGCGCCGTCGGGCGAAAAAACTTCCTTTTCAAGAAGGAACAGCAGGTTGGTCACCGAGGTCAGTGGGTTATTGATATCGTGCGCCAGGCGCGACGCCAGACGCGCCATCGCTTCTAGCCGTTCGTGGATGCGGTCGTTCCGCTCCGCCTGCTCTCGGTCAGAGACGTCGCGGGAAATCTCTGCTACACCGATGATCCGAGTCGCGGCATCTCGCAGCGGCGACATCGTCACTGACACAGGGATATGTTTTCCGCTCTTGCAGCACCGCACGGTCTCATAGCTTCCGCTCTCTTCTCCACGGCCAACTTGTGCCAGCCGGCACTGGAGATCGTTGTCAGCTGCGCTTCCCGTCAGGCGCATCAGCGGCTGACCCATCATCTCCTGCGGGGTGTAACCGAAGATCCGTTCCGCCCCCCGGTTCCAGCTCATCACCCTGCCTTGCAGTGTGGCGCTGACAATCGCATCCTCCGAAGAACCTACGATGGAGGAGAGCAGACGCATGAACTCGTATTGCGCCGTCGGAATTGTGACTTCTGCCGTTCTCTGGGGGACAGACGGAATCGCTGTTGCGTCATTGAACATAGCTCTGCAGCCTTTCCATCCTTCCTCGACTGGGCGCCTGTCCCGGGCCCCGCTCTCGCGCACCTGCTGTGCCGCCGGCTGTTGACTCTGATACCAAACGATCGTTCGGCTCACTCAGCCTCCGCATCAATCTCCGGCCCGAAGCGAGTCCGCAACGTCTCCTCGCCCCGGCCCTACCGGTGCCGGGGCAGGAGACTGGGAACCATAGCAGAAAGTTGTACCTGCTTTCCCCTGGCGGCCGCCGCCTTCGCGCAGACGACGGATCGCCTCGCTGCCAGCTCTGCCTCAGACCAGGCTGATGCTGATCTGGTTATCCACGGATGTTATCCCGGGAGCCAGCCAGGCAACGCGCTCGGCTTCCTCCCTTTCGGCCCATGAGCGAACTTTGCCCCTCAGGATCGCCTTGGTCCCTTCTACCTCGACCGTGATGCCAGCCGCATCGAGCTGCGCGTTGCGCACCAATGCATCCTGTATCTTCTTCTTCAGATCGGACGGCGTGGCCGCTGGCTTTACCGTGATCAAGTTGCTGACGCCCTTGACACCGAAAAGACCCCGTACCGCGCGTTCGGCTTCCTGGCGCTGGTACTGCCACTCCACTTCGCCTTTGAGAGTGATCCAGCCTTTGTCCACCGTTACGTGAATCTTGCCTTGCGGAATCATGGAATTCCAGCTCAGGGCATGAACGGCAGCCGCCGCGATGTCGGAATCCGTGCGCTCTCCGATCGACCGCACCTGGATTTCGTTCGCGACGGCGATCACTCCGTTGACGTGATGAGCGACCTCTTCGGCCCTCCACTTCTTCATATACGTATCGACAGTTCCCGTCAGCGTAACAACGCCATCTTTCACGACGACGCCGATTTCGTTGGCGGGAACACTCGGATCCCAGCGAAGCTCAGCCATTACATCCGCCTGAATCTCTTGGTCCGTATGTGTCAGTGTTGCTGTTGTCATGAGATTTCTCCTGCTCCGCACGCTCCGTACAGCATGCTGTTTTCGTGATTTACGGCAGATCTTAGCTGGCGTTTCTGCGCTATACAATCAGGCAGCCGATGGGGTGCGGTCTCAGAAATAAGTCGGTCGTCAGAGCCCCTGCTCCCGGGAGAACAGGAAATCCTACCATCGTCGTAGCCGACGTCCGTCACGCTGCATTAGCAAGATCGAGGTGCACCAGTCCGCGCTGCACTGCGATGCGAATCGCGTCTGTACGGCCACTCGCCTTCAGCTTTTCGAGGATGTGTGTCACATGCACTTTGACCGTGGCCTCGCTGATATCGAGCGCCACTCCTATCTCTTTGTTGCTTTTGCCGTCGGTGATGCCGACCAGCACCTCGCGCTCGCGCCTGGTGAGCTCGCGTTCGACGATGCGACGTGCCAGCTGGGCTCCGACGGCAGAAGGAATCCACTGCTGTCCCGCGGAGACCGCGCAGATGCTCTGGATCAGTTCCTCCACCGGCGCATTCTTGAATACGTAGCCACGGGCGCCCGCGCGCACGGCGCGATAGACGTCCTCCGTACTCTGACAGGTCGTGAACATCACCAGGCGCGCGTGCGGAACCTCCCGCAGGATCGCGGTCACCGCCTCGATCCCGCTGAGCAGCGGCATTTGCACCTCGAAGATGCCCACGTCCGGTCTTGTCGCGCAGAATCGGTCGACTGCCTCGCGGCCGTTGCGTGCCTCGCCGACAATTCTCACCCGCTCGTGGCTGGCGAGCAGAGCCGTCACTCCTGCCAGCACCACTGGCTGAGGATCGGCGACCAGAACGTCGAGGGTTTTCCGGGGGAGAGGTTCCGCAGACAGTCCGGCAATGCCTGCGCCATCGATGGGAACAGCGTGCAGATCATCGAACGTCCGCAGTTGATCCGGTTTGCGCAAAATCGGGGAAAGCACTGTTCGCCCGTTCGAGATGAGACTCGGAACGTACTCGTTCATGACAAATCTCCTTGCTGGCGGTCGCGTTCCTGAAGGGTTGAGCGTCGTGCAGGTAAAGTCTGGGGAACTCCTGCAAACGAGCCTGGAATCTACTTCACCGAAAGTACCGAACAACGTTCGGTCTAGCTATCCACCAATAGCCAGACGAAAGCAGGACGATGGGGAACCGGTGCGGGACTTACGTGCCGATCCACTAGTGCTCTGGGACAAACAAACCTTCCCTTTCGTCCTGCATCTCTGGTCGTTCCTCGGAGTCCAACCTCGGCCACACTTCCACTTATGTCCCAATGTGGATTCGACATGTCTGCCCACTCCCAGCAGGCGAGAGTCATGCGAATCTTTTGTGCTTTTGCTTGCGAGGACCTGCAAAATACGCGCTAAGCCGCTGTGTCCCGTGAGGAATGAAGGCCGAGCATGGTAGCCATGAGCACCAGGTCGGCCACGGAACCGGCTTTCATCTTTACCATCACCTGGCTGCGATGAATCTTGACTGTCTTTTCGCTGGTGCCGAGTTCTGCCGCGATCTGCTTGTTGAGGTACCCGCTGGCGACCAGCGGAAAGACCTCGCGTTCGCGGTTGGTCAACGATCGGTAGCGCGTTTGCAGTTCCGTCAACTCGCCGCGCCTCACCAACTGCCTTCGATGTTTCTCGATGCCGAGCTGCATCGCGTCCAGCAACTGCTGGTCGTTTATGGGCTTGGTCAGGAATTCCAGCGCACCAGCCTTCATCGCCCGCACCGTCATTGGGATGTCGGCGAAGCCGGTGATGAAGATAATGGGCAGATCGATGTTGGCCTCCGCGAGTTTCTCCTGCAGATTGAGCCCACTCAGGTCCGGCAAGCGTACATCGAGCACGACGCAGCCCGGGCCGTCGACGTGCTTCGCATGGAGAAAATCGCGCGCGGATGTGAAGGTTTCCGCTTCCAGACCCACTGAACGGATCAGCCGTCGTAATGCTGAGCAGACGGCGGGATCGTCATCCACGATGAATACCACCGGATGTTGCTGTTCCATGGGCACCTCTACGCGGCTGACGCTAGGGCAAACTGAAAAGTCGCACCACCTGTGGGGTTCAGCGCGGCCCACAACTTTCCCCCGTGGGCCTCGATGATTGAGCGGCTGATGGGCAGGCCCATTCCCATCCCGTTCGGCTTCGTGGTGAAAAAACTGTCGAACAGTTTGCCCATCTGATGGGCGGAAAACCCTGGTCCGCAATCGCGAACAGCGACAACCACTTCTCCCGTCGTCGCCAATTGCGAGTGAACCGTCAGCGCGCGTGGTCCGTTCATCGTTGTCATTGCCTCCATGCCATTCATCAGGAGATTAATTAAGACCTGCTGCAGTTCCACACGGTCGCCGAGGATCACGGGGAGATTGTGTTCAAGGTGTGTTTCGAGCGTCGTCTGGTGCCGGTCGACTTCGCCTCGCATCAGCGGCATGACCTCCACGATGACCTCGTTGATATCGAGCTTGTGCTTACCGGAATCGGACTTCTTCACCTGATTCCGGATGCGCGTGATGATCTCCGAGGCTCTTCTGCCGGAGACCGCTATATCACTGATGGCCAGGCGAAGCTCCTCCAGGTCGAGCGGCTGCGCATCCAGCATCCTGGCGCATGCATCGGCATTGGCAACGACCGCGCTCAGCGGTTGATTGACCTCGTGTGCGATGGAAGCGCTCAGTTCACCCATGGAAGCAACCCGAGAGACGCGAGCCAACTCCGCATGAGCTTCACGCAGACCTTCTTCAACACGCTTGCGCTCCCGGATGTCGTGGCTGATGGTCGCAAGACCGATCTTTCCGCCGCTCTCCATAGGATCGACGACGAAGATGGTCTGGTGCATAGGGATCACAGCGCCCGATCCGAAATGACGAAAGCGTATCTCGCCCTCCCAATTGCCTCTTTCGGTCGCTGCTGCCATGCCTCTGAGAAGCAGATCGCGGTCTTCATCGATCGCGTAGTCGAGCGGAGATGTTTGCTGGACCGCTTCTTCGGTTAGTCCGACCAGTGCCCTGCCAGCGGGATTGACGAAGATCGTCCGTCCCTCTCGCGAGGTGAAGCCGATGAAATCCCGGCTGTTTTTCACCAGAGCGGAGAATTGGCGTTGCGCTTCCAGGTTCTCCTCAATGAGCCGCTTGCTCACGATCAGCTCTCTTGTCAGGAGAGTCAGGTCCTCACCCTGACTGTCGAGTTCTTCCTGGAGGAGATCTTTCGTTCGCTTGATCGCGACGAGGTTACGGACCCTCGCCTGCAGTTCGGCTGCGGAAAATGGCTTCACCAGGTAATCCTGCACCGATTCCGCCAGCAGCCTGAGGCGCAGCGTGTCATCCGCCTTGGCGGAAAGGACCAGCACTGGCGGTTGCGGCAGGCTATGGTGCGCGCGCAGATGCTTCACAAACTCATCGCCGCCGAGCTTTGGCATCATGAGATCCGTGACCACCAGATCGGGCCTTTCGGCGATGGCCTGGGCCAGAGCTTCGACGCCGTCCGAGGCTACGATCACGCGATAGTCGGTCGATAATGTTTCCGCAATGAAGCGGCGCATCTCCGGATGGTCTTCCACCACCAGCACGGTGGGATGTCCTGCCGGCTGAGCAGGCAGCGAGCTCTGCTCCTGATCGCGCCTCAGTTCTTCCACAGTTGTGCGGGTGTTCATCGAGACTGCGGGAACGAATCCCGCATCGTTCGCGGTTCTGACGACCGAACCCCGAGGAGCAAGGAGCGGGATCTCGACCTGCACCAGGGTTCCTCCGGCGGGCGCGTCGGAGACGGCGATCGTGCCGCCGTGCAGTTCCACGAAGTCTTTGGCGATGGATAGCCCCAGGCCCGTTCCGCCAAATTCGCGGCTGGTTCCGCCCTGTGCCTGGCGGAAGCGTTCGAAGATTTTGTCGCGCATCGCCGGCAGAATCCCCGGTCCGCTGTCCTGCACGGCCAGAACAAAGGCTTCGTTTCTGACCGCGAGCGTGCACCGGATTCGTCCGCCGGAAGGCGTGAACTTGAATGCGTTGGAGAGCAGATTGAGCAGTATTCTCTCCAGCTTTTCCGCATCGATCTCCGCACGGACAACATCGGGCGTGACGATAACATAAGCAACCGTCCGCTGCGGAGCCAGAGCATCGAAGTGCGCCGCCACGGTGCGCACCAGGCGCGAGAGATCAATGTCAACGTAATCCATCGTCATCTTGGCGGCGTCGAGCTTGGATAGATCGAGCAGGTCGTTGACGTGTTTGAGCAGCGTTGCGGCATTGTGCCGGATTACGCCCAGATTGCGCCGCTGCACCTCGGTAAGATTCGGGCCGGCAGCGAGCATTGAGTCGGCGGGCCCGAGGATGAGCGCGAGGGGAGTGCGCAACTCATGGCTGACATTCGCGAAGAGGTCGCTCTTCAGCTGGTCGAGCTGGCGGACCTGGTCGAGAAGCCGTTCCAGCTCCTCGTTCTTTCGCGCCAGTTCTGCTTCGGCTGCTTTCTTTTCGGTAATGTTGCGGCCTTCGGCCAGCAGAAACACAATTCTGCCGAGCTGATCGCGAACCGGCATCAGCGAGAAGTCGATAACGATCGTCTCTTCGCCAGCAGACCGTCCGTAGATCTCGATGTCGCAGCGGATAAACTCGCCGCGAGCCGCTCTGCCGCACAGCTCGCGCTGCTTTTCCCTCGTTTCACTGCAGACCTGCCACCAACGTGCTTCCCAAAACGGTCGGCCCTGAATGTCGCTCAGCCAGATTCCCGCACCTTCCAGAGCAGCGCGGTTGATCTCCAGCGTCATGCCATTGACGTCGAGCAGGCCTACGAACTGATACATCTCGTCGAGGATGACTCTCGCCAGTTTCTCCCGAAATGTCTGAGGCTTATCGCTTGGGGAAAGGACCACATCCCTCAGGTTCAGGACGGCGTTGTCTGCAAAGAGCTGTGCGCTTACGGGAGCCACGATCCCCTCCCCTGTAAGCCATCGAACCGCGCGAATCCTGCTGTGCAGCAGGTGCTGCATTTCCTGGTTGGCCAAAGTTCCGCGGCGGAGGGCTCGTCAGAGTAATGAAGATTGCCGTGCGATTGGCGCCGTGAAACGGACTGGCCAGCAGCGCTGCTCGAAGGCGAGATGGCCGGCAGCCTGCGAGGGTGCGGAAGCCCGCTTCTGGCAAATGGGCGGTAGCCTCTGCTAACAACACCAAATGAAAGCGGTTTCACTCGCGGGCACTCGTTCGGCGTATGAAAGGTCGCTGCTATGTAACCCATCGATCTGCTTAAAGAATCCGCTTCTACCATTGTCCCGACCCCCATGGTCAAGATCCGGTCAACTGCAGAGCCGTTTGAACAGCTCGCAGAAGAACATCGCCGCTGAACGGCTTGCCGAAGAAAGCGAGCGCGCCTGCCTGCATGGCCTGCGCTCGCGTGTAGGCATCGTCCCGAGCTGAGACGAAAATGATGGGAAGTCTTCGATGGCTGGCAACGAGGCGGCTCTGCAGTTCCAATCCACTCATTCCCGGGAGCCCGTGATCGAGGATCAGACAATCACAACTTCGGCCGGAAGGTGCGTCTAGAAACTCCTCCGCTGATGCGTAACTCTCTGTCTTCATACCGGCTACTTTGAACAAACGCCGAAGGGCACTACGGACCTCGCCTTCGTCCTCGACGATTGTGATCCGGTACTCCATCAGCCGTTCCTTCGTCGAAGGTTATTTGGCTTCAGCAGTATGTGTCTATTGGCCTTTGGTCCTACATCAGGCCATTGGAAAAGGAACGCAAGCCTTGTCGGATAGTATTCACGACGGCAGTGCCATGCGTCCTATTGCCAAGAGTCTCGCAAGAATCGATCGAGGTTGGCCGGCGACCTGTCGCGAAAGGCGGACTCTCGCGAATGATTCCTTGAACGCGCTGCGGTACCCGTAGCCAGGTCTTGCTGGTGAATCGCGCGGCCAATCCGCGTTTCCATCCGCCACAGTTCTTGAATGTCCAGGCGCATTAAGCAGCGCCAACGTACCAGCTCGATCTACTCCGCCACTTAGCGCTAATGAATACGCAGAACAACCTTGCCCAACACATGTCCTGCCGCCAGTCGTTCGTGCGCTTTTGCCGCTTCGGTCAGTTTAAACGTCGCAGCGATCGGCACCTTCAGTCTGGCCTGTACCACGGCTTTGCCGAGACGCCGAAATTCGTCAACACCAGCAACCGCATCGTAGGAAAGAATTTCAATGCCGTTTCGCTTGCGCGGTACCGGTTCGATTCCATTCGGATAAGCTAACCGTCCGCCCTTTCGCAGCGCATCCAGACAACGGGTAAGCTGTTTGCCCCCGGCCAGCGCCAGAACCGCGTCGACTCCATTCCCTGTAAAGAGGCGCGCCGCAGCAACGATGTCCCCGCTCCGCCCCTCTACAACGACGTCGGCGCCCAGACGGCGCACCAGTGCTACGCCGTCTGCTCCCGAAGCCGTGGCCAGCACCCGCGCGCCGCGCAGCTTTGCGAACTGCACCGCCAGGGTTCCCACTCCGCCTGATGCTCCGTGAATAAGAACCGTCTTTCCTGCATTTAGCTGCAGCGCATTGTCCACTCCCTGGAGCGCCGTCAGTCCAGTCGTTGGAATCGCACCTGCACGTTTCAGATCGAGGCCTTCCGGTATCGGCGCTGCACAGCTCGCCTGGACAACAACATACTCGGCATAAAAACCGCCTTTAGGATTGTTGAAGCTATACGCATAAACTTCATCGCCCACGTTCAGCCGACGCACGCGAGAACCCACTGCCGCAATGGTGCCCGCGCCGTCGCTTCCGAGGACAATTGGGAAATGCGGTTGGCCTTCCGGCCACCAGCCGCCACGCATGTCTGCGTCCCACCCGCCGACTCCAGCGGTGTGCAGGCGAATGAGCACCTCATGAGGATCGGGAACTGGCACTGGCAATGAGTGCAGTGTCAGCACCTCAGGTCCTCCGAAGCGATCGATTGCGGCCGCACGCATGAACTTTGGAATTTTGATGATCACGGAATTCCTCGCTTCGCCTGCCCTTGGCAGACACCAGATGGGGCGGACATCGCTGCGCCTTAGGCCAGTTGAATCTGGTACGGGACGACATCCCGTAGGGGCCCCAGGGGTCTCGGCTCATCTATAGCGGACCCGTCTAAGAAATGAAAGCTGCAAATTCCAGTTCAACCTGATCGATGTAACACCATCCCCAGTTTTCCCCTGGTTCGAAGGACCGCATGATTGGGTGACCCGTCCAGTGGAAGTGTTTCCGCGCATGCTTGTTTTTGGATGCGTCGCAGCACCCTACATGTCCGCACTCCAGGCACAGGCGCAGGTGCACCCACGGATCTCCCAGCTTCAGGCATTCCTCACATCCCTGGGGGGTGCGCGGAGTTACGGGGCGAATGTGGTCGAGATGAGAACAAGAGACCATTTATCGTCCTCCTTTCTTCAGTGGCCTGCGAGATATCGATGGGCAAAAGTCACCGCCATGGCTCCCTCGCCTACCGCCGACGCGCAGCGCTTCACCGATCCGTGGCGCACGTCGCCAGCGGCGAAGAGCCCCGGAATGCTCGTTTCCAGGTAGAACGGCTCCCGCTCGAGCGGCCACTTGTCCGCGGATGCGCCATCCCGCCTGAGATCAGGCCCGGTCACGAGATATCCCTGCTCATCCCGCAGGACGTGGGCGGCCTCCGCCCACCCCGTGTTGGGCACGCCACCAAGGCAGAGAAAGAGCCAGTGCGTATTTACCACACGTTCATCGCCTGACTGATTGTCCCTGATCGTAATTGCCTCAAGCATCCGGTCGCCGTGCAATTCCACGACTTCCGTGTGAGGCAGCACCTCGATATTGCTAGTCGTAAAGATCCGATCGACGAGATATTGCGAGACCGTCTCCTTCAACCCCTCCCCGCGGATCAGCATGACAACTTTCTTGGCCCGCACGGAGAAATGCAATGCCGCCTGGCCGGCAGAGTTGCCACCACCCACGACGAAGACCGTTTCGTGGGCGCACAGCTCGGCTTCGCTTGCCCCGGCGCCATAATAAACGCCTGCACCGCGTAACCGATCTTCATTCCAGAGGTTAAGACGGCGATATTCCACGCCTGAGGCGCAGATCGAGGAGCGCATCGCGAATCGGATACCGTCGGCGAGATAACCAACGCCTGCGCCGCCCGCAAAATCAGCGCGCACGCCTTCCCGGAGGAGCAGAATCTCAGCCCCAAAACGAAGCGCCTGCTCGCGCGCCCGGCAGGCAAGTTCCGAGCCCGCGACTCCTTGGGGAAATCCAAGATAATTCTCGATGCGTGAACTGGTCGCCGCCTGCCCACCAACCGCCGATCGCTCGATCACCAGAGTCTTCAACCCCTCCGATGCGCCGTAGACCGCGGCACTCAGACCGGCCGGCCCGGCTCCAAGGATGGCCAGATCGTACTCGGTGCGGGAAGGCGCCCGAAGCCATCCCAGCTTAGCGCAAACCTGCTGGATGGTTGCATGGTCCAGCCGCGTGCCGTCCGGAAACAGACATACTGGCAGGCGGCTGTCGGTAAGCCCGTCCAACTGACCCTGCTCACGCGCCTGGGCTTCAGTAGAGAGCTCAATCCACTCGAACGGAACGCCACTTCTGTACAAGAAGTCGCGCAGAACATAGCCGTCTGGCGATCCCCGCCTTCCAAGGAGCCGCAGCCGCGAGTTGCTGTTATTCACGTCCAATTTCGTCATAGCCGATCTCATAACCACAGGAGTTTGTTCCATAAATTCATGGGCGCGCTAACGCCACCTCTCGTCGATCTGGAGTCTGGGCTCCTCACCTCTTTCCTGTGCCAGCGTCGGATAGTCGATGTACCCGATGGCGCCTCCCCCGTAATAAGTCGCCGGATCGTCCGCGTTGAGGCGGGCATGCCGGCGAAAGCGTTCCGGCAGATCGGGATTGGCAAGGAACTTTCGCCCGAAGCCAATGAGATCGGCCCGGCCCTGCTGTAGCCACGATTCCGCGGTTTCATGATCGAAGCCACCAGTAATGATCAGAGGACCGCGAAATTGTTTGCGGATCATGTCGAGCATCCGGCGTGCGCGTGGATTCGGCTCTCCCCCACTCTCCAACGCCGGCACATCCGGATTGACCAGGTGCAGATACGCCAGCCCATACTCGTTGAGCGCGCTTGCCACAAGATCGAAAGTTCGTTCCGGATCATGGTCTTCAATGTCGTTGAACGTACCCATTGGGGAAAGCCGCACGCCCATCCGGTCAGGTCCCCATATTCCTGTGAGCGGTTCCACAACCTGGTTCAGCAAACGCATACGGTTCTCGACCGAACCGCCATAGTCATCCGTGCGCCGGTTTGTCGAAGAACACAGGAATTGATCGAGCAGATATCCGTTCGCCGCGTGAATCTCGATGCCGTCGAAGCCGGCTTCCAGTGCATTTTTCGCGCCGCGTACGTATTGCTGCACAATATAGGGGAGCTCATCTGTCTGCAGCGCGCGCGGCTCCAAAAACGGAACCAGTTCCCCCTCGCCGCGGTCATTCTCAATAAAGGCCATCCCTTTCGGTTGAACCGCAGACGGGGCAACTGGCAGCATCCCGTCAGGCTGCAGTGCAGGATGCGAGATACGACCGACGTGCCATAGCTGAAGGAAGATCCGACCGCCGGCTGTGTGCACGGCTTCGGTGACAAGCCGCCAACCCTCCACCTGGTCCCGGCTGTGGATCCCAGGAGTCCACGCATATCCCTGTCCCTGCATGGAGACTTGAGTGGCCTCCGCAATGATGAAAGCCGCGGAAGCCCGCTGCGTGTAGTAGCACGCATTCATCGGTGAGGGAATGTTCCCCGGCTGGCGAGCACGTGACCGCGTTAGAGGAGCCATAACGATCCGATGCGGCAGATCGTAGCGGCCAAGCCTGAAGGTCTGAAATAGCATATCCATCATGGGCGGCTCTCCGTAATCTGTGAGCGCATCGACTATCTCCGGCATGGTAGTTCGCCTGGGTAAAGGTCCTGCCGTCGCCTACAACATGGGCAGCGGATGATGCCCGGGAGGACGAGGAAAGGCCTCGTCGATTTGTGCCAGTTCAGCTTTCGTTAAGTGCAGATCTCCGGCACCCGCGTTTTCGGCGGCATGCTCAGTGCTCGAAGCTTTGGGTATCGCAAATACCGCCGGCGATCGCACCAGGAATCGGAGCGCCACCTGGCGGGGAGTGGCCTGATGGGCGGCGGCTATCTGCTGCAGGACCCGGCCGCCGGCGGTCCGCGGGCTGGGAAAGCTTCCATGGCCAAAGGGGCTGTAGGCGACCACCGCCACACCATGCCGCTCACACCAGGGAAGAACGGCGTCTTCCACCGTCCGCTCCTTCAGGTGGTAGAGAACTTGATTGCAGACCATATGGCCATCCGGAGCAATCTTCGCCGCTTCGCGCAGATCGGCAACATCGAAATTACTCACTCCCCAGGAAAGAATCTTGCCGTTCTCCTGCAGATCCTCAAACCCTGCGATCGTCTCCTCCAGCCGATAATTCCCGCGCCAGTGCAGGAGGTAACAATCCAGTCTGTTCGTTTTGAGGCGCCGCAGCGACGCCTCGCAGGCTTCAGCGGTTCTGCTGCGCGAAGCATGCTGCGGAAGAACCTTGGAAACAAGGAAGACTTCATCGCGCCGTCCGGCGATCCCCTCCCCGACGATCGTCTCCGCAGCCCCGGACCCGTACATCTCCGCGGTGTCGATGTGGGTCATGCCAAGGTCCAGACCCAGGCGCAATGCGCTCACAGCAGCCGCACGATCCTTTTCATCGATGTACCAGGTCCCCTGGCCGATCACGGGTACTTCGCGCTTCGTCGGGCCAAACGGACGATGTTCCATAGATCCCACCTCATGCTCAGGGATGCGCCGCACCGAGTTGCGAGAAATCAGCGGAAACGGCAGACCGCTTCCGCTCCTTTCCACCGGTTGCGTGCGATCCACGGAGGGCCAGGTTGGATGCTCAGGCTGCCGGCTTCAAAAGAACCTTGGTCCAGCCGTTATCTCGCGCGTCAAAGTGCTTGTACGCATCGGGAGCCTCATTCAGAGGCAGCCTATGTGAAATGATCCATGACGGCTTCGCTTTGCCTGCATGGATGAGGTCGCGCAATTGCCGATTGTAGTGTTTGACGTTTGCCTGACCGGTCCCAATTGCCTGCCCCTTGAACCAGAAAAGGCCCATGTCAAAGGCAATTTCGCCCTCCTTCGCCAGCTTGTCCGCGCCGCCCGGGTCTTTGGGCAGGAAGATGCCAACGACCCCGATACCTCCGGTAAAGCGGACGGACTTCACCAGCTGATTCATGGTTAGGTTTGGCACCTCGCGGCTGTGTGCATCCGTACACTGATAGCCCACGCATTCGCAGCCCCGGTCAGCGCCGTAGCCGTGCGTATGCTCCAGCACTTGATCCACTGCAGGCGCTTTGGAATCGTCGATAGCGATGCATCCGATCTTTTCAGCAAGCGCTAGCCTGTCCGGATGGCGGTCGACCACCATCACCTGACGGGCGCTCTGCAGAACCGCGGATAAGGCCGCCATTAAGCCGACCGGACCCGCTCCGTAGATAACCACTGAATCGCCCGGCTGCAGACCCGCGAGCCGGGTACAGTGCCAGCCAGTCGGAAATATATCGGACAGGAAGGCATAGTCATCCTGCTTTTCCTTGGCGTCCTCGGGAAGGCGCAGACAATTGAAGTCGCCATAGGGCACGCGCAAATATTCCGCCTGTCCGCCCCTAAAGGGTCCCATGCCCGCGAACCCGTACGCAGCTCCCGCCATCCCTGGAAAGACGGTGAGGCAATAGGCGGTACGTCCCGCCTCGCAATTCCGGCAAAAGCCACACCCGATATTGAAGGGCAAACTTACCTGGTCGCCTTTCTTGATTCGGCTGATTCCGGGACCTACCTCGATGACCTCGCCGGTATTCTCATGTCCGAATACGCCTCCCGGCTTGAAGTCCGTGCGACCTTCATACATATGAAGGTCGGAGCCGCAGATATTGGTGGTGGTGATTTTCACCAGAACATCGTTGGGCTGTTCAATCCGTGCGTCGGGTACCTCTTTAACGCTGACGTCACGGGGACCGTTATAAACGACTGCCCTCATGGCTAACTCCTCTTAGATTCTGTAGAGTCGCGATCGGCCTTCCAGGCCTTCGCCGGTGCAGCCTTCTATCCTGATATTGAATTCACCAACGTTAGGACGATCTTGCCGCAGGGGGCTATTTGTCATTTGGCCCAGCCGTCGTAGCTCAGCGAGAGACATGCTGCTCCAACGGGCATCTAAAGTGTGACCTCAACCCGAGAGGATCTCTGACCGGCCCCGTACCTGGACCTCCTGACACTACGGGTTCCGGTAGCCCGGGGACTAGCCTGAAATTGGCTTCTACTTGCGCCAAAACCCAGGGCTTTCAACTCCGGATATTAGCCGTGGTTTTCCCTTCGGGACAATTCTCCATGAGAGGGCGACAAAGCTTCAGAAGGACACTTATATAAGGCTTAGCCTGCTGATTAGCGCCAGAGTCCGACGATTGCGGTACCTGTCTCGTAATCGCCCGGAAGGATTGGAGTGCCCGGCGAATTTTGTACCCAAAAGCACGGCTGCAGAAGGGGAGCTTTGAAATCTATGACTAAGGCCTTAGAGCCGTAGTCTCCCATCGTCTCGTATCGACCTTACTTGTTTCTCGCAAAGCGGGTCCGACTCATGGCGAATTGTAGGAAGGACGCGCGGTCTGCCAGGATTTTCCTCGGGAAGGCCTGGTCCCTGCTGGACGAACTTCCATCCGGGACCGCAACTTGCCGGTCGCGGAGTAGTTGTTCTCACGCTGGTGCTCACTTGCTATATCACGCTCGAGCGCGCTCTCGACTTGCTGTTTTCGTACTCCTTCGACGGCTTCCCGGATCGATCTGGTTCCTCGTCGATAGGCTGATTTCGCTTTGTTGCTGGCCTCATCTTCTTTCACTGGCCGTCGAGCTCGTTTTGGGCTGTGGGCGCTCGTGGGATCAGTTTGGTGTTTAGCGGCATCGCAAGGCTGACTTTTTCGATGGGCCCCGGGCAGCCTGACAGAAAGGAAGGACCACTATGAGAATCGCGCGCACGCAAAACATCCTCCGCCTCCTGGCGGTGTTAGTCGTTCCGCTCCTATTCCCATTGCCTGTCGCGGCTTACATCGCGAGGCCCGAAAGCCAGCAACTGACGCAACTTTTGTCAGATGCAAACGACGAAGCCCGTGAATTGGCCGAAGATGCTGAAGAGATGCAGACACTCATCTTGAACGACACGAATTGGGTAACGCACGCGTTGATGTTGGCCAAAGTCAAGGGACACGTGGACAACATGGCCCTCATCATCGACAAGCTGAGTAAAACCCAGACGTCTGGTTCAGAATTGCAGGAGCAGGCGATCAAACAAATGCTGCCCCTGGTAAAGGAGCTATCGGCGAATACAACGGCTGCGATCAACTACCTGAATCGGAATAAGGCTCGCCCCGTCTCCGATTCATACACGCAATATCTGGACAAAAATGCGGAGACGGCTCGCCAACTGTCTTCAATCATCACATCCTTGCTCGAATACCAAAAGAGCATGGCTGAGATCGAAAAGCTGAGAAGCAAGCTCGTCGCTTCCGAAGCGCCGACGCCATGAATCAAGATAGCGATCACACTCCAGCCTTTCTTTTTGATCTTGACGGCACGCTCATCGACAGCGTCTACCAGCATGTGCTCGCGTGGCATGAGGCGCTGGAAGAAGTCGGATTTTCTCTAGGCGTCTGGCGTATCCACCGTCGCATCGGCATGAGCGGCGGGCTCCTGGTTCACGCTCTCAGCCGCGAGATTGGTCAGCGACTTACTCCAGAACAAGCAGAAGCACTCCAGGAGCGACACGCCGCCGCCTTCGCGCGCTATCGCGCATCGATCCCGCTTCTTCCCGGCGCTCGCGAGTTGCTGAAACAACTGAGTCGTGCCCAAGTTCGCTATGCGATCGCAACCAGCGGCCGTCGGGAAGGCGCTCAACGCAGCGCTCGAAAGATTAGGAGTAACGGCGGAGATCCCGGTCATCACACGGCAGGAGGTCCAGCGCGCAAAGCCGGATCCGGACCTGTTTCTTGCCGCAGCAGAGCGGCTCAACGTACCCATCACGAGAGCGATGGTTGTGGGAGACAGCGTGTGGGATCTGTTGGCTGCTCGAAGAGCCGGCTGTTTAGGAATCGGACTGCTTTCCGGAGGCTACGGAAAAGACGAACTGGAACAGGTAGGCGCTTATCGCGTGTATCAGGATCCGGCGGATTTGCTGACACACCTCGATGAGGTCGGCGTCCGGATTGTGGACTAAAGAGCACCGACGACCGATGGAACACAGGATGCGGTCGCCGCCCCCAGGGCTTTTTCTCACGCTCAGGCATTAGAGAAGGGAGACACAATGAAAATCGCTCAGGAAAGAGCACAGATACCATCACAAACCGATAGCAAGCTTCTCTTCGGGAGGATAACTGTCACCTGGCCGAGACTCCTCGCATCTCTGACCTTGGCTGTTGTCTGCCTATCAGCAGTATCGTCCGCGCAGCCGGGGCCGTTGACTCCGCCCCAGTTGGACCAACTGGTGGCGCGCATCGCACTGTATCCGGACCCGCTGCTCGCTCAGGTGCTCACCGCCTCCACATACTGGAACGAGATTCCCGAAGCCGCGGCGTGGGCGGATGAGCACAGCTACCTGAAAGGCGATGCGCTGGCCCAGGCGATGCAGGCAGATCACCTGCAGTGGGATCCCAGCATCCTGGCTTTGCTTCCCTTCCCCTCAGTCCTGGACATGATGGCACACGATATGGCCTGGACAGAGCAGCTCGGAAACGCAGTCCTGACGCAGGACGCGGATGTGATGGATGCTGTGCAGCGGATGCGCCGGCGTGCAAGGAGTTATGGCTACCTCGTGCCCAACAGCTACGTCAATATCGTCGACGAGGGGGGATACATCCAGATCCTTCCAATCGTTCCCAATGTGCTTTATGTGCCCTACTATGATCCTCTGGTTGTCTTTGCGCCGCCGCGGCCCGGGTTCGCGATTTCCGGCGCGATCCGCTTTGGCCCTGGAATCACTATCGGAGCGGCATTCAGCAATTGGGGATGGTCGATTGGCTCAGGATTCATATGGCCTTCGCACACTGTCCTCATCGACCGTCGGCCCTGGGGCCGGGTATGGGCTAATCGAGCTGTTTACGTTCATCCATACGTGCACCCATGGGTACGACCGGTCGGGCCCCGCGTGGAGGTACATCGGTTCAAACGATAACTGCTCGGTTGCATGGGCGGAGTACCAACTGATGCTGGCCGACGGGTACGCAACTTCGCGGTCAGCGTTCATCCGCTTGCTTGTCAACCGGCATCACCTTCGCCCGAAGGCATTGATGTGCGATCGTCTTAATTGCCCCTGTAGCGGCAAGCCGGGAGTGGCGGTGATTGAATGCGTGATCTCCTGACACAGTCCGTTTCGCTTTCTTTTCTCGGAAAGTGCGTTGCCGCTGTTATCGGAATCCTCTGTATTCACGCCGTGTTTCACATGCTCGAACAAACATTGCCTCGGCGCTTTGGCCGAGCCGATGCGCGGTACAAGGTTCGCAAATTCATCGTCTTTTCCGGATACCTCTTGATCCTCTTTTTCCTTGCCATCCTTTTTGAGGATCGTTTGGGACGCCTTAGCTTTGCCGTTGGTGTCGCAGGCGCGGGAGTGGCAGTAGCGTTGCAGGACGTGCTAGCGAGCATTGCCGGCGCTTTCTCGATCGGCTTTTCAAAGCTGTACAAGGTGGGAGACAGAGTTCAGATCGGCGAGACTCGAGGTGACGTGATCGACATCGGACTCCTGCGAACCACCTTGCTGGAAACGGGGAACTGGGTTAGCAGGGACTTGTACAACGGCCGGATCGTTCGCATCCCCAACAGCACCGTCTTGAAAGGATCGGTTTTCAACTACTCGCAAGGATTCCAGTTTATCTGGGACGAGATTAAGGTGCTGCTTACAACCACTAGCGATTGCCAACTCGCTAGGGAGATGCTTTTGCGGGTAGCTAAGGAGGCGATCGGCGAGTATTTGGTCGAGGCGCAGGCCTCCTGGAAAACGATAAGTGATAACTATCGAAGCGCAAACCCTCGATTGGACCCTACCGTCGCACTTGTTGTAAATAGGGGATCGTTGGAATTCACCGTCAGCTACGTTGTCGACTACACCAAACGAGTCGCCATGCAAGATCAGTTGTTCACAAGAATTGTGGAGGAAATCGTGAATAGCGAGGGCCGGATTCAATGGGCATCACCGCCAGCCACTACAGTAAGTCTGCCGGGAACTTCGGGCGCGATCGACGAGCACGCGTCATCTTCGACCCATGGAGCGGCGTATACGGCAGACTCCCGTTAATATCTCTGCACTCGTCACAAACGAAGCAAGACCGTCGGAGATTTTGGTAGCGATATCGGGGCTCGAACCCGAACTCTTCGCCTTGCCAAGGCGATTAACGCAGGTGTGGACCAGGTGGGCGGCACAGTCTAAGTTCTACCGCACGCCGACGACAATCAGGGATCGGTCGTCAGCGGGGGGACCGTTCTGCCATGCGTCGATGCTATCGAGGATGGCCCGCTTCATCTCAGGCAAGGGCTGCTCCGAGGCCTCTCCTACGATACGCCTCAGCCCATCGATGCCCAATTCCCGCTCCTGGGAGTTGAAGCATTCGCTGAAGCCGTCCGTGTAGATGACCACGCGATCGCCGGCCTGAAGCTGGATTTGAGTCGTCGCATTGCCGTTGACTGCTTCTTCGAGCAGTCCAAGAACGCAACTCTGCGATTCCAGCAATCGCGGCTGCTCACCGGGCCGCGCAATCATTGCCGGTGGGTGTCCGGCTCCGGCGAATACCAGCGTGCGTCCGTCTCCATTCAGCCGCAAAGCTGCGAGGGTGAAATAGAATTGGCCGCTAAAGGATTGCAGCACGAAGCGGTTGAGTTGCTGGAGCATCGGTGCGAATTCCGTGCCGCGCTGGATGAGGTCAATGATCTCGGTGTAAACACGATTCGCTACCAGCGCGGCGCCGATGCCATGCCCTGACACGTCGCCAACCATCACATTGAGGCAATCGCTGCCCAAAGTCACGAGCCCAAAATCTCCGCCGATCCATCGGGCCGGCTGATAATGCGTTTCCACCGTACCGCGGCCCCAAACCAACCCCTTCGGCACCAGCGATTCCTGTACCTTCGTGGCGAGTATCAACTCTTCTTCAATTTCCCGGCTGTGCTTTTCCAGTAGGCTATTCGCTCGGCGCAGGTCCGTCTCCGCTTGTTTGCGCTGGGTAATATCGATGACAGTTCCTTCAATCATCTCCGGCGCCTCGTCACTGCTGTCGATGAGGGTCGCGTTTTCAAGAACCCAAACGGGCGCGTCGTCCTCACGTCGAAGACAGTGCTCGAAGCTGCTGAGTACCTTTTGATCCCTGAGCGCCGCCAGAAAGTTTTCCCGATCGGCTGAACCGGGAAGAATACTGCATGCGGATTGACTTAGGTGCTTCCGGGATGAGTAACCAAGAATTCGAGAAAAGGCGTCGTTACAGTCAAGAATGCGCGCCTCCAAAGTCCCTCGGTAAATGCCCGCGACGTTTCGCTCGAATAGCAGACGATAGCGTTCATTGCTCGCCTGCAGCTCCAGGGAATGGGCGGCGAATCGCCGGTCAACCCAAGAGGTGAGGAGGGCCAGCCCGAGGACGACAAATGTGACAGCGGCAATTCCCGCGATGCCGAGTGTAGAAATATTCACGGCGTGGGACAAGTCTGGCTGCGCCGTTGACAGGCTAAAATGCGCGGCAGCCATCCCCGTGTAATGCATCGCTGGGATCGCCACACCCAAAGCCACACTTCCGGCTAACTTTCGCCAATCTGTCCCGGCCGTGTCTCCGCGGAAATAAAAAGCTAGCCACAGCGCTGCGAAGGAAGCAAGGACGGCAATGAGGATCGAGAGAGCCACAAGCCGCACGTCGTACCAGCATTCGGCCGGCAAACGCATCGCCGCCATGCCGATGTAATGCATGGACGCGATTCCTGAGCCCATCATGAGACTGCCGAGAACAGCTTGCAGAGGGCCCATCACCTTTCGACTCACGGTGTGCAGGGCAAGGGCCGAGGCAACGATCGCGGCTCCGAGCGAAAACATAACAGTCGGCCAATCGTAGGCGACGGGCACGGGCAGGCGAAAGGCAAGCATTCCGATGTAGTGCATGGACCATATGCCGAATCCCATTGCCGCTGCTCCACCGGCGAGCCAGCTTTGGCGGAGCCATCCGCTCGCGGCAGTTACCCGTCCAGCTAGATCGAGTGCTGTATAGGATGCAAGGATTGCGATCACCACGGAAAGAGCCACCAGGAAGTAATCGTAGGAACCTGTCATCGCGGGCTGGCCCGTTGTCATGGTGCTGACCCCAATAAATACGCTACCCATGGGCCGCGAGCTGGACAATGCTTCGCTAGAACGAACCGGAAATACGACTTTAGAACTAATCGAGCCGTTACAAATCTCGCAATCGGCCGGACTCTTGACGAGCACACGAGCCCAAAGATCTCAATGGCATGCGACTCACCTTCTCAGGAAGTTTATGCGTCAGAGAGCGCCCGAGGGTTTCGTGGACAGACGAAGTAACAACATCTAAAGCCCCTGATTCCGAACTTTCCATAAAACTCCGGCTAAGCCGTATGCCCTTGCTCTAACTCCGGGATCGACAAAGCTTCGCTCGGGCGTCATGCAACTTGGTGCGCCTATATGCAGGTATCACTTTGGTATCACAGTGAGATTACGGGCCTAGATAACCTAGAACCAAAATCCCCACATATCATTGATTCAAAAGGATTTGTTTGGTAGCGATATCGGGGCTCGAACCCGAACTCTTCGCCTTGAGAGGGCGACGTGTTAACCAGTTACACCATATCGCCACTGACGGACTGCGGTCCGTTGCGACAGTAGAAAGTGTAGCAGAGACTAGCCTCCTATCCAACCAACGATTCCTTACCTTTATATTGGGGGAACGATGAACGCAGCCGCCCAGTTTGAATACGTTGGGTCCGAACTCGATCTTTTCGCTGAGGTTCACAACTGGAAGGCCTACTGGTCCGGACTTATCCAGCCCTACATTCATGGCGATGTGCTGGAGGTTGGCGCGGGCCTGGGTGCGAACACACGCTTGCTCAGCAAGCAGCGCTCCGACTTTCGCTGGGTTTGCCTGGAACCGGACTCCGGTCTCTCCGCGCAGACAGCGGCTCGCCTGGCTGACCTGAACGGCGTCCGGAACTACGAGATCGTTTGCGGCACGATGGCGGCGATTCCAGAAGAACCTGCATTCGACACGATCATCTACATCGATGTCCTCGAGCATATTGAAGACGATGCCGGCGAGATGAGAGCAGCTGCCCAGCGGCTGCGGCCGAACGGACACATCATCGTCCTGTCCCCCGCACATCAATGGCTGTTCACGCCCTTCGATGCAGCGATCGGGCACTTCCGGCGTTACAACAAGGCCTCGTTACGGTCGACTACGCCGCCAGGCACAACCCTGCAAAGGCTGTTCTACGTGGATGTCGTAGGGATTGCAGCCTCGGCGACAAAACGCCTCTTTTTGCAGCAATCCCTTCCGCAGAAGTCACAGCTTGCGACGTGGGACAGGTGGATGATTCCGGTCTCACGCGTCGTCGACCCGCTAATCGGCCGCACGCTCGGCAAGTCCATCATCGGAGTGTGGCGGAAGCAGGGCTATTAGAGCCCGAGCTTCTTGACCTCGTCGTTGTAATACTTCCGGTAGAGGATGTCCCACTCCTGCGAGCCCTCGGGGATAATCTTGCGTTGCGAGAGGATCTTCTGCCGCGCCGCTGCGTCGATCTTCGTCTCCTGAGTCAGCAGTGTCTCCAGCGCCTTGCGGGCCTCCTGGCGGATCGTGTTGCGGTCCTCCATGAACTCGACCTCGTCGATTTCGGCCAAGGTGTCCGCCACGGTGTGAGCCAGCTTGTTGAGCTTGTCCCGGCTGATCCTCATAGCACCGCCTTGTACTTGCGCGCGAGCTCCATCTTCACCTTCTTGAACATCTCCGGATAGCTGGCGCCGCTCTTGTGCATGTCCTCCTGGAAGGCCTCCAGAATGACGCGAACCTCTTCGTTGATGCGGTCCTCGAGCGCTAGCTCGTCGACGAGCGCGGCTGCTACGCGCTGGTTCATCATCTCGGGCTTGTCAGTCTTAATCATCTTCGCGGCGATCAGGTGCTTCGTCGTCTGCCGCGCAAGATAGCCAATATAGTCTTTCGAGAAAATCATGGGCAGCCATAGGTTAGCACGTGAAATTCGGGTCGTCAGCCGATCGCCACACACACCTTGATCTGCACAGCACACGGCTGCGTAATCTGCGAAAATGGTTCGTCTATGGTTCTCGATGATCTGGCAGCAGTGAAGGATGACATGGTCGCGTTCATCGCCGGGCACGGCATGCGGCGCATGAACGGGTACGTCTCGGAGGACGTCCCCACCGTCATCTTCGAGGCCGACAGCGACGATGGCTGGAAAGACTTCGTCGAGCACGCCAAGGCCGCCAACGCGCCCTTCATCACCATGAGCGAGGTCGTGCTCGAGCCTGAGGACGTGGCGACGCTGATGGAGCAGGTCCGCAGCCACAACTACCCTGACCACGACGCCCCCGAACTGCACGAGGCCCAGGAGTTGACCGAGCATGTCGGCAAGACCGGCTACCTGCAACTCGGCTTCTCGCACGGCGGCATCATGTACCTCTTCGAGACCGCGACGGACTGGTACGACACCTTCCAGAATCTGATGGAAACCATCACGGAGCTCGGCCATATCATCGTCGACGATGCCGACGATGACTGATTCAGTGAGCTGGACCCCAGCCGCTGCGCCCTCTACCGCATCAGAAGAACTCGCCCAGACGCTAAAGCTGCCTGAACCGATTGCTCGGCTCCTCATCGCACGCGGCTACGCAGACGTGGCCTCCGCGACGAAGTTCCTCACCCCTTCCCTTTCGCACCTCCACGATCCTTACGCGATGCGCGGCATGCGCGAGGCTGTCGAGCGTATCCGGCAGGCGCTGCTCACACACGAGCCCATCCTCATCTACGGCGACTATGACGTCGATGGCACAGTGGCGACCGTACTGCTGAAGACCGCCTGCGAGCGCACGGCAGCGGCGCTCGGCGTGACGCCTGACATCCGTTATCACATCCCGCACCGGCTCCGCGAAGGCTACGGCATGCGCGAGTCGCGCATCGCAGACGCAGCGGCCGAGGGAGTGCGGCTGGTCGTCTCGGTCGACACCGGCATCCGCGCACACGCAGCCGCCGAAGAGGCCGCCCGCCTCGGCCTCGACCTGATCGTCACCGACCACCACCTCCCCGACGAGACGAACGGCACACCGCGCGCCCTCGCCGTGTTGAATCCTAACCAGGCGGATTGCGAGTATCCGTGCAAAGACCTCTGCGGTGCTGCCGTCGCATTCAAGCTCGCGCAGGCGCTGCTCCAGGGCGCGGCCCGCGATGACGCCGAGCACGACCGCCTGCGAAGCAAGACGCTGCCCTCATTTCTCAAGCTGCTTGCCGTTGCCACCATTGCGGACTCCGTTCCGCTCACCGACGAAAACCGCACCATCGCATCGATTGGTCTGCGCGAACTCCGCAGCCCGGCGCAGCCTGGCTTGCGCGCGCTGATGGAACTTGCCGGCATCGACACCTCGCGCCCCGTTTCCGCGACCGACGTAGGCTTCCGCCTCGCGCCGCGCCTGAACGCCGCCGGCCGCATGGAGGTCGCGAGTGACGTCGTCGAGCTCTTTCTCTCTCGCGATCCTGCCATCGCTCGCACGCTCGCCGAGAAGCTGCATCGCCTGAACGACGACCGCCGCGCCACGGAATCCTCCGCGCTACGTGAAATAGAACAGCAGATCGAAGCGTTGCTCGCCGCGCCCGAAGGTCTGCCCGCCTGCCTCGTTCTCGACGACCACGGCACCCAGACCGCCGGCTGGCATCGCGGCGTCGTCGGCATCCTCGCCTCACGCGTTGTCGAACGCACCGGCCGTCCCGCTTTAGTACTCGCGCATGAGGACGGCACTGCACATGGCTCCGGCCGGTCGGTTCGGGGTTTCCATCTTCTCGACGCCCTCACCTCCGCGCACGAGCAGTCCGACGGCACGCTCTTCTCACGCTTCGGCGGACATGCGCACGCCGTCGGATTCGCCCTACCCTCCGCTCACGTACCTCAACTTCGTGACTCGCTCGCCAGCATCGCTGCCAGCCGGCTCGGCCCGACGCCCGCGGCCGAAGAGCTGCACTTCGATCTCGAGCTACGCTTCGCAGAGATCACGCCGGACCTCCTCAGCACGCTCGAGCAACTTGCGCCCTTCGGTCTCGGCAATCCGGACCCTATCTTTGTCACGCGCGGCTCTCGTTTGCTGACTCCGCCGCGCATCCTCGCCGACCGCCACGTCCGTCTCTCGCTCGAAGACCACGATGGAGCTGGCCGCTTCAGTGGCGTCGCCTGGGGCCGCCGCGTCTCGTGGGCAGAGGAGTCCCGTCAGCAGAACTGGCTCCCCGGCGACCGCTTCGATCTCGCCTATCATCTGCGCCGCAACTGGCACCCTGACTTCGGCGGCTGGGAACTCGAAATCATCGGTCTAAATCGTCTCTCCTGAAGGCCGCCAGGACTCAAGTTTGTAACGACTGGATGGCGTGTAATTCATTCGTCATAAAAGTTTTGGACCTCCTGAGCACCCCGCAGAGTCCTATATACTGACCCTTTGCGTATGGCACAAACCGGAAAAACCCAATCACGCGCGTGGCTTTGGATATTGCTCGCGATGGTTGTCGTGGTGGGGGTTTTCCTCTACATGCACCAGAAGCCTGTGATTCAGGTCCGGGTCGCGCGCGTCAGCCGGCAGGATCTCACCAGCACGATCCCCACCAACGGCAAGGTTGAACCCATCGTCGACTTCCAGGCCCATGCTCCCAGCCCAGGCACAGTCGCGGCGCTTTACGTGCACCTGGATGAGCAGGTCCGGGCCGGTCAGGAGCTGCTGCGCATGGAATCTGCCGAAGCCGCCAGCCGCGTCTTCACCGCACAGGCATCGCTCGATAGCGCCGAGGCTGCGCTGACCAACATGCAGCACGGCGGCTCACAGGACGAACGGCTCTCCGCACAGGCCGACCTCACTGCCGCCCAGAACCAGGTTCGGCAGGCGCAGGCGACGCTCGCCACCGATCAGAAGCTTCTCGCACAGGGTGCGGCTTCGCCCAACGAGGTCGCGCTAGCCCAGCAGCAGCTCACCACCGCACAGGAACGAGTCGCACAAGTTCAGAAGCGCATGCACGACCGCTATGGCGACGTCGACCTTTCCGCGCAACGCGCGCAGGTTGCGCAGGCCCGCGCTGGTGTCTCTGCCGCACAGAACAGCTACGCCAACGTGGATGTTCATGCTCCGTTCGCCGGCACAGTCTATTCCCTGCCGGTCGCGCAGTATGACTTCGTGCAGCCGGGGCAGGCCCTTATTAACGTCGCCGACCTCACCAAGCTGCAGATCCGTGCTTACTTCGACGAGCCGGAGATCGGCAAACTCGCCGCAGGCCAGCCGGTCACGATTACCTGGGAGGCCAAGCCCAACCTGATCTGGCACGGCCACGTCAAACAGGCGCCCACCACTGTCATCACCTACGGCACGCGCAACGTCGGCGAGTGCCTCATCACCGTCGATGACGCGCGCGGTGACCTGCTGCCCAACACCAATGTCACCGTCAGGGTCACGACCGCACGACACGACAACGTGCTCAGCGTTCCGCGCGAGGCCCTGCACACCGAGGGTTCCGTCAACTTCGTCTACAAGATCGTCAACAACAAGCTTGTCCGCACTCCCGTGGAGATCGCTCCGACTGCGGTCGTCAACCTCACTCGCGCCGAGATCACCGGTGGCCTCAACGAAGGCGATCTCATCGCTCTCGGCGCAACCAGCGAGGTTGATCTCTCCAACGGGATGGCAGTCAAGCCTGTCGAATAGTTCATCCATGCATTCTCTAAAGCCACTTACATCGTTCCCTCGCGTCTCCAGCATTCGCCGCGCCGTTCTCGTTCTCGGCGGCATCGCGCTTCTCGCGCTTCCCTCCATCTCTCGCGCCGATCTTCCCTCCGCAACTCGCGCCTTGCTCGAGGGCGACAACGACAACGCCGTCGCGCAGCTCAAGCAGATCCTGGCCGCCACTCCGCCGAACGACCCGTCGCATGGTCAGGCACATCTCCTGCTCTGCCGCGCGTACTATGCGCAGTCGCTGGCCTCGGCAGCCGCCTCGGAGTGCAGCGCCGCTCTCCACACGCTTGCCGGCGACAGCTCCGCGCAGGACTGGGCCGGCCGCGCCTACGGCATGCAGGCTGACGGCGCCGGTCCCATCGCCGGCCTGCGTCTCGCGATCAAGGTTCGCAATGCTTTTGAGGCGGCGGTCCGCATCAACCCGCTCAACGGCGACGCCGTCAACGATCTCAGCGAGTACTACATCGACGCTCCGTCCATCGTCGGCGGTGGGCTCGAAAAGGCCGCGCTCCTCGCCGACCGCTCGCAGTCGCAGCTTCCGCAGAACGCGCACCGCATGCGGGCCATGGCCGCCGAGAAGCAGAAGGACTACGAGACGGCTGAGCGTGAGTTCCGCGCCGCCACATCTATAGCGAATCAGCCCAACGCCTGGGCCGACCTCGGCGCCTTCTACTCGCGCCGCACGCAATCCGACAAGGCCGTCGAAGCCCTGCGCCGGGCGATCATTCTTGATCGCGCACACGACGCGACGTTGGTGGACGCAGCCACGACCTTGACCGAGATCAACCGCGAGCCACGCCTCGCCGAGCGCGCCCTCCGCGATTACCTCGCCTCGCACTCAAGGTCCGACGCTGCGCCCGCGTTCAAGGTTCACGTTCAACTCGCCAAACTTCTTCGAGGGCGAAGGCAACGCCGCGGACGCTAAGATCGAACTCGAGCACTCCCTGGAGCTGGCCTCCGGCTACGCTCCCGCGCGCAAGGAACTCGCCGCCATCGAACACGAAGAGACCATCGCAGCGCGCTAGGCACCGCAACGGAGGCGGAACGAAGACGACGATGCACAGGCACCACCCAGTCGTTCGAATCAATGCGGCTCCCCTCCTGATCCTCACGGTTCTCGTGCTCGCCCCTGCCTTCCAGTCTGCGCACGCCCAGATCTCACTCGTCTCTGCTGTCGATCTCGCCCTCAAGAGCAACCCGCGCGTGCGTCTTGCGCAGGCAGACGTCGACAAGTCCACCGCCGTTCTCAAGGAGAGCAAGGACGTCTATATCCCGGCGGTCACCGTCGGCTCGGGCCTCGGCTGGTCCTACGGCTACCCGCTCGGACAGCCCTCGGTCGTCAACGCCCAACTAACAGGTGCCATTCTCAGCTGGTCGCAACGTGATTACATCCGCGCCGCGCGACTCGGCCTGCAGGCCGCCCTGCTCACTCTCAACGACGCCCGCGCCGCCGTCGAAGAAGACACCGTCGTCACCTACCTCGCGCTCGACCGCGACCTCGCTCGCCAGCAGGCGCTCGACGAAGAGCTGGCGCGCGCCGAACAACTCGTCACCATCGTCACCGATCGCCTCAATGCCGGCGTCGACAGCAACATGGATCTCACGCAGGCCAAGCTCACTGCCGCGCAGATTCACCTCGCCTACCTCAACGCCCAGGACGAGACCGCGATCGATCAGCTTCGTCTCGCGCACCTCATCGGCCTTCCCTCCACCAACCTCGCCACTGTCCCCGACAGCGTCCCGCGTCTCGGCGCTCCAACCGCCGACTCGTCGACTGCGACATTGCCCGAAAGTCCCGCCGTGCGAGCAGCGCTCTCCAGTGCTGAGGCCAAGCAGCGCACCGCCTGGGGCGACAGCAGAAAGCTCTACCGCCCGCAGATTTTCCTCGCCGCCCAGTACAGCCTCTTTGCGAAGTTCAATAACTACACGCTTTACTTTCCCACGTTGCCAAATGGCAAATCCGTGTTCCAGTACAACAACGCCGGCGTGGGCATCCAGATGAACTGGCCCATCTTCGACCGCGCCCTCAAGGACAGGGCCGCGGAATCGGCCGCAGACGCCGCGCACGCCTTCGCCGAATACGACAATGCCCGCATCAAGGACCAGGAAGGCCACGCCCAGCTGGCTCGCAGCACCCGAACGCTTGCCGTCAAGGCCGAGGTCGCCGGCCTCCAGCAGCAACTCGCCTCACAACAGCTCGCCTCCATCCGCACCCAGCTTCAGGCCAGCGCCGCCAACCCCAACGTCCAGCAGCGCACCCCCAAGGACCAGGCCAACGCCGAAGTTGACGAGCGCGGCAAGTATGTCAGCCTGCTCAACTCCCGCTTCGATCTTCAACAGGCGCAGGTCGAGCTCATGCGCGCGCAGGGCAGTCTCGACGGTTGGCTTCGTGCCGCCGCCGCAACACCCCCGACGGCTCCTCAACCCAACCCCTAACTCATTGCTGTCATTGCCTTTCTTCTTCTTCGCGCAAAGGGAATCTTTCTCTCCACCCCTTCGTCGCCGCGCGCCCTTTTCGCAGTAACGAAATGGTAAAATGAGGTTTATCGTATGCCGCTCAAAACCCTGCTCCTGAACCCGCCCTCCTTCGAAAACTTCGACGGCGGCGCCAGCTCCCGCTGGCCCGCAACCCGCGAGATCGAGTCCTACTGGTACCCCGTCTGGCTCGCCTATCCCGCCGGCATGCTGGAGGGTTCGCGGCTGCTCGACGCCCCGCCCCATCACATCTCCGCCGACGAGACCATCCAGATCGCGAAGGACTACGAGTTCCTGGTGCTCTTCACCTCGACCGTCGGCTGGTCCGGCGACCACGGACTCGCCCGCGCCATCAAGGCGGTAAACCCGTCCATCAAGATCGCCTTCGTCGGCCCTCCGGTCACCACCGACCCTGACCGCGCTCTCAACGAGTGCGAAGTCATCGACTTCGTCTGCCGCCGCGAGTTCGACTTCTCCATCGTCGAATTCGCCAACGGCAAGCCGCTGAACGAAATCCTCGGCATCTCCTACAAGGACGCATCGCGGCGTTATCCAGCACAACCCTGACCGCCCGCAGGTCGAAGACCTCGACGCGATGCCCTGGGCCACCAAGATCTACAAGCGCGACATGGACGTCACGAAGTACAACGTGCCGTTCCTTCTGCACCCCTACATCGCGCTCTACTCCACGCGCGGCTGCCCCGCGCAGTGCACCTTCTGCCTCTGGCCGCAGACGCTCTCCGGCCACGCCTGGCGCAAGCGCTCCTCCGACGACGTTGCTGCCGAGATGGCCTGGGCGAAAGAAAACTTCCCCCACGTCAAAGAGTTCTTCTTCGACGACGACACCTTCAACATCCAGAAGGTCCGCACCATCGAGCTCTGCTCCAAACTCAAGCCGCTCGGCATCACCTGGTCCTGCACCTCGCGCGTCACCACCGACCGCGAGACTCTCAAGGCCATGAAGGAGGCCGGCTGCCGCCTGCTCATCGTCGGCTTCGAGTCAGGCGACCCGCAGATCCTCAAGAACATCAAGAAGGGCGCCACCGTCGAGCGCGCCCGCGACTTCGTCAAGGACTGCCACGACCTCGGCCTCGTCATCCACGCCGACTTCATCCTCGGCCTTCCCGGCGAAACCAAAGAATCCATCCGCAACACCATCAACTTTGCCAAGACGCTCGACTGCGAGACCATCCAGGTCTCCGTCGCGCACGCCTACCCCGGCACCGAGTTCTACGACTTCGCCAAGCGCAACAACTTCATCACCAACGAAAAGATGGAAGACGGCGGCGGCCACCAGATGGCGCACATCGAGTACCCCGGCCTTCCCACCGAGTACGTCATGGAACAGGTCCACCGCTTCTACGACGAATACTACTTCCGCCCCAAGGCCGCGGCCCGCGTCGTCTGGAAGGCAATCGTGAACCGCGACGTCCCCCGCCTCTACACCGAAGCCGTTTCCTTCATGAAGCTCCGCTCGCAGCGCAACAAGGCTGCCCGCGCGAAAGCCGAAGAGAAGGCCATCAAGGCGCAGGAGTCCGTCAGCCTCAACGCCTGATCTTCCTCTCTTAAAGGGACCGAAGCGGCCAGCGCGAGCTGGCCGTTTCTCTTTTCGCAGCAGACCATTCTGTTCTCCGGTAAGCTATTGCGCATGCGAAAGCTGGTCCTCTCCTTCGCCATCTTGCTCACCGCGACCCTGGGCAAGGCGCAGACCAAGCCAGCTTGCGACTTCGGCGGAGACGACAACTTCAATAAGACAGTAAAGCTCCTCGAAACCGCGCCAAGCTGCGGCAAAGCAAACAGCATTCTCCACGCCTGCGCGTGGGGGTCCAGCGTCGACACGACCTTCGCCCCAATCGTCGTCGCCAAGTGTGAGAAGGTCTTTCTCGCAAAACTTCCCCAGCCTGCCGAAGAGCGTTACATCGAGGAGATGCAACTCTGCCCTTACGCCGAGTCCCGCGAGGAGGGCACGCTGTATATGTCTGAAGCGGCGCTCTGTCAGGCAGACGTGGCGGAAGATTTCGCTACCCATCTGGACAAATGGCAATTGAAGCCGCTCCGCGCCAGCTTCGATTGCGCGCTCGCCAAAACACCACTCGAGACGACGATCTGCGCCGACACCGCGCTTGGCCATGCCGACATCGTTCTCTCTCGCAATTACATCAGCTTCCTAAAGAATGTAAGCGCCGCTCAACGCGCCGCTCTCGTCGCGGATGAACGTGAGTGGCTGCGCGCGCTGCCCGCCAAGTGCGGGCTATCTGTTTTGCCAGCCTCGCAAAAAACGATCAACTGCCTGCGCAACCAATTCGAAATTCGATTCACGTTGCTCGATAGTTGCGTCGGCCCAATGGATGAGTGCGTCAACAGCGTGCTCCACAATGACCGGGACGACATTGGGACGACGCAACCGTCCTACGCTCCCCGCGCCAGCTTCGACTGCGAGAAACCAAACAGTGCTCTGCAGCTCACAATCTGCGCCGACAGCAGTCTGGGAGATGCCGACAACAAGCTCGCTGAAATTCTCCGCGATGCGAAGACGATCATCTCTCCACCACAGCAAGAGGCGCTCCAATCCAGCCAGCAGAAGTGGTTCCGCTTTGTCGGCACTAGCTGCCCATTCGGTGTAGTGGGCGGAGTTCCCTCGATCTATGCCCGCGGTTGCGTCAGTCTTCTGTACGAGAAGCGGACCGCCCAGGTACAGCGCTGTGCGCGTCAGCCCGTTGCAGATCAGACTGCCTGCTTCTCCAAGCTCGAAGGCATAACTGCCTCTGCGCAGTAAGACGATCCAGTGCGTGCCGCATCTTATCGATGCAACGGCGGCATCTGCGCTCTCAGCCACGCCAGCAACCCTGCCGGATCGTCCGTGATAATCGCATCCACTTTAGCATCGGCCATCCTGCGCCAGTCCGCCTCGTCGTTCACCGTATACGGCGCAACCTGCACCCCATGCGCATGCGCCCACGCGACCTCCTCCGGCGTCACCAGGCTCTGGTCCGGGCTCAGGATCTCCGCGCCCGACTGCTTCGCAATTCCCGCAAAGCTCTTGTCCGGCTCGTTGATTCCCATCATCGCGTCATAGCGCGACGCCCCAAACAGCGCCGACAGCCGAATCTTCGGATTCAGCGCCCGCATCGCATGCAGGGTTCGGAAGTCGAAGCTCTGCAGAATCACCCGCGGTTCCAGCCGATGCCGCACCACCACCTCATTGATCATTCGCACAAACTCCTCCGGCGACGGCGTCAACTCCGGATGATTCGGAAAGATCTTCGTCTCCACGTTGAACTGGATCCCGCCGAACTCGAAGTTGCCCTTCCTCGCAAGCTCGAGCACCTCATCAAACGTCGGAATCTTCGTCCCCGGCACCGCCACCTGGTGCGGAAACGCCGCCAGCGTATGCGCCCCGCAGTCATACTGCTTCAACTGCGCCAGCGTGAGCGCGCGAATCGGCGTGCCGGGCGCCAGCGGCGGCCCATCGCAATGCCGCTCTCCGGCAAGCGCCGCCTTGACATGCGGATCATCCAGCTCCGGCTGCGTGAGAAACGGCGAGTGCGAGACCACCAGCACGTTGTCCTTGGTGACCGCGAGATCAAGTTCCAGCACATCGGCCCCAACCTTGATCCCGTAGTCGAACGAAGCAAGCGTGTTCTCCGGCCGATAGGCTCGTCCTCCGCGGTGCGCATGCACCAGGATGGTTTGCGAAACGAGAATCGAAGGCACACCCATCATTCCAAGAAGTGCGACACGCAGAATTCTACGCATGCCCGCCATCCTGCCCCACTTTGATGACAGACGGGTGAAGCAACTCCGCACGCGTCCAGACGGCCAGCTTGTTTCGTCGGAACAATGACACCTCGATGACACCTGAAGTCTCGCCGTGCGGTACAGTCAACGCTACTGAGCTTCGCCCCTCCCATGCGCACCTTCGCCAACACGGTCGGACGCGCTGCAGCTCTGGCCTCCATCTTTCTTCTCACCACTTGCGGCGGTTCCCCTCCCAAGCCCACGCCTGACTTCTCCCTTGCAGTCTCGCCGGGCTCGCTCTCCCTCAACGCCGGAACCACCAGCAGCGCGATCACCATCACCTCCTCCGCTCTCAACAGCTTCGGCGGCACGGTCGCCGTCACCATCTCCGGTCTACCCTCCGGCGTCTCTGCGAATCCATCCACCCTCACTCTCACGCCCGCACAACCATCCGCAACCACCACCCTCACCGCTGCGATCACAACGGCCTCTGCCGCACCCACCGTCACCTTCACCGGCACCTCATCTTCCCTCACTCACTCCGCGACGCTCGCGCTCACCCTCCAGGCCGCGGCAATGACCAACGCGCCCGACGTCACCACCTGGCACTACGACCTCGCCCGCGACGGCCTCAACTCGCAGGAAACCATCCTCACCACCTCCAACGTGAACTCAACGCAGTTCGGCAAGCTCGGCCTCTTCGCCGCCGACGGCAAGGTCGACGCGCAGCCGCTCTTCCTCGCCAACGTCGTCATCGGCAACGCACTCCACAACATCCTCTACGTCGCCACCGAGCACGCCAGCGTCTATGCCTTCGACGCAGACACCGGCGCACAGCTCTGGCACGTCTCCGTACTCGGCTCCGGCGAAACCACCAGCGACGATCACGGATGTTCTCAGATCACGCCCGAGATCGGCATCACCTCCACGCCCGTCATCGATCGCAAGAGCGGCGCCAACGGCACGCTCTTCACCGTCGCCATGAGCAAAGACTCCTCCGGCGCCTACCACCAGCGCCTCCACGCGCTCGACCTCACCACCGGAGCCGAACTCACCGCTAGCCCCACCGAGATCTCCGCCACCTATCCGGGCACCGGCGACAACTCTCAGAACGGCAATGTCGTCTTCAATCCCTCGCAGTACGCCGAGCGTTCCGCACTCCTGCTTCTCAACGGCACCCTCTACACCACCTGGACCTCGCACTGCGACATCGGCCTCTACACCGGCTGGATCATCGCCTACAGCGAGTCGTCGCTGCAGCAGAGCGCCGTCCTCAACCTCACGCCCAACGGCCATGAAGGCTCTGCATGGATGGCTGGCGCGGGTATGGCAGCCGACTCCAGCGGCTTCATCTATCTCCTCGACGCCAATGGCACCTTCGACGCGAACCTCGACAGCAACGGTTTTCCTTCACAGCATGACTTCGGCAACGCCATGCTCAAGCTCTCCACTGCCGGCGGCAAGCTCACCGTCGCCGATTACTTCGAGTCCTCCAATGGCATCAACGACTCCAACGCAGACCTCGACCTCGGCTCCGCCGGCGCTCTTCTCCTTCCCGATCAGACCGACGCCAGCGGCACGGTGCATCACCTGATGGTCGGCGGAGGCAAGGACACGAACATCTACGTCGCCAACCGCGACAACCTCGGCAAGTACAATCCCTCCTCCGCAAGCAACGTCTATCAGCAGCTCTCTGGCGCGGTGACGGGCATGATCTACGGCAGTCCTGCCTACTTCAACGGCGTCCTCTACTATGGCGCCGACGGTGACTCGCTGAAGGCATTCCCCGTCACCAACGCCCGCGTTGCCAATTCCGCTTCCAGCGCGACGGCCGTTAAGTTCCAGCACCCAAGTCCCACTCCCACCATCTCCGCCAACGGCACACAGAACGGCATCGTCTGGGCCCTTGAGGACAACACCAATTTTCCCGGCGTGCTCCACGCCTACGACTCCACCAACCTCGCCCACGAGCTCTACAACAGCAACCAGGCTCCCTCGGGCCGCGACAGCTTCGGCAACGGCAACAAGTTTATCGCGCCTCTCATCGTCAACGGCAAAGTCTATGTGGGCACCCAGAGTGGCGTAGCCGTCTTCGGCCTTCTCGCCCACTAGCAGCCCGCTCCGTCGCGAATCTTTACATCGAAGCCGTCGCCTCGCGTTGCTCCGCAACGGTACAATTGCCGCCTCAATCCAACTTCAAAGATCAAAGCATCGGAGACGCCCATGTCTGCTACGTCGCAATCCGCCCCACCGACCCCGGAGCGCATTTTCAACGCCATCAATTCCTTTCAGCTCACCGAAGCCATGAAGGCCGCGCTCGACCTTGGCATCTTCACCGCAATCGCAGAAGGCGCCACAGACGCCGCTTCGATTGCCCACGACGTGAACGCCAGTGAACGCGGCGTGCGCATCCTCTGCGACTACCTTACCGTCAAGGGCTTCCTCAACAAGTTCAACGGCACCTACGGCCTCGAGCAGGACAGCGCCATCTTCCTCAATCGCAACTCTCCGGCCTACGTGGGCAGCGTCGCAAACTTCATGGCCAGCGACCATCACCGTGAAGCCCACCGCAACATAGCCAACGCGGTTCGCCGGGGCGGGTGCGCCGTCAATGATCCCTTCGAACCCAACGATCCGATTTGGGTCAACTTCGCACGTCACATGACGCCCATGATGCGCATGTCTTCTGAGAATCTCGCAGCCGCGCTTACCAAAGAGGCTCCCGTTCACAAGGTCCTCGACATCGCCGCCGGCCACGGTCTGTTCGGCATCGCCGTCGCGCGCCACAACCCGGAAGCACAGATCTACGCCGTCGACTGGCCTAAAGTCCTTGAGGTCGCAACCGAGAACGCCCAACAGACCGGTGTCGCCGACCGCCATCACCTCATCCCCGGCAGCGCCTTCGACACTCCCTTTGGCGAAGGCTACGACGTCGCGCTCATCACCAACTTCCTCCACCACTTCGACCGCGACACCTGCATCACCTTCCTCCGCAACGTCTACGCATCGCTCGCCCCCGGTGGTCGCGCCGCAGTCCTCGAGTTCGTCCCCAACCCCGACCGCGTCACCCCACCCACACCCGCTGCCTTCAGCCTCATCATGCTGGCCTCCACTCCGTCCGGCGACGCCTACACCTTCGCCGAGCTCGCCTCCATGGCGCAGGCCGCCGGCTTCTCCCGCGTCATCCCTTCCGACGCTCCCGTCATGCCCGAACAGCTCGTCATCGCTTACAAATAGCTCACTAAAGATCTGCGAATCGCCGAGGAGTCTGCCACCACGCGCAGACAGCCTGCCCCTGCAATTTGCTATCGTGGATAGCCACAGACAAAACTCCACTATCCCATCCACGAACCAACGAAAGGGACCTCAGCAATGCGGATTGGAATGCTTACCGGAGGCGGTGACTGCCCCGGCCTCAACGCCGTCATTCGCGCCGTCGTGCGCAAAGGCATCAACCACTACGGCGACGAGTTCATCGGCTTCATGGAAGGCTGGCGCGGCGTCATCGACGACAAAACGATGCCGCTCGACCTTGAGACCACCAGCGGCATCCTCCAGCGCGGCGGCACCATCCTTCGCTCCTCGCGCACTAACGTCAAGAAGGTCGAAGGCGGCTTCGAGAAGTGTCTGGCCAACATCAGGAAGCACAACCTCGACGCGCTCATCGCCCTCGGCGGCGACGACACGCAGTCCATCTCCGTCGAACTCATCGAGCGCGGCGTGCCCTGCGTTGGCGTTCCCAAGACCATCGACAACGACCTCTCGGGCACTGACGTCTGCTTCGGCTTCGACACCGCCGTCACCATCGGCACCGAGGCCGTCGACCGCCTCCACTCCACCACCGAAGCCCACTCCCGCGTGCAGGTCGTCGAGGTCATGGGCCGCGACGCCGGATGGATCGCCATCACCGTCGGCATCGCCGGCGGCGCCGACGTCATCCTCACCCCCGAGCGCCCCATCGACATGGACCGCGTCGTCGCGCTCCTCAAAAAGCGCTGGGAGTCCGGCAAGCGCTTCGCCATCGTCGTCGTCGCCGAAGGCGCTCAGCTCCCTCACGTCGAAGGCCAGATCTCCGCCGGCACCAAGGTCGACTCCTTCGGCCACGTCCGCCTCTCCGGCATCGGACAGGCGCTCGCCGAAGAGATCGAAAAGCGCACCGGCTACGAAACACGCTCCGTCAACCTCGGTCACACCCAGCGCGGCGGCACGCCCTCGGCCTACGACCGCATGCTCGCCACGCGCTACGGCGTCGCGGCCATCGACCTCGTCCACGCCGGCAAGTTCGGCCGCCTCGTCGTCCTCAAGGGCACCCAGATCTCCGACATTCCCCTTCAGGACGCCATCGCCAAAACACGCACAGTCGGCGAAGACCTCTTCGCAGTGCAGGAATCGCTCGAACCGAAGCTCTAAGGCAAAAAAACGGGACTCCGCAAGGGAGTCCCGCTCACCAGGCACGGTTGATAGCTCAACCGCGGAGGAAACCTCTTCGCGCCCCAACAACTTTCCCCAAAGGTGCAGGGCGCAACAGTCAGCCACCACGGAATCAGACCGCAATGTCGCTTTGCTGTTACCTCAAAACCTAACAGAGCGCCACGGTACTCCCGTCCGGGCATTGGTAACCGAATTGCCCAGTCTTTGGGTCAACCCGCAACCGCTAAATCTCGCACTCTCGTAATCCCCAAAATATTCCGCGTCCTCCGACACATCCTCTTCGTCTACCGACTGTCGCTGCTTGCTCTTTCACATCAAGCGGTTACAGCGATGGCCCACACTCCAGAGCAGCATGTGCACCCCAGGAGCGGGCCTGCACGGAGGGCTCTCATGAGCTTCACTCGTTGCTGTCGCCTCGCTAGTCTCCTCATCGCCTCCAGCTTCGGCCTCAACCTCCCGGCGCAGACTCCTCCCAGCCCACCGAAGCCCCTCCGCCCTCGCACGCCACATACCCGCAGATCGTGCGCCTCAGCCTCGTCGAAGGCGACGTCCGCATCGCCCGCGGCAAGCAGGACGAGAAGCTCACCGGCAACGCCTGGGAGCAGGCCACCGCTAACATCCCGCTCGAGTCCGGCTTCTCGCTCGCCACCGGCCCCGACGGCCGCGCCGAGATCGAGTTCGAGGACACCTCCACCCTCTACCTCGCGCCCAACTCCGCGCTCACGCTCGCCGACCTCACCACCAAAGACGGCGTGCCGCAAACCAGGCTCTCGCTTCTCTCCGGCAGCATCACACTCACCTCAAGCCCAACGTTCCCGGCGAGCGCCTACCTCATTCGAAACTCCAACAGACGCCATCGATCTTCACTACGGCGACGACGAACTACCTCCCGCATCACCAGTTATCCTGGACGCCATGCAATTCACGCCGCATGGACGACACAGCAGATCGTCCGCGAACCACGTCGGACTTCACGCCGTGCCCGGCCACACATACGAGCATCGTTGGCTCCGCACATTCTCCAACCACAAACAACCTTCACGCCCGACTCAACTCGCTTTCGACAACTGGGTCACAGAGCGCGTAGACACTCGCGACGCCGCCATGAAACCGGCATGCACGAGGCCAATCTCAAGCTCGCCCAGTCCCCGGCCTCGCGGACCTCGCCGGCAAGGGCACCTTCACCTCCTGCGCTCCCTACGGCACCTGCTGGGTTCCCACCAACGGCTGGACGCAGCAGAGCCCCGACGCCCCTTCTACCGTCACGCCATCGCCACAGCAGAGCTCCGACACCAGCACTCCGATCAAGCCGTTGCCCGAAGCGCGCAGCGCTATACCGTTTCTGTCTCTCAACTAAGGCAATCCGGTTCGCAGACTCCTTCCAGGCCGCGGCGTTGCACCCGCGCTTCTCTCTTACGATGATTTCGACGACTTCCCCTGCGATCCCTGGCGACTCTGGTACAGCCGCACGCTCTTCGCCTATCCCGGCAACCTCTATCCCTACGACTGGGCCGTCTGCCACGCCGGCTTCTGGATCTATCGCCAGAACCGCTACATGTGGGTCGCCGGCACTCACAAGCATCACCACTGTCCCGTCCATTGGGTGAAGTACCAGGGCAAGCTCGGCTACGTGTCCGCATGCATCCGCGCGATCAGCGCGGCCTGCCACCCGTCAATCTCCGCCACGGCCTCTATCGGCTTACCGACAAGCCCACCCACCCCGTCGAACGCGTCGCCTTCGACAGCAAATCTCCACCCAAGCTGCTCGACTCCACACCGAAAGAGTTCCGCTCGCCCGCACCAACCCTGCTCGCGCGCGCCGACTCCCCACAGATAGCCGTCCACATGATGCATGAGTCTCCACGCACCGGCATGACCGGCGCATCCACCCGCGCCGTCTCCTCATCCCTCACCTTCGACCAGCACTCCAACCGCTTCATGCTCGCCACCCACGTCACCGACGGCGGCCACACCCACACCTTCTCAGAACCCATGAGCGACCGCGGCGGCCACATCACCCCCTCCACCGGCGAAGGTTTCCGCGGCGGAGAGTCCGGCGGCGGAGGCTATAGCCACGCCGGTGGATACAGTCGGAGGCGGAGGCGGCCACTACTCCGGTGGTGGCGGATCTGCAGGCGGCCACTCCGGCGGCGGCGGATACAGCGGCGGTGGTGGTGGCGGCCACAGCGGCGGAGGCGGCGGCGGCTCATCATCCGGCGGCGGCGCTTCTTCCGGAGGCGGAGCTTCTTCAGGAGGCGGTGCTTCAGCAGGCGGCGGCGGCGGCGGACACCACTAGACCCAACCAGCAGTCCTACGATCGATGCGCCACCGGATGCGGCCCCGGCCTCGGCACCGGCCGCCCGGTGAGCACACGCGTATGCTCCCGCGTCACCCGAATCCTGCACCCCAGTGGATCCACAACACCGCCGCACGTTCTATCCCGAACCCCGATCCACGCCACCTGGTCCGGCCCAATCATCCATGCCGTCGCGTTCGTCCTGTAATGCACCTGATCCAGATAATAGGCTGCGACCTCATCCGTATCCGCCGCGTCCGCCTCCATCTGTTCGCACGGCTCACCCTGCGGCACCAGGTTCAGATTCGCTCCTGAACAATAGTCCTCGTCGTGCTCCAGCAACACGCGCATATTGCCGCCAGTCAGAAAATACCTCGTCGTCAGCGCCGGCACATTCGACCCACCGGCCCACGCGCCCAGGTCCTCGGCAAACGCCTCCGGAAGATCGCTCATCCCCAGCGCCTTGTCCTTCACCTGCCGCGAGAACACGGCCACCGTCGGCGTCGGCTCTCCATTCGTCGGATGAAAGTAAAACGCGCCCAGTCCAATCCCTTCCTTCATGTCGATCCAAATCATCGCGCGCCCAGCCAAATACGGCCCGCTCGAGCCCGCAATCGTGAAGTAACGCCCATCACGAATCTGCGCCGGCACCCTCGACCCACCCATCACCATCTCCAGCGCCTCATCCAGTCCCATGTCTCTGCCGTAATGAAACTCGCAGTTTGGCACAAAGAACTTCATCAGCTTCTTGAACTGCTTATCGTGGATCACCTCATTCGACCTCGCACCCGCCAGCCCATTCAGAAACGCCATCTGATCCGCCGGAATCCTGTTCTCGAAGACAGCGGGAACGCCGCCTTCCGGCGCAACCTGATCCACCGCCGGGGCCTGCATCTGCGGACGCTCCACTGGCGCCGGCTCTCGCACCACCGGCACATTCTTGTCCGGCTCGGGCGGCGCGTCCGTCGAAGGACTATCCTGCGCTCTCGCACTCACCACACAGACCGCCATCACTGCGGCCACAGCCATCCAGAAACACATCACCCACATCCGCCGAAAGAGACACACTGTCCGCATCGACCGCAATCTCCTGAATCTGTGCCTGTAGGTACAACTGATTGGAACGAATTGTATCGCCGAACGATTGCAGCCCTAAGCTTATTTTCTCGCTACACTTGAACCGCTCTTCGAAGCGGCCGGCTTGTTATCCTTAAGCCTGCGCCCTCGATGACCCACCGCCTCAAAGCCTCCCAGTACGCCATCCTCATCTGCGTCATGCTCACCGCCTCTGTCGGCGACACCCTGCTCTCCCGCGGCATGGCCCAGGTCGGCCCCGTCGACCTCCATCACCTCAGCCTGCTCTGGCACGCCCTCTTCAATCCCTTCGTCGACCTCGGCATCGTCCTGCTCATCGGCTTCTTCGCCTGCTACATGACCGCACTCTCCTGGGCCGACCTCACCTTCGTCATGCCCGCCACAGCCTTCGGCTACGTCGTCGTCGCCCTGCTCAGCCGCTTCTGGCTGCACGAACACCTCTCCCTCTCCCGCTGGATCGGCATCCTCCTCATCACCTCCGCCGTCGGCTTCGTCGCCAACTCCCCCTCGCGCACCGAGCACCCGATCTCGGCGCATGGACTCCGGCACCGAACTTACTCGCTCATGAAACTCGGAGACTGAAGCTGAACTGAATGCACAAACTCTCGCGCTCGCCGCCTTCAGCCCCACAGCAGCTCCGCCCAGCAAATCGTCCGCAGCTGGTCCTGCATCGTCTTCGTCGCCGCCCTCGCCATCGCCGGCGAGTGCCTCATCGCCGCAGCCATGCGCCAGCCTCGGCGACCTCGATGCGCTCCGCAGCGGCACCGGCCTGCGCAGCTACCTCGGCCCCATCCGGGCCGTGCTCTCCTCGCCCGTCTTTCTCATCGGTGCGCTCTGCATGGCGCTCAACTTCTTCGCCATGCTCTTCACTCTCTCGCTCGTCGATCTCTCGCTCGCCGCCCCCGCCATCGGCTCGCTCACCTACGTCGGCAACGCCATTGCCGCGAAGCTCTTCCTGCACGAAAACGTCGACCGCCGCCGCTGGCTCGCCACCAGCTTCCTCGCCGTCGGCGTCGTCCTCGTCTCCCGCTAGCTCCGGCGCAAGCCATCCTCGCCGCCGTCATCCTGAGCCGTAGGCGAAGGACCTCTGTATTTCGTGCTGCCGGAGCACTCGAGACTCTACCTCCGCGCCAGCATCCCCATCAATCCCTTCGCCGGCAACTCCGGCGTCAAAAACTGCTGCTTCCCACCCGCAGCTCTCGCGACTCTCTCCGCTGCAATCCTCCCACTCCGCGCCGCGCTCTCCATCGTCGAAGGCCAATCCGTCTTCGTCCAATCGCCTGCAAGATACAACCCATCCCCACACGCATCCGGCTCCGGACGAAACCGCTCCAACCCCGGCGTCACCGAAAACGTCGCCCGCGCCTCCTTCAGCACCCCGGCCCGCACAACCTCGCGCCTCCGCGCCGCCGGAAAAAACATCTTCAGCTCCGCAATCGCCGAATCCAGAATCTCCTCGCGCGTCTTCTTCAACTCCGCATGCGACGCGCTGATTACCAACTCGTAATAGTGCTCACCTGTCTCACTCCGCCGAATCCGCGACTTATTAAACATCCACTGAATCCTCGTATCCAGCAGCGCCGCCTGCTCTATCTCCGTCACCTCGCGGTCCAGCCACAGATGAATCGTCGTAATCGGCGCATGCACAAACTGTGCGAAGCTCTCCATCACCGCACGCTGCTCCGCGCTCGGCTGCGCAATCGTCCCAAGCAGCTTCTGCGCCTGCTCAAACGGTAGCGCCAGCACCATCGCCGCCGCAGAGACAACTTCACCATCACTCATCACCGCGCGCCAAACACCATCCACACGCTCAATCCGCTCGACACTCGTGCGCAGCCGAATCATCCGTTTCCTGCCGCTCCGCCAGCCCTGACAACGCCGCATAAAACTCCGACATCGGCTCCGCCGGCACGCCCATCCGTCCACCTTCGGCCGACTTCAGCAGCGACTCATACATCACCTTCGCCGCATACCGCGTCGACGTCCGCTCGAACGTATCGTTCAGCGTGCTCACAATGATCGGCACCCAAAATCGCTTGATCGCACGCTCAGTCTGCCCCGTCCTCCGCACCCAATCCGAGAACGCCTCATCGTCATTCGTCGGAATCCCGCGCATGAACTCCAGCAGCCCGCGCGCAATGCCAGCCTTGTCGCGCACGCCCAGCATCGGCGCTCCGAGAAAGCTCACCATCGAGTGCGCCGGCGACGGCAGCTCGCCCGGTACCAGATCGCTCCTCCGCGCCTCGCCGCCATCGCATCCCGGCTCCAGAAACGGAATCGCGTCATACCAGCGAATCTTTCGCTCCGTTCCCGCCAGCCTGCACAGATCCACCAGGTTCGTACAGCACCCCAACAGCACATGCTGCGAATCGATCACCTCATTCAGCGCTGGATGCAGATAGGAGTACGCGCGCCCACCCACGTACGGCTTACGTTCCAGCAACACCACGCGTGCCCCCGCGCCGCTCAGCGCTACTGCAGCCGCGAGGCCCGCCACGCCCGCGCCCACCACCACTACATCGGCTGCCTCGCTCACGGCTACCATCCCGCTCAAGGCTGCCGTCTCCGCAGCCGCCACGCCTCAAACATCCCGCGCCCCAGGATCGCCAGCTTCGTCACCGTCGGCACCGACACGCGCTTATGAAACACCGCTGCCGGATGCGCCGAGATCCTGTCCAGTAGCCCTTCATAGATCGACACCAGCACGCGCATCGCCGGTCGCGAGTCCGCATCCAGCAGCGGTATCAGCTCGTTTGCATCCCGATAAAACACACCCGCACGCTTCACTTCGCGCCTCACCAGGTCCACCATCTCCTCGGTGATCACCACGCCGCGCGTCGCCAGCAGCAGGTCCTCCAGGTGCACATGCTCATGCTGCAGCTCCGACAGCGGCAGATACACCCTCCCGCGTTCTGCATCCTCCTTCACATCGCGCAGAATATTCGTCAACTGAAACGCAATCCCCACATGCTCCGCATAGTGCTCCGCACGCTCATCCGTGTAGCCAAAGATGCGAATGCACACCAACCCCACGACCGACGCCACCAAATAGCAATACCGGTACAGCTCCTCAAACGTCCTGTACACCTGGAAGCTGTTCGTCGTGTGCCCACCCTCGGTGATCCGAATCGACCGCACCTGCTCGATGCCCGGCTGATTCTCCTTGAGATCGAGCGTCGTTCCCTCGACCAGCTTCTCCAGCAGATCATCGCCGATCCCGAACCGTCGCTGCGTATCGTTCAACGCACGAAACACCGGATCCTGCGCCGCGCTGCCTCGCGACGCACGCCACTCTGCGGTCCACTTGGCCATCGCCACGCGCCGCTGCTCGATCGTCAGCCGTTCATCATCGGCAAGATCATCCGCCTTGCGCATGAACGCATACACCGCGCACATCGCGTCGGACTTATGCTGCGGCAGCACCCGAAACGCCCAGTAAAAATTCTTCGCCTCGCGCTTGGCGATCTCGCGACACTCCACATACGCTTCCTCCAGCGCAGGAGTCCTTACCTCATTACTCACTCCGTTCATGCAGCGCGTCCCTGCGGCGAACTCCTTCCTCTCAGTGCCGCGCTCACACGTCCCACCAGCGCCCCGCCCAGCAGCCGCAACTTCACCGCCTTCGTCACCACCGGCCGGTCCTGCAGCGTGTCATAATCCTGCGCCGCAATCGCATCCAGAATCGCGTTTCCACCCTTCACAAACAGCCGCAGCGTCGCCGCCAGGTCATGCTCCACCATCGTGGTCAGCTTAGATCCCCGCTCGAGCCGCGCCCTCGCATCAGCCACCAGAAACTGCATCATCGCGCGAAAGTTCGCGTCGAACCGCCGCGCCTCAACCTGCGCGTCCGTCACGTTGAAGCGCTTCATCACATCCGCCGGCAGATACCTCCGCCCGCGATCCACCCAGTCCGTCACAACATCCTGGTAGAAGTTCGCCAGCTGCAACCCAGTGCAGATCTCATCCGACAGCCGCATCCTCTCTGCATCGTGATACCCACTCAGCAGCAACACCATTCGCCCCACCGGATTCGCCGAAAACTTCGAGTACTCCTCTAACGTCTTCAGCGACTCATGTTTCGTATACACCTGGTCCTGCGCAAACGCCGTAATCAAATCGTCGAACGGCTCGATCGGCAACCCGCACTCCCTAATCGTCGGCTGCAGCGCCACATATACGTGATGCCTTGATTGCTCCGGATACTCAAAGCACTCATGCAGCATCGCGCGCCATTCGTTCAGCAACCGCGTCGCCGTCTTCGTATCACCGACCTCATCCCCCAGATCGTCCGAGGTCCTGCAGAACGCATACACGCTGTAAAAGTGCGGCCGCAGACGTTTCGGCAGAAAGATCGACGTCACATGAAAATTCTCATAGTGCGTTGTCGCCAGTTGCCTGCACCACATCAGCGCCTGCTCCACAGACGGCCGCGTCACCGGCGTCAGATAGATCTCCGGCGCTCCATCCAGAGAGCCGAACGGATGCACCACGCCCTGCGGCCGCGTACTCATCGTCCCTCCGCTACAAGTTCCGTCGCCGCGTTCTTCCGCTGCACTTCGCGCGCATGCGAAGCCCCGCGCTGATGAGGGGCCGGACGCCCATGAGGATAGACCACCGTCTTGATCTCCGGCGCCGTACCCTCCGCCGGCCGCGTCAGCATACGCTCAAATACACACGGCACGTCGTCCAGCGTCGCCGTCCCCGTCAAAAACGCATCGGCCTTGAACTTTCCCGACCCAATCATCGCAAACGCGCGCCGCACCGTGCCCGGCGTGTGGTGAAAGCTCGCCTTCAGCGTCAGGTCCGAGTAGTGAATCAGGTTCGTATCCAGCTTCACATCCGTCCCGGCCGGCGGTCCGCCAAACCAGTTCACCACGCCGCCTTTGCGGACCATCTGCGCGGACCACTGCCATGCCTCCGGCGTCGCCACTGCCTCAAACACCAGGTCCGCACCGCGCCCTTCCGGCGTCAACGCACGCGCCGTCGCAACCGGATCCTCAACGTCTGCGACGCGCACCACCTGCTCCGCGCCAAACAACTTCGCCGTCGCCACCTGGTCCGTGCGCTTCACCACCGCGATCACATGCAGCCCTTCGATCGCCGCCGCATGAATAAACAGCAGCCCAATTGGCCCGGCGCCCAGCACAATCGCTGTCTGCCCCGCCTTCACATCCGACTCCTCGAGCCCGCGCACCACGCACGCCAGCGGCTCCGTCAGCGCCGCATGCTCCGCGCGCATGTTCTTAGGAATCCGCAGCGTATTCTTGCGCACAATCCGTTCCGGTACCAGCAGATACTCCGCATACGCTCCGTTGTTGAACAGCAGATCGTCGCATAGATTCTGCTGTCCCTGCCTGCAGTAGAAGCAGGCATCGCACGGTGCCGAGTTCAGCGGAAGCACGCGCTCGCCCACCTGAAACTCCGTCACGCCCTCGCCAACTTCAGCAACTGTCCCCGCAGCCTCATGCCCGAAGAGCTTGTCCTCGGTCAGCATCTTCGCGTGATATCCCCGCCGGAAGACCTTCAAGTCCGTCCCGCAGGTCAGCGCCGCATCCACCCGCACCACCAACTCACCCGGACCGGCCTTCGGCATCGGCACCCGCTCAATTCGCAGGTCCTCTTTTCCCCGAAGTACGGCGGCCTTCATCGTGGCGTACATGACTCTATTCTCGCACCTTCCGCGCACTGAGACTCTTGCCAGACCTGTTACTCTTACCGTCAGCGGACTGAATGAGAATTCCCTCTCCAGAGGCATTCGCCAAGCGCATCGTCGCTTCGGTGCAGGAGTACTCCCTGCTGACTTGGCACGCCGTCGCCGCTATCTTCTCCCAGCCACGATACATCGACGACACCTTCACCCAGATGGACTTCGTCGGCTTCGGCTCCCTTCCCATCGTTATCCTCACCGGCTTCTTCACCGGTTGCGTGCTCACGCTCCAGTCCGCCACCTCACTCAAGCAGTTCGGCGCCGTCAACATGACCGGCCGCCTCGTCGCGCTCTCCATGGTCAAGGAGCTCGGCCCCGTCCTCACCGGCCTCATGGTCTCCGGCCGCAACGCATCCGGCATGGCCTCCGAGCTCGGCTCCATGAAGGTCTCCGAGCAAATCGACGCCATGCGCGCGCTCGGCACCGATCCCGTCCGCAAGCTCGTCGCGCCACGCCTCGTCGCCACCGTCTTCATGCTCTTCTTCCTCACCATCATCTCCGACGCCACCGGCGTCGCCGGCGGTGCGCTCGTCGCCGTCGGGCTCCTGGGACTCAGCGGCAGCGCCTTCTTCCACACCGCCTACCACTCGCTCGTCTACGCCGACGTCATCGAAGGTCTGGCCAAGCCGCTCTTCTCCGGCTTCATCATCGCCACCATCGGCTGTTTCTACGGCCTGCGCACCACCGGCGGAACGCAGCGGCGTCGGCCGCTCCACCACGCAGGCCGTCGTCGTCAGCTCCGTGCTCATCATCCTCTTCGACTTCCTCGTCACCAAGCTCATGATTGGCATCTTCGGGAGATAGCCGATGGCCACCCCCGCACCCGCCCGCGCCAGTCTCGATCTCCAGCCCGGAACTCCCATCGTCGAGTTCTCGCACGTCTCCATCGGCTTCGACCGCGACACCGTCCTCAAGGACATCTCCTTCACCGTCTGCCACGGCGAGATGCGCATCATCCTCGGGCCCGCAGGCTGCGGCAAGAGCGTCATCATGAAGCTCGCCAACGGCCTCCTCACGCCCGACTCCGGCGAGATCCGCATCTTCGGCCGCCTGCTCTCCTCGCTCACTCCCCGCGAGATGTTCGAAATCCGTGCCCACATCGGCATGGTCTTCCAGGAGAGCGCGCTCTTCGACTCACTCAACGTCGAAGACAACGTCGCCTATCGCCTCGAAGAAGAACACTGTGATTTCACCGAGATTCACACGCGCGTCGTCGAGGCCCTCCATTTCGTCGAGCTCGAGCAAGCCATCAACAAGTTCCCCTCCGAGCTCTCCGGCGGCATGCGCCGCCGCGTCTCCATCGCCCGCGCCATCATCTCCAAACCCGACCTCATCCTCTACGACTCCCCCACCGGCGGCCTCGATCCCATCACCTCCACCACCATCATCGAGCTCATCATCAAGCAGCGCGACGTCTCCCAGACCACATCGCTCCTCATCACTCACCGCATCCAGGACGCCTTCACGCTCGCCACGCACCGCTACAACGCCACCACCAGCCACATGGAGCTCATCCCCGACTGCGGCATCGACCCCAGTACAAAGTACCTCGTCCTCAACGACGGCCACATCGTCTTCGACGGCACCACCCAGGAACTCACAAGCACCACCGACGAATGGCTCCGCGCCTTCATCTCCTGAATCATCGGAGCGAGGCAAGTGACCCATTTCAAGTGCTGTCATTCTGAGCGAGCGGAGCGAAGTCGAGTGACCCATTTCAGGTGCTGTCATTCTGAGCGAGCGGAGCGAGTCGAAGAACCCCGATGATCTTCCACCCACCACAACCGCTGAACCCTTTTCCACCACGAACAAACTGGCAACTGAAAACTGACAACTGAACTGATCGCACAAAACCTCAACCCCTCCGAGGTGAGGCTCATGACAACAATCACCCCACCGCCAGCGTCCGGTGAAACAAATCCAGCGCTAACCCAAACATCGACCTCGCCAGCTCCGGGTCATACCGCACACCTTCGTCACGCAGAAACGCATGCGCCCCATTCACCTCAACCCAATTCAGCCGAACCTCCGCCTTATTCAGCGTGTCGAGAATCAACATCCGCCCCTCCGTCGGAATATGCGGATCCTGCCGTCCCCACACCATCAGCAGCTCGCCCTTGATCTCGCCTGCGTGCACCAGTGAATCGTCATGCCGCCCCTTGCCCAGACTTCCCTTGTGAAGGTCCGTCGCATAGAAGCACACCGCGCCCAGCACCTCCTTATTCATCGCCGCGCGAAACGCCAGGTGCCCGCCGATGCAGATCCCCATAGCGCCCAACCTGCCCGTGCAATCGCCGCGCTGCGCCAGGTGCGCCAGCACCACATGTGCATCGTCATCGAATCCCCGCACCGGCTTCGTCGTCTTCAGAGCATTCCCGCGGTCCGACCCCGCCTGGTCGTACGCCAACACCGTCCCGGCCGGCTCAAACTCGTGATAGATCTCCGGCACCGCAACGACATATCCATGCCCCGCCAACTGTGCCGCCAGCCGCCTTACCGGCTCCGTCACCTGAAAGATCTCCGAGTAAAACAACACTCCCGGGTAACGCCCCTCCGCCGCCGGTCGAAGGATGTGCGTCCGCATCACTCCACTTGGCGTCTCCAGATCGACGAACTCTTGCACGACAACCATCTTTCAACTCACTCCTGTTTCTAGTCCGCTCCAAGACGCATCTCGGCTGCGCATACCTCGCAACCTCAACGCTTCTGTTTGCCTCTTACCCTTATCGACGCACCGCAGCACAAAACGTCAGGAGGTCCCTGTGCAAGACTCGCAAACCTACACCGCCGACCAGGTCGCCCGCGCCGCCCGCGAGCTGCGCGAAGCCGCCGGCGCCTCCCAGCAGCGCTTCACCGCCGCGCAGGTCGTCGCCATGCTCGCCGACGAGGTCCGCCTCCTGCGCGAACGCGGCTTCTCCGACGAACGCATCGCCGATCTCTTCATCGGCTTCGACATCGAAGCCACACCTGAAGACATCTCTCGCGTCTGACCCAAGTTTTGAAAGGGCCGGACTTCATGTTTATCGACCGGCCCATGTCTTGAAAGGGCGGGACTTCAGTCCCGCCGCTATCGGCGCAAACTAAGAGGGGCTTTAGCCCCTGAGGGAATGTGACCTCAGCCACCGCTCGCCGGGTGCCCCACGTCTCCTCGGAGACGTGGGTTCGCTGGATAACCGCCCCGCCTTAACTCGCAGCTCGGAACTCGAAGCTGAAAACTGAAAGCACAAACCCTTCGCAGGATCTCTGGGTGGGGTCATGCGCAGTTTCATGCGCTGATGATGCACGATCTCGAATCACCCCTGCACCACCGCCCCAAACCGCATCACCACACACGTCACATTATCCGTCCCACCGCGCGCGTTCACCATCGCGATCAGCCGCCCGCAGATCTCCCCCGGAGTCATCGTCGCATCGGCAACGATCTTTCCAATCTCCTCATCCTTCATGTGCCGCATCAGCCCGTCCGAGCACAGCAGCACTTCATCGCCCGCCTCCACCGTCTCCGCGTAGAAGTCCGGCTGCACATCGTCATCGATCCCAATCGCACGCGTAATCGCCGACTGCAACGGCGACGCGCTCCGCCTCGCCCTCCGTCATCAGCCCCATCCGCATCTGTTCGGCTATATACGAGTGGTCCCGCGTTACCTGCCGAGCCACACCGCCGCGCACCAGGTACGCCCGGCTGTCACCCACATTCACCACCGTCAACTCATTCCCGTCCAGCCGCGCCGCCACCAGCGTCGTTCCCATGCCGCGAAACCGTGTATCGTAACTCGCCCGCGCCCTCACCGCGCGATTCGCCGCCGCCGCCGCCCTGCACAACGCCCGCTTGGTGCGCTCCCCATCAGCGCTCCGGCTCGCCTCAATCTCCTGCTTCACCACTTCCACGAAACTCTCGAGCGCCACATGACTTGCGACTTCACCGCCCGGCCATCCCGCCCATGCCATCACAGATCACCGCCAGCGCCAGCGGCTCGTCCACCCCAAACGCATCCTGGTTCGTATGCCGAACCATCCCGATGTCGGTGCATCCGGCGACCTCGAACTCCAGCGTGCTCCGTCGTTCTTCCACAGTCGATCGCACAGCCGCCACTCCCACACGCGCTTTCACTCTGCTTTTCGAGCCCCAACAAGTATAGTCACCCCGTCAAGTCCCCAATGGCTTTGAAAGGGCGCGGCCTCAGCCGCGCCGTTATCGTCTTCCCATCCCACCAAAACCATGGTTAACTCTTTACCAATGCAAGGCGCAGAGATCACCGTCTCCAAAGAGGACTACCTCAAGGCCATCATCGAGGCCGAAAGCGAAGGCCACACCGTCATCCCGGCGTTTCTCGCCCAGTGGCTCGGCGTCTCTGCGCCCGCCGTCACCAAGGCCCTGCGCCGCCTCCGCGAAGACGGCTACGTCAACTCCGCCACCGACGGCCCGCTCAAGCTCACCACCAAAGGCCGCGAAGCCGCGCACCGCACCGCCCTCCGCCACCACCTCGTCGAGCGCATGCTCTCCGAAATCTTCGGCATGGAATGGCACCAGATCCACGCCGAAGCCGAACGCCTCGAGCACGTCATCTCCCCTGCCTTCGAGGCCAAGCTCATCGAGCGCCTCGGCGACGAAGGCGAGTGCCCGCACGGCAACCGCGTGCTCCCCGAAACCCCCGCCCAGCTCAAGCGCCGCGGCCTCCTTCGCCTCTCCGAAGCCCCCGCCGGCTCGCCCTGCGTCGTCTCCTGCCTCTACGAGCGCGACTCCCGCCTCCTCGAGTTCTTCCATACGCTCGGCGTCGGCCCCGGCGTCACCCTCACGCCCCTCTCGCGCAACTACGACGACACCCTCCGCGTCCGCACCGGCTCCCGCGAACTCACCCTCGGCCTCTTCGCCGCCGACCGCATCTGGGTCCGGCCCTCCACCTCGAAAAAACCCCGGCAGGCCAAATAGTAATAACCACGGTTAAGCTTTTATGGCATACTGCATCTAAGACATAAGGTGCGGATGTCCCCCATGACCCCAGTCAAAGAGCTCGACCGGCCGGCAGAGCCATCTCTTGAACCTGCGGAGCCCCCCAGAAGACCAGCCGACCCCTCGCTCCCCGGAGCCTTCGCCTCCGTGCGCCTCACCAGCTCCAGTTCCTTCTGGCGCCGAGTCCTCGGCTTCGCGGGCCCCGGCTTCCTCATCGCCGTCGGCTACATGGACCCCGGCAACTGGGCCACCGACCTCGCCGGCGGCTCCCGCTACGGCTACACCCTGCTCTTCGTCATCATGCTCTCCAACCTGATGGCGATCCTCCTCCAAAGCCTCTCGCTCAAACTCGGCATCGCCTCCGAGCGCGACCTCGCGCAGGCCTGCCGCGAGACCTACTCGCGCCGCACCTCCATCGCCCTCTGGGTCTTCGCCGAAATCGCCATCGCCGCCTGCGACCTCGCCGAGGTCATCGGCTCCGCCATCGCGCTGCAACTTCTCTTCGGCATCCCGCTCATCTACGGCGTCCTCATCACCGGCGCCGACGTCCTCCTCATCCTGCTCCTCCAGAACCGCGGCTTCCGCTATCTCGAAGCCCTCGTCATCACCCTCATCGGCACCATCAGCGTGCTCTTCGGCATCGAGGTCCTCCGCTCCCACCCCGACTGGCTGCCCATCGTCCACAACCTCTTCATCCCCTCCGCCGCCATCGTCACCAACCACGAAATGCTCTACATCGCCATCGGCATCCTCGGCGCGACCGTCATGCCGCACAACCTCTACCTGCACTCCTCCATCGTTCAAACGCGCGACTACCCGCGCACCTCCGCCGGCAAGCGCGAAGCCATCCGCTTCTCCAACATCGACTCCGCCACCGCGCTCATGCTCGCGCTCTTCGTCAACGCTGCCATCCTCATCCTCGCCGCCGCCGTCTTCCATCGCAGCGGCCACTTCGAGGTCGCGGAGATCGGCGACGCCTACAAGCTCCTCACGCCCATGCTCGGCTTCACCGGAGCCAGCACCATGTTCGCGCTCGCCCTGCTCGCCTCCGGCCAGAACTCCACCATCACCGGAACGCTCGCCGGCCAGATCGTCATGGAAGGCTTCCTCCACATCAAGCTCAAGCCCTGGCTCCGCCGCCTCATCACACGCTCTGTCGCCATCATCCCCACCGTCTTCGTCACGCTCTTCTACGGCGAGCGCGGCACCGCCAGCCTGCTCATCCTCTCGCAGGTCATCCTCAGCATGCAGCTCAGCTTCGCCGTCTTCCCACTCGTGCAGTTCACCAGCGACCGCGCCAAGATGGGCGAGTTCACCAACACCCGCGCGCTCAAGTATCTCGGCTACACCGTCGCCGTCCTCATCGCCGCGCTCAACGTCTGGCTCCTCATCCAGACGCTCCACCCAAGCTAAGTCTCGCTCACCTGCGCGAGCTTCGCGGCAGCGGCTGCCCCACCTTCGTGTGCAGCTCTTCCTCATAAAACCAGTAAAGGTCCTCTTTGCTCAGACGCAGATTTCTTCCTGCGTCATACTTCATCTCCAACGGCTTCAACTGCTCAATCAGCCACGAGCACTCGCTCTCTGAAGCTGGATACTCTTTCCGGTCCGCCAGCACCGCAGGCTCGGCATCCGCATAAAAATTCAGCAGCCAGTATCCCAGCTCGTTGAAGACGTCCTCTGTATCCAGATAACCCCGCCGAGTCAGAAACCCCACGCGATTGCACTCGTTCAGAACATCCCACATCTCCGTCGGCGGATTCTCCGCGTCCAGCGGACGAACCGTCTTATGCTCTTCATCCAATCGTTGCTTTGCCAGGGCGACCCTGCTCAGCGCCAGCGGCGGCTGGTCGAATCGCACCGTCTCGTCCACTATGTGCTGAACCTTGGCCTCATCGCGAGTCTCCTTTAGCTGAGCCTCAACAGTCGCGCGACCTTCCTTGATTTGCCCGTTCGCCAGATAGACGGCGATCAGTATCGCCACCAGGCTCCCCAGCGCTCCCACCGCCGTGGAAATCGCGAGAATCCGCTCCCACAGATTGGACTTCCCGCCTTCCAAAAAATCAGGTTTGCCACTCATCTGGGCTGAGCCTCTTCGCTATCAAAAAAAATCAGCGGGCTAAATTGAAGAGGGCCCAAGCCTATCACAATGAACCTCAACGGCCTGGCTCCTCATCCAACCTTTCATCTCGCCAGAAAAACTCTGGAGACGACGCTCCGAGGACGAGTCACTGAAATTTTGCAAGACAATGGTAAAAAACTAGCCGCTCTGTAACGACTGTCTGAAACATACCGGGTGCACCACCGCACCCTCTTGGAGGCAACTGTGCCCCTGCAGAACCAGCAAAACCCGCCGACACACTCGCCGGACCTGAACCAGCAACAGACCGACACCATACGCAACGAAAACCGTGCCGGAACCTCCTCTGAAGAGCTCGCGGTCTCGCTCCGCAACCACATGGTGCACACCGTTGGCCATCCGCTCGAGCGTTCAACGACGCTCGAGAAGTATCACGGCCTGGCCGCCGTCGTGCGCGACCGCCTCATGGACCAGTGGCTGGAGACCATCGAAAGCTACCGTCAGAAGGACGTTCGAGTTCTCGCCTTTCTCAGCGCCGAATATCTGCTCGGACCGCATCTCGAGAACGATCTCCTCAATCTAGACCTGACCTCTGAGACCGAAGAGGCGCTCCGCTCTCTCGGCCTCGATCTCAAATCCATCGCCGACGAAGAACCGGAACCCGGCCTCGGCAACGGCGGCCTGGGCAGGCTCGCCGCATGCTTCATGGACTCTCTCTCGACGCTTGACGCGCCCGTCATCGGCTACGGTCTGCGCTACGAGTTCGGCATCTTTCGCCAGGAGATCGTCGACGGCTGGCAGGTCGAAAAATCCGACAAGTGGCTGCAATTCGGGAATCCCTGGGAGATCGCCTCGACACAGTCGGTCGAAGTCGGCTTCTTCGGACACACCGAAACCTACACCGACGATCACGGTTCGCTAAGGCACCGCTGGGTGCCCGGGAATATGGTCAGGGGCATCGCATACGATACGCCGATTCCCGGCTACCAGACGCGAACGGTCAATCGGCTGCGGCTTTGGAAGTCCGAAGCGGTCGACGAATTCGACCTCAGCATCTTCAACACCGGCGACTATGTCGGCGCTGTGCACGACAAGATCGAATGGGAGACCATCAGCAAGGTTCTCTATCCGCCCGACGAAAAGATCGAAGGCAAGCGCCTCCGCCTCATGCAGCAGTTCTTCTTCACCTCCTGCTCCTTGCAGAACATGGTCGGGATCCATCTCTCGCGCGGTAAGCCCCTCACCGAGTTCTCCAACAACTGGACCGTGCAGTTGAACGATACCCATCCCTCCATCGGCATCGCCGAGCTCATGCGCCTGCTGATGGACGACCACGCCATGGGTTGGGATGACGCCTGGAAGGTTACGCAGGCCACCTTCGGCTACACCAATCACACGCTGCTGCCGGAGGCGCTCGAGCGCTGGCCGCTCGACATGTTCGGCAACCTGCTGCCACGGCACGTGGAGATCATCTACGAAATCAACGAGCGCTTCCTTGACGACATGCGCCTGCGTTTCCCCCACGACGACGCCCGCATGCGGCGCATGAGCATCATCGGCGAAGACGGCGAGCGCAGCGTCCAGATGGCCCACCTCGCCGTCGTCGGCTCCAAGGCCGTGAACGGTGTCGCCGAGCTCCACACCCATCTCCTCGAGACCGTCACGCTGCGCGACTTCTATGAGGCCTTCCCCGAGCGCTTCAGCAACAAGACCAACGGCGTCACGCCCCGCCGCTGGCTCATGCTCTCCAACCCCGAACTCACCGGTCTGATCAACAACACCATCGGCACGGACTGGCACAAAGATCTCTACAAGCTGCGCGCGCTCGAGCCCTACGCCAACGACACTAGCTTCCTTCACCGCTGGCGCTCCACCCAGGAGGGGGCCAAGGGACGCCTCGCAGAATTCATCAAGGAGACGATGGACATCAGCATCGACCCGCGCTCGATGTTCGACGTCCAGGTCAAACGCATCCACGAGTACAAGCGCCAGCACCTCAACGCGCTTCACATTCTCTCGCTCTATTGCCAGATCAAGAACGGCACCGCGAAAAACCTTACGCCGCGCACCTTTCTCTTCGGTGGCAAAGCCGCGCCCAGCTACGTCATGGCCAAGCTCATGATCAAGCTGGTCTGTACCGCCGCGGATCTCATCAATCACGACCCGCAGGTGAACGGCCTGCTCAAGGTCGTCTTTCTGCCCAACTACTCCGTCAAGCTCGGGCAGCGCATCTATCCCTGCGCCGATCTCTCCGAGCAGATCTCCACCGCAGGCTTCGAGGCCAGCGGCACCGGCTGCATGAAGTTCATGATGAACGGCGCGGTCACCCTCGGCACCCTCGACGGCGCCAACATTGAAATCCGCGAGGAAGCAGGCGCAGACAACTTCTTTCTCTTCGGCCTCACCGCCCCGCAGATCGCCGACCTCATCCGCAGCGGTTACCGCCCGCGCAGCTATTACGAGCGCAGCCCTCTGCTGCGTGAAGTTCTCGACAACCTTCGCGACGGCCACTTCTCCAACGGAGATCGCAACACCTTCGCTCCGTTGGTTAACGACCTGCTGAACGCCGACCGCTTCTTCGTCCTCGCCGACTTCGACGCCTACGCCGCCGCCCAGGCCGAAGCCGGCGCAGCCTTCGGCGACATCGAGCGCTGGAGCCGCATGTCCCTGCTCAACACCGCCCGTTCCGGCAAATTCTCCTCCGACCGCACCATCCGGGAGTACTGCTCCGAAATCTGGAAACTCCCCACACCCGAATGCACCCCACCCGAACCGCACCCCCTGCCGCCGTCATCCTGAGCCCCACTCCCGCCGCCGTCATCCTGAACCGCGCCCTCTTGACGCCGTCATCCTGAGCCCCACCCCTGCCGCCGTCATCCTGAGCCGTAGGCGAAGGATCTCTGTATTTGCCCGCTAACCGGAACCCCGCCAACTCAGACCCCAAACCCCAGGACCTCTTGACACACCCATTTACAATAGAAGTAGAGGGAACCCCACTCAGCACACGCCGGGCGGTCTTTCAAACCCTGTGTTCTGAAGACTTTGCAGCCATGCCCCTGCAATATCAAGACTTTACAGGTCAGGTCCACCCCTAACCTCAATGCGCTCTAGATTTTGCGCAAAAAGTGACGGGGGAGGGGGTACCCTACGGCTTCAGCACAATCTTCATCGAATCCGGCTGCGGATTCGAAGCCAGTCTCACCGCTTCCGCCGCATCCTCCAGCCCAAACCGATGCGAGATGAGCTTGGTCAGATCCAGCTTCCCGGACCGGTAACCCTCGAACACCAGGTCGATTCCCTCCTGCTGAATCGCGACCGACGCCGAGTACGACCCCATCAGCGTCTTCTCATCCATGCACACCGCAGCCGGATCAAACGGTGCCTCCCCATGCTGTGTAGACGCAAACAGCATCACCCGACCTCCCGGCCGAATCGCCTCCATCGCCGTCTGGATGAGCCTGTCCGATCCCACCGCAACCAGCGCCACATCCGCCCCGCTTCCCTCCGTCGCAGCCTTACACGCCGCCACCACATCGCCCCTCGCATCCAGCGGATGCGTCAGCCCATACTGAGCCGCAATGGCATGCCGCTCCGGATACAGGTCACTGGTCAGCACCGTCGCCCCGGTCTGTGCCGCGAGCGCCGCCAGCAGAATCCCTATACTCCCCTGCCCAATCACCAGCACCGTCTCATCCGGCTGCAAGTCCAGCATCTTCACTGCCTTGAAGCACGTATTCACCGGCTCAATCCATGCCGCCTGCTCGAACGGGATATCCCCCGGCACCCTCACCAACCCCGCCCTCACAATCCAGTCCATTACCCGGATGTACTCCGCAAACCCACCCCCTGCCGGTTCGCCAATACCCGCAGTAGTTCCTACTTTTTTGTAGCGTTCGCATTGCGCGAAGGTCTGCTTGCGGCAGTAGAAGCATTCGCCGCAGGGGATGTGATGAAAGGCCATCACACGATCGCCTACTGCGAAGCCGCGAACCTCATCTCCGACTGCAACAATCGTTCCGGCCATCTCGTGACCGAAGACGCGTGGGGCGGAGTGCGAGCCGGTGTGAATCTTCTTGAGGTCGGTGCCACAGATGCCGCATGTATCGATGCGAACCAGCACCTCACCGCGGCCAATCTCGGGAACCGGAACTGTTTCTGTTCTTACTTCATCGGGGGCGCGATAGACAGCAGCCCTCATCGTCTGTGGCAATGTTTCACTCATCTCTTTCAAGGATATCGAATGTTTCGGGTCAGCTTGTAGACCCGATCAGTCCGCGGAGTTCGGTCCAGAGCTTTGTGAGAGCTCGATTGCTCTCGCGGCCAAGGCGCATCGCTGAACTCCAGGCTTGCGGGCGGAGTGCCGTGTGCAGGGCGAAGGCACCGGTGCGAAAGTGTCCACGAGCGTCGGCGAAGCGGCTCATCGACTCCATCTCGAAGTCATGTGCATCGGAGACGCCCTTGATGGCGCGGAAGCGGAGACCTCGTGCGCGTGCGAGCCGTGCTACTGTCGCAGCCTCCATGTCCACGAGCGCAGCGTTGTAGCTCTCGTGAAGGCGAGCTTTCTCGCGTATGCCTGCGATCGTCCCGGTCGTTACGAGTACGCGTTCGGTGTCTGATGCAACGCATGGAAACCGTTCACCGGTCTTCGCATCCACGACTGTCGTCGCTTCTATCACCTCGCCTGCACGAATCCCGGGTGAACATGAACCTGCAAGACCGGTCGAGACGATGAGGTCGATTCCCTCTATGCGCAGTGCGGCCTCGAGGGCCAGCGTGACACGCGACGATCCCATTCCCGCGGCCGCAACGATGACATCGTCGAAGCGATAGAGATGGACGCCGTGCTTTCGCAGCTCTGGGTCAGGACGAGATCCCCGTATGAGTCCCGAAATCTCACGCGGGAGTGCCGCGATGATTGCGATCTTCGGTTCCCGGGCTATCTTTCCCACTAGGACCTCACACGTTTTGTGGGAGGACAGGTCGAGTCGCGGACTACTAATTCAGGGTCGACGACGATCTGCTTCGCCGCGGGATGTTCCTCGGTAGAGGTGATGCGACGCACGACCGCCTCGGCTGCCAGCATGCCCATGGTGCGAAGTGGCTGTCGAACGGTCGTGAGACCGGGGTTCTGGAAGGCGGCCGACAGGATGTCGTCGAAGCCGACGACCGAGACGTCCTGCGGAACGCGGAGACCAGCCTCGCGCAGTGCACGAATGGCCCCGATCGCCGAGACATCATTGAAGGCAAAGAGTGCGGTGAAGCTCGTGTTAGAGGCCAGCAGACGTTGCGTTGCAAAATATCCAGGCTCGTGGCCGGGTGCGTCGCCCTCGAGCTGCGCCACCAGCTTGGCCTCCAGCGCCAACTTTGCGCGTGCGGCGGCGTGACGAATTGCCTGCCAGCGCGGTTCGGTGTCGGAGCTGAAGCTCTGCCCTTTGATGAACGCAATGTCACGGTGTCCGAGACCGACGAGGTGATCGATAGCGAGCTCTGCGGCGCGCCGGTGATTGAGCACGATGTTGGTGATGCCTTCATGTTCGTCCGGACACGAGACTGTGATCATCGGGAGATGTGGATGCTTCACGAGCGGCGTGTCGATGGCGATCATGCCGTCGACGGCGCGGTCCACCATCATGGTCTGGGAGCGATCGATCAGCTCGGAGCGATGATGGTGGCTAATCAGGAAATAGAAGTATTCGGCCTGCAACAAAGCCTGCTCGATGCCGGCAAGGACGGCGGTAGCGTAGCCCTCGGAGACCTCTGGAACGAGGACGCCAACGATCATAGAGCGCCCGCGACGCAATGAGCGAGCAAGCACGTTCGGGCGGTAGTTAAACTCTGCTGCTGCAGCGAAGATGCGATCTTGTGTCGTCTTAGGAATAGATTTTGCCGCGGGAGCGCCGTTCAGGACACGCGAGATGGCAGCCACGGAAAGGCCGAGGTGCTCGGCGATGATTTTGAGGTTGGCGGGGCGGTTGGCGTCGCGGCCTTTACCGGGGAGAGTCACCATCGAAGTGTGCCACAAAAGCGATGCAACCCTGACATCCCTAATCGACTGCTTGACATCCAAGCACCGCAGCGCGTAAAACTCAGTCCGTTTAGGCAAAGGTTTGCCTAGGCGACCTAACGATCCGGGCTCGGTCGCCGGACGACGCTGTATTCCTTTGGAGGCACTATGCGAATCTCTCTGCGCTCTGCCTGCGGTCTCCTGCTCGCCGGCATGATGTCTTTCGGGGGCGTTTCGGCTCACGCTCAGTTCCGAGCATCCATTCAAGGCACGGTGACGGATCCGACCGGTGCGCTGATCCCGAATGCTCAAGTCACGCTCACGGACAATGGCACGAATGCTACCCAAACGGCAACGTCTAACAGTGACGGCGTGTACAACTTCGCCCAGTTGCCGCCGGACAAGTTCACGATCACTGCAACCGCACCGGGATTCACTAAGAAAGTGCTTCAGAATGTGACGCTTATTCCTGAGCAGGCGAACTCAATCAACATTCAGCTTGCGCTCGGTGATACGTCGACGACGGTGAACGTCTCGGCGGATACGATCTCTGCCCTTGACACGGCAACGTCGAACATCGGCGCCACCATCAGCTCCAACGACATCCAGCACCTGCCGTCGTTCAACCGTGACGTATTCACGCTGACACAGCTTGCGCCGGGCGTGGTCAGCGATGGCGCACAACAAGCTGCCGGCGGAGTCTATGCCGCTCCCGGCAATCAGGGCCCGGGCGGCTCCGGTAATTCGGGCCAGATGCCTACCGAAAACCGTGCACAGGCCAACGCGAACGGTCAGCAGAACTCCAATAACGGCATCGCCATCGATGGCATCAGCACGGTCAGCGCCGTCTGGGGAGGAGCGAGCGTCATCACGCCCAACCAGGACTCGATCGACAACGTCCGCATTGTCACCAACGACTACGACGCAGAGGACGGACGCTTCGCCGGTGCACAGACCATGATCACCTCGAAGAGTGGAACCAACCAGCTTCACGGCAGCTTCTTCTTCGCCTTCCACCGGCCCGGGCTGAACGCCTTTCAGCCGCCCGTTCGCACCTCCAACGGCACCCGCGTCGGCGCCCCGCAGCGTGATACTGGGCGCTACAACCAGTGGGGCGGCAGCCTGGGCGGGCCGATCATCAAGAACCGCCTCTTCGCGTTCTTTGCGTACGAGACCAGCCCGAACAGCTCGACCGCAACCAGTACGGGATGGTATGACACGTCGCAGTTTCGTTCCTCTGCGCCCGTCGGGCAGCATTGCATCCACGTTCCTGACTTTCCCGGGCAGCGCGCCAGCCGGAACAATCGTTACCAGCGGCGAGACCTGCGCGACCGTGGGCCTGACCGAAGGCGTCAACTGCAACACGATCGCCGGTCAGGGTCTCGATATAGGCTCGCCGCTCAAGAACGGCCTGGGCAAACAGGACCCGACCGCAACCGGCACTGCCGCCAATCCTGGCGTGGGCAACGGCCTTGACGGTGTAGCCGACGTGGCTTACTTCCTCACCAGTACACCGTCTTCGTCCACCTATCAGCAGTACAACGGGCGCATGGACGCCCAGGTCACCCAGAAAGACCGCCTGTCCTTCACCATCTACTGGGTGCCCTACACCACCAATTCCTACAATGGAGGAGCGCGTGCTTATAACCTCTTCCACCACACTCAGGTGAACGATGCGTTTTCGGTGATTTGGAATCACATCTTCGGTCCGACATGGCTCAATGAGGCACGCGCGAATGCCTCGGGCTGGCGCTGGAACGAGCTCACCTCCAACCCGCAGCAGCCCGTCGGTCTACCCCAGGACAACATCACCTTCTTCGGTCCAGCGTCCGGCGCGTCGATCAACCAGTTCGGGACCTCGATCGGCAGCGACCTGAACCAGTGGACCTATAGCTATCGCGATATCGCGACGAAGGTCATCGGTCCCCATACGATCAAGTTCGGCGGCGAGTTCACGAAGCTTTACTACCTTAACAACCCTACCGGGCGGCCAAGTTACAACTTCTACAACATCTGGGACTTCCTCAACGATGCTCCCTCAGTGGAGAACGGCGGCTTTAACAGCGTCACCGGCCTTCCCGGCGGCAATCGCTCCGACGAGCGCGAGAACTTGTTCGGCGCCTTCATTCAGGATGGCTGGAAGGTTCTGCCCAACCTTACTCTGAACGTGGGCCTGCGCTACTCCTACTTTGGAGCGCTTTTCGCCAAGCAGAACAATATCCCGCGTGTGCTCCTGGGCCAGGGAACGTCGGCCTTCACCAACATGAACGTTGCTTCCGGCCACAACCTCTGGGAGTCGCCGAAGACCAACCTCGGCCCGCAGATCGGCTTCAACTGGAGCCCTGGCAGCTTCCAGAATAAGCTCGTCATCCGTGGTGGCTATGGTCTCAACTTTAACCAGGACGAGATCGCTATCACCGCGAACCTCGCCAATAATCCTCCCACTCAGAACTTCGTCAATTATTCGTTCTCGAGCCCGACAAATCCCGGTACCAACGGCGGCAATATCATCTATGCGGTCTCGAGCGACATCCACTCACTCAGCGGCTTCCCGCCAAATCCGCACGCTATCACGAGCTATACCGCCAATGGCCTTCCGACGGCAGGCAGTGCAAGTGTCACGATCCTCGGCGACGGCTACGGCAACGTTCCCACAACTTACATCCAGCACTACTCGCTCGAAGGCGACTATGAGTTCGGCAAGAACATCGTCGCTTCGCTCGGGTACGAGGGCAGCGTCAGCCGGCACCTCATCAACCATATGACACCGAATGCCGCCGCGGTCGTTGCCGGTTGGACGCTCAATCCGCTGGTGCCCAACGGCGGCGGAGATTTCTGGATCAATGAAGGCATGGCCAACAACAACGCTATGCTCGTCGAGGTGAAGCATCCGTTTGCGCACCACTTCCAGGCAGACGTGCAGTTCCAGTGGGCCAAGAGCATGGATACGGATGGTTCCGGCCCGTACTATGAGGACCCTTATTATCCCCTGTACGCGGGATACTCCTACGGTCCATCGGACTTCAACGTCGGCAAGCAGTTCAAGGCCTTCGGCCTGTGGCAGCCGGTGATCTTCCACGGTGACAGTGCATGGCTGGAGAAGATTCTCGGCGACTGGTCCTTAGGCGGCATCTACCAGTACCACACCGGCTTCCCGTATTCGCCCACCTACGGCATTCCGCTGTCGCTGTATTGCACAAACTGCGGCTACTCGAATATCCGTCCGTTCTACATGGGCAATGGCGGCCATGACCACAGCAACAATGCCTTCATCAACGGCAAGAACTTCCCCAACAACGTCGTTAATCCCGCGGTTACTGGGATGGTCAACGGTTCGGTCAGAACAGTCCAGCAGTCGACTACGTACTTCACAACGCCAAACTTCGGGAGCGCGATGCAGGCGGTCTCAGGAAATGGAGCGTCGGTGAGTCCGAACGTCTCGCTGCCTCCGATGCCAGGCCTGCTTCGCAACGCTTTTGTCGGTCCCAGTTATCACGACTTCGATTTCTCGATCACGAAGGGCTTCGGCCTTCCCAATACTCGTCTGCTCGGAGAGAACGCGAGGCTTGAGATTCGCGCCGACATGTTGAACGTCTTCAATCTCCTGAATCTCGATCCCGGGCGTGTCTCGAACAACGTGGCGTCCACCGGGAACCCCTTGGTAGGTGGTACCCCGTTCGGCGTCGACAACACTGCGCTGGGCGGACGTACGATCACCTTCCAGGCGCGGTTCAGTTTCTAAGCTGTATGTCGCTTTGGAGGGAGGGTGCCCCAGTCGGCGCACCCTCTTTCTTTCGCCTCTCGATAGTGACGACGCCCTTCGGTGCTTCAGGCCGGTTGGGCACGACACCAATTACAGGAAGGCCATGCTGACACTTCGCAGCCCGATTCTCTGTGCCGCTGCCGCAGCTTTGCTGGCGATGGCACCGACGAGCGTATTGCGCGCGCAGCAGAGTGAAGAGATTACGATCGATGCGCGGGCGAGCACGACTCCCTTCCCGCACTTCTGGGAGGAGATGTTCGGGTCCGGGCGGGCCGCTTTGGTGCTGCGCACGGCATATCAGAACGATCTCACTGCGGTGAAGGCGATCACTGATGTGAAATATTTGCGCTTTCACGCAATCCTGCACGACGAGCTCGGCGTGTACAACGAGGACGAGCATGGCAATCCCGTGTACAACTTCACTTACGTCAACGAGATTTACGAGAGCCTGCTTGCGCAGGGCGTGCGGCCGGTGGTTGAGATCAGCTTCATGCCGAAGAAGCTGGCGTTCAATCCGGATGACCTTCATCCGTTCTGGTACAAGCAGAACGTTTCGCCACCAAAGAGCATGGAGCGGTGGGATGATCTGATCCGCGCGTTCGCGCAGAACCTGGTCGAACATTTTGGGATCGATGAGGTCGCGCAGTGGTACTTCGAGGTGTGGAATGAACCGAACATCGACTTCTGGGGCGGCATTCCGCGCAAGGAGTCTTACTTCGACCTTTACGCGCACACCGCGCGTGCACTCAAGTCGGTCTCGCCACGGCTTCGTGTGGGTGGCCCGGCGACGGCCGCGGCTACGTGGGTGCCGGATTTTCTCAGCTATGCGACTGAGAATCATGTGCCCGTGGACTTCGTGAGTTCACATGGTTATGACGACGAGCCGGTGGAAAGGCTGCTCGGGAAGGACCAGCCGCTGCGCGACAAGGACATCATTCAGGAGGACCGGACGTGTGCCGCGGTGGCAAAGGTGAGGCGGCAGATCGATGCATCGCCGACACCACATCTTCCGCTGCTGTGGACGGAGTGGAATGTGCCGGGTAAGGACAGGCTGCGCGACACGCCCTACGTGGGGCCCGCGCTGGCCGAGGCCATTCGGACGTGTGATGGTCATGTCGATATGCTCTCGTTCTGGACCTTCTCGGATGTCTTTGAAGAGGGCGGGCCGGCGCAGCGTCCGTTTCAAGGGCAATTTGGTCTGAGAGCCACCGGTGGCATTAATAAGCCGAGCTTCTACGACTTTGCGCTGCTCCACCAACTTGGGACGCAGCGGCTCGCCAATTCATCGCGCAATGCGCTTGTCACGCTCGGAGGTGACGGCTCGCTCGCGATCGCGATATGGAATCTTGCTTCGGTCGACGAACCGGCGCAGGCGATCTCCACACATCACATAACACTGCGGATTGCGGGTGTTGCACCGAATGCAGCTGTTTCAATGCAACAGGTCGACGAAGATCATGGCAACGTGATGAAGGCCTACGTCGCGATGGGGAGCCCGCGATATCCAACGCGTGCGCAGGCACAACAGATGAACGCGGCGTCGACTTTGCCGGCACCTGAACATCTTGCTCTTCGCGACGGCATCCTACAACTTGATCTCAAGCCCAATGAGCTCCTGCTGCTGCACATTGACTCTGAACCGCAAGAGCGGAACCAAGCTCCACTCGTCCACAGGAGTAACGCTCATGCGAACAGTGCGCGCCCTGACGGCAATCCTCATTACTACGCTGACACTCGGTCCAATCGCGTGTGCGCAGACAGTGGAGTCCGTTCCCGTCTCTCTCACCATCGATGCGGCTGCACCAACAACTCCCTTCCCTCACTTCTGGGAGAAGACGTTCGGATCGGGTCGAGCCATCCTCTCACTGCGTGATAGTTATCGCACAGATCTCACCACCGTAAAGGAGGCGACGGATTTCGAATCGGTCCGTTTTCATGCGATATTCCATGACGAAGTTGGCCTCTACGATCCTGACCGTAAGAGCATCGAGTTTGCGCAGACTGCGGGAAAGACCGGGACGACTTCGCAGAGTGCTTCCGCTTACAACTTCTCCTACGTCGATCAGATTTACGATGGTCTGCTGGCGAGGCACGTGCGCCCTTATGTCGAACTGAGCTTCATGCCGAAGAAGATGGCGGCGGATCCGGACAAGCTTCATCCCTTCTGGTATCACCCCGTCGTCTCGCCGCCGAAGAGCTACGCCGAGTGGGACGCGATGATCATGGCCTTCACGCAGCACCTGGTGAGCCGCTATGGACTTGATGAGGTTGCAACGTGGAAGTTCGAGGTGTGGAACGAACCGAATCTTGACTTCTGGGGTGGCGAGCCAAAGCAGTCCACCTACTTCGAGCTTTATGATCACACCGCGCGTGCGATCAAGTCCGTTTCGCCGCGGTTGCAGGTTGGCGGACCTTCGACCGCGCAAGCCGCGTGGGTCACGCCGTTTCTGCAACATGTGAAGGATGCGGACGTTCCCATCGATTTCGTCTCCACACACGTCTATGCGAACGACACGGCGCACGATGTCTTCGGCACCAATGAGCAGATTCCGCGCGATGAGATGGTGTACCGCTCGGTGAAGAAGGTGCACGACCAGATTGCGAGTTCACCATTCCCAAATCTCCCACTCATATTTTCCGAGTACAACGCAAGCTACGCGAACGAACCGAATGTTACCGACACCGACTATATGGGGCCTTGGCTTGCGAACACGATTCGCCAGTGCGATGGCCTGGTAAGCAACATGGCGTACTGGTCTTTCTCCGACGTGTTTGAGGAGCAGGGCGTGGTGCGGACGCCGTTCTACGGAGGTTTCGGGCTCATCGCCGCAGACGACATTCCGAAGCCGTCGCTGAATGTCTTCCGTGCGCTGCATAAGCTGGGCACGCAGCGAATTCATCTGGATTCTGATTCGGCGCTCGCGACCAAGGGACCAGGTGGAAGCCTTGCACTCGCGCTGTGGGACTACGCCCCACCCGACGGCACGGGGCCGCGGTATACGATGCCGACAGGACCAGCGGGACCGTCCAAGGTATTTACGCTGACACTCGAACACGTGCGTGCGAACGCCGCGGTCGAGATCTGGCGCGTAGACGACGATCACGGCAACGTCATCAAGGCATTCAACGCGATGGGGCGTCCGCCGGGGGACCTGACGCAGCAGCAAATTGCGGAGCTACGCGCCGCTGGTGCGATGGCTGCGCCCGAACATTCGCATCTCAGTCACGGCCGGCTCGAACTCAATGTTCCGGCGCATGGGCTGGCCGTCGTCCTTGTGGAGCGATAATTCGTCTAATGGATGTGATGAATCGCCGACACGCTCTGAAACTCCTGACAGCCGGCGCCGTGCTGCCAGCGCTGACCTTGCGAGTGCGCGCGCAAGAGATTCAGATTGGCCCGGTGGCGTCCACTGCCTACAAGCTCACACACGAAGACATCGGGTTCCTCGATGACCTCCAGCGCCGTGCGTGCATGTTCTTCCTGGAACAGGCCAGCCCAGATACGGGCCAGGTGCTGGATCGCGCGAAGGCTTTCGATCCGCCGGGAGTTCGTGACAGCCGCCGGATGGCGTCGATTGCAGCAACCGGATTCGGGCTCACCGCGCTGTGCATCGCTGATCGCCGCGGCTATATCCCACACGAGACCGTGCTGACGCGAGTGCGAAACACGCTCCGATTCCATCGTGACAAGTTGGAGAACAACCACGGTTTCTTCTCGCACTTCAACGATATCGAGAGTGGCGCTCCGTATCGCGGGAGCGAAATCTCGCCCATTGATACATCGTTGCTGCTCTGCGGCGTGCTGACCGCGCGGCAATACTTCCGCCAGGACCGCGAGATCTATCAGCTTGCGACAGATATCTACCACCGCGTTGACTGGACCTGGATGCTCAACGGGGGGGACATGTTTGCGATGGCGTGGCGCAACGGAGCTTTCGAGCGCGGGCGCTGGAGCCACTACTGTGAGCTGATGATGATGTACCTGCTTGCGCTGGGCTCACCTACGCATCCGATCGACCCGGCAAGCTGGAATGCGTGGGACCGACCAGTGATGCACTTCGAGAACTATACGTATGTCTCAGCTGCAGACCCGCTGTTTGTGCACCAGTACAGTCACGCGTGGTTTGACTTCCGCAAGAAACACGACAAGTTCGTGAACTACTTCGAGAACTCGATTATTGCGACACGCGCGCACAAGGCATTTTGTATTTCGCTAGGGGCTCCATACTCGGCGGACTACTGGGGCATTACGGCTTCGGACAGCCAGCATGGATACACCGCCTGGGGCGGGCCGCCGGCGCACGGCCGCATCGACGGCTCGGTAGTGCCCTGCGCTGCGGGGGGCTCTCTTGCTTTTGTTCCGGGCGACTGCCTGCATGTGTTGCGTGCGCTAAAGCAGGGCTATGGCGATAAAGCTTGGGGGCGCTATGGGTTTTGCGATGCGTTCAATCCAAAAGACAATTGGTACGACGCCGACTGTCTCGGTATCGACCAGGGCATCACTGTTGTGATGGCGGAGAATCTTCGCACGGGACTGGTCTGGAGCACGTTTGGCAAAAATCCGGAGGTCGCCGTTGCGTTTGAGCGGGCCGGTTTCCATTCGGATTGAGGCTATAGGAGTTAGGACTCGCGCAGCATGAAGCGTAGTCGACAGTCTTCTCCAAACCACTGAATATAGTTTGTTCCCCAGGCGTTGTTGAAGAGATTGCAGTGAACACCCTGGCTCAGATCGGCATCTTCCTGCGAGAAGTTCAATGGAGATCTTTCTCCGAGCGCAACGATCGGAGCGTCTATTGTGTCGACGAAGAGGGTGCTATCGCCTGAACGGCAACTGAAGCCGGTCGACAGTCCGTGCATGTGACGGCCGCCGCCGCGTACGACGTCGTGGGGTGAGATTGGCTCGGAGCACTTCTCGAATGTCCACTGCGCATCGTCAACTATCGCTGGATTGAAGCTGAGCCAGAGGGACTCAGGGAGACGCGTTGCGGGCTTTCCAAACCAGGACAGGGTCATAGAGATTGTTGGTTCGGCATCTGGCAGTGAGACCTCCAGATAAAAACGTTTCGGGAAAGATGCGAGGCCGCTCTCGAGCGATTTCGAGTCGTTGATCTTCGACTCAATGATGATGCTCTGCCCGTCGGCGTCGTTCTTCGTGTAGACCTTCTCGACTCTGGGATGCCATGTCTTGCTGAGCGCGCCGATGCGATCAATGTTCGGCTTGCCGAAGTCCTTGGGGGCCCAATCGGCTTTTGAAATGATGTAGCTCTTGAGGAAGCGATCGTAGTCGTCGCTGGAGAGGGTCTGATAGGCGATCAGACCGAGAGGCTTTTGCGATGAGGCCCATTCGTGTCCCGTGCCTTTACTCAACAGCCGATGGATCGCTCCGGTTGCGGGGTCGATCTTCAGGCGAAAGTGTTTGGCGTCAATCTCCCCACCGGCGTGGGCCTGATATCCGTTCAATGTTGATGGCTCGTGAGGTGTGAGTGTTGCGAGTGCGTCCTGGGCCTCCTTTTGGAGGGGCGCCGGCAATGTCGCGAGAGATGCAGAGAGATCGTCCCGCTTCTCCTTCCAGCTGTAGGCGACCACCTGATAGTTCTTCGTCGGCAGCATTGCCGCCAGTTGATTGGGTTTGTAGTTTTCGAAATCCAACCAGGTCTTTGTATCCGTGCCCCAGGTGTGTTCAGCTTCGAGTAGAAGGTCAGCGAGCAAGGCAAGGTCGGTCTTGTCCCCGCATTGAAACTCTCCGCGCTGAATCCACCGGTTCCGAAGGCGCGAGATCTCCCTATAGCGAGCGACCTTGATTGGATCACTTGGCGCGCCGTAGATCCAGGTGTCGCCGATCTCCTGCGTTACGACGGGCAGGTCCGCGCGATGAGGTTCAACCGCATGGGCAATCTCACCCAGGCCGGTCGCAATGATTTCGGCGTTCGGAAACTGCCGCTTCAGTTCCGCGTAGATGGATTCGATCTCAGCGGGAGTGTGCGGTCCGCTGTTGTCTCCGCGGACCATGATGGCAATTGCCAAGTCGGAGTTAGGGACCTGAGTGACGCCACCGTAGCCGTGGTGGTACATCACAGTCAGCGTTGCGCCGCGAGAGTCCTTCCAGAGGAAGAGCGGCGGAACAACTGCGGTTCTACTGGCACCATTCACTCCAATGTCGAGAAAGGTTACGCCACTTGCGGCAAGCGGGGTGATCAGACCGCGAGTGTGGCCGGGCACGTCTGTCATCTTCGCGCCATTCGTCTTCCTGCCGAACCTTGCATCAAGAGAGCGCGAGAGCGACACGCTTCCGCTGATCTGCGAGTCGTCCATTAACTCGGTCTGCCAGCTGAATGGCAAAGCGTGCCAGGCGAGGTCGCCGTCGGCGATCGCCTTCTCTGTGTTGTCTCGATCTTCTTTCGAGGCTTGCTCAAGGTATTCGTAGAGAAGCCACGATCCTGTCGTCCACACGTAGCGTGGTTTTCCTTGTTCGCGCGATTCACGTGCGACTTGGATTGCTGCGGGAAAGTACTTCTGAAAGTATTTCTGGACAACGTGCTCCTGCGTGTCGACGAAGCCCGCATCGAAGTGGCACTTGAAGATGACCAGCACACGGCGGACCTGTTGCGCAGCCGCTGAAGGGGAGCTCTGGATTCCCCACGCGCGTTCGAGCGAACCCGATGCCAAGGCTCCGCCCGAAGCTAACATAGCCAAAAGAAAATCCCGCCGATCAAGAAGACTACTCACAGCGTCCACCTTTCGTTGGTGGCAGACAAGTCCGCCACTTCACGATTATTCACCTGCTTGCAAGTCTTACAACGAGCGCCGATGCCGGAGGCACGAACACCGTGGCTCTATCATCTTTGCACCGGGTGAGATTGCTCCAATGGCCGTCCCATCCGTTTGGTGTAATTGCGGCTCCCCCGAAGGTGATTCCTTCTCGTGCAGTCAGGTTTGCTTCGGGCGCCTGAAGGACCATGCCTTCAACGTCGCCCTTCACACCTGCAGCGTGAAGGGTCACAGCGGCGCTTCTGGCCTGTGGGCCGTGCTCCTTGTTGATGAGGGTGACATAGATATCATGGTCCGCGCGAACTGCATACGCTGTAAGGTTGACGCCTTCGGCATTGGAAATCGAGACCGGATTTACGCGACCCTGACTACCTACATTGAAGGCTTTGAAGGCGTATGCCTTCGGGTTGAAGTGAAAGGTCCCATCAGGCGAACGGTAGACCGTGTCGGTGAAGATCCAGCTCTTGTTGTGGAAGTTCACGCCAACAGCGCCATGAGCTGCGTGCCAGTGAAGATAGTCCAACGCCCACAAAGCGGAGACGAAGGCATTGCTCGCGCCGTCGACACCTCCCGTGTAGTCGTTGGCCTCGGTCATTCTGTAGGAGAGCCCCTCGCGTTCGACTGGCTCCAGCACGTGGTGGAAGAGCACGTCATATCGCTCCCTGGGCCACGCTGTTGAAAGCATCGACTCCACCGCGGTGTCGACGCTAACGCCAGCAGCACTCTGACCGGGGTAGTCATGCGGGGTAACGAAAAGCAGCCTGCCTGAATCCTTTTCGTCGTGGGCGAATCGCTGTGTCCAAGATTGTCCGTCGAAGTCCGTGTTTTTTGTGCCGGGCACTGGATAGTCCGAGCCTGTGTCGGGACCGGTGAACTTTGCGGATGGCGCGCTCGCTTCTATTGCAGATGCAAACTCCCGCCAGTCCTTAAGAAACGATGGATAGGCCGTGCCTGGAACCTCAGGTGTTGTCTCTACGATGCGGGGGTCGCGTTCGTGGCCGGGTGATGTGTGAAACGAGTGCCAGTCTGGCTCGTTGCCGATCTGAAAGCAGACTAACTGAGAGGCGTAATGTTGCTGGATGTACTGCGCGATCGCAGCATCCTGTCGCGCGTCACCGTTCAACAAGCGGACTGTGTAAATCACCTTTACATCGGCTGCCTTTGCGAATCCGAATAGTTGATCGATGTCCGCAGGGCCGGGAATTTTGAACTCAGGACCGTCTGCCGTTCCTCCGCCAACTCGCAGATTGCGAATTCCGATTGCTCGAAAAAGGTCAATCAACGGCTTGTTGTCCGGACTGAAGAGGTGCTGTCCCTGCTTGTCCGGATTCAGGTTTGAGGATTCGAAGCTGAGGCCCGCAAAGTCCTGTGGAATGGCAGGTCCCGGCTGGTCCGCGATATCGACTGTCACGCGCGTTTGTGCCGAAGCGCAGGATGCGGCAAGAGCGGCGCAAACGGCGGTCAGGCAAATCAGTTTTGGCTTCACGAATACCTCTAAAATGTATGTGCCTCTAAGGTTGCCAATCTATCACAATTGATTTTCTTGTCAGCCGTCTCATTCCAACCTATAGTCGGTCATAGCGTTAGGGAGAAAGATTCGGCTCAAATGAAAGCACTCGCCGTCGACCTCGGAGGTACCCACGTTGCTTACGGGGTGGTCGAAGATCGAAGACTGGTCTTTCATGAGAGGTTCGATGTCGTCAGCGCTACGAGCCTTCGGTCCGTACTGGATGCTCTCGAAGACGTCCTTCGGCAGTGTCAAGGAACGCATGGAGAGTGTGCTGGACTGGCCATGGGTTTTCCGTGCATCGTCGACACGTCAGAGAATCGCGTGCTTTCGGTTCTGAAGAAGTATGAGGACGCGATCGACATCGATTTGTCTGAATGGTGTCGGAGCCGGCTCGGCCTCGATCTGCGGATCGAGAATGATGCTCGAATGGCACTCTTGGGAGAGCAATATGCCGGCGCTGGCCGCGACGAGGAAGATCTCGTCATGATGACGCTGGGTACGGGGATTGGAACGGCTGCGCTCATCCAAGGCCGGCTGTTGCGAGGCAGGCACTTCCACGCAGCGTGTCTCGGAGGCCATCTCACGGTGAACATCGATGGCAGGTCCTGTCCTTGCGGAAATGTGGGCTGCGCGGAGTCTGAGGCGTCAGGTTGGGCGCTGCCTTTCATTGCGTCGGAGTGGCCTGGATTCGAAAGCAGTTCGCTTGCAGGAATTCCTACGATCGGCTTCTTCGATCTTTTCGCGCACGCAAAAGCAGGAGATCGTGTGGCTGTAGAGATACGCGATCATTGTCTGAACGTCTGGGCTGCAGCGGCGGTCTCTCTCATCCACGCCTATGATCCGACGGCTCTGATCCTGGGGGGCGGCGTGATGGGAAGCGCTGAGCAGATTGTGCCGGCCATCCAAGCGTATGTGGATCGGCACGTCTGGTCGAGCTGGGGGAAACCGCAGGTACGTGCCGCTGAGCTCGGGAACAAGGCGGCGCTTCTGGGAGCCATACCATTACTGACTGAGGAGAGCCGTGCGCCGATCGAACTACGATAAGTTCCCCGCAATTTCTGTCGGGAGCGCTGAGCTTTGCCACGCAGGATGGGATGCGATCGCGGCACAGCTGAGTGCGGCACGCGTGATTTGCATTGAGTGTTACCCCGGCGTTGATGTTGAACGAGTAGAGGCCGAGTTAGTTCCGAGGCTGGGATCACGCACTGTGCTCCACGCCTCGAGCGGGTATAAAGCGCCTGATCGCATTCAGCAAATACTTCATCAGTTCCTTGGAGATGACCCCGTCTTTGGGCGGATGAACGGCCTGACCCTGGAGGATTGGTTTGACGAGGCGAAGGCGGCTCGCATCCGAAGTGAGATTGCGACGGTTGCCCAGTCCCATCCAATCTTAGTGATCGGCTCCGGTGCTTCCCTGCTGGTGCCTCATCCGGATCTCCTCATCTATGCGGACATGGCGCGATGGGAGATCCAGATGCGGTTTCGTCGCGGTGTACTGGGAAACCTCGGCTGCGACAATCGCGAGTCGAGTTTCGCGGAGAAGTACAAGTGCGGCTACTTCGCAGAATGGCGAGCGGCCGATCGGCTGAAGAAACAACTTCTGCCACGGGCGGACTTCATCCTCGACACGAACGACAATGAGGCACCGAAGCTAGTCCCCGGCGATACATTCAGAGCTGCTCTGCAAAGTGCCGCGCAGCGTCCGTTTCGAGTGGTTCCCTACTTCGATCCGGGCCCCTGGGGTGGGCACTGGATGGAGGAGATCTGCGATCTGCCCAGGGATGCCCCAAACTACGCATGGTGCTTCGATTGTGTGCCGGAGGAGAACAGTCTCCTCTTGGGTTTCGGTGACCAGCGGGTTGAGATTCCAGCAATCGACCTCGTCTTTCTGCAGCCCAAGGAACTTCTTGGGGATGCTGTCCACGCGCGCTTCGGCACAGAGTTTCCGATCCGCTTCGACTTTCTCGACACAATGGGGGGCGGCAATCTGTCGCTGCAAGTGCATCCGCTGACCGAATACATTCAGGACAAGTTCGGCATGCACTACACGCAGGATGAGAGCTACTACCTGCTGGATGCCAAGCCGGGAGCTAGCGTCTATCTCGGCCTGAAGGAAGGCATCGACCAGCAAGCGATGGCGGACGATCTTTATCGCGCGCAGGCGGGCGGTTACACGTTTCACACGGAAGACTATGTCAATCAGTTTCCTGCGAAAAAACATGATCACTTTCTGATACCGGCAGGGACCATCCATTGCTCCGGCAAAGACAGTATGGTGCTTGAGATCAGCGCGACGCCATACATCTTCACGTTCAAGCTTTGGGATTGGAATCGTCTGGGCCTTGACGGACGTCCGCGGCCAATTCACCTCGCTCATGGTTTGGCGAATATTCAGTGGGATCGCACGACGGCATGGGCTCGCGAGAATCTCGTGAACTCAGTAGAACCGATCAGTGCTGGGGATGGTTGGTCCGAGGAGGCTACCGGGCTTCATGCGCGCGAATTCATCGAGACTCGTCGGCATTGGTTCACTGGCAGAGTGCCGCACGATACGCTCGGAGGCGTGAACGTACTGAACCTCGTGCAAGGCGAAGAAGCAATTGTTGAGAGCCCACAGAATCGTTTTGCTCCATTTATCGTTCACTACGCAGAGACATTCATCGTTCCTGCGGCCGTTGGTAGTTACACAATCCGCCCTCATGGGGCTGCAGTCGGCACAGAGTGCGCGACGATCAAAGCGTTCGTTCGGACTGGGCTCGGAGCTGAAGGATAGGCATGGCATTTACCAGGGTGGTTTTGCGCAGCGCTGCCACGGGAGCACTTGGTGGCCTCCTGTTCGGGTTCGATACCGCAGTCATCGCCGGCGCCACCCACGCGTTGAGTGGCCACTTCTCACTAACGCCCTGGCAGCTGGGTTTCACCGTATCCATTGCATTGTGGGGAACAGTCGTCGGGGCACTCTCCGCAGGCAAGGTCGGACAGCGTCTTGGAAGCCGCGCGACTCTGCAGATCATGGCTGTCCTTTATGTGCTGTCCGCCGTGGGTTGCGCGCTGGCGTGGACGTGGCCGGTGTTCCTGGCGGCTCGTCTGCTCGGTGGGATCGGGATAGGGGGTTCCTCGGTTCTCGGACCGGTCTATATCGCCGAGCTCGCGCCCGCCGAGTATCGCGGCCGCCTGGTCGGACTGTTCCAGATCAATATTGTTGTTGGAATCCTGCTGGCTTATCTATCGAACTTTGTGATCTCAGCGCTTCATACCGGTGCGTTGGAGTGGCGGCTGGATTTCGCTGTATCGGGCATTCCCGCAGTGTTCTTCCTGCTGATGCTTTTCACAATTCCGGAGAGCCCACGGTGGCTGGCAATGCAAGGAAGAAACGAGGCGGCCCTAGCGACGCTTCAGCAACTGGGGGTCAGCGACCCCGCGGCGGAGCTCAGTGCCATCACTCGGTCCATTCATACTGAAAGCAGCTCCCGCCATGAGTCGCTATTTCGCAAGCGCTACCGTAAACCTATCCTTCTGGCCTTTCTCATCGCAGCGTTCAACCAACTTTCAGGAATCAACGCTGTCCTCTACTACCTCAACGACATCTTCGTCTCGGCCGGATTCAGCCGCGTCTCAGGAGCGCTGCAGGCGGCGGTGATTGGCGTTGTGAACCTTGTGGCCACGCTTGTTGCAATGACTCTAATCGACCGGTTGGGACGCCGAACGCTGTTACTGATTGGGTGCGCGGGAATGGTTCTCAATCTCGCCGGAATCAGCATGATCTTTGCAACGGGACACGGAAGGAACAGGCTGCTGTTGCTTGTCGCGGCCTATATCGCCTGCTTCGCGCTCTCGTCCGGCGCCGTTATCTGGGTGTATATGAGTGAGATATTTCCCAACGAGGTTCGAGTGCAGGGCCAGGCAATGGGAAGCACCGTGCTCTGGATTACGAACGGCATCATCTCGCAATTGTTTCCGCTGTTTGCAGCAAAGTCGACGTCGCTTCCGTTCGCCGTCTTCGCGGGGGTCATGGCTTTGCAGTTCGTCGTCACTTTGATCTATTTCCCTGAGACGAAAGGGCTGTCCCTGGAACAGTTGCAGTCAAAGCTGTCGCTACAGGCGTAATGCAGGATGTGAGCATACCTGAGGCCAGTTGCTCTATAATCGTTTGCAATCGATTGACACCCCATGCAGTGGCTCACTATAGTGAGCCTCGTTCTCTCGATGCGCTGCGCGAAGATCTAAGACGACTCCAGGAGAATCCTCAAAATGCGAAAGAAGCTTACACCCGGAAAAGCTGCCGGGCTTAAGGCGGTGGCCGATAGCCGTGGTGTGATTGCAGCGGCAGCGATGGACCAGAGGGGTCTGTTGAAGCAGATGCTGATCCGCGAGCTTGGCGGCAAGGAACCCTCCGACGAAATGATGTCCGAGTTCAAGGAGATCGTGGCACGCTCGCTGACACATCACGCGTCCGCAATTCTGCTCGATGTCCAGTACGGTCTAAAGGCCACGCACAACATCAACGGCAAGGGGTTGCTGCTTGCCTACGAACATGCCGGCTATAGTCCGGACAAGCCCGAACGCCTGCCATCCGTCTCCGAGGGATGGTCTGCCCTTCGCCTCAAAGAGGCCGGCGCAGATGCAGTGAAGATTCTGGTCTACTACACGCCTTTTGAGAAGAAGTGGGTAAATGACCAAAAGCATGCATGGGTAGAGCGCATTGGAGCGGAGTGCCGCGGAGCGGACATCCCTTTTTTCCTCGAGTTTCTGAGCTACAGCGTCCACGGCGAGGATGAGAAGGGGCCGGAGTTCGCACGCAGAAAACCGGAGATCATCCTGGCCGGCATGGAAGAGTTTGCGAAGGACCGTTATGGAGCCGATGTGCTCAAGGTCGATGTTCCCATCCAGATTGCCTACGTTGAAGGGACGAAGGCGTTCAAAGGCGATGCCGCCTACTCTCGCGAGGACGCAAAGAAACTCGTGCGCGAGGCCGCAAACAAGACTGACCTTCCCATTGTCTATCTCTCGGCGGGCGTGAGCAGCCCGGCGTTCATTGAAACCCTGGAACTTGCCGCAGAGGCTGGCGTGGAGTTCCATGGAGTGCTCGCGGGACGCGCCACCTGGCAGGACGGAGTTCCCGTCTACGTAAAAGAGGGGCCTGAGGCACTGGAGCGCTGGATGAATACCCAGGGAGCGCAGAATATTGACAACGTCAATCGTGCGCTGAGCCTTGCGCGTCCATGGACGGAAGCGCGTGCGTTCCGTGGCTAAGCTCGGAACAATCACTCGGATGAGCTGAACTGCCGGACGAACACAGCGGGGACTCCTTTGTTAGAGACGATCGAGCACAAAGAGTCGGCTGGCCTCATGGCGCAGCAGGCGATCCATCGTCGACGCTGGTGGATTCTAGGACTGCTCTTCTCCATCACGGTGATCAACTTCGTCGATCGACAGACGTTGTCCGTTCTGGCGCCCGTCATCTGCTCTGCCTTCCACCTGACGAACGTCGCGTACGGCCGCATCGTAGCCGCGCTGCAGTTCGGCATGATGTCCGGCGAACTCCCGATGGGTTACCTGATGGATCGGTGGGGCACGCGGCTGGGAATCTCCTTTGCTGTCATGTGGTGGTCCTCAGCGACGGCTGCCCAGGTGTTTGCACGCACCGGAACTCAGTTCGGATTGATCCGGTACTGGATGGGAACAGGTGAGTGCGGGAACTTCTCAGGAGGCGTGAAGACTGCGACTCGGCTCTTTGCGCCCGCTGAGCGAACCCTTGCAATCGGCATCTTTAACGCCGGCAGCATGGTGGGAGCAACTGTGGCTCCTCCCCTGATCGTGTACCTGCTGCATCATTACGGATTTCGTTCGGCGTTCCTCGTTCCAGCGGCGATGGGTTTCGTCTGGCTCGTTGCATGGTGGTTCGTCTACCAGCGTGAAGCGCCGCCTCGAGAAAAAACGCGGTTGCCCCAGAGTTCTCTCCGCGAATTGCTCAGCGACTCTTCCTCGTGGGCGGTTATGTCTTGCAGGTTCTTCGTAGGTCCGGTGATTCAGTTCTATTGGTACTGGATTCCGATGTACCTCTACAGCGTTCGTCACATGACTCTGACACAGGTAGGATTTCTTAGCTGGATCCCGTTTCTGCTGGGCGACGGCGGGAACGTGATCGGCGGTTGGGCTGCTGGAGTTCTGCTGCGGCGCGGCGTCTCCGTGCGAAGCACGAGGCGATGGCTGATGTTCGGCAGCAGTGCCTTCTGCTTCGCGAGTCTCCTGGTTCCCTTCTCTCGTGGGAGTGGCACGGCGCTCGCCATGATCGGCGTTGCCGTGGCAGCACACAACTTTCTTTCCGCAAACATGTACGGCGCCATCACCGATCTCTTCCCTGACTCGAAGGTGGGCCGCGCCACCGGCCTCACGGGGGTAGCCGGTGGTCTCAGCGGACTGCTCTTCCCTCTGCTCACGGGAATATTGATCGACCACTTCTCGTACAGTCCGGTCTTTGTTTTGATCGCAGTGATGCCTCTGGTGGGCACGCTCGCGCTCTTCACCCTCGGCAGAAAGTACCGCACGATGGGAGCGGGTCAGCGTTCAAATATTGCCACACAACACCATTGAGGGGATTCGATGAGCGGCCACTTCTCTGTTGGTGCAGCAGATAGCGGCGCGCCTGCTTCAAGCCACACGCGAAGGACTGAAGAGCAATGATCTCTTTCAAATCGCCCGAGAAGCATATGCTGAACTTTAGTATCCGGAGGTGCGATCGGCAATATGCAGTTCGAGACCGTATGACTGCCATTGATTTGAGTCCAGCGCTCTGCCCATACAGTGACATTCATCCACAGATAACTTTATTGACAATCAATCACAATCGATTATATCGTTAGCCGGTTCCCAAAGAAGCGAAGATGAACAGCTCTAATCTCATGATCGTGCAAGGTGGCGGCCCAACGGCTGTGTTTAATTCGAGCCTCGCAGAGATCATCGCTGAGGCACAGCGCCAAGCCTCCATCTCCTCGATCTTCGGCTCGCAGTATGGGATTAAAGGGCTTATCGAGGACCAGATCGTCGACCTCAGCGGCGCCTCGAAAACCGAACTCGAGTTATTGAGCAGAACACCCGGTGCTGCCCTCGGCTCCTCTCGCCACAATCCCAGCAAAGAGGACATGCAGAGGATGGCAGACACGCTGGCCCATCTCAAGGTTGATCTGCTCCTCTTTCTAGGTGGCAACGGCACGATGCGGGGCGCCGAGATCGTGAGCAAATATTGCACTTCGCAAGGGATGGACATTCGAGTCGTTGGGGTCCCCAAGACCATCGACAATGACATCGCAGCAACAGACCGTTGTCCGGGCTACGCCAGCGCCGCACGATATATAGCAATTTCCACGCGCGAACTCGCTGCCGATGTGCGCGCCCTTCCCCAACCGGTCACGATTCTCGAGACCATGGGACGCTCCGTCGGATGGATCGCGGCCGCTGCATCACTCGCACGAACAGATCCCGACAGTGCTCCTCACCTTGTTTATGTTCCTGAGGTTCCGTTCGAGACAGAAGAATTCCTTTCGGATCTCAGCTCTGTCGTCGATCGTCTGGGATGGGCAGTCGTAGTCGTCGCAGAGGGCATCCGTCACGCCGGCGGAAGACCTGTCTACGAAGCTCGCAACCCCTCGCAGTCGGATCCGCTGAAGCGACCTATGATTGGGGGCGTCGCTCAACACCTCGCAACCATCGTAGGGGAGCGGCTCGGCCTCCGCTGCCGTAGCGAGAAGCCGGGGCTACTCGGACGTGCTTCCATCGCGTGTGTTGCAGAACAGGACCTCCAGGATGCGGCTCGTGTTGGACAGGCAGGAGTGCAGGCGCTCATCTCGGGTGAAACCAATGTGATGGTCTCTCTCAACCCAATTGGATCTGCTCCCAGAACTACACTCGTCCCTCTGTCGGACGCGGCCGGTCATGAGCGCACAATTCCAAGCGAATGGCTGCAACGCGGTCCGCTGCCCGTCGCTCAGCCGTTCTTTGACTACATCCGCCCACTGATCGGGCCAATTGAGGAACACATCACAGAAATCGGCACAGCCGTTGAGGGAATAGGAGCAAGGTAGAGATGGAAACGCAACAGGCAACGTCGCAGGCTCCCGTAGGTGTGCTGATCTTCGGACGGAAGCGTCCTGGCTTCGACCAGGATTGGAACGCTGAGATACGCGACCGCTCCCGCAAGTCGCTGGCTCAAGCCGGATTCACCTGCATCGGCGCTGAAGAGGTTGTTCTTGATGATGAAACCGTAAACGGCGCACTGGATCGAATTACAAAGGCGGGTTGCCTTTCGTTGATCGTGATTCAGCCATCTCTCACTGACGGCCAGTTCGCGCTGACTGTCAGCCAGCGCTGGAGCGGTCCCATCATTCTGTGGGCGACACCCGAACGCCCTGGCGATGGCAAGGTAAGCTCCTGCTCTCTCGTCGGGCAGCATCTCTGGGCATCCATCCTACGGCAAGCGAATCGTCCGTTCGAATTCGTCTACGGCGCCCCGGAGGATGTCCAGACCGAACTGCGCCACGCGGTTGCGCTCTCTGAAACGGTTCAACGCCTGCGTACTGCAAAGCTGGGAGTTGTCGGAACGCATGCACCCGGATTCATCGATCTTGCTGCTGATCCCTTCCTCATCCGCAGAACGTTTGGGTTGCAGTTGCATCCGCTCAGCCTTCCTCAGTTCATCGACCGTGTGCAGGCCGTTCCGGCGGATGAAGTCGATGCGGACCTTAAACGCGTTCACTCGCTCGGACTGAGGGAGACAGGAAGTTCCTCCGCACCCGCCGACGAGTTGCTCTCAGTCAACTCACGTTATTACCTATCCGTGCAGAGCTTGATGCGAGAGTCAAGTCTTGACGCGCTCTCGCTGCAGTGCTGGCCGGAGCTCCCAAACGTTCTTGGCCAATGGCCCTACTTCGCCGTCTCGCGTCTTGGAGCCGAGGGCAAGGCCGTCTCTATCGAGGGCGATGTTGATGGTGCAATCAGTGCCCTTATCGGCCGTTTCCTGGGAATCGGGCCGGGGTTCCTCACCGACTGGCTCGAGCATGACGCGAACACTATCTTCTTCTGGCATCCAGGCATGGCGCCCCTCGATATGTGCAACGCAACCGGATGCGACGACGCGCCCACGCTCGGCGGCCACTTTAATGGCGCACGCCCCTTCGTGGTCGACGGCCAGCTTCAGTTGGCCGGGGACGTCACCGTCTCGCGTCTCTGGCGTTGCGACGGACGGTACCATTGGACGGCATTTGAAGGCCGCTCCATCCCGCCGCGGCGCTCCGTCACAGGCAACAGCTTGTTGGTCGAAGTCGATGGGGGCAAGGTTCCGGAACGCTTCGATCGCCTCATTCATGCCGGCCTACCGCACCACGTAACGCTGCACTTCGGTCGCCACGCAGAGACATTCCAGCGGCTGGCCCGCACGCTTCGCATTGATTGGGAACAATGAAAACAGACGAGTTAACGCGACCTAGAACGTTTGACAGTTTACAATCTATTGCTAACCAAGAAACGATTGAGATGGCCGACTTGCCGAGGTGAAGCAGATGCCTAGAAACGCAACCAAAACACGTGTGGCGCGGCACGATATCCGAGAGGAGATTCAGCGCAGGATTCTCTCCGGTGAAAGCAAGCCGGGAGAGCGCCTGAGTCAGCAGAGCCTCGCTCGCGAACTTGGCGTCGCCCAAGGGACAGTACGCGAGTCCCTCCTCGAACTGCAATGGCTCGGCCTGGTCGAGTCCATCGACCGGCTCGGGGTCTTCGTGGACAAACTGGATGTCGGCCGCATCTGCGAGGCGTATCAGTTACGCGAAGTGCTCGAGGGCCTCGCCGCACGGCTGGCGTGTAACCACGCCGGTCGCGCAGACATCGGGGAACTGCGGTCGATGGCCGATCAGATTTACCGCCTGGCACAGGACGATGATGCCGAGACCGCATCGATCGATCGGCATTTCCATCTGCGAGTCATAGAGCTAGCGCGCAACAACACGCTCATGCGGCTCTCGCAGACCTATCGCGCATTAGGCATGACCGTCCGGGCCTACCGGGAACCGGCCATCATTCATGCCGAGCATCTTCGCATCGTCGAAGCCATCGAGCACAATTTTTCCGACGAGGCCGAGCGTCAGGCGCGCAATCACGTAGTAGGTGCCCGAGAGATGATCGAGTCTCTCGCACGGCAGGGCAAGTTTATTCCGGAGTGGGTGAAGTAGATGTCGACGTCCGTTCTTGAGAAATCCGGCTCGTCGCAGGGTGCACGGCATCGATCCGGTTCGTACATCGCCGGCGAGTGGGTCCATACGAAGGATCAGCGTGAGGTCATCGATCCTTCCAGTGGGAAGGCGTTCGCAAAGGTCTCGTCGATTCAACGGGAACAGGTAACGACCGCCTTGGTGAACGCGGAGAAGGCCTTCAGCGAATGGCGGCAGTTCTCCGCACTGGAACGCGGAAATCTCTTGCGCAAGGTTGCGGACGAACTCATGCGCAGGCGGCCGGAGATCGCTCGAACGATCACTCTCGAGAACGGCAAGCCCCTCGCCCAAAGCGAAGGTGAAGTTGCGATGTCGGCAGATCACCTGTACTGGTTTGCGGAAGAGGCCCGTCGCGTCTACGGCCGCAGCATTCCCAATCAGGTCAAGGGCAAGCGTCACATGATCGTCAAGACTCCGATCGGTGTCGTGGGCGCCATCGCGCCCTGGAACTTCCCTCTTGTTCTCTCTGTGCGCAAAGTCGCTCCGGCAATGGCAGCCGGATGCCCCGTGATTTTGAAGCCCGCCACTCAGACCCCCCTCTCAGCCATTCACCTGGCGGAATGCATGGAGGCGGCCGGAGTTCCCGCGGGTGTCTTTCAATTGGTGATCGGCGATGCCGCGATGATCTCGCAAACGTTTCTCTCCAGTCCGATCTGCCGCAAGATCAGCTTCACCGGATCAACCCGCGTAGGGCGCCTTCTCATTCAAGGTGCAGCTGAAACCATTAAACCGCTCTGCCTCGAGCTTGGCGGACTCGCCCCAGTACTTGTCTTCGAGGACTGCGACCTGGATGTAGCTGTACGTGAAACGATCATCGCGAAGTTTCGCAATACGGGCCAGTCGTGCATTGCAGCCAACAGAATCTACGTCCAGAAGAGCATCCATGAGGAGTTCACGGAGCGATTCTGCGCCGCGGTCGCGGGGCTTCAAACCGGCCCAGGTCTCGAACCCGGAATGGACGTGGGTCCTCTGATCAATGAGTCCGCTGTTCAGGGCGCTCTCCAGCAGATTGAAGACGCGGTGAAGAAGGGCGCGCGCCTTCTCGCTGGTGGCAAGCGTATTGAACATCTCGGCGGTTTCTTTCTGGAACCTACCGTGCTCGATGAAGTTCCGGACGCTGCTGCTTGCATGTGCGAAGAGACCTTTGCCCCCATTGCACCAATCTCCACCTTTGAGACTGAAGAGGAAGTCCTTGAGCGCGCCAACAGCTCACCGTACGGTCTCAGCGCCTACGCGATGACTCGCGATCTCAACCGCATATTCCGGCTCGGCGAGAACCTTGAGGCCGGCACACTCGGTATCAACGACGGTGCCCCTACCGTAAGCACCTCTCCCTTCGGAGGAGTTAAGCAAAGCGGCTGGGGCCGGGAACTTGGAATCGAAGGGCTTGAAGCATTTCTTGAGACAAAACACATCTCCATCGGCAATTTCGCCTGATGGACTGAGCCAGAAGGAGAAGTAGATGATTCACTTTCTTGTCCACGACGCGGCGGATAACGTTGGCGTTGCGGTTGTCGATCTTGAACCGGGCACTGAGTGCGTTGGGAGAAACCTCGCGGATAACTCGTCGCTGAAGGCTCGCGCTGAACAGTCCATCCCCCTCGGGCACAAACTGGCGCTGAAAGACTTTGCCATCGGCGACACCGCGATTAAGTACGGCTGCGAGATCGGCCGCATCGTCCAGCCCGTCAAAGCAGGGCAACATGTGCACACACAGAATCTGAAGACCAAGAGGTGGGCGTAGTTATGAAGAAGCGGACGGTACTTGGGTATAGGCGCGAAAATGGCCGCGTCGGCGTGCGCAATCACGTCATCATTCTTCCCGTAGATGACATCTCCAATGCAGCATGCGAAGCTGTCGCCAACAACATCAAAGGAACCCTCGCATTGCCTCACGCCTACGGCCGTCTGCAATTTGGTGAGGATCTCGAACTGCATTTCCGCACGATGATCGGCACCGGGAGCAACCCGAACGTCGCTGCAGTCGTGGTCATCGGCATCGAGTCAGGCTGGACTCAGCGGATCGTTGACGGCATCGCGAAGACCGGAAAGCCGGTGAAGGGATTCTGGATCGAGGGCAAAGGAGATATCCAGACTATCGCCGAGGCCTCGCGTCAGGCCAAGGAATATGTCCAGTGGGCCTCCGAATTGCAACGCACCGAGTGCGGCCTCGAAGAGCTCTACATCAGCGTGAAGTGTGGTGAGTCCGATACGACAACCGGTCTTTCAAGCTGCCCAACAGTAGGCAACGTCATCGACAAGCATTGCGCGGTCGGAGGGACGGCCTCCTTCGGCGAGACGAGCGAACTCACTGGCGCCGAACACATCGTGGCAGCGAAAGCCGCAAACGATGAAGTTCGCAAAGAGTTCTTCGAAGCCTTCGAGGACTACACAAAACTGGTGTTTGACCAGAAGACCAACGATCTCTCCGAGTCGCAACCGACCAAGGGAAACATCGCCGGCGGTCTCACTACGATCGAGGAGAAGGCGCTGGGCAATGTCGAGAAACTCGGCAAGAAGACAAAGTTTGTTGGCTGCCTCAAGCCCGCCGCCGCTCCGGACAAGCCGGGTCTGTGGTTTATGGATACTTCCAGTGCTGCAGCGGAAGCCGTCACCCTCTGGGCTGCGTCCGGTGCTGTCGTTCACCTCTTCCCTACTGGCCAGGGCAACGTGATTGGCAATCCCATCGAGCCCGTGATCAAGCTCAGTGGGAATCCAAAAACCGTCAAATACATGTCTGAGCACATTGATCTCGATGTATCAAAGATTCTCCAAGGTGAAATGACGCTTGATGAAGCCGGCGATGCGCTGCTGGACATCATCGTGCGCACTGCAAATGGCCGCCTTACAGCTGCGGAGGCGCTCGGCCATCGTGAGTTTGCCATGACCAAGCTATATCGCAGCGCATAGAAGCCCCGAGCAATCGAGCCATGAAACGATTTCAGCCGTCTTACTTGCGGCAAATTACAGCTCGCCTAGCCGAACACGTCGGCGTCTCACACGAGGACGCGGAGATCTTTGCCCACGCCCTCGTGGATGCCGACGTGCATGGCACTTCCACCCACGGAGTCTCACGGCTCAACATCTATCTTGAGCGGATCAGCAAGGGCGTCATCACCCCAAACGCAAAGCTGGCCGTCGATCGATCACATGGTAGCGTGCTCGCACTGGACGCCGGTAACGGTCTGGGACAGGTGCAGGCGATGAAAGCGCTGCAACTCCTGATGCCTCTTGCAGAAACGCATGGCGTCGCAGCAGCGACCATCCGTAACTCGCAGCACTTCGGTGCGGTGTCTTATTACTCCAACTACGCCGCCGAGCACGGAATGATTCTGCTCGCGATGACCAACTGCGAGCCGGCGATGTCTCCTACGGGCGGTTATGAGCCGTTCTTCGGGACGAATCCGATCGCGGCCTCATTTCCCCGAGAAAATGGGCCGACCGTAAAGGTCGACCTGGCTACCTCGGTTGTTGCCCGCGGAAACATCATCGCTGCCAACAAGAAAAAGGAGTCGATACCGGAAGGGTGGGCTCTTAGCAGGACCGGGGAGCCAACAACGGACGCTGCAGAGGCTCTGCTTGGGACTGTTCAAACGATGGCCGGACATAAGGGCTACGCACTTGCTCTTATGGTCGAGGTTTTCAGCGGTGTTCTATCTGGTGCGGCGATAGGCTCCGATGTCGGTTCGATGTATAAGAACCTCGACCGCAAGCAGGATGTTGGGCATTTCTTCTGCCTCCTGGATATCGCGGCTTTCATGGATCGGAGCAGATTCAGCGATCGCATGAGTTGCATGGTGCAACGGCTGAAGACCAACAAGCTGCGTCCTGGTGCCGAGGAGATTCTGATCCCGGGAGAGCGTTCAGCACGTGCAGCCGATGAGAACGAACTCAACGGTGTTGTTCTCGGCCTGGAGACGGTTGTCGAACTTGAAAGATGGTGTAAGCACTTTGGCATCTCCTTCGATGCCGATGGGACCGGTGGGATAAATGGCTGACATTCTGATCACGGAGAATATTCGTGGCAACGCTGTAGATTCGCTCGCAAAGCGCTTCAACGTTGTGACGATGCCGGAGCTCTGGCGCGACCCTGCGGCACTCGCCACGGAACTCGTGAATGCGCGAGCTCTGATTATCCGGAATCAGACTCAAATTACCGATGATCTGCTTTCTGGCGCCAAGCACCTGATCGTCCTCGGCCGCGCAGGCGTCGGTCTCGACAATGTCGACCTCAAGGCCTGCGAAAAGGCTGGCGTCATCGTAACCTCCACACCGGAGCAGAGCACGATTAGTGTTGCTGAACTGGCGATCGGCCTGATGATCTCTCTCGCGCGACAGATACCCGCCGCAGATGCCGACACGAAGCTAGGCGGTTGGAACCGTCAGCGCTTTGTTGGCACCGAACTGCACGGCAAAACATTTGGCATCATTGGAGCGGGCAGGATCGGTCTCGCGACTGCACGCAGAGCTCAGGCCTTCGGCATGAAGATCCTCGCATACGACCCGTTTGTCAGCCGCGACAATGTATTCCTTGCTGAGTTGAACGCAGAAGTTGTCGCCTTCGAAGAGATGCTCGCCCGCGCTGACGTCATCTCGTGCCATCTGCCCGCTACGCCGCAGACATTGCAGATCATCAATGCCGGCGCGTTCGCACGCATGAAGCCGACTGCCCTTTTCATCAACACCTCGCGGGGTGAGGTCGTAGATGAAGTCGCTCTTGCCGATGCACTCAAGTCGAACAGAATTGCAGGAGCCGCGCTCGATGTGCGCGAAACGGAGCCTCCCGTGGCGGGGGAACTCGAAAAGCTCCCCAATGTTTTACTGATGCCCCATATAGCCGCCCTGACTCGTGAAGCACAGGCACGCGTGACACGAGCGATCTGCGAGGATGTCGCTCGTGTTCTCGACGGTCAGCCGCCATTGAACGCGGTACTTGGGCCACAGCCCTCAAAGAACGGCACCAAGTAGAGCTTGAGAATCTGTCACATCCGCCCATAGATAGAACAGAGCCAAGCGTCAACGGCGTTCCGGACAAGCTGCCAATAAATTTGCACGTCGACCGTTGTGCCACGACCGCGACGGCAATGCGACATGATTGACAACCTCGCTGTCTTCGCACTAGTGTTCCTTTCGAAACTATTTCCGATTCGAATCCGCGCCTGGAAAACCGAATGACTTGCACTCCGCTTCGCGTCGCCCTTGCTTGCCTCAGCGCTCTCGCTCTTTCGACCGCTCTTACGGCACAGGAGACGCCTCCACCTCCGAAGCCACCGCCGGCTGTGGTCGCCGGCATTCCGGTGAACTACGACGAAGCAAAGGTTGGCACCTATACCCTTCCCGATGCGCTCGTGTTGGATAACGGCAAACCAGTGCGCGACGCGAAGACCTGGACAAAGAAGCGCCGTGCCGAGATCGTCTCGATCTTCGAAACCCAGCAGTACGGGAAGGCTCCGGGGCGGCCTCCAACCGAATCCTTCGATGTCTTCGATAAGGGCACTCCCGCGCTCAACGGGAAAGCGATCCGCAAGCAGGTGATGATCTATCTCACGCCTGATCACACGGGTCCCGCCATCCAGCTGCTGATGTATCTGCCGGCGGGCGTCACTAAGGCCGTGCCCATGTTCCTCAGCATCAACTTCGGCGCCGTACAGAACGCAGTCGACGATCCCGGGATCAAGCCCGAGACCGTTTGGAATCCCAAGACCAACACGCGCACCATGCCAGCGGGGCGCGGCTTCGGACGCATCAACGTTGAGCCGTTTCTCGATGCCGGCATCGGAGTCGCCACCTTCTATTACGGCGACGTCGATCCCGACTACCTGAACGGCTTCAGCAACGGCATTCGCGCGGTTTATGCAGGACCCGGCAGCTCCGAAGAGAATCGCTCGCCCGATGCCTGGGGGTCTATCGCAGCATGGGCCTGGGGCATGAGTCGCGTCGAAGACTACCTCGAAACCGACAAAAGCGTCGACGCCACGCGTGTTGCAATTCATGGCGTATCGCGCCTGGGCAAGACTGTGATGTGGGCAGGCGCGCACGATCAGCGATTCGCTGCGGTGATCGCTAGCTGTTCGGGTGAGGGCGGTGCCGCGCTTAGCCATCGTGACTACGGCGAGACGATCGCGCATCTCACCGCTCCCTCGCGCTACCCATATCAGTTCGCTGCGAACTATGCAAAGTGGGGCGGCTTCCCAGATAAAGCGCCGATGGATGCGAATATGCTCGTCGCCCTCATTGCACCACGGCCGCTTCTGCTGCAAACGGGTAGCACAGACTTCTGGTCTGACCCAAAAGGCGAGTTTCTCGCCGAGGTCGCCGCCGGACCCGTATACAAGCTTCTCGGCAAGCAGGATCTTGGCACTACAGTTTGGCCCGCGCCGAAACAGCCCATTTTCACCAACGGCCTCAACTACTACATGCACGAAGGAGGCCACGGCATGGTACCCAGCGATTGGGATATCTATGTGCAGTTCCTCAAGCAGAGTCTGCACCCGGAGCGCTAGATGAGACGCGCCTTTGCGGCCATCACCTTTGCAACTCTTGCCGTTGCCGCCGCTGCGCAAACGAATTCGGATGATCTTCTCGCAGGCTTCCGAACTCCGCCGGATTCCGCGCGCCCGCGGACATGGTGGCATTGGACCAACGGAAACGTCACGGAAACCGGCATCACCAAAGATCTCGAGTGGATGAAGCGCGTTGGCATCGGCGGCTTTCAGCTTGCCGACGTCTCTGCTGGAGGAGGCCAGGAGGTTGAGCCAAAGATCCACTTCGGCACCGAGGAGTGGTACCACGCAGTACGCCATTCCGCCGAGGAAGCGCGCCGTCTCAACCTCGAGATGAGCATCTTCAGTTGTGCAGGTTGGAGTGAAGCAGGTGGTCCCTGGGTGACGCAGCCCATGGCAATGAAGAAGCTCGTCTGGAGTGAGACCACGATCGACGGCCCAAAACGGTTTGATGCTCAGCTTCCCTCGCCACCATCGAACGAAGGTCCCGTACGCGATTCAACCGCTGGTGCCCGTCCGGACGCCCCGCACTTCTACCGCGACTCGGCCGTCATCGCCTACCGAACACCGCAAGATTCAGTATCGATGGCATCGCTGCATCCACGCGCCACCACCAACAATGGTCTTATCGATGATGCACCCTTGCTTGACGACAGCCTCAACACGTCGGTCACGATCGCGGCTCCCAAGGACGGCTCGCCTGCATGGCTGCAGTATGAGTTCGACCGACCCTTTACCGCGCGAGCACTTTCCTTTGGCGCGCATGGCCGCATTCCGGTCGGCAGGATCCTCGCCAGCGACGACGGCAACACATTCCGTACCATCCTCGCGATGCCTGGGCCGCAGGGCTATCACGGTGCCTCCATCCGCACGTATGCCTTTCCTGCAACCACGGCACGCTACTTTCGCGTCGAGCTGGATGCTGCAGGTCTCACTCCCGCGGCGGTCATTCACGGCGGCCCGCTGGTACCTGCGAGCAACTATGTCATCACCGAAGCGATTTTCTATACCGATGCTCGCGTGAGCCGCTGGGAGGACAAGGGCGCTTTCGGCAGCCTCATGGATGTGTACGACGTCGTTCCAACGCCGCCTGCACCGCCCTCCGCCAAGATCAGCCCCAACGACGTCCTCGATCTCACCTCACGCATGCGGCTCGACGGCACACTGGACTGGGATGTTCCAGCCGGACACTGGACCGTATTGCGCATGGGCTACTCGCTCACTGGCGCGCGAAATCGGCCCTCCGTCCCAGCCGGCAGCGGTTATGAGGTCGACAAGCTGAATTCGAGCTACGCGCGTCAATACTTCTCCGGCTACGTCGATCCCCTTCAGAAGCATCTCGGTTCTCTGCTTGGCTCGACCGCGCACTACATGACCATGGACAGCTGGGAAGCCGGAATGCAGAACTGGACCGACGACATGATTGCGCAGTTCACCCAACGTCGTGGCTATGACCCACGACCATGGCTGCCCGTGCTTGCTGGGCGCGTTATCAAAAGCGGCGCGCACTCAGCGATCGCTTCCTCTGGGACTTCCGTCGCACCCTTGCCGACATGTACGCCGATGAATTCTACGGAACCATGTCCCGCGAGCTACACAAGCGAGGCATGGAGGACTATGCCGAAGCCTCGGGAGTTGCGCTCGAGATCCCCGAAGACACGCTGCTAAACAAGAGCAAGATCGACATCCCTATGGCGGAGTTCTGGGTGCACGCACTGCATCCCGAGTCGATGTATTACGTCGATGTGCGCGGCGCTGCCTCTGCCGCTCACGTCTACGGCAAGCCTATCGTCGCAACTGAGTCGTTCACTGGCGGTGGCTACGAATCGCCCTTCACACTAAAAAAGATCGCCGACTACTGGTTCGCGCAGGGCGTCAACCGTCTGGTCTTTCACACCTCGGCGCAGCAGCCGCTCGACACGCCGCCCGGCAACACCATGGTGGGCACGCACATCAATCGCAATATCACCTGGGCTGAAGAGGCTCGCCCCTTTATGGATTACGTGGCGCGCGTCTCGTACATGCTCCAGCAGGGCACCTTCGTAGCAGATCTGGCCTACCTCTTGCCCGAAGGTGCTCCGTCGACAATGCCGTTCTGGGGCTCGGGGCTCAAACCTGCGCCACCTCCTGGCTACGACTACGACTACATCAACACGGACATTCTGCTTCACCACACGAACGCTGATCCAGATGGAATTCATCTCGACAGCGGCATGACCTACCGGGTCTTGGTCCTGCCGCCCACGCAAGAGATGACTCCTGAAGTTTTGCGCAGACTGCACGAACTTGTCGCCGCCGGTGCGATCATCATGGGCCCGCGCCCCGAAGCCTCGCCGAGCCTTGAGCATTATCCGAACGCCGATGACGAGGTCCATGCACTTGCGACAGATCTCTGGGGCGACACGGACGGCATCGCCGACAACCAGCATCACTTCGGCAAAGGCACCGTCTACTCAGGCCTCGCTCTCAACGATCTGCTGGCCCGGCTACACATCGAGCCGGACTTTGCCGCCGCCGGTTACCCTGACCAGTCCCCGGCGTGGATTCATCGGCACCTCGCCGACGGCGAGACGTACTTCGTCGCCAATCAATCCGACCAACCAGCGCACATTGAGGTTCGTTTGCGAGCCACAGGATCCAACGTACAAGTCTGGCGGCCGATGGATGGCACATCCGCTACAGCGTCAGCGGCTCCCGGTGCAATCATCGAGAACTATGCAGGCAATCGCCAGCCTGGCTTGCAACCGGCAACCTACAACGAGGAGCCTGGCTTTACCACCGTTCAACTTGATCTTGCCGCTCGAGAATCAGTCTTTGTTGTGCTGCGCAACCACGGACAACCGCCGCCGCCTCAGCCTTCGCCCACGCGTCACGCAGTCATGACCATCCCAGGTCCATGGACCGTCACCTTTCCCCCGCACCTCGGTGCACCTACAAATATCCGGCTCGAAAAACTCAACTTCTGGACAGCGAACTCCGATCCCGGCGTGAAGTTCTTCTCCGGAACCGCGACCTATTCCACTATCTTCACGGTGCCTGCCTCTGCGCTTCGCGTAAGGCACCTGACTCTACATCTCGACGATCTCCGCGACATCGCACAGATCAGAATCAACGGCAAGACCGCCGGCCTTACGTGGGCACCACCCTACGACATCAATGTCACCGGCACACTGCACCATGGGTCTAACAAACTCGAAATTGCGGTAACGAATGAATGGACGAACCGTATCATCGGTGACCGCGGCCTACCGGCAAATCAACGCGTCCTGCCTGGCGTACCACCCGCACGCTTCGGTCCACCGCCTGCATTACCCGACTCAGGTCTCAGCGGCAACATCACATTGTTCAGTGACGCCACCCGATAACCACCATCAGGAAGAGATCCGCATTCACTACAGAGTTTCTATTGGCATCCCACTGCTTCTGAATTTGAGCACGGCAACGAAAGTGGTCAAAAAAACGGAGCCTCTGCCACATCACAGAGCCCTTCAGCGTACTCCAGTGCGGAGGCGCGCATAGTAAGCCCACCTGCGTAGCGCTTGGGGAAGCGGCATCGGAATTTTCTCCTCAAGATCGGGAAGCTTGCGAGCTTCCCGTGCAAAGTCGCACAACTCAGAAACGATCGTTCCCTCGTCGAACTCAAGCACCTCAACCGCTTCGAAGGAACCCACCCACTCCAGTGTCAAGATGGCGCGCGCCGGACGGATGCGTCGCGTCGGTGGCAGCTTGGTCACAATGGCGTCATTAACCGAGTGCAGCACGTGAGGTTTGTGGCGGAATTCTAAGCGATTTCCTACCGCCGAAATCAACCATCGATGATGATAGAACCCGGCGTGGCGAGGGTTCTCGACGCCTTTGGACTGCTCCACAATTCGTGATGGCGTTTCGATGTATCCGGCCTTAGCAATCCGCTGCATTTCGGAACAGATCCAGATCGGATCGCGCACGTCCTCCAGCAAATGCGAGCAAATCGCAAAGTCGAAAGCTTTATCCTGGATCGGCCATGGCCGATGGTCACAGAGATCCGCCTCAATCCAGGTGTCGGCCGAGTAACGCGGCCGCACGTCTAGCTGCTGGCTGATATTCCCGTCGCTGCCGGACTCACGCGCTTTGTACGGCGACGCATCAATCACATAATCTGCCCGGGGAAAGGGGGCCGCCCCTCCTCCAATGTCAATAACCCTTGCTCCTTCTGGAAGAGAAGCGAGGAGGCGCTTTGCATTTGCGAGTTCCATTCGTTCTCCGGTATCGATTGCGGGCAGATCACAAGCCTACCCGGCAGCACCCCGGGGAAGTCGCCAGTGGACGCAATTGGGGCCACGCTAAGGAATCTTCGACCCCATGCTAATCCCGCTGTCAATTAAGTTCTTTGAATTGTTTGGCGTCCCCGACGGGATTCGAACTATAATGTAAGTAGATTTTTAATCAATAGTATGCAGTTAGATAATACCAGATCTCCCCAGAGTGCCCCCCATTTTCTAGGCATGAGTTGCGGCAGGAAAGGGCGGGCTTTTCGGACCTCCATCGTCGCGAACCTTTTTGGGGACCATCCGTCACGATGAAGCTTACTGACCTCCTCCAATTCGCCCCAGCCCAATGCCGATGATGTAGGTGACCGCTCCTTCGAGAGCACCAATCCAAGTCATCTCGAATCCGCTGCTCCACCATGAGCGGATGGTGATGAGGGACTTCGCGGCTCCTACGGCGAAATGCGCGATGAGGGAGACGATGGCGGCGGTAATCACCGCTGGGATGCCTGTCATAAAGAAAAAGGGAATGATCGGGATCAGGGCCCCTACCGCAGTAGATAACGCTCCAGAGACGGCGGACACAATAGGCTTGCTCAATCCTTCTTCTGTTGTGTTGAGACGCTCCCGCGCGAGTGCCTTGACGAGTTGTTCCTTATCCTTGGCAAGGTGATCGACGAAACGCTCGGCGTCTTCTTCCGGAAGGCCTCGGATTTGATAGCTGAGGGAGAGCACCTCACGAGCTTCGGCTTCGTTGTCCTCTACGGCTTCGCGCTCCCTTGCAAACTCTGCCTCAAATATCTCTCGCTCGCTTTTCGCAGCCAGATACGCTCCTGACCCCATCGATAAAGCACTGGCAACCATACCGGCCAAACCTGCGATGAGAACAAAGTGGCTGTTGCCCAGCGTCGCTCCCGAGACGCCAGAGACGATGCCGAAGATAGACCCCAGTCCATCGTTGACGCCGTAGATCGCGTCGCCTACCCATCCCGCCGCTTGCGGATGGCCTTTGTCCCGAGCGGCGACTAACTCGTCAAGAGCCGCCTGGGCCTGCTCAGGTGGCAATGCGGGAAGAGCACCTCGCGACCGGATCAAATTGCCGAGCGTTAAGTAATGTTCGCGCTCGTCGGCAATCACCTCTTCAAGGATCGCGACGCTAGGTTCGTCACCAAGCTCTTTGATTTGCTTACCATACTTGGCAATATCGCGACCTTCATCGATTTCCAGCCGGCGAAGCGCCAGGTCTGCTCCGCCGACGCGGTTCGCCAGCGAGTCGGCTTGCCCATTCGGGTTCCCGCTAAACTGCGGCTCTGTTCCACCAAGTTCCTTGATGCGTCCTACCCAAAGATCGGCATGATGCTTCTCAGCCATCGCCAGACCGCGCAGAGCATTCCGGCGGTGCGAGTCCGCTTCTCTTTTAGCGAGGGCGGTGTAGGTGTGGAAGCCATCCATTTCCGCTTGCCAATTCGCTTCCAAAGCAGCGAGGATTTTTTCTGTGTCGGAAGCTGCCATGCTATTCTCCGTGCCAGACTGAGGATCTCGGAATCAGCTTGTGTTTTCCAGCAAACTGCCCACGCTTGCGGGCTTTTCCCTATTCAGGGCCGCCACGAGTGGACGTTGAGATTGCGTGACAACATTAGCTTAAGCGTCCATTTGTCGGAGGCCGCAGTCAACCCATACCCGACACCGCTTTCAACGCTCAGACCGAGAAACCTGGGGCCTGAGTAATCCGTAGTCGCCCAGACCTCGTGAAATTGCTTGGAAAGTGGCAAGAACCCGTGCAGCGGGCCGAAACCGTCATACTCTTCCGCGGCAACGGCCCACCTGTCGTTGAAGTTAAATGCCACTCTCCCCGAGGGGTTGTACTGCAGATTTCCAAGGCCCCCGGTATAGTCAGTGTCGACAATCGGGTTGTAGATGAAATCCCAAGGATGTAGGTGCAGCCCTACGATCGGCCTGATCTCGGAGGTAATCGTTCTGGACTCCCAGTAGTAGCGATTGACACTGAACTCAAAATTGGCGGCATAGAAGAAGGTTTGGTCATGAGCGTTGGGTCGCGTGAATAGTTCGCGAATCTTGAAGCCGTTAATCGTCGAGCCATAGTTCGAAGAATAGGGCGAGGTTACGGGAAGATAAAGTCCCTGCTCGAACCACGGGGTCACGCCATAAGCCCATTCAGCAGTTACTTGATACGAATGATTGGCAATGATGGCCCCAGGGTAGTCGGGAGTCGTCCGTCCTTTGGGAGTGAAATTGTTGTGAATCATCAGATTGAATCTTCCTGGCGGCGCAATCTCTCCGTCATAGACCTGTATCTCGTCGGTCTGAGCAACAACCAGCACCGGCATAGCGATGAGACAGAAAGTGACCAACACAGTTGGACGTATATTCATTTTTAGTTGGATCTCTTCCGAAGATTGTATTCGCCACGGTTCCGCTAACCTCGGTTTCAACCTGCAATATTGCCGACGAGACTTAGGTCTATCGCAACGTCATTCTCGGCCTTCCAGATCAGAAAGCTTGGGTTTTTGAGACCCCACTGAACATAGGGAACGACGAATTGCGCCTTCGCCGTTCCCTTCGATCCATCCATGTGAATCTGCATCGGAATCGTCAGGTCGTGAGAATTGCCGAGCAGGGTGAACACTCCGCTCACCTGAATGGATGAGTCGCCAGAGGGCGCGATTATCCCGGTGTAGGTTTTGGGTGCAAAGGAGACGGTCGTGAACTGATCCACCTTGAGAATGTCCTTATTCATCTTCTTATCCCGGCTGTCGTTGCCGGTCTTCCCGCTGCCGGCCAGTACGACCACCAAACCCGACATCTTGGGAGTGCTGCGGCCAAACTCAATCGATCCCGATTGGATGTGAAAGGTGCCGTTGACGATCTCGTGGGTTGTTTTGAGCGTCATCTTGACCTCGCTGGCATCAGGATTGACGACAAAGGTCTGATGCTGAGAGAGTGCGGCCGGCGCGAGTATGACCGCGAGAGCAAAGACTGCGAAGGATTTCATTGCATCCTCCTAGAGGAATTTGACTACCGAGAATTCTTTAGCGTGGCTCGATTTCAGCTGGCGACTAGCTGCGGAGCAACGTCGGGAGCAACAGCGGCGGGCTGGGTGACGCGTGTCAGCCTTGCCGTCACGCGCATCACGCCGGGCCAGACCCTGAGGCAAAACGGTAGTACAGTTCGTGCGAGGGAGTTGTTCAAGCCATCGGCGGCGAACTCGGCAAGGCGCATCTGGGGTAGAAGCGCGGTCCTCAGCTTTGTCTGGAACTGCGGCGCCGGTTCTGCTGCAAGATAGGCCGCGACGGCACAACGTGCGGTATGCAGTGCGATCGATATGCCATCGCCGGTAAACGAGGGGATGACGGCTGCCTGATCACCAACGCAGTAGAGCCCATCTTCACTTGTGCGGCGGATGTAACCGTACGGGATATGGGTGATGGCGATCGGCTTGGCGAGCAACGGCTGCGCACCGGCGAGCCTCATCGCGAGGTGTGGACAGTCCTGCTGCATCTTCGCGAGAAAGTTCTCCCAGCGATCACCCACACGTGCGAAGGTACCGCTGCTGCACCACGCAGCAGAGGTTTGCAATACCGCCTTCAACCGTCTGGATACCGCCATAGCCTCCGGGATAAAGCATCAGTTCAGAGGCGCGCTCCAGCTCAGCAGCTTGCGCGGGTGCCAGGCGGAAGTACATCTTGAAGGCGACCCATCGCTGTGGGTCCTTCGGACGCGCGTGTCCGCGGAGATCATGCTTGCCTGTGGCGAGAAAGACCGTTGGAGCTTCACGGATGGCGCCATTGTCGAGCGTAACTTGCCAGACGTTGGTTGTCGTTCGGTTGAGCGCCCGCACACTGCGACCGCGCTCTACGCGGACTCCCAGCGGCGATGGCCTCGGCGATGAGCGATGTATCGAGCGTCTTGCGCGTGAGGGAGGCTGCGGGGAAAGGCAAAGGAGCCTCCGCGGCGCCCCTGGCGGCGGCGAGGCGAACATAGTCGATGGGAACGGCCCCCAGCGAGGCTACGTCGATGCCGAGCGCATACAGGTCCTCAAGGGCCTCACCGCTCATGAACTCTCCGCAGACCTTATCGCGCGGTGTGGGCTCGCGTTCAATCAGCGTGACGCTTCGTCCCTTTCGAGCGAGCGCGATCGAAGCCGCGCAGCCTGCCACTCCACCGCCGAGGACGAGAACTTCATCTTGCGAAGGAATCTGATTCAGATGGGACGTTGTAACTGGAATCTCCTCTTCGGACCCGATACTTAAATTGTAGCCCTCCTGCTTGGTACTACATGACGAATGCTTCAGTTGGTTCGTGGTGCAGTTTGCCCCCCACGATTGGCGCATGGGGTTTGACGGACCGTAGGCTGGAATAGTGAGCTTTAGCCTGCTCTGCCAGTTCTCTTGCCAGCAGGATTATGACGGAAACTTAATCAATGATGCCGGGTGCTGAGTCCGAAGGAGGAGATGTGAGACCCGCGTTCCAATGAATTACTTGCATTCCAGATGGTTGACGCTGAACGTTGAGAACGAGGTGACTGATGGAGCGAAGCGTTTTCTTTGCAGCTGCTTTGTATGGCGATAGCAATGGGCACCGCAGCGCGGCAGAACCAATTTCAGTGAAACACATTCAACGCCCGATGCATCGGTTTATGGTGGCGCGACTCGGAGACTGGAAAGATCATCGCGAACGGCGAGTTTACGCAGGTGGTGCAGGGTGATGAAGTGACGATGCGTATGATCTATCGCTTTCTTGATGGGTCGATTGATGATGAGACGACGACCTACAGGCAACAGGGCACGTTTCGGTTAGTTCGCAACCACCACATAGAGAAAGGGCCGTTCTTTGCAAAGCCCTTTGACTTTACGGTGGAAGCCGATACGGGCATAGCGACCAGCCGCACAACGGACAGGAACGGCAAGGTACATGTCGAGAGCGAGCACCTAGACCTGCCGGACGACGTGGCGAATGGGTTCGTCGGAACGTTGTTGCTGAATGTGCCGCCGAATACACCACCATTTCGGGTGGGGATGTTGGCGCCCGTCGGCGGCGGGCGATTGATTCGGCTCCTGATCTCGCTGGAGGGCGAGCAGCCGTTTCAAACGGGCAGGGCAAACCCTGAAAGCGACCGTGCTTCGCATCCATCCGGAGTTGGGCGGCATCGTCGGTGTGATTGCGCAGTTGATCGGCCTTCAGCCGAAAGATGTGATGGTGTGGGTGCTGGAGGGTGAGCAGCCTGCGGTGGTGAGGATTATTGGACAGCTAGGTGGCTACGGGCCTGTGGTCAGCTCGGAGCTGGAGGGAACCAGCTTCCAGAAATAGGACAATTTGCAAACCCAAATCACGAGGCCGAGATGTGAACCGCCCGCGCTTAAGACGATGCCTGAAAATCTCATGGCCTCCTAGCTGACGATCAGACGCGGCGGGTGGTGAGCTCGCGCCAGTTGAGGCCGATCTCCACGATGAGCAGCGAGGCAAGGGTGAAGGCGATCACGCCGACCGCGGCGAAAGAATCGCCGAGATGGCTCCAGTAACGAGGCCAGAGGTTGAGCACACGACTGGAGACGAAAGTGAAGGTAATGGCGTAGGAGCGTGCCATCCATTGGCGGTGCTGTGTGATTTGGCGGTTGCGCGCGGTGATGAGGGCGGCGGTGGTGCAGACCATCCAGGTGGCGGCCTGCATGGAGGTTCCGGGAAGACCCGGACGGCCGGCCAGCGAGAGCGATCCCCGTGAAGGAACCGACAAACACGGAGATGACGTAGACGCGGCCGAGGATGCGATGGAGTTGGAGGTGACGCGCGCGGATCCGCGAAGAGAAATTGATTGGGCCGATCAAAAGAGCCAGGATTCCGGCGAGAGTATGCGGGATGAGGAGATGGCGGTCGGCGATGACCTGCAGACGATAGGCGTGGTACATCGGGTAATCGGTGACGAGGAGCAGCTCTGAGGTAATGAAGACAAAAAGTGCAGTAAGGCCAAGGGAGATCCAAAGAACGGTTTTTAACCTGGAACCGCGCGGAAGTGGGCGGCGCGAGCAGAGTGGAAGTTGCCATTATTCGCCTTTCAGATGGTTAGACGTGATGAGGTGCGTCACGATGGCGACGGGCACGATAGGCCTCGTATCCCTTAGTCTAACGAGACGCTTCAGAATCCGACCTCACTTCCACCGCCCCACGCACAACCGTCCGGGCCGCCAATGCTCCACCGTCACCGCGTCGTGCGAAATCTCGGCCGCTGCCAGCAACCGCACCCAGTCCTCCTTCCGGAAGGCCCGCCGGAAGGACACCGGTCCATCATGTCGCACAAATCGGTGCCACCCCAAAACCCTCGCCACCCACCCAAACATTCGGCAACTCCGCTCCGACCGCTCCAAATCATTGATAAACCAACCTACCTGCGCAGTTGCTTCCATCCACCGCAGCATCGCGATGATCCCCTCATCCTCCAGATGATGTGCAGTGAGCGAACTCACGACGATATCTACCGGCTTCTCCGGCCGATACACCAGAGCATCGCCGGTCACCCACGCGATTCCGAGCTCCTTCGGCGTGGACTCCGCAGCCGCTCGCGCCGCATAAGGATTCAGATCGATCCCTGTCAACTGCACGGCGATGCCGCGCCGTCGAGTCCAACTTGCAATCTGCCGCAACAGGCCACCGCCGCCGCTTCCCACGTCAAGAATGCGCACCGGATCACGCAGCCCACGAGATAGCCGCTCCAGCCAAGCCAGCGTCGGCCGATAGCCCATCAGCCAGGCATTGACTTGCTCCAGACTGCGCAGGCAACCACGGAACTCCTCATAGCTGCACTCGCCATCCATCAACTCCGGCAGATCGCGCGGAGGAACCCGCCGTCTGAAGTCGATCTCTGCACTAGACCACATCGAAGCGCATCGTCTCCAGAGTGACGCCAAGATCACGAAAAATCATTTATCTCCACCTCTAGTGAGCTTATGGAAGCTTGACCTGGGTGCTTCGGGGCGATACCCGGCCTGGCTCTGTGGTAGCGTGCTCACTCGCTGTGCGAGAGACGAGCTGGACCTCGACCTCTGTGTCGCGTGGGAATGTGACCTGGTGGCCGCGGTCGATATAGCGGAAGTAGACGGATTTGGCGAGCGCGTACATGCCGAAGCCGGTGGCGATGTCCTTGTTGTTGGAGAAGGCGATGAAGCGGGCAACGAGGCCGAACCCGTTGGAGCCGACGACGGTCTGACCGACGCCGCCATCGTCGTCATGACCAACAGCGGCCGTGAAGGCGAGCAACAGCGGAGCGAGGACTTTGCCCTTGTCGGGGTTGGCCCGGACGCTGCCCTCTTCGTCGACCGTGAGATTTTCGGCCTTGGCGCCGGCAGCTCCGGTGACGTTGCCGTCGACGTTCGCGGTGCCGGCTTCATCGGCCAGACCGCGGAAGCCAAAACGGAGCTCGCCGTTGCGGCCGAGCCAACGCGCGGAGCGCGAGCGTGTGACCACGCCGTCAAGCGTGGCTCCTTCAGGGACAAGAAGGTTGTGGTCGCTGTCGAAGACCGGGCGCGTGACGGTGGCGGTGACGGGATCGCCCGCTTTGGAGATCGCGGAGTTGAGCGGCGTAACGAGGCGCACGAAGACCGTGATGGTGTCCAACGTTGCAGACGTGGCCAGCGCGGCGGGAGCGGGTTGCGGTGAGGGCAGGTCGAGCGGAGCACTGAGGTTGGCGATGAAGCCGGTTCCGGTCCAGATGCGCTGCGGATGGTAGGGCAGCTGCGAGTAGACAAGGCGAAGCGCGCGGTCGGTGCGCCCGGGGGTGAAGAAGGTGTCGTGAATGGATTTGATCTGCGCCCGAGCCATGTCCTCGGCCTGCTGGATGTAGGTCGGCCGGTTCCTGCGGGCGAGGAAACGGACGAGCTGAGTGTCGCGAATGACGCCACGGCTGGAGATGTAGATCTGTTCCGAGGAGCCGGGGAGCTGAAGGCGGTTGAAGTCGACGACCGGGTTGTGGAGCGGAGTGACGTCGCCGTTGAGGAGGGCTTGGGTGCGGAGCTTGCGGTCGATGCGGGCGTAGCCGGTGACGACGCCGAGCACCGTCGTGTTCTGCGGGAGGACGAGGTGATCGTGAAGGTAGACAGGTTCGGTGAGGACGCCTGTGACCGGAGTGCCGATGTGCAGGTGTGCGGTGTGCGTGATGCGGATCCGGAGTGGAGTGCTGACCGGGAGTGTGTCGGTCTTGGATTGAGCTGGGCAAATGATAGAGGTGAGGCAAGCGAAGAGCAACGAAGCGAGCGGGAGTTGATCGGAAGAAACCATGTTCGTGATGGACTAATTCTCAGGGATTAAACGACCGCCGAAGCGTTGTACAGAGAGAGTGTGAATGACGATCCCTTCATGCTGAAGCTCTTAACTGAAGCCTGTAGAGCTCACGGCGCAAGACGATATGGTCATCTGGATGACAATTTGGAGGTCTCAGCGGCGAATGTGGGTACAGGCTGTATAGGCAGTTCAAAAGCTATGCGGGCTCCTCCTTCTAATCGGTTGCTCGCTATCACGGTGCCCTCGTGGCTGCGAATGACAGCCGAAACGAAGGCGAGACCTAATCCGTAGCCACCAGACTCCGGGCCTTTGGTATAACGCTCAAACACTCGTGGGAGAAGGCCATCTGTGAACCCGCTTCCATCATCCTCAAAGATGACCTTCGCCCGCTCTTCTATGTGTTGGAGCGTGATCGAAACGGTCTTCCCCGAAGCAACGTGCTTCAGCTCGTTGTCCAGCAGATTGGATAGCGTGCGCTGCAACAAGGCGGTATCAACCGTTATAAAGACGGGTCCCGTACTTCGGTAGGCTAACTTTAGCCCAGCGTGGGCGAACGATGGCTCATAAAGTTCAACCATAGAGCGCAACGTCTGATCGAGATCGATAGATTCCTTTCTAATCCGGAGGGCGTCCACAGAGCCCTCCGATACATCCAGTGAGGTGCTGAGCAGGGACGAGACGCGATCCACCTCCTCGATACAGCGCACGATGGCTTCTTCTCTGTCCTCTTCGCGTTGACCCATCAATGCCAGCTCCAGTTTTCCCCGAACGGAGGTCATGGGGCTGCGAAGGTCATGAGCCAGCGCGTCCGACATAGCATGAAGCTGCTGAACGGAGGTCTCAATGCGATCAAGCATCCTGTTGAGTGTGACAGATAGCCGCGAGATCTCGTCGTTTCGTACAAGTGCCGGGATTCGACTACGCAGGTTGTTGCGACCGATCGATTCGGCCGTCTCGGTGATCAGCTGAATTCGATATAAGGTTCGACGAGTGCTAAAGAATACGATGGAGGTTCCTAGGCAGATGATGGCACACCAGAGTGCTGCGAATTCATAGCGTAGGCGTCGCAGAACCTTACGTTCATAGCGCGTTGAGAGCGCGAGGTAAATGTGATCGCCGTCTGCGAGTTGAGCCTCTGCAACGCGAAACGGCACGCGAAAACCGTTAATGAATACATTGGCCGGCTGTCCGGGCGTCACCGGGCTCTTCTGGATAGCAAGCAAATCTGTGGTTCCAACGCCTGCGCCGGTGTGCAACCTGAGCTTTCCATCAGGCGTAGCCTGGATGAAGAGGACCTCTCTGTTCATCGCCCCTGCGGACGCGTCATCGTGGGGAGCCTCGCGGCTGGCGAGTTCGGCGACCTCATCTACAACGGCGTCGTGTAACTTATTTGCGGGAGTGCGTTCGGCAACGTCAGCCAGTACGCCAAGTTCGCCGGTTAACCAAGAGTCAGCCCGGTTTTGAATATCGTGAGCAAGAAAGCTCTGTAGAAACCAGAAGGCGATAGCGGTTCCAATAGCAAACGCGACACCGCTCCATAGCGAAATCCTCCAAGCAGCGGAGCGTGGTCTTGGTTCAACGATCTCTGAGGACATAACCAACACCTCTCAGCGTCTGGATCAATGGCTGTTCGCCTCCGGCATCTACTTTGCTCCTCAGTCGATATATGTGAACGTCGACGACGTTTGTATCCGGATCGATCCCGACTTTCCAGACATGATGCATGATCATCGAGCGCGTTACGACATGGCCCGCATTCCGACAAAGGTACTCCAGTAACGCAAATTCCTGCGGCGTCAAACGAAGAATGCGAGAACCTCGCGTAGCCTCTCTACGAAGCAGGTCCAGTTCGAGGTCAAGAGCGCGCAACCGCATAGCAACAGGAGGAGTCGTTGAGTTCCGTCTGAGGAGGTTTCGTATACGGGCCATGAGCTCAGCTACGGCAAACGGTTTCGTCATGTAATCGTCACCGCCTTCCTCCAGCCCACGCACACGATCATCGACTGAGCGCCTTGCAGACAGAATGAGTACAGGCGCGGCGACACCTTGCTCTCGGAAGGAAGTCATGAGACTGAATCCGTCCCGGTCAGGAAGTCCCAAGTCCAGCACGATTGCGGAGTAGTCCTGCTCGACGACTCGCATTTGCGATTCACGGGCGCTACGCGCGATATCTACGACGTAACCAGCCGCCGTCAAACTGCGACTGATGAAGTCGCCTATCGCAGTGTCATCTTCGATGACAAGCACCCGCATGGACCCATCTTAAGAGAAGCGAGATGCTGGCAAGAGCGAAGGTGAACGTTCTGTCATCTTTCCACTCAAAGGGCATTGGATGAGCATCGTGATACGTTACGGTGAAATAAGCTGAAGGGAATGCGAGTCGCATCATGAATCGAATTGCTCTGGGACTCACCGCCTTTGTCGCGGGTCTCGTCGTCCTTCCTGTCGTTGTCTTTTGCTACCTGAAAGTGGGCAAGCCACCAGTCGCTGTCACCGATCCAGCGTTCCCGTTCGAGAAGGCAATCGTTCACACTCCGCTGAAGGCGCGCATCGAGCGCGAGATGCCTTCGGAATCGCCACTCCAACCTACTCCTGAGATCCTCGCGTCCGGGGCGTCAATCTATCGCACAAACTGCGCGTCTTGCCACGGTTTACCGAACCAACCTTCTGTATTCGCGAAGCACATGTACCCAGCGGTTCCCCAACTGTGGCGTGGGCACCGGGATGGAGTGGTGGGCGTAAGTGACGATCCGGTGGGAGAGACCTACTGGAAAGTCAAGAATGGTATTCGTCTTACGGGAATGCCGGCGTATGCGGACATCCTGAGCGAGGAGCAGATGTGGCAGGTCTCGCTGTTGCTCTCGTCGGCTGCGAAACCACTTCCGACGCAGGCGCAAAATGAACTTGCGGTTGCTGCTGAAAGTCGTTGATCAACTTGAGTTCAACGGCTTACCTAAGGCGGCGCGAAGTTGTATACAAACTCCTTAGTCAAGCAGCCAGAAGCACCGCATCGGCGCAGGATCATGCCTCGACAGAGGTCCGCTGCAGATGACGCAAATTGGCCTCGGACCCGCTTCGTCAGCCGCGACAACTCCTTCTCACAACTGCCCCACTCAGCACGCCGGCGGCGTAGACCAAGCCACCTCCGACAGTACCTGGAGGCATGAGACCGCGAAGCTTTTCACCCTCCTGGAGCACGAGGAAGTTCTGAGATGGGTAGTCTGGGCTACAATTTGCCCATGACCCAGAATGCCATTGTCCTTTCGCGCATCAATAGCGACGTAAAAGAGCAGGCTTCCATCGTGCTCGAAGCGATGGGTCTCAGCGTTTCTGATGTCATGCGTATCGTGCTCACTTGTATTGCGAGAGAAGGAGCACTCCCATTCGAATTGAAACTCGCCCGTAAAACCCTGCGCGATAGGACACATGGTCAGGAAGCACACATTGTGTGGAATGCCGAGGATCTGTCTTCTCAATTCGGCACCTAATGGGTGGGTTTCGCAGCATCAGCGGACTCATCCTGTGAGATTTCGCTGACGGGGTTGTCTTTTCCATTAACAATTTACGGAGCCGACTACGGCGTGAGTGGTCGTCGATGGCGACGCGCAGGAATTCGACGCGCCGATACCTTGACACCATCCTTGCGTTTCTCGTGATCCGATGCCAGCGCCCCTGGATGCGCATTAGGCTCCGGAAATCGAGATGCAGCAGGTCGCGGGTGCGATCTCTTCGCCCCAACAATTTTTCTATAGTCAAAAAACAATTTACTGAGACCGACGGTGGCGCTGAAAACTGCCCTGTCGTCAGAAAAAAATATTTTTGACACCGACGGTGGGCCCGTTGTGGTGGTGGAACAAATGTGCCACAGTTTGCCAATGGTGCCCTTCGAACAAACAAAGGCGGGCTATGTCCTCTCCCAGTGTGATACCCCGCGACATCGACGGCACGAAGGGCACCAGCAACACGATGGTCTGGTGAAGCACGACGCAATCTCCCTTGCCAGAGATGAGGGGACTCACTGGGCGGGAGCGCAGCGACCCAAAACTCATAGCAGGCCCGTAGAGCGTCCGGAGGAACCTACCCACGGGACGGATAGCGCAAAAAGTGTTTACACACGCTGCAGCGCGAAGGAAGGGATATCTCCATCTACACAGGGCTCTTTGGCGGCGATCTAGACAGGAGAGTAAATGTTTATCGAGCGAGTAGTTCCACGGGAGCTGATGCACAGAAACCACTCTCCGAAGAGGAGCCCGCGCATGCCAAGTGAAGGCCCCGCGAAGTCTTCACTTGTTAACTGCAATCATCTAGCAACAACTGATACAAAACCCGGCCAGGAAGAGACTCTGGCAAAGCGATTGGCCAGGAAGACGAAAGAATCGCGACGTCGTGCTGCTCAACGGTTTATGTACCGTCAAGCCTTAGAAACGTTGAGGGGGGTTGCTCTGAGACGGGCGCATCACGATTTGGAGGGGCCAGAGCAATCGAAAGGGAAAAAACGTGAATGGAGCGCCGCGCGGGATTGCAACCGGATGGCCGCTTGTCAAAGCCAGTGGATCGTCTATAAGCCTTCCTGTTGTAATTCCCGATCAGCGGCGGTCCCGATCGGGTGCAATCACCGGCTATGTCCCTTGTGTAATGCTGCGCGGCTGCAACGCTATCGGGAGCCAGCTAGAGAGTTGCTCGCTGCGATGGAGAACCCCACCTTTCTGACTCTGACTGTACCCAACGTTGGGGAGTTGGAACGCGCGACTTTAGATCAGCTCCGGCGATGCTGGAAGGAGTTTTTCCGCACCAATAAATCACTCCTTCGGGGTGGTATCTACAGCATTGAATGTACTCACAACCGAGAAGAGAAGACGTGGCACCCTCATCTTCATATAGTTTTCGACGCGCCCTGGCCGATGCGGGCAATGAAACACGACGTCTTCGTGGATCTGAAGCAAATGTTCGAGTTTTCATGGCTTCGTACGACATCGGCAGAAGCCCGGAATGCGTTTCGTAGAAATGAATATGCACGCTGGAAAGCTGAAGCGGCACAACAGGTTCAAGGCTCGGAGTGGAACCAACAATTTCGCCGCGTCGTCGACATTCGGCGTGTGAAGAATGATTCATCAGCCGTTTACGAACTGGTCAAGTACATCTCCAAGACGAATCGTTTTCTCGATAATCCGCCGCAGGCGTATTTCCGCGTCCGATCCGTCTAGGGCCACGCGCTGTTGCATGGGTTGAGGCCGATGTCCTTCGGTGGATGAATGAGCGCGAGCAGCTATCCCGCGAGGGCGAATAGGCCGGTTGATGGCTTCTTTCGCCGAGCCTCGTCAAGGTAGTCGGCCCACCATTGCATCATCACCGCTCGCTGCGGAAGATACTTGGCATGGTTATAGGCCGCGCTCACGCGGTCACGTTTCATGTGGGCAAGCTGCAACTCGATATGCTCAGCATTGAAGTTGTTCTCATGCAGGACGGTCGATGCGAGGCCTCGGAAACCATGGCCGGTCATAAGGCCCTTGTATCCCATCCGCTCTAGTCCCTTCAGAATCGTGTTATTGCTCATCGGCTTCTTGTGGTCACGCTCGCCGGGAAACAAGAGTTCGCCTTTCCCCGTGAGTGAGTGCAGGGTTTCGAGCAGCGCGACCGTCTGCCGGGACAGCGGCACGATATGAGGCGTGGGATTGGCTGTACCCTTCATGCGCTCTGCCGGGATCGTCCAACGTTTCTGCTCAAGATCGAACTCCTCCCAGCGGGCCTCGATCAACTCGCTGGTGCGCACGAAGGTGTGCGCGAGCAGCAGGATCGCGATGCGCGTGATGTGCGTGCCTTGATAGACGTCGATCTTGCGCAGCAGGCCCGGCAGTTCAGTAATCTCAATTCGTGCGTAGTTCGTGGTGGGGACGGGCTTCAGCACGTCACTCGGCTTCATGTTGAGCGTTGGATTGTGTGTGGTGATGCCGTGGACATTGGCGAACCGATAGACCTGTCCAATGTTCCCCAAGGCACGCCGCGCAAGCTCCGAAGCACCCCGCGCCTCGATATTCTTGGCGACAGAGACGACCGTCAGCGTGTCAACTTTCGAGATTGGCAGGTGACCGATGATCGGCAGGATGTCAGTCTTGATCCTGCGCCACACCGACTCTGCATGATCCTCGTTCTTGTCGCCCTTCCAGTGCTTGTACCATCCTTCGGCGACGGCCTCGAAGATTTCGCCGGCAACGATCCTTGACGACGCCTTCTCGGCCTTGCGCTGCGCCATGGGATCGATGCCCTGTTCAAGCAGCCTGCGAGCGGCGAGGTGTCGGTTTCGCGCTTCGGCCAGCGTGACGACCGGCCACGCACCGAAGGCCATCTCCTTCTCCTTGCCGTCGACGCGGTACTTCCATCGCCAGAGCCTGCCGCCCTCGGGCGAAACGAGCAGGTACAGGCCGAAGCCATCGGCCAGCTTGTACTTCTTGTCTCGGGGTTTTGCGTTCTTCACCTTCACTTCGGTCAGCTTCATTTTCGGAGAATCCCCCCACCGTTTGATTTTCCGTCCCACCAGCATCCCCCCCCCCCAGAAGGAGTGGGCTGCCGGGAGATTGCGTGGGACATTACGGGACTACTATTGTCGCATTTTATGCGTAAAAGTGGCTCTTTTGTGGGGGGATGGGGCTGTATGGGATGTCATGGAAATGGTTGTTTGGCGTCCCCGACGGGATTCGAACCCGTGTTACCGCCGTGAAAGGGCGATGTCCTAGGCCACTGGACGACGGGGACGCGACGCGTACGCGACTCCATCATTCTACGCTATGAAATCGAGCACTGCGTTCAGATGCCCTCGCCCTCACGTGACACGAACCCCGCTCCGCCCGGAGCGCACATATCTCCGCGCTTCCGCAAACTGCAGAAGGATGAAGTGATCCGTCATTCCTGCGATGTAGTCCGCCGCCACTCGCGGAATTCCTTCGCTCTCCATCTCCGCCAGGTAGGACTCCGGCAACTGTTCTGGCTCTCGCACCCAGAACTCGAACAGCTCCGTCACCACAGCCTCAGCCTTCGCGTGCTCTCGCTCAAGCACCGGGCACGTGTACAGCGTCTCGTAGAGATAGCGCTTCTCTTCTGCTCTCTCCGCCTCAGTCTGCGGCGAAAGCTGTGCCATGCGTCCGGGCAGCCTTCGGATATCCTCGAGCGTCTTGGCTCCGTTTGCGATCACGTTTTCGCGCGTTTGCCGAACCAGATCCAACACCAGCGTCTTCTGCATCGTCTGTAACGCGTCATGGAAGAGGTACTTCTCCTCGGCCTGGGGATGTGCGCGCTTCACCGCCTCATAACTTTGCCGCAGAATTCCGACGTTTTCGATGATGTGATCGATCTCCAATAACCCGGACTCAACGCCGTCATCCAAATCTGCCGTCAGATAGGCGATCTCATCTGCCAGGTCGATGATCTGGGCCTCGAGCGGAGGCCGCTCATTCAAGAAATACTCAGCCAGTTCCGGATGAGAACCCTCGGCGTAGTCGCGTGAATGCTTAATGATTCCCTCGCGCGTTGCCAACGTCAGGTTCAGTCCGCGGTGCCCTGCGTATCGCTGCTCAAAGTGTTCCACAATGCGCAACGCATGCAGATTGTGATCAAACCGTAAGCCAAACCTCTGCAGGCAGCGATCCAGCGCTCGTTCCCCTGCGTGCCCAAACGGGGGGTGCCCGATATCATGCACCAAGGCAAGCGTCTCTGCGAGGTCACCATTGAGCCCCAGCGCCGCCGCCACCTGCCGCGCCACCTGAGCAACCTCGATTGTGTGTGTTAGCCGGCTGCGAAAGTGATCTGACGCGCGACTTGTAAATACCTGTGTTTTTCCGGCTAGCCTGCGAAACGCTCGCGATTGAACGATGCGATCTCGGTCACGCTCAAACGGAGATCGCCCATCGCCCGCCGGTGCCGGGAAAGCCCGCACCGAAAGACGCTGCTCCTCGGCGCCAAAGACACCGCAACCGTGCAAATCGAAGTTCACCAGGTTCAGTCTAATCGTTCCGGAAAGAGCGGCTCCGGCCTACTTGGGGGCGCTCACATGCGCCAACCTCACCCGTGCGGTCTCCAGCTTGTGCTGCACCTTGGCGACATCAGCAGGGTCAGCCTCGGGCGGCAAAGATGTCGCATACTGCGCCAGCGACCGTTGCCACTCGTCGATCGCCAGGGATAGTTTGCCCGTCTTCGCGTCGATCTCCCCCAGGTGATCCAGCACCGTTGGATCATTCGACATCCTCAGGGCCGCCTTGCGTTCGTAATCCTCCGCCAGAGCATACTGTCCCTGCTTGTAGTACGCCCAGGCCAGCGAATCCAGGTACGCGCCATTCTGAGGATCGAAGGTGACTACCTTCTTCAGCATTGCGACGGCCTCATCCAGCTTCTGTCCCCGCTCTGCCAGCATGTACCCCAGGTAGTTCTGAATCGGAGCAAAGTCCGGAGACAGCTGCAGTCCCTTGCGAAACTCAATTTCCGCCTGGTCAAACAGCTTCTGGCGCTCCGCAACAGTGCCCCGGTAGTACGCCACAAACGCCTTCTCTTCCGGCTTGGTTGCGAGCGCCTCCGCCTTGTCCAGAACCTCCGATGCGTCTTTCCAGCGCTTGTCACGGACATTGATGTCCGCAATGGTGAAGTACACATCGCGGTCATCCGGAGTTCCCGCCAGCTGTGCACTCGCCAGCTTTATCGCCTCATCCACTTTGCCGGAGTCCGCAAGCTGGCGCGCATAGGTCAGCTGAATATCGTGGTTGGTTGGCATCGCCTTCGCGGCGGCGGCCGCGGCATCCAGAGCGGCCTTCCAGTTATGCGCATCGCGATACGCGTCCACGATACCGTCGGCTCCGCGCACCTGATAGTCGCCGCCGAGCTGCTGCATCTCCTTATACGTCGCTACAGCCTCATCCGTGTGGTTCGCCTCGCGTTGAACAATCGCCAACCGGTCAAGGAAGAGCGCTCGATTGCTCCGATCCCCGTCCGTGTATTTGCCGTCCGGCGGAAGCGTTGCCGTCAGCAGTTGCTTAAGTGTCTTGATCGAGTCATCAAAGCGTCCAAGCGCGTCATAAACCAGCGCCTCGTTATAGCTCAACTCCACATTGTCGGAGACCAGCGTAGCCGCCTTCTTCAACGTCGCGAGCGCCTGCTCATAGTGCCCCTGCTGCCGCTGAATGTCCGCCTGACGAATCAGCGCCTGTGCATCCTGCGGATCGCTCCCCAGAATCTGCGCATAAACCTTCGCAGCCTCATCCATCTGCCCCGAAGCAGCCAGAGCCGCGGCCAGTCCACGCTTTGCGTCTGTATTATCCGGGTCCTCATCCACCGCCGCCCGATAGGCCTTCACCGCGTTCTTCGGTTGCTTTAACTGGTCATAGATTCCCGCCAGTGCAAAATCCATGCGTGCACTGCGATCATCCGAAGGCACACCCTCAATCACCTTCGCCGCACGCGCCAGGTCTCCCTGCTCCGAGTACAGCCGTGCAATGCTCAGCACGACCTCTTCCGAGTTCGGATCGATCTTCTGCGCCGCCTTGAACTCTGCCTCTGCCTTCGCCGAGTCATGCGCCAGACCGTACAGCTGGCCGAGCAACAAGTGTGTCTCCACATCATCCGGCTTCAACTTCGCGATCGTCTCGTACTCCTTGATCGCGGCCTGCAGCATCTCGCCAGACTGCGGATTCTGCCCATCTCCCAGTGACCGCAGATACACATGCCCCAACAGCATGTGGGCGTCGACATCATTCGGATGCTTATTGATCTGTTCCTGTGCCGCCGACACAGCCTCGCGAATCCGCCCTAACCGGAAGTACAGGTTCGCCAGCCCGTTCTCGAGCGTCTCCGAATCCGGATCCGCCTCCAGCGCAAGCTTGTACTGTTCGATCGCCTGCGTCGCCAGGTCCTGCCGCCCGTTGGCTACCGCCTGGTCCTCATAGATCTTCGCCAACCCGTAGTGGTAGTAGGAAGAAGAATGATCAGGCTGAGTCGTCGCTGCCTGAGCAGGTGGAGTTGCTGGCTGAGCCGGCGAAGGAACCGTCTGCGCCGTCGCAATCGGCAGTATCAGCACACAACCCACAGCCAAAGTTGCGCAAAAAATGGTCTTAGTCATCGAAACGTTGGCCGCCTTGGTCGAGTTCACCCGCTCCATCCTTAGACTGTAGTCTACAGAATTTAGATTCGGTTATCGCCCAATTCCTGGGGGCGCGCCTGCCTATCCGTGCCTGAAGTGTCGCAACCCCGTCATTACCATAGCGATACCCAGCCGATTGGCTGCCTCTACCACTTCTGCGTCGCGAACCGACCCGCCCGGCTGAATAATCGCCGTCGCTCCCGCCTTGGCGATCACTTCCACCCCGTCCGGGAACGGGAAGAACGCATCCGAGGCCGCAACCGTACCCTCGAGCGGCAGCACGGCCTTCATCGCCCCAAACCGCGCCGCGTCCACCCGGCTCATCTGTCCCGCGCCCACCCCCACCGTCTGCCCGAAGCCTTCCTTCAGCCGCGCATACACAATCGCGTTCGACTTCACGTGTTTGCAGACCCTCCACGCAAACAGCAACGCCTCGGTCTCTTCCCTCGTCGGTTTGCGCTCCGTAGCCACCTTCAGCGTCTCTGCCGTCGTAACGGCCAGATCCTCATCCTGCAGCAGATATCCACCCGAAATCTGCTTCAACACGCGCTCGGGCTTTGCAGGCTTGATCCTCAGCAACCGCAAGATTCTTCTTCGCCGAAAAGGCCGCTAACGCTTCCGGCGTAAACTCCGGTGCCACAATCGCCTCTACAAACAGCTTTGAAATCTCACTCGCGGCCTCCGCATCCACCGTCCGGTTGATGCCGATGACGCCGCCAAACGCCGAAACCGGATCCGCCTCCAGCGCCCGCTGGTACGCCTCGAGCACCGTCATTCCCTGCCCCACGCCACAGGGATTCGTGTGCTTGATAATCGCGACCGCCGTGCCGTCAAACTCACTCGCCAGCGCCCAGCAGGCATCCAGGTCGACGAGGTTGTTGTAGCTCAGCTCCTTGCCGCCGAGCTGCTCCGCGCCCGCAATCCCCCCGCCTGAGCCATCGACATAAACCGCCGCCTTCTGATGCGGATTCTCTCCATACCGAAGCACCGTCTTGCGCTCCGCCGAAACTCGCAGTGTTGGCGGAAACTCTGCATTCCGCTCCACACTCCCCGGCTCCTCCGGCAGCAACTCAAGCGTCGAAGCAATGCCCGCATCGTAGGCCGCCGTCGTCGCAAACGCCGCCCTGGCAAGCCGCCACCGAGTCTTGTGACTGAGCGCCCCCCCGTTCGCCCGCATCTCGTCCGCAATCGCCGTATAGTCCGCGACGCTCGTCACCACCGCGACATCCTCAAAGTTCTTCGCCGCCGACCGCAACATCGAAGGTCCACCGATATCAATGTTTTCGATGATCTCCTCGAACCTCACACCCGGCTTGCTCGCTGTCTTCTCGAACGCATACAGATTCACCACGACCATATCGATCGCCGGAATCTCATGCTCCGCAACCGCAGCCACATGCTCCGGATCATCGCGCCGGTGCAGAATCCCTCCGTGCACCATCGGATGCAGCGTCTTCACGCGCCCGCCCAGCATCTCCGGAAAGCCCGTCAGCTCGCTCACATCCTTCACGGCGAGCCCCGCATCGCGCAGCGCCTTCGCAGTCCCGCCGGTCGAAACCAGCTCCACACCAAGCTCATTCAGAGTCTTCGCAAACTCCACCAGCCCCGCCTTATCTGTCACCGACAGCAGGGCACGCCGCACAACCTTCAGATCACTCATTCCACATCTGATTCTATCCGCGTCACCGACCTCACCAAAACTCGCCACCGAAACTGGCGGAATGAGCTCAGTGCACGACTTCGTGTTCCGGCCGAATCGCCTCCGTCACCACGCGTCCCACGCAAGCGCTCGGCCGATTCACCCGAAGCAGCGCCGCGAACGTCGCCGCAATGTCCACCGGCTCCGCGTGCTCCAGATACGTACCCGGCATAAACGGAGTGCCGAAGAACGCCAGCGGCACATGGCGGTCATAGCTATACGGAGAGAAGTGGCTTGTCCCGGTTCCTCCATGCCCACCGGGCACATTGTTCACGCCCGGGGTCACATAAATCCACCATCCGCCATTCGTCGTATAGCTGTTCAGAATCAGCCGCCCCTCGTCAGTGTGCGGAAGATCGCCCGCCGCCATCTGCACCTTCGTATACACATGTCGCACCGTCGCCGGACGCAATGCGTGACTGTCCGGAGTCGCAAACTGCCCCTTCTGTACCGCTGCCAGCGCACCTGGAACCATTCCAGCGACCATCGACTCCGCCGCACCTTCGTTCATCTTCGCGGCCGCAAACGAGTCACTATCAATCTGCACAAAGGGCAGATCCCCGCCAAGCACGAACCTCGTCTGCTTCCCCGGAGTCAGCTTCGCGTCAAGCTCCTTGTTCAGTTCCGCATTCATCGCCCCATACGGAAACACCGCCGCGGGCATGCCCTCCTTCGCCGCATTCGCAGGCGAGGTCGCCACTCCATGATCACCCGTCAGCGATACCCACACATTCGCCAGACCACCATCGACATGCGCATCGAGAAAACGGAAAAAGCTGTCGAGCTGAACATCAATCGCGTCGATCATCTTCCGCTGCTCCGGCGAGTCCGGCCCCACCTGGTGTCCCAGAATATCCGTCGAAGAAATGCTCAGCGTCAGCACATCCGTCACATCGTGCGTACCTAACTTCTCTGCGTCGATCAATGCCTTCGTAAAGTTCAACTCATACTGCACCGCCGCCGGCGTCGCGCCTACCTTCTCGTAGAAGTCGCCGGACGCAACACCTGCCTCCCTACGCGCCCGCTCCACCGCATCGCTCGAGTTGAACGCCTTCACCCACCCCGGCAGGTCCTTCATCCAGTAGGTCGAGCTCTCCCAGTGCCCCGTCGCATGATCGATCCAGTACGCGCCCTGCGACGCATGCCCAGACGTCAGAATCGCCGCGCGGTCCTTCAGCGAAACTCCAAACAGCCTCGCCTTCCCACCTGTGCCGAGCACCACCTCATCGCCGATCGTCGATGCCAGCTCATTCCGCGGCGACGCTCCTGACTCCGCATCCGCGCTCGCCCCCAGTAACGGATAGTCAGCATCCTGCACCGACGAAACCATATGCGCCGTCGACCGGCTCAAATCCCACCAGTCGTTCACCCCGATGTTGTGCCCGTTCGTATACGCCCCGGTCCCAATGGTCGAATGCCCCGGCGCCGTCATCGTATTCCCGTACCCGTAGTAGCACTCCGGAAAATACGCGCCCTTCTTCAGAAACAGATTGAACCCATCCTCTGTCTTGAAATCCGCGCGATACCGGTCGAGATAATCTCCGCGAAACTGATCAATCACGAGGATCACCACAAGCTTCGGCTTCCCGTCATAGGCGCTCGCTCGCGCCGAATCCAGCCCCACTCCGAACAGCACCACAAATGCACTAACAATCAGCCCGCTCAATCTCCACATGCGCCCGAGTATATCGACCCCGGGCCGACCCCCACGCATTTCGTTCGATCGCCAGCTAAAATAAGCAGGATATGCTCGATCTCGCTTTTGTCCGAGCCAACCTCCCGTTGGTCGAAGAAAAACTGCGGCAGCGCGGCGCCGACACTTCCCTACTTGCAAATTTCGCCGAGCTCGACACCACACGCCGCTCCGCTATCACTGAGGTCGAGACCCTCAAGGCCCAACGCAACGCTCTCTCGCAGGAGATCGGTCGCCTCAAACGCGAAGGCAAAGACCCTGCCGCCGTAACGCTCGAGACGACCTCCCTCAAAGACCGCATCGCCGCCCTCGAGACCCGCGCAACCGAATCCGATTTCGAGATGCGAGCACTCCTCCAGCAGCTTCCCAACCTGCCCAACGATTCCGTCCCCGTCGGCTCCGACGAGCACTCCAACAAGCTCGAAAAGACCTGGGGCCAGCCCACGCAGTTCGACTTCCCTGCCAAACCCCACTGGGAGATCGGCGAATCCCTCGGCATCCTCGACTTCGCCCGAGCCGCCAAAATCTCAGGCGCCCGCTTTATCCTCCACTACGGCGCCGGTGCACGCCTCGAGCGCGCCCTCGCTAACTTCATGCTCGACCTCCACACGCGCGAGCACGGCTACACCGAAGTCCTGCCGCCCTACATGGTCAACTCGAAATCACTCTTCGGCACCGGCCAGCTCCCCAAGTTCGCGCAGGACCTCTTCCACTGCGACGACCGCGGCCCCTTCGTTCCCGGCGAACTTCAGGACTCCGACCACTGGCTCATCCCCACCGCCGAAGTCCCCGTCACCAACATCTTCCGCGACGAGGTCATCGACCTCAGCGACGGCACCATCTCATTCACTGCATACACGCCCTGCTTCCGCAGCGAGGCCGGCTCGCACGGCAAGGACACCCGCGGCATGATCCGCCAACACCAGTTCCAGAAGGTTGAGCTCGTCAAGTTCGCGCGCCCAGAGGACTCCTACGTTGAACACGAGCGCCTCACCCGCGACGCCGAGCGCGTCCTCGAAGTCCTCGAACTCCCCTATCGCCGCATGCTCCTCTGCACCGGCGACATGGGCTTCGCCTCTGCCAAAACCTACGACCTCGAAGTCTGGGTTCCCGGCCAGCAGACCTACCGCGAAATCAGCTCCTGCTCCAACTTCGAGTCCTTTCAGGCCCGCCGCGCCAACATAAAGTACAAACCGACCAGCTCCAACAAGGCCGAGTTCGTCCACACCCTCAACGGCTCCGGCCTCGCTGTCGGCCGCACCTATCTCGCCATCCTCGAAAACTATCAGCAGGCCGACGGCTCCGTGCGTATCCCCACCGCACTTCAGCCCTACATGAACGGCGAGACCGTCATCACGCCCCAAAGCGTTCGAGGCATAGCGAAGGGGCCGAAACATGAGTAATCCGGCCCGCCTCCTCCGCAGCTATTTCTTCTGGACCTACGAACGTGGCAGCCTTCACTACGACGTGATGGTCACGCTCATTCTGCTCTTCCTCTTCATCGGCCCCCGCTTCATCAACTTCAAGGACCGGCCCGTAGCCGATATCCCGCCCCAGCCCCGGCAGGTCCTCGTCCGTCACGGCGGCTACTCCGGAGGCGCCGAACACCTCATCTACACCGTGCGCTCCTCAGAGCTTCATGGCGCCACTGGCGCAGCCCTGCAGGACGCCGCCATGGAGATCATTCAGCCCATCTCCGGTCCCGTCACGTTCGAGCGCATCACCCCTGTCCAGGACACCACTGGCCACACCGTCGCCTACGACGTCACTGTGCGCCGATAGCTCGGCCCGACAACACATCCGCGCCGCGACCATCTAACACTCTGGAAACAAAACGCCCGGTCCGAGGAGCCTCCATGAACCTTCGCCAACTTTCGCTCGCCGTCGCCCTCGCCCTTGCTCCTCTCGCGGCGCCCATCCAGGCTCCAGCCCAGTCGCAGCTCAACTCCGTCCTCTCTCAGATGGACGCCGCCAGCGCCCGCTTCAAGAACGCCCAGGCCGACGTCCGCTACGACAACTACACCCGCGTCGTAAACGATCACGATATCGAGACCGGCTCCATCTACATCGAGCGCACTGGCACCACCGAACAGATGGGAGCCGTCTTCTACAACGTCGGCCCTGACGGCAAGCCAGCGTCCACACCAGCCCGCATCGTCAACTTCGACGGCCAAACTCTACGCATCTTCACCGTCGGCACCAATCAGGTCGACCTCTTCAAAGCCGGCGCCAACCAGGCCAAGTACGACAGCTTCCTCACCCTCGGCTTTGGCGGTAGCGGTAAGGACCTCGCCCGCACATGGAATATCACCGACCAGGGCCCCGACACCATCGACGGCGTCAAAACCGAGAAGCTCGACCTCGTCAGCAAGGACGCCAGCGTGAAGAACACGTTCACGCACGTCACCATCTGGATCGACCCCGCCCGCGGGGTCTCGCTCAAGCAGGTCTTCTACGCACCTAACGGAGACAACCGCACCGCCACATACTCGAACATTCGCCTCAACGGCAGCATCAATCGCAAGCCCTATGAGATACCGAAGAAAGCCACAGTCATCGCTCATTGATCGCCGGCTGGATTAGCAGCGGCCTTTAGGCCGCTGGTTTCAGCCTGTCTTCGGAAGGGGCTTTAACCCTGGCCAAGGCTAGCGCGGCCAGCAGAATCACCACCGGATAACACTCCATCGTGTACCGGGGCTCTGAATTGTCGATCGTTAACAACAGCGCGCACCGCAGCGCCACAAACGCCACCATCGACCAAACCACAACTCCCGCGCGCCGCCACCGCCACAGCCCCACGCATGCCAGCGCCAGATACACCACATTCAGCGCGCCCATCGCATACGCTCGCAGCGAATTCCACGGATGCGCGCCAAACCTCCACCAATCCAGCGGAATCTTCATGTACTCGATCCGCGGCCGGAACCACATATCCAGTTCCCGCGCGACAGGCAATTCCACGTAGTACCGCAGCGGATTCGCCCGCACCCGCTCCTCCGCCAGCCGCGCAAACGCCGCATCCACCTCCGGGGTCGACGCCTGCTCCTGGTTGTACCGCGCAAAGATCTCCGCCGTCTCCGCCCGCTGCTCCGGTGAATCGAACGCCCTCGTCGGCAGATCGTTGATCGAGATCACATCGCCGTCATACTGCCAGTACACCTTCACCGTCGCTGGAAATCCAACCGCCCACGTCCTGTACCACCGCATGAATCCATACGGTACCTCCTCGCCTGGATCGTTCGCGTACTTCGGTGAAATCGGCTGTACAACATGAAACACACGCCAGTTCCGCACCGCCCAAAACCCCAGCGGCAACGCCACCACCAGCGCCGCCAACACAGCCGGCGCAACCCGTTGAAGCGCATCAGGGTGCCCCATCCTCGCGCGCGCAGTTTGCGTGCTAATGTGGGCGCCTACTCGCCATCCAACCCACAACATCGCCGGCACAACGGCAACTGCCAGCAGTCCCTGATCCGGCCTCAACAGCACCGCTCCCATTAGTGCGAAACCTACCAGGAGCGCCCACCACACCCAACCTGCATCCTCTCTCCACGCGGTCACCCATCGCTCCAGCGCATAGAACGCCAGCGCCACACAGAACATACTCAAACATTCCGCAACCACCACCGCCGCGTAGTTCGCCGTAAACGGACACAACACGGCGAGCCACAGCGTCCACATCCCTGCGCGTCGCCCGCCAATCCTCGCTGCTGTCGCCGCAAGCAGCAGACACGTCGCGAGATCCACCACCACCTGCGCCCACAGCACCGCCAGGTAGTTCGCATCACCAAACACCTTGAAGCACGCCGCCACAAACAGCGGATACCCCGGCAGCCGGATCAGCGTCGGTTTCAACACCCCGGCATCCATCAACCCATACACATGCTCCTTCAGCATGTGATGAGCCAATTCTCCGTACACCAGCGCATCGCCCGTAAACAGCGGATGCCGCCATACAAACAGCGCGCGCAGCACAAATCCCACCGCTAACGCGGCTGCCAAAGCCACTTTGTTCGACGCTAACCTCCGCATGTCTTTCGCATCATACCTTCGTGCGCCTTCGTTGCTGTCCTCTCCGCATCTCTCGGCACGTTGACTGCGGATAACACGCTCAATAGCATGGGCCTTAGAGCCAACGGAGCTGATGTCAAAGCAAATCTTCTACGACCCACAACGAAAGCGCTGGAAGCGGTTGCGGAGGGTCTTTGATCTTTTGGCGCTCTTCGGCGCCATCACCGGCATCCTCTTCATCCTCGGCATGCTGCGCATACGGCCCATGCGCGGCCTCGATCTCCAGTCCGCCACCAAACGCTATCGCGCGCTCTCCAACCCGCCCGCACCTGAGCTCAGCACTCGCGGCAAGCTCAACCAGTCCGCGCACCGCAAGACCGACCTCAAGCCCTCCGACGTCGTCCTGAACACCACCGAAGGTCTTCGCGCCGCCTTCTACACCGACGTCGATCCCGCCAGCTACGCCTCGCTCAAGCAGCACATCAAGGAGATCGACCTCCTCTTCCCCGAGTGGCTGCACGTCATCACCCCAGACGGCCACCTCACCGCCTTCAGCGCCGACAACACGCCCTTCCCCGTCATCGACAACTCCGGCGTCCACGGCGTCGATCGCGAGAACAAGGTCGCCCGCGTCATCACCTCGGCCAAGGAAGACACCGAAATCTTCCCCATGGTCAACAACTACAACCCCAAGGAAGGGGTCTTCGAGGACAACGTCGGCCAGTTCCTCTCGAACGCCGACGCGCGTGCCAACTTCCTACGGCAGGTTGATCGTTTCATGGCCGCCAACACCTTCTATCGCGGCCTCACTCTCGACTTCCAGGCCCTCGGTCCGCAAGACCAGGCCAACTACAACCAACTTATCGCCGCACTCTATGCCGACTTCCATCCGCGCAATCTGCGTCTCTACGTCAACGTCCCCATCAGCGCTTCGAAAGATACCCTCAGCTTCATCGCCAACAACTCGGACGGCATCGTCCTCATGGACTACGACCAGCACCAGACCGGCACCCAACCCGGCCCCATCGCCGGTCAGGACTGGTTCGAGAACAATCTCCGCACCGCGCTCTCCGTCGTCCCCCGCCAGAAGATCATCTGCTCCATCGGCAACTACGCCTACGACTGGTCCACGCCTCTTCCAACCGCTCCCCCACCCGGCCCCCAAGGCAAACTCGAGCCCAAACGCAATCGCGAGCACCTGACGCGGCGCCGCAAAACTCCACCCCCACCCGCGGAGGAGACTGACCTCGACGCTGTCTACATGAGCACGCAGGAGGCCTGGCAGGCTGCCTCCGACTCCGAAGCCAAAATCGACCTGGACGATCCCTCGCTCAACCCGCACTTCGCCTACGTCGACGAAGACGCACACGTCCGCCACCAGGTCTGGCTCCTCGACGCCGTCACCGCGCTCAACGAGATGCGCGTCGCCCGCGCCCTCGGCCTGCAGACCTTTGCGCTCTGGCGCCTCGGCTCGGAAGACGCCTCCATCTGGAACGTCTGGGACAACCCCCTCAAGATCGACCCAGCCAAGGCCCTCGCCGACATCGCCCCCGGCTGGGATGTCGACACCGAAGGCGATGGCGACATCCTTCGCGTCACCAGCCCGCCGCAGAACGGCCATCGCTCCATCACGATGGACGACGACACCACCATCCCCTCGCAATACCTCTCCGTCGTCTCCGAGTCGATGGACAAGTACCCCTTGCCCTACACCGTCTCTCAGTACGGCTACCACCCCAAAGAGGTCGCGCTCACCTTTGACGACGGTCCGGACCCAACCTGGACGCCGAAGATCCTCGACATCCTCAAGCAGTACCACGTCGTCGGAACCTTCTTCATCATCGGCGAAGAGGCCGAGGACAACGTCTCCACCCTGAAGCGCGTCTATCGCGAAGGCCACGAGATCGGCAATCACACCTTCACCCATCCCGACATCAGCGAAATCTCCGAGCGCTCCGTCGACCTTCAGCTCAATCTCACCGAGCGCCTCTTCGCCGCCAAGCTCGGCGTAAAGCCGGTCTACTTCCGCCCGCCCTACTCCATCGATCAGGAGCCCGACACCAACGATCAGGCCGCTCCCATCGAGCACATCCAGCAACTCGGCTACACCATCGTCGGCAACAAGATCGACACCGACGACTGGAGCGAGAACTCCCCGCAAAACGCCGCAGGAGATCATCGACAGCGTCTTCCGCCAGATCGACCTCGCGCAAACCAAGACGTGGATGAAGGGTTCCATCATCCTCATGCACGACGGCGGCGGCAACCGTCAGCCTACCGTCGACGCTCTGCCGAAACTCATCGAAGCCCTCCGCGCCCGCGGCTACACTATCGTTCCCGTCTCCGAGCTCGTCGGCAAAACGCGCGCTGAGGTCATGCCTCCTCTCGTCGGTCGCCAGCACCTCCAGGCCGCCGTCGACTCCGTCGCCTTCTTCTTCATCTCCTTCTTCAACCACTTCGTCATCGACGTCTTCTTCGTCGGCGACTTCCTCATGAGCCTGCGCCTCATCGTCATCGGCATCTGCGCCATCATCGACCGCTTCCGCAAGCGCCACGACGATCCCACCGGCGAGTACGCTCCGCGCGTCGCCGTCCTCATCCCCGCCTACAACGAAGAGAAGGTCATCGCACGCACCGTCCGCTCCGTGCTGATGTCCAACTACAAAAATCTCCGCATCATCGTCATCGACGACGGCTCACGCGATAACACCTACAAGATCGCCACCGAGACCTACGCACGCGAGATCGAGCAGGGCCGCGTCACCGTCCTCACCAAACCCAACGGCGGCAAAGCCGAAGCCCTCAACTTCGCCCTCCAGCAGACCGACGAAGAGGTCTACATCGGCATCGATGCCGACGGCGTCATCGCGCACGACGCCATCGGCCGCCTCGTCTGCCACTTTGCCAACCCGCGCATCGGCGCCGTCGCGGGCAACGCCAAAGTCGGCAATCGCGTGAACCTCTGGACCCGCTGGCAGGCCCTCGAGTACATCACCTCGCAAAACTTCGAGCGCCGCGCCCTCGATCTCTTCGACGTCGTCACCGTCGTCCCCGGAGCCATCGGCGCATGGCGCACCGCCGCCGTAAAAGCAGTCGGCGGCTACCACCCCGACACCGTTGCCGAAGACGCGGATCTCACCATGGCCCTTCTCGAGCGCGGATACGCCGTCATCTACGAAGACCAGGCCCTCGCCTTCACCGAAGCCCCAATCAACGCCAACGGCCTCGCCCGTCAACGCTTCCGCTGGTCCTTCGGCATCCTCCAGGCCCTCTATAAACACAAAGCCGCCATTCGCAACCGCCGGGCCATGGGGCTCTTCGCGCTGCCCAACATCCTGATCTTCCAGATCCTGCTTCCGCTCGTCTCGCCGCTCATCGACCTCATGTTCGTCGCCGGCCTCATCCACTACTTCATCGACAAGCACTTCCACCCCGAGACCACCAGCTCCGCCGACCTCGTCAAGCTGCTCGTCTTCTTCTTCGCCTTCCTCATCATCGACTTCGCCGCCTCCGTACTCGCCTTTGCGCTCGAGCGCAAACACCCCGCCAGCAAAGGCGATGCCTGGCTGCTCTTCCACATCTGGATCCAGCGTTTCACCTACCGTCAGTTATTCTCGTGGGTCCTGCTCAAGACCGTGAAGCGCGCCATCGACGGCAAGCCCTTCAACTGGGACAAGCTCGAACGCACCGCCAAAATGTCCAAGGCCGCCGAGCAACTCGCCCAGCAATAGCCGTTGAAATAGAAGCGCTCAACAGCTTGATCTCACGAAAACCACCGGCTGCACCTTCAGCGTCCCTTAAGCCTCACCAATACATACTCCCGTATGTATCAATCGTTGCGCTGCGCTGCAGTAACCTTGGTTCTCCTGATTTCGCCGTCTCTTAGATCGCAGTCGGCACCCTCACCGCAACAGACTCCACAACAGCAGAAGAACCCCGCCACGCAGGCGAACCTGCCCAACGCGCCCTCATCCATCATCACCGGCAAGCCACACCATCAGGGCAAGATCCCTCTCGAAGACGTCCCGCACCCGCCCGTCAAACTCCTGCAAACGCCGCTCAACATCGTCGGCGACAGCTACCGTATGTTCACGTCACCCATCTACATCCGCGGCGGCGACCTCAAGTGGATGCTCCCTCTCGCTGCCGCCACCGGAGTCGCCCTGTCTCAGGACACCCACGTCGCCAAAGACATCGTCAGCCACGACCCCGGCTTCAACAACGCCAACGACACCTTCTCCTCTGATCTCCTCTACAGCTACATCGCCGGCTCTGTGACGATGTACGGCGTTGGGCTCTTCAAAGACAATGACCACCTGCGTGAAACCGGCCTTCTCTCCGGCGAAGCTCAGATCGATGCCGAGATCTTCGACACCGTCATCAAGCTCGCTACCTTTCGCGAGCGCCCTACTCCGCCCGACTACGCCGGCAAGTTCTACCAGACCTCCGCAGGTATCGACTCGTCCTTCATCTCCGGCCACTCCATGCTGACCTGGTCCGCAGCCGCCGTCATCGCCGCCGAGTATCCCAGCCCGTGGAAGCAGGTCGCCGTCTACTCCGGCGCTACAGCCACCGCACTCACACGCGTCCTCGCAGAAAAACACTTCCCTACCGACGTCCTCCTCGGCTCCGCTGCAGGCTGGCTGATCGGCCACTACGTGGTCCGCGCCCACCACCATCACCCCATCTACCGCCACCACGGCAACCAGCCGCCCGTCTGATCTACGCCATCTTCGGCGGCTTCGGCGCATACCCATTCGCGACGAACCACTCCACCGCAGTCCGCAGCGCCTCATCCACCGGCAACACCCGCCACCCCAGCTCCCGCTCCGCCTTCGCCGAGCTCGCCCACATCATCTTCTTCCCCATCCGCACGGCCTCAACAGTCGCCCTCGGCTCCTTGCCGCGCAGCTTCCCCGTCACCGTCTCATCGAAAAACGCAAACGCCATCGCCACTCCATGCGGCACCTTCATCGTCGGCGACGGCAGCCCCGTCATCGCACCCAATCTGTCGAGAATCTGCTTCAGCGTCAGGTTTTCCCCACCGAGGATGTACCGTTCACCGAAGCGCCCGCGCTCCAGCGCCGCCAGATGCATCCGTGCAATCTCATCCACATCGACAAGATTCAACCCCGTATCGACATACGCCGGAAACCTCTTATTCAAAAAGTCGACGATGATCCTTCCCGTCGGCGTCGGCTTCACATCCATCGAGCCCACCGGCGTCGTCGGATTCAGAATCACAACCTCCTGCCCCCCGCGCGCCGCCGCAATCGCCACCTGCTCGGCCATCCACTTCGAGCGCTTGTAGTGCCCGATCATGTCCGTCTCGCTCACCGGCGTCTCTTCATCCACCGCCGACGCATCCTTACGAAATCCCATGGTCGCCACACTCGATGTGTACACCACGCGCCGCACGCCCGCCTCACGCGCCAGCCTCAACAGCTCCCGCGTGCCCTCGACATTCGCCTTGTACATCTCCTGCGGATCAGGCACCCACAGCCTGTAATCCGCGGCCACATGAATCAGCGCATCGCACCCTCGCAACGCCGCCGCAAACTTCGCCGGCTCGCGCAGATCTCCCTGCACCAGCTCCGCACCCTTCGGAAGATTGTTAGTTTTCGAACACCACCGTGTCAGCAGCCGAAGCGCCGCCCCCTGCTCCGCCGCCATCCGCGCCACATGCGACCCCACAAACCCCGTCGCACCTGTAACGAACAACCTCATCAGCGATCTCTCACTGAATCGGCCTCCCACCAATGCAGAGGGACTCCCCAGAAGACAACCTCACCCGGCTTCCCCTTCGTAGAGACCTTACTGCTGCACCGATTTGCGCTGACTAATCCCCGATTCATCACATCGTCGACCCGTACCATCGAAAAATCGTTGCAATCGATGTAAGCGATACTGTTCGGCTCCTTGCCGGACCGCGGTCCCGGCAGCATTCCGAACTTCGATCTGCCCGCCAGATCCAGCGTCCCCGTCCCGTCCGCTCCAAGACTCACGACGGTCTTATCCGCCGTGTCAGGCCAGGAGATCATTACGCTCTGTCGAGCAAGTGGCCGGCCCGACTTCGCGTTGAGAACGCGAACCGTAATCGACTGAGCGATCAGCGACGGCGTGCAGCAAAGCAGCGCCGCAGACAAAGCAATGCCGAACCAAGAACTGATCGAGATGTCGGATGAGGTCGCGCGAATGGGGCGCTTCACAGGCGGATTAATCAAGCTTCTCCGCCTCAATCCCGATATTCTTCTCGCCCGCGGCCTTCTTCTCCCAGTACTTCTTCACCCAGGCGTCGAAGCTTCTGCCCGCAGCCGTGTCGCGCCCCGAGAACTTGATCGCCGCCACTTCGCTATACGGAACCATCAAGCGCTCCGTCGGCGCGCCTTCCTTCGGCGTCGGAATGATCCGCACCACAGAATCCGCTAACGTCTGCCCATTGCGCCGATCGTAGAGGTACCCCTCGACGACCGAGCCATCGCGCCGCGTGATCGTGATATCGCCGCGATAATCAAACGCCTTCTCCAGCGCCTCGCGAATCTCCCCATCGCTCGCCAGCTCCGGAACCCATCCCTCCAGGTTCTCGCGCTCGCGCCCGGCCATAACCTCCAGCTCATCAGCGCTCGCATGCTGCAACTGCTCAATCTTCAAATGCTCTTGCTGTGCCGTCGACATCGTCAGTCTCCCGCCACCGTCAGGTTCTCGTCCACAGAAGTCGTCACCACAACCGGCGTTGCAATCTGCACCAGCGGCCCATGCCCTTCGGCCTTCCACTCGTTCAGCATCTTCATCGCACCATCATCGGGATACATCGACTTGAACATGTACTTCTTCGCAGTCGTCAAAAATCCCTTGATCGACCCAAAGTTGTAATCCACCGCGCTCGCCTCATGCCCCGAGTGCACCATGCAGTTCGCACACTGCGGATTGCCGCTCTTCGCACCGTAGTTCGCCCACTCCGTGGCGTCCAGCAGCTCCTGGTAGGTATCCGCGTAGCCGTCCTGCAGCAGGTAGCACGGCTTCTGCCATCCAAAGATCGAGTACGCCGGCATGCCCCACGGCGTGCACTCGAAGTCGCGCTTGCCCATCAGGTATTCGCTGAACAGCGGATGCGTGTTGAACTCCCAGCTCTTCTTCCGGTTCGACAGAATCATCCGGAACAGCTTCCGCGACCGCGCCTTGCCCAGAAAGTGCTGCTGGTCCGGAGCCTTGTCATACGTGTACCCCGGGCTCACCATCATCGACTCGACACCCGCTTCCATCAGCTGATCGAAGTGCCGCCGCACCGAGTTCGGATCCGCTCCATCAAACAGCGTCGTGTTCGTCGTCACGCGGAAGCCCGCAGCCACAGCGGCCTTGATACCTTCCATCGCAATGTCCCACCCACCCTCGCGGCACACCGCAAAGTCGTGGTGCTCCTTCTCTCCATCCAGATGCACCGAAAAGCTCAGGTACTTCGACGGCGTAAAGAGGTGTAGCTTCTCCTTCAGCAGCAGCGCGTTCGTGCACATGTACACATACTTCTTGCGCTCCACCAGCCCGGCAACAATCTCCGGCATCTGTGGATGCAGCAACGGCTCGCCGCCCGGAATCGACACCATCGGCGCGCCGCACTCTTCAGCCGCCTGCCAGCACTGCTCCGGCGTCAACTGGGCCTTCAGGATGTGCGGCGGATACTGAATCTTGCCGCACCCCGCGCACGCCAGGTTGCAGCGAAACAGCGGCTCCAGCATCAGCACCAGCGGATACCGCTTGCGCCCCGACAGCTTCTGCTTCAGGACGTACGTCGCAACTGTCCACGCCTGGCTTACCGGTACGGCCATCTTTCAAAACCCTCCAAAAATCAGCGAGCGAAATCTCAACTACGCCGCTGCTTCCTCTTCCTGTTCCCGCGCCATCGCCTTCTCATACGTCGTCAGCGCCAGCAGCGGGAAGTACTGCTTGTACAGGTGGTATCCCAGGTAGAACACCCGCGGAAATCCTGTGCCCGTGTAATAGCTCTCACCGTTGCGGCCCGGCATCAACTCGTCCCAGCTTCCATCCTCATGCTGCCGCTCGATCAGCCAGCGAACACCCTTCGCCACCGAATCCGACCGCGTATCATTCGCCGCCAGCAGCCCCAGCAGAGCCCACGCCGTCTGCGAAGGCGTCGACGGCCCCACGCCACGCTGGTTGGAATCGTCATACGTCCCGGCTGTCTCGCCCCATCCGCCATCCGGATTCTGCACCATGCGAATCCACTCCGCCGCCTGCTGCACAGCGGGCTCCAGATAGCAGTACTCCATCGCCTGCAGTCCACGCAGCACGAGAAACGTCCCGTACAGATAGTTCACGCCCCAGCGCCCAAACCAGCTTCCATCCGGCTCCTGCTCGCGGAGAATAAACTGCACTGCCTTCTCCACGCGCTTGTCCCGCCGCGTGTAGCCATACGACGCCAGCATCTCCAGCAGCCTTCCCGTAATGTCCACCGTCGGCGGATCGATCATCGCGTTATGGTCGGCAAACGGAATTGACTCAAAAATCTTCTTCGTGTTGTCCTTGTCGAACGACGCCCATCCGCCGTTCTTGCACTGCATCGCAAAGACCCACTCAATCGCCCGCTGCGTCACCTCGTACTGATACCGTTCACGCGGATTATCCACCGTCTTCAGCGCCAGAAGCACCTCACCGGTATCATCCACATCCGGCTGATGATCGTTGTTGTAGAAGAAGCACCAGCAGCTCGGGTCCGCAATCTTCACATTGTGCGACCAGTCGCCCTTGTAGCGAATCTCCTTCGACAGCAGCCAGTCTGCAGCCTTCACCAGCCGTGAATCCGTACGCGAAAGCCCGCACTCACCCAGCGTCGACAGCACCTGCGCCGTATCCCACACCGGCGAGAAGCACGGAACCATCCGGAACGTCGGCGTCGGATAACCCGGCTCTCCGTTCGGACAATCGATACCCAGCTTCTCAAACTCATCCATCGCCCGAATCATCTGCGGGTCATCGAAGCTATAACCCAAACACCGCAGCGCAACAATCGCATTCAGCATGGCCGGATAGATCGCTCCCAGCCCATCCGACCGCTCAAAGTGCTCGAGCATCCACTTCTCGGCATGCCTGATCGCAACCTTGCGAAGCGGCCGCACATGCACTCGCTCAAACCAGTGCGTCACACGGTCGAGAAACAGGAAGAAGTTCCGCCACGAGAACCAGTGCTTCCGGTCCCAGCGCAGATGCAGATTCGAATTCTTCCGCCCGCCAACGAACAACTCCTCAATCCCCTGCTCATCCGGCAGCTTCTTGAAGGGCTTCGTCGCGTAGATCACCGACAGCGGCACCAGGATCGCTCGCGACCACGCGCTGATCTGGTAGATGTTGAAGTAAAACCACTTCGGAAACAGCACGATCTCCGGTGGAACCGCGGGCACCGCATCGTAGTCATACTGACCCAGCGCACACAGGTAGATTTTGGTAAACGTATTGCAGTTCACCACACCACCCTGCTCCAGCACCTTCTCGCGCGCCCGCACCATCACCGGATGATCGGCCTTGTATCCCATCAGCTTCAGCGCGAGATAGCACTTCACGCCGTAGTTCAGATTCGACGGCCCACCCGGAAACAAACTCCATCCGCCGTCCTCATTCTGGTGGCGCAGAATCTCGTTGACAGCCCGCTCCATCCTGCCCGGGTCGCCCGTCCCCAGCAGCGTGTGCATGAAAATGTAGTCCGACTCCAGCATCGAGTCCGCCTCTAGTTCACCGCACCAATAGCCGTCCTCGTGCTGCTGGCCTAACAGCCAGCCCACCGAGCGCTGGATGCCATCGCGCACACGATCCATCGCGAGGTCGAGGCGACCAAATCTCGGCTGCGCCGGCCCCTTCGTCTCTCCTGGAGATGTGTTCATTCGCAATCTTTTCGCTCGATACCTTAACAGCCTTACCGAACCCGGCTGCTCGTTGTGCGCCAATCTTAATGATGAGCGCTCTCTGGGTCTGGTTACATTTACATCGCTGCTGCTGTTGCCTTCGGCGCCGCAGCGATCGCCTGCACAATCTCCGGTGGAAGTCCAAACCGGACGTTCTCCGGCATCACCTCAACCTCTTCGACCGAGCCATAACCCTTGCCCTGCAAAAACAACACAACATCCTGCACCAGAATCTCGGGCGCCGACGCTCCTGCCGTGATCGCAACGGTCGCCATACCCTCCAGCCACTCCGGCTGAATGTCATCCGCCTTGTCGATCAGGTACGAGCTCGTCCCTAAATTCCGCGAGACCTCAACCAGCCGGTTCGAGTTCGAGCTGTTCCTCGACCCCACCACCAGCACCACATCGGCCCCGTGCGCTACATTCTTCACCGCCGTCTGGCGGTTCTCCGTCGCATAGCAGATGTCCTGCGCGTGCGGTCCCACAATGTTCGGAAACCGCTTCTTCAGCGCGTCGATCATCGTCGCCGCCTCGTCCAGCGAGAGCGTTGTCTGCGTCAGGTACGCCACCTTGTTCGGGTCCGGCACCACCAGCGATTCAACCTCGGCCGCCGTCGAAACCACCTGGGTCACATCCGGAGCCTCGCCCTGCGTGCCCTCAACCTCTTCATGGTCGCGGTGCCCCACCAGGACAAGCGAGTATCCCTGCTTGGCGAACTTGATCGCCTCCACGTGGACCTTCGTCACCAGCGGGCAGGTCGCGTCCACCACCTTCAGCCCGCCGCTCCTTCGCCCGTGCCCGAACCGCCGGCGAAACGCCGTGCGCCGAGTAAATCACCCGCTGGCCTTCCGGTACCTCGTCCAGTTCATTCACAAAGATCGCGCCCTTTTGCGCCAGGTCGTTCACAACATAACTGTTATGAACAATTTCCTTACGCACATAGATCGGCGCACCAAAAGTCTCGAGCGCAATCCGCACGATATCGATCGCCCGCACCACCCCGGCGCAGAAACCGCGGGGCTTCAAAAGCAGGATGCGCTTGGCAGCGGGGTTGACGGTCAAATTGTCGGTATCGATGGGCGCGGCAAAAGGACTGGACACGTCTTCCAGTATACCTTTCTTCGCGCCCCGAAGCACCTGTTTGAACGAACCAAAAACGGTGCAACCGCGTTGGCCCTCGGCCATCGTCAGCGCATCGTCGAGCATCCCGATCTGCTCCCGCTCAGGAGCGCTCATCCCCAATCATCTCTACACATGGCCGGTACAGTTGTCATGCGGACAATGGCAGGCGAGCGTCGTCTTATCCGCTGCGTCCTCGCAATACTGCGAGCAGTACTTCTTTCCGTCCGTGCAGACGCAGCTACAGACCGTATGCGCACATTTCTTGGCTTCCGCCATGGGACCCTCCGAAACCTTCTGCTTCAGACAACCGCACACCCCTGCCGAGTTGCTTCAAGCGGCTTTCAGAGATCAATCCGATACCGGCACTTCCGCGGATGCCCGCTCTGAGAAATCACGCAGTCCTCCGGCACAGCCACCGTCTCCACAAACTGCGCTCCCACCCGCTCCAGCGTCTTTCTCGACGCGACATTCTCCGGATCGCACGTCACCCACAACGCCTTCAGCCCAAGCCCTTGCGCCACAGGCAACAACAGTCGCAACGCCCGCTCCGCATAACGATGCCCGCGATGTCGCTCTTCGACCCCATACCCCACATGCCCCGCATACATCACCACATGCCGGCTGTCACCCACCCGCAGCCGAATCCTCCCAAGCTCCTCGCCGCTCTCCGCATGCACCATCCTGAAGCTCCACGCCGGCACATGATGAACCGCATTCACCTCATAGCCTGCAAGCTCAAGCCGCAACTCTCCATCGCGCAGCTCCCGCGCCATCTCTTCGACGAGCGTCTCTCCCGGATCACACACTTTGCTTCAGCATCTGCTCCGCATGCCGCCGCGACGTCTCCGTCAAACTCGCGCCTGACAGCATTCGCGCAATCTCCTCCACGCGCTCGCTCTGTTCCATCCTGCCGCACGCCCGTCTGCGTCCGTCCCCGACGCTCCGTCTTCTCAATCAAGAAGTGCTGATCTGCAAACGCCGCTATCTGCGGAAGGTGCGTAATGCAGATCACCTGCTGCCCGCGCGCCAGCGCCTTCAGCTTCTGCCCCACCGCCTCCGCCGCCCGTCCGCCAATACCAATATCAATCTCGTCGAACACCAGCGTCCGCGGCAACGGGGTCTTCCGCTTCTTGCTCGCCCGAGCCAGCCGCCTTCCTCCACCGCGACCTTCAGCGCCAGCATCACCCGGCTCATCTCACCGCCCGACGCAATCTCCTCCAGCGGCTTCATCGGCTCGCCCGGATTCGTCGCAATCCTCGCCTCCACGCGGTCCCACCCACTCGCGCTCCAGCTCGATTCAGCCTCCTCCGCGCTGACATCCACCGCAAACTTCGCATTCATCGCCAGCTCATTGATCTGCTTCTCCGCCAGCTTCGCGAGCTTCTTCGCCGCGCTCGCCCTCTGCTCACTCAATCTCCGCGCTGCCTCGCGATACGTCGCCGCAACCTTCGCCAGCTCCCCCTCCAACTCCTTCAGCCGAGCCTCGCGATTCTCCAACTCTTCCAACTTGCCGCTCACCTCTTCGCCAAACGCAATCACCTGCTGCAGTCCTGAAGTCCCCGCGCCAGCCCCATACTTCCTCTTCAACCGCTCCAACGCCGCCAGCCGGTCCTCAATCTCACCCAACCGCTCCGGCGACGCCGTCACATGGCCCGCAAAATCCCGCAGCGTCGCCGCCGCATCCTCCACACTCACCTTCGCCGCACTCAGCGCACTCACCGTCTCGCGAAACCGCTCATCAAATCTCGCCAGATCCTCCACATGCTTCAGCGCCCCGCCCAGCAGCGACTCCGCCGAAACCTCCGCCTCATACAACAACTCCAGCGCCGCATTCGCTCCCGTAAACAGCCGCTCCGCGTTCGCGAGCACGCGCTTCTCCGCCTCCAGCCGCGCATCCTCCTCCGCATCGACAATCCCCGCGCTTTCTATCTCCCGCGCCTGAAAACTCCACAAATCTAACAATCTCAGCCGATCGGCTTCCGCCGCCCTCAACTCCTCAATCCGCTCTCTCACCGAGCTCCACTTCGCGAACGCGGCGTTCACTTCATCCGTGCTCAAATGTCCACCCCGCAAACCGATCCAGCAACAGCCTCTGCTGCGCCGCATCAAACGCCACCAGCGTCTCCGACTGCGCATGGACCAGCGCCAGCTCCGGCGCCAGCTGCCGCAACACATTCACCGTCGCCGGCTGATTATTCACGAACACTCTGCCCTTGCCGCTCGCGCCTATCTCGCGGCGCAGCAGGATCTCGTCCCCCTCCGGATCGATCCCGTTGTCCTCCAGAATCTGCTCCGCGCCGGGAGTGGACTCAAACACACACCCCACGACGGCCTTCTCCGCCCCAAACCGCACCACATCGCTCGACGCCTTCCCTCCGAGCAGCAGTACCAGCGCATCAATCAGGATCGACTTCCCCGCGCCCGTCTCGCCCGTCAGCAGGTTCAGCCCAGCGCCAAACTCCGCCACAGCATGGTCAATCACCGCATAATTTTCCGCGCGCAGTTCCAGCAACATTTCGGGGTCTCGTCACCGAGAGCATAGCAGCCCGGAATTTCCTCACTTCGAAAGAAACTCTCTCGTCTTGAAAGGGACGGACTGGTAGCCCTGGGCTTTAGCCCAGGGTCTCCCGTCCGTCCATATCCACCCAATCGGGCTTCAGCCCCCTGAGGGAATCCCCAACCACAACAACTCTCCCGTATCTAAGTCCATTCCTTGCCAATACAGCGAGTCCATCACTGGCATTTACACTGAAAACGAGCATATGACCCTCCTCCCCCTCGCTCTCTTTCTGCAGGACGCGGCAACACCCTCTGGTCCACTCGCCGGCCCACATTCAAACGCCATCGTGGACATGGTCCACAACAGCGGCCCCACCGCGCTTACCGTCCTCGGAATCCTGCTCATTGCCAGCATCGTCTCCTGGGCCATCATCATCGCCAAGTGGCGCGCCTTCAACGAGGCCAACGTCCAATCCAAGCGCTTCCTCCGCGCCTTCCGCAAGTCCGGCCGCCTCTCCGAAATCGCCGCTATCGCCGACCAGTTCAAACCCTCGCCACTCGTCGCCGTCTTCCACGAGATCCACGACGAGTACCAGCGCCAGGCCGGCGGCCGCGGCCAGCCGCCCAACCCCCAGGCCCTTGAACGCGCCGCCCAGACCGCCGCCTCCGAGTCGCTCACCATCATGGAACGCCGCATGACCTGGCTCGCGACCACCGCCCAGTGCGCTCCCTTCGTCGGTCTCTTCGGCACCGTCATGGGCATCATCGACGCCTTCCACGGCCTCGGCACCGCCGGCGCCGCCACCCTCCGCGCCGTCGCCCCCGGCATCTCCGAAGCCCTCATCACCACCGCCGCCGGCCTCGTCGTCGCCGTCCCCGCGGTCATCGGTTACAACCAGCTCACGCAGCGTCTGCGCGAGTTCGCCGCGCGCATGGACGACTTCGGCCGCGAGCTCCTCAACGCCATCGAGAACGCCGCCATCGCCACGCAGCCGCAACCGCCGGTCTACGAAGAAACCCGCCGGAGGTCCTAGACGATGGCTTTCTCCGCAAACGGCCGCACACAGTCCGCGCTCTCTGACATCAACATCACTCCGCTCGTCGACGTCGTCCTCGTTCTGCTCCTCATCTTCATGGTCACCGCGCCCGTCCTGCAGTCCGGCATCGAAGTCGCCGTCCCGCAGACCCGCACCGTCAACCAGATCAGCGAAGAGCACCTCATCGTCACCATCGACAAGGACCAGAACGTCTTCCTGCAGGACAAGCCCGTCAACATCCACGACCTCCCGCGCCTGCTCTCCTCCAACACCGCGAAGGACGCCAAGCGCGTCGTCTTCGTGCGTGCCGATCAGAAGGTTCCCTTCGGCGCCTTCGCCTCCGTCATGGACGCCGTCAAGCAGGCCGGCATCACCAACATCAGCATCGTCACGCGCCCCATCGAAGGCACGAACCCCTAAGCCCTCATGAGCGTCTTCGCCACCCTCGACGACCAGAGCCCCGATCGCTTCGGCAGCGGATTCGCCGGGGCCATCGCGCTTCACATCCTCATCGCGGCGGTATGCATCGGCCTTGCCCTCTTCGTCCCCGGCCACGTCCAGCACTGGGGTGAAAACGCCTCTACCGTCGGAGCCATCCAGGCCTCCATGGTCTCGGCCATCCCCTTGCCCTCCAAGGTCGCGCCCGTCGAAAAATCCGTCCTCGCCAGCGAGAACGTCACCCCCGCGCCCAAGCCTCCGCCCAAGGAAGCCACGCAGCCCCCGCCCAAGCCCACCGACATCCTCATCAAGGAAAAGACCGCTCCCAAGACTCCCCCCAAAGTCGCGCCCGTCGAGCAGCCCACGCCGCCCAAGCACCCCCAACCCACCCCGCCCACCACCAAAGCCTCCAGCGGCGACGTCGCCACCCAGCTTCCCCAGGCCATCAGCCAGGTAAAGAACGGCACCGCCATGGCCACGGTTCAGGACCGCACCTTCGGCAACCGTTACGCCTACTACCTGAAAATCGTCAGCAACACGGTCGCGCAGAACTGGGAAACCTATGAGGCCGACCCCACCACCTCTCAGGGCAAGCGGGTAACCATCCTCTTTGACATCAACCGCGACGGCGTCCCAGAGAACATTCGCATCGAAACCAAGAGTGGATCGCCCTCGCTCGACGCCTCCGCCCTCCACGCCCTCCAGCGCGTCGACAACTTCGGCCCCCTGCCCGCCGGAGATCACATAACAGTGGAATACTCGTTTGACTACAAACAACCATAGAATCCATTACGTTTCAGCTCCATTTCGTCTACACTTACAGAAGAAGGTCTGAATACGATGCAAACTGGCCCCCGCCCCGGTGGACCGCTCACAAGCCGACCGCTCGCCAACAATCGCCATCTCGCCGCACTCACCCTTCTCCTTGCTGCGCTGCTCATCGCGCCGGCTCTCCACGCGCAGGACTGGTTCCATCTCGAAACATCTACCGGCGCGAGCAAGCTTCGTCTCGCCGTCGCGAATTTCAAATCCGCAAGCGCCGATCCGGCCACGCTTCCCGCCAAAGCCGCATTCGACGAGACGCTCTACAACGATCTCTCCAACGCCGGTATCTTCGATCTGGTCTCCAAGGACATGACGCCGCAGTCCGCACCCGGCAGTCAGTCCGAGATTCAGCTCTCGCAGTGGTCGGCTGCACCGTCCAACGCCGCGATGGTCGCCTTCGGCAATCTCTCCGTCAACGGTGGCCGCCTCACCGTCAACGGCTTCCTCGACGACGCCAAGAATCCGCAGTACCCACAGATCTTCGCGCGTCAGTACTCCGACACAGCCAGCGACAACAACGCGCGGCAGCTCGCGCACAAGTTCGCCGACGAGATCATCGCTCGCCTCGGCGGCGGCATCACCGGCATCGCCGAAACAAAGATCTACTACGTCAAGCAGACCGGCTCCAGCAAAGAGATCTGGGGCATGGACTACGACGGCGCCAACCAGCATCAGATCACGCACGTCGGCTACGCCATCTCACCGCGCATCTCGCCGGACAACTCCCGCATCGCCTTCTCCTCGCTTGGCCGCAACAGTGGCTTTCAGATCGGCATGTACTCTCTGCTGCTGAATCGCACTGTCAACTTCGCGAACACCGGCGGTACCAACGTCTCGCCTGCATGGGCGCCCAACGGTCAGCAGCTCGCCTTCTCCTCTTCGCGCACTGGCGATCCCGAGATCTGGGTCTCCGACACGCAGGGCACCGCCGCTCATCGCGTCACCGACTTCAAAGGTCCTGACGTCTCGCCCACCTGGAATCCCAAGACCGGAGCGCAGATCGCCTGGATCTCCGGCCGCACCGGCCTGCCGCAGCTCTACATCATGGACTCCGATGGCTCCGGCGTGCAGCGGCTCACCGACGGCGGTTACGCTACGTCTCCATCCTGGTCCCCCAACGGCCAGTTCCTCGCCTTCGCCTGGGACCGCAAATACGGCCCCGGCGCCCCCGGCGGCCAGGACATCTACGTCATGGAGATTGCCTCGAAGAAGTGGATTCAGCTCACCCACGACGGAGGTCGCTGCGACTTCCCCTCCTGGTCTCCCGATGGCCGTCATCTCGTCTACGCAAACTCTTCGGACGGCCGTGCCGACCACACACGCATCATGACCATGCTCGCCGACGGTACGCAGAAGCGAGCCCTCACCGGCCCCGGCACCGACATGCCGAACTGGAGCTGGCGGTAATCTCGCAATGTTCCCCGACATACGCGAGACACCGATTCGGGCCCTAAACTTAATATGCTCGGCTGCGAGCCCACACGAGGACAAGGATGATCGCAAAACAAACCTCCCCATCCCTTAAGCTGACGACGATTCTTTTCAGCGCATCCATTGCTCTGCTCGCCGCCACCGGCTGCCACAACAAAGCCAAAACCCTTCCACCGCCGTCCGCGCTTCCCCCTTCCACCTCTGCACCCGCGCCCACTGCCTCCATCACCGCTGATCCCCAGGCCATCGACCAGGGTCAGTCCGTCGTGCTCAACTGGCGCACCACCAACGCGACCTCTGTCTCCATCGACGGCATCGGCGACGTTGCGGTCAACGGCACGCAGACCGTCTCGCCTGCCAGCTCCACCAACTTCCATCTCGTCGCGAAAGGTGACGGCGGCACAACCGAAGCCAACGTCCGCGTAACCGTCCGCGTCGCCACCGTCCCCACGACAACGGAGACCACAACCGACACCACCTCCGACTCCGCCTTCCACGCCGCAGTCAAGGATCTCTTCTTCGACTACGACAGCTACGACATCCGTCCCGCCGACGAGTCCTCCGTCACCGCCGCCGCCTCCTATCTGGCTGCGCATCAGGACATCAAAGTGCTCATCGCCGGCTACTGTGACGATCGCGGCTCCGCTGAGTACAACATCACCCTCGGCGAAAACCGCGCCAACGCCGCCAAACAGGCGCTCGTCGCTGCGGGCGTCAACACCAACCGCATCCGCGTCGTCAGCTACGGCAAGGAGCGTCAGTTCTGCACCGAAGAGAACGAGGCCTGCTGGCAGCAGAACCGCCGCGCGCAGTTCAACGTCGACCGCTAACCCACACTAAAGGCCGCGCCGTCCTGTCCGATTGAGGGCACACGGCGCGGCCTTTACCTCAATTGCTTTTTCGCCTTTGCTTTTCTTGTTGTCATTCCCGAAGGGAATCTGCTTTTTGCCTCTTGCTTCTAGGTAGCCCGAGGCTGGTAGCCCTGGGCTTTAGCCCAGGGTCTCCTCGGGTCTCTTAGAGGGATCATCAAAAGGGGCTTTAGCCCTTGGGTATGCCTCAGAGCTTGAAATCACCGCGTTCTAGTTCACCGGATTAGCCGCGGGCTTTAGCCCCGGCCTCAATCGCGAGATTAGACTTGCCTCCTAGGAGTCTCACCACCATGTCACGCACCCGTCTCATCCCCTTCTCCCTCGCTGCAATTCTTCTCCTCGGCATCGGCGCCCCACCCGCCCACGCCGTCAGCAAGGACATGGTCCAGCTCCAAACTCAAGTTCAGCAACTCCAGGACGCCATCGCACGGCTCCAGCAAACCAGCGACGAGCGCGCGGGCGTCCTCAAGGACCTCGTCCAGCAGACCGCCGACTCCGTCAACAAGATGGCCGTCGTCGTCAACGGCATGCAGCTCCGCATGCAGAACCTGCAGGACGCCTCCAGCCAGAAGAACGATCAGCTCTCCGGTCAGGTCCAATCGCTCAACGACTCCCTCGACGAGCTCAAAGCACGCCTCACCCGCATTGAAAAATCCCTCGGCGACGTTCAGGCCTCGCAGCAATCCACCAACGCTCTCCTCGGCAACATGCCCGGCAACATTCCCCAGGGAGGCGCCGTGTCCCCTCAACCAGCGGGCCCTACGCCAACGGGCCCCGTAAGCAACACGCCAAGCGGTAAACCCGCACCCGGCACGCCGCTCAGCTCGCTCACCGACAACAACCCACAACCCGGGCCCGCCAACACCGCCGGCCCCTCACCCAGCGAGATGTACCGCACCGCTTACAGCGACTACATGTCCGGCAAGAACTCGCTCGCCACCTCCGAATTCCAGGACCTCATCAAGGCCTACCCCGACGACAACCTCGCCGGCAACGCCTACTACTACATCGGCGAGATGGACCTCCGCGGCAACAAACCCTCCGCCGCGATCCAGAACTACGACCACGTCCTCGAGCACTACCCCGACAACTCCAAGATCCCCGCCGCACACCTGCACAAAGGCGACGCCCTCATCGCCGAACACCAGACCGAAGCCGGCATCCGCGAATACCGCGCCCTCATCCAGCGCTTCCCCAACTCCCCCGAAGCCGCCCAGGCCCGCGCCAAAATCTCCCTCGCCGCCCACAAATAGCTCAGCCACACCGGGTGCCCCACCCTCGGCGCGGCTCTGTCGCGACAGGGTGGGGTATCGTTTGCGGTAGCAAACGAGTCGGGATGCTTGAAGAGCCACGTACGCTCACATCAAGCCTCACAACCACTCTCGCAACTCGCAACTAAACGCACAAAACCTGACGCTGCCCGTCAATCAGCGACCACCTGGGTGTCTCTTCCGCTTCTAGGTAACCCGAGGCTTTAGCCTCGGGTCTCTCAGGCCCCGAAAAAGAACTGGGGCTTCAGCCCCTGGGGTACGCCTTCCTCAGCAGCGCCCTAGTTCCTCACCTCTCGGAACGCCCGCTCGACCCGCGCCTTCTCCTCCGCCGTCAACCCCACCCTCGGCAGTCTCGGAGCCCCACCGTAATACCCATTCAGATCGCACGCATACTTCACGCCCGCAACCTCGAGCTCTGACACCACCGCATCCGCCTCACGCAACCGCTCCGCCTTCAACCTCGCCAACTGCGGATCACCATCCTTGAACGCCGCCCAAACCTCATGGCATCCCTGCGGAGCGCACGCAGCCAGCTCCGGCATCAACACCCTGCACCCCGGCCTCGAGCAGATCGACACTCGCGCTCGCCCCACCGGCAGCAACAACCTGAAATCCAACCGTCTTCGCGCGCGTCTTCATCGCTGCCTTCGGAGGAGCCACCGCCACCGACGCCCCACCGCTCGACAACGCATCCGCCGCCACAAACGTCGCCTCGCCTTCACGCGAAACCTCAAGCATCCTGCTCGTCACCGCCGCAAACACCGTCGTGACCGTCACCTCGCGCTTCACATCCTCAGTCGCCGCGCGCACCGCATCCCAGCCGCTCCACCGTCAGCCCGGCATCCATCAACCCAATCACATTCGGATGCCCCGCCAACGCTCCCACCATCTCGACCGGAATCTCAAACCCACCCGCGCTCGCATCGCTCCACAACACCACCGGCAACGGCGACCGATCCGCCACCGCCCTGAAGAACAGCTCCACCTGCATCAAGCGAATTCTCCGCGCACCAGCCGCTGCCACTCCCCCGGAGCCCGCAGCAGCACCGCATCAAACTTCGCCTCCGCCGCCCACTCCGCAATCCTCACCGCGCCCGCAACGCTATCCGCGCCCACTCCCGCGATCAGCACCTTCTCCTTCGCCGCACTCTCGCTCGCCACGCGCAGCGACTCACGCCGCTCCTCATCGCTCAGCCCCGCAGCCTCCGTCCGCGGCCCCAGCACCACCATCCCAGCCGCCGGCGTCCGCGAATAGCGATCCACATTGTGCTCCAGCTTCCGCCAGTAGCACGCACCGTCCACATAGAACGGCGTCGTCACCGGAATAAACATTCCCTCAAGCAACATCAGTCTCGCCTACAACTCCCAAACTTCACAGCTCGAAACTGAACAGAACCGCGCACATCGCCGTGGCGAACCTTCGCGTCTTTCCTTTGCGCCCTTTGCGTGAAAGCTTTTCGCTCGAGTTACCGCGACCCTAAGCCGTCACCGCTTCCCTCGCCGCATGCAGCTCCTGCAACGAGCTCACGTGATACTCACCTCTCTGCAGCGCCTCGATCCCATCCGCCGCCGCCTTCGCCGCGGCCATCGTCGTAATCGTCGGCACCCTCGCCGCCACGGCCGCGCGACGAATCGCCTGCTCATCAAACACCCGGTCGCGCCCCTGCGGCGTATTCACAATCAGCTGAATGTTCTCGCCCTTGATCAGGTCGACCACATTCGGCCTTCCCTCCTTCACCGCATACACGCGATCCACCTGCAAGCCCGCGCCCTCAATCACCGCCGCGGTCCCATACGTCGCCACCAGCCGGAAGCCCATATCCACGAACCGCCGCGCCAGCGCACCGACCTGACGCTTGTCATGATCGTTCACGCTGAAGAACACCGTGCCCACCGTCGGCAAATAAAGCCCGGCCGCCATCTGCGCCTTGGCAAACGCCTCACCGAACGTCGTCGCGACGCCCATCACTTCGCCCGTCGACCGCATCTCCGGCCCCAGCACAGGATCAACGCCCTGGAACTTGCCCCACGGAAACACCGGCGACTTCACAAAGAAGTGCTCGCCCGTGCCAAGATCCTCACCGCTCTCCACCTGCTCCGGCAGCAGCTCCCGCAGCGTCCTTCCCGTCATCAACCGCGAAGCCACCTTCGCCAACTGCACGCCCGTCGCCTTCGACACATACGGCACCGTGCGCGAAGCCCGCGGGTTCACCTCAATCACAAACACCTTGCCACGCTGCACCGCGAACTGCAGATTCACCAGCCCGATCACATTCAACGCCAGCGCCAGCTTTCGCGTATACGTCCGCAGCGTCGCCATCACCTCGGCTGACAGATCCACCGCTGGCAACACGCACGAAGAATCCCCCGAGTGCACGCCCGCCTCTTCGATATGCTGCATGATCCCGGCAATCACCACATCCTTGCCGTCACACAACGCGTCGACATCCACCTCCTGCGCATCCTCCAGGAAGTGATCAATCAGCACCGGCCGCTCCTGCGAGTACTCAATCGCCGTCGACATATACCGCACCACCTCGGCATCGTCATACGCAATCACCATCGCACGCCCGCCCAGCACATAGCTCGGCCGCACCAGCACCGGATACTCCACCTTGCGCGCGCCAGCCAACGCCTCATCCACACTAGTCGCCATCGCTCCCGGCGGCTGCGGAATCCCCAGCTCTTCAATCAGCCTTCCAAACCGCTTGCGGTCTTCAGCTAAATCAATCGACTCCGGACTCGTCCCGATGATCGGTACACCCGCAGCCTTCAACGGCAGCGCCAGGTTCAGCGGCGTCTGCCCGCCGAACTGCACAATCATCCCAATCTCCGCACCCGACGACGCCTCATGCTCATACACCGCCAGCACGTCCTCAAACGTCAGCGGCTCAAAGTACAACCGGTCGCTCGTGTCGTAATCAGTCGACACCGTCTCCGGATTGCAGTTCACCATGATCGTCTCGTAGCCGTCATCGCGCAGCGCAAACGCCGCATGGCAGCAGCAGTAATCGAACTCAATGCCCTGCCCAATCCGGTTCGGCCCCGAGCCCAGAATGATGATCTTCTTCCTGTCCGTCGGCAGCGCCTCGTTCTCCTCGTCGTAGCAGGAGTACAGATAGTTCGTGAAGCTCTCGAACTCCGCCGCGCACGTATCGACCAGCTTGAACACCGGCTTCACACCCAGCCGCTCGCGCATCGCTCTTACCTGCGCCGCACCTTCTTTACCCTCACGCCCCAGCGCCGCCGCTAATCTCTCATCCGAAATCCCCATGCGCTTCGCCGCACGCAGATCATCCGCCTCGATCCCCTCAAATCCCGCGAACTCCACCTTCTGCAGCTCATCCGCGATCATCTTCATCTGGTGCAGAAACCACGGGTCCATCCCCGTCAGCCGCGCCGCCTCGCGCACGCTCATGCCCGTCTCAAACGCATAGCGCAGATACGCCATCCGCTCCGGCGACGGCGTCACCAATCTCTGCCGCAATCTCCGCGGATCAATCCCCTCCGCTCCCGCCTTCTTCCCCGTCTCCAGCGAGCGCACGGCCTTCATCAGCGCCTCTTTGAACGTGCGCCCAATCGCCATCACCTCGCCCACAGACTTCATCTGCGGCCCCAGCGTCTCATCCGCTCCGGGAAACTTCTCAAACTGCCACTTCGGAATCTTCACGACGACATAATCAATCGTCGGCTCAAAGCACGCCGGCGTCGCCTTCGTGATGTCGTTCTGCAACTCATCCAGCGTGTATCCGACCGCCAATCGCGCCGCAATCTTCGCAATCGGAAATCCCGTCGCCTTACTCGCCAGCGCCGACGACCGCGACACGCGCGGATTCATCTCAATCACCGTCATGCGCCCGTTCTGCGGATTCACCGCAAACTGCACATTGCTTCCGCCCGTCTCCACGCCAATCTCGCGAATCACCGCAATCGCCGCATCGCGCATCTTCTGATACTCGCGGTCCGTCAGCGTCTGCGCCGGCGCCACCGTGATCGAATCACCCGTATGCACGCCCATCGGATCAAAATTCTCAATCGAGCAGATGATCACGACGTTGTCCTTCAGATCGCGAACAACCTCGAGCTCATACTCCTTCCACCCCAGCACGCTCTCTTCCAGCAAACACTCATGCACCGGCGAAAGATCCAGCCCGCGCGACAGAATCTCCATCAGCTCTTCGCGGTTATACGCAATGCCGCCGCCCGATCCACCCAGCGTGAAGCTCGGCCGGATCACCACCGGAAACCCCAGCACCCCCGCAAACTCAATCCCATCGCGAATATTGTTCACCAGCTTCGACTTCGGCATGTCCAGCCCAATGCGATTCATCGCATCCTTGAACAGCAGCCGGTCCTCGGCCTTCTTGATCGCCTCCAGCTTCGCGCCGATCAGCTCAATGCCATACCTATCCAGCACACCCGCATCCGCCAGATCCACCGCAAGATTCAGCGCCGTCTGCCCACCCACCGTCGGCAGCACCGCAAACTTCCCCACGCCGTTGCCGTCGCCCTTGCTTTTTTTGTTGTCATTCCCGAAGGGAATCTGCTTTTCGTTCGCCCCGCCCATCATCTCCGACTCAACCCGCAGAATCTCCTCTAAATACCGGGGCGTCAGCGGCTCAATATACGTGCGGTCCGCAACCTCAGGGTCCGTCATGATCGACGCCGGGTTCGAATTCACCAGCACGACCTCATACCCCTCGGCCTTCAGCGCCTTGCACGCCTGCGTCCCCGAGTAATCAAACTCCGCCGACTGCCCAATCACAATCGGCCCCGAGCCAATCACCAGAATCTTCGAAATATCATCTCTACGCGGCATCTACTTCTTACTCGCCTTCCTGCACCTTATTCGCCTTGTGAAGGGGCGGGGCTTCAGCCCCGCCGTCAAACCTTTGCTGAACCAGTGGCTTTAGCCACCGAGGCACCGCGTCGAGGGCAAGCCCCGCGTTGGCGCCACAAAACTCGTGCTCAACTGATTTCAAACTCTCCACATTCTTCCGGACGTAGTGGATGTGCTGCTCGTAATCCTGCAGATTCCGAATTCTGTGATCTGAGGAAGCCAGCCTGCCACAGCCTCCCATTCCAATGCAGATCGCGCTTCGCAGCGAACGGGAACCCACCTTTGATTAGCTGGACCTAGCGCTCAACAGCGCACATTCGGCGTGAGGAGTAGGTGGATGTGATCCGGCATAACAACGGAATCATGCAATTGAAACTCGCCTCGATAACGCTCAATCATCCGAACCAATAACGCCGACCAATTCTCATGGCGAAAAAGAGGGAGACAATCAGCATTCTGAAAAGAAACAAAATACGTCTGACCACTCTTCCTGAATTGCTCTCGATCGGGCCGCACTGCCACCTCAGAGGCTAAAGCCTCTTTACTTCTCAAAATAATGGCGGGACTGAAGTCCCGCCCCTTCGCAAGAATTGGAAAAGTGGCGCCGCATCAAACAAATTGCAGCTTTGAATGCCTCACTTCTTCCACTCCTCCATCATCTTTCTGAAGTCCCTAAACAGATAATGCGAATCATGCGGCCCCGGGCTCGCCTCTGGGTGATACTGCACGCTGAACATCGGATCGCTCTTGTGCTTCAACCCCGCCAGCGTGTTGTCATTCAAATTCACATGCGTGACAGTAACGTCATCCGGCAGGCAAGCCGGATCCACATTGAAGTTGTGATTCTGCGACGTAATCTCCACCTTGCCCGTCTCAAGATTCTTGATCGGATGATTCCCGCCGTGGTGTCCGAACTTCAGCTTGTACGTCCTGCCGCCCAGCGCCAGCCCGAACAACTGATGCCCCAGGCAGATCCCGAACATCGGCTTCTGGCCCTGCAGCTCCCGAATCGTCTCGACTGCGTAATCCAGCGGCTCCGGATCGCCCGGCCCGTTCGAGAAGAACACGCCATCCGGATTCATCTCCATCACTTCTGCCGCGGTCGTCTTCGCCGGAACCACCGTCACGCGGCAGTTCTCTCTCGTCAGCATGCGCAGGATGTTCTGCTTGATCCCGAAGTCGAACGCCACCACATGCATCGGCTGCTTCGCCGCAACATCCTCACCCGGCAAAAACGCGTCGCCCGTCTCATTGCGCGGATCATCGCTCGTCCACTCATACGCCTTCTTCGTCGTGACAACACTGGCAAGGTCCGTCCCATCCATCCGCCGATGCGCCCGCGCCTTCGCCACCAGCGCATCCACATCCTCAACCGCAGTCGAAATCACACCACGCATCACGCCATTCGCCCGCAGATGCCGCACCACCGCGCGCGTATCGATCTCCGCAATCACCGGAACCCCGCTGCGCTCCAGGTACTCATCCGCAACTTCCGTCGACCGCCAGTTCGAGGCAACAGGTGAAAATTCCCTGCACCACCAGTCCCTCGATATACGGCCGCGCCGACTCCGCATCACTCGGACTCGTGCCATAGTTCCCAATATGCGGGTTCGTCAGTACGACGATCTGCCCCGCATACGATGGGTCGGTAAAAATTTCCTGGTATCCCGTCAGCGAGGTATTGAAAACAACCTCACCTACGCGCTCCACCGGCGCGCCGAAAGCTCGGCCGCGAAAGATGCGCCCATCCTCGAGCGCCAGAATTGCCTGCATGGAATCTCCCCTTGGGAGTGGACTCCATCTATCCTAACAGGCTTAACTCACCTGCCGCCAACCGCTTCAGCAGCCGCCGCCGCACAGCAAAAAGCCCGGCTTTCGCCGAGCTCTTTGCTAACCTCCATTGGCCCGAAATCGAGTGGCCCGACATCTACTTCCGGCCCGAAATCTACTTCCTTAGTACGCCCTGCAAACGCGGTGGTGATGCTGATACCAGCAATGCCGGTGGTGGTGATACTGCGCCTGTGACGTACCGGCGGTTCCAAGAACAACCGCCAACGAAAACACACCCAAAAGAATTCGCTTCATCATGGCCCTTCTCCTGCGCGGGCATCTGTTCTTTTCGTCACTCCTGACGCCCTGCGACACATAATAAGAAGCCATCCGTGTCCCAGAGTTTGCTCTGAAAGCTGCTTTCGCACTCGCAATAAATCTATGCAAAATCGCGAAAGGTTGCCTCTACTCAGCTCAAGTCAATCAACACATCTTCGCCTTCCACCTTCACCGGCAGCACACCCACATGACCGCAGTCCGGCGGCAGCGCCTGCCCAGTCCGCGTATCAAACGTCCACGAGTGCCACGGACACACCACCGCCTCACCCTCCAGCCATCCCTGCCCCAGCGGCCCTCCGCGATGCGGACAAATGTTCTCCAGCGCCGCCAGCCGCCCATTCACATTCGCCACGCAAACCTGCACGCCCTTCGCCTCGGCCTCCATCACCTCACCGGGCTTCGGAGCCTCTCCCACCGAGCACAACCGCACCCACTCACTCACACAAACTCCAATCACGTCCGCGCATGAGATGCTGAACTCTACACACAAGACTCATGCCAGCTCCACCCAAACGCAACTCCTCCTCACGCCGGCAGCCCATGCCGCAATCGGCGACATCAGAGTTAATCGACCCGCGCTGGATCCTCAAAGCCCTGGCCATCGTCCTCGCCGTCGCGCTCCTCTGCGCCTGGGGCACACTCTGCCTCCTCTGGTATCAAGGCCAGTGGCAGCTCGTCCTCCATCCCTCGCGCAACGTCGCCACCACACCCGCATCCATCGGCCTCAAATTCACCGAACTCCATTTCGCCGACGACCCCACGGGCCTCCCACAACTCAACGGCTGGCTCATCCCATCCGACAACACTTCCGCCCCCACCGCACTCCTCCTCCACGCTGCCGACGGCTCCATCGCCGACGCTCTTCCCCGCGCACTGACACTCCACAACGCCGGCCTCAACATCTTCCTCTTCGACTACCGCGGCTATGGTCACAGCACCGGCCAGCATCCCACCCAAGCCACCATGCAGCAAGACGCCGACGCCGCACTCAACTGGCTTTTTTACACACAACACATCCCGCCGCAAAACATCATCCTTTACGGCGACGGCATCGGCGCCTCACTAGCCGTTCAACTCGCCGCCGAACATCACGACATCCCCGCCATCGTCCTCGACGCACCCGACGGCGACCTCACCGACCGCGTCCTCCACGACCCGCACTCCTCACTCGTCCCCGCGCGCCTTCTCTTCAACCAAACCTTCCCACTCGCGGAGCCACTCTCGAAACTCCCCACACCGAAGCTCCTCATCTCCTACACGAACGCGCAACATCCACCCGCCGCACTCGCCAACGCCGCCGACCCAAAACTCACCATCGAACTCCCCTCACCCAACGATCCTGCACTCATCCCCGCCATCCAACGCTTCCTCGATCTCTACCTCCAGCCTCACTGATCTCTGATCTCTCATCTCGCATCTCGTGTCTCTAGCGCCTTAAAGGCGCGAAGGCCGCCGATGTTCAGGCAGCCTCGGTACAGGTGGGGAGGGTGGTGCGGCTAGGGGAAGCCAGAGCCGTGGGTGATTTGCGCTCCAGCAGGTGTTACATCTCTTCAGACGAATCTTCGCGCAAAAGGTTTTGCTGTGCGCATCAATTTCCTTGTGAGTATCCAAACTACAATCACCAGGCAACACGCACGCAAACACACGCATCTAGCGCGCATCACGACACACGCGCAAGCGCATTCGCAGCGAACCATTCGCTGAAGCTACTTATCAATACGAAGCAACCTCAGCGATAGTTCCCTGCACACATCTCTAGGCAAAATTCAAAAAGCTTCCCGGCTCCACCTGCGCTCCCGGAAACACCACATCCAGCCTGCGCGCGCCCAGCGTCTTATACGCCGCTTCGCCGAGCACATTTCTGAAGTCCGTCGTCACCTTCAGATCGCGCCCTTCGTTCAGCTGTTCATCATTCACGCCCGGCCACTGCCCATACACCTTGCCACCCTTCACCGCGCCCCCGAGCACGAACATCACATTCGCGTGCCCATGATCCGTCCCGCCCGTGCCGTTCTGCCGCGCCGTTCTTCCAAACTCCGACATCGTCACCAGCGTCACGTTCTCCGCGTCATCTCCCATATCGCGCCAGAACGCCGCAATCGCGCTTGAAAACTCCGTCAGCCGATTCGCCAGCTGCCCATTCGCCGCGCCCTGGTTCTGATGCGTGTCCCATCCGCCGATATCCGAGAACGCCGCCTCCACACCAAGATTCGCCTTCAGCAACTGCGCAATCTGCTTCATGCTGTTGCCAAACGCCCCGTTCGGATACACCACGCCATCCGCCGGCTTGTACTGCGCCGGATTCGCCGCGCGCAGCATCTTCACTGCCTCAAACGTCTCCTCGCCTGTCCCATGCAGCACTGCATCCGAGCTCTCGTCATACATCGCCTCAAACGCATTCGCCACCGCCGAAGGCTGCGGCCCGCGCCCACCCACCGAGAAGTCCTGCAAATTCGCCACCGACACCGCCGGCACCTTCCCTTGCAGCGTTCTCGGCAACTCCGCGCCCAGCGCCACCGCACGAAACGGCGAAGGCTTCCCATCCACCACTTCAACCTGCAGTGCGCGATTCAACCATCCATCCGGCGTACTCTTCACGCCCGGCGTTCCACTCTCCATAAAGTCCTGCGCATCAAAGTGCGACCGCGACGGATCCGGCGACCCCGCCGCATGCACAATCGCCAGATGCCCCTGGTCAAACAGCGGCTTCATCGCACTCATCGACGGATGCAGCCCGAAATACCCATCCAGATCCAGCACATCATTCTTCTGAATCGCAATCGTCGGCCGCATCCTGTAGTAGTTCTTCTCCGTGTACGGCACCACGACATTCAACCCATCGCACGCCCCACGCTGAAAGATCACGACCAGCTTCTTCTTACTCGCGGCCGCGCGATCCACCTCTGCATAAATCGCCCGCGTCAAAAACGCCGGCACCACAGAGGTCCCCACCAGCGCCAGCGCACCTCCACGCAAGAATCCACGCCGTGTCACGCCATTGCGCCGCGCCGCATCGCGCCCGCACATATCGCATCCCCAGTCGCTCGCATCGGTAAACCGCATCCTGTTCGCCATCGCCTTACCCTGCTTTCTCAATTCCTGATCCCTCGTTCCCTGCTCCTTATCTCCTCTGAAACTCCGGCGACCCCAGCAACAGCCCCGCCATCGTATCCAGCGGCGTCCCCGGCCCCGGCTGCGGCCCCCGCCCAGCCTTGCCCCGCATCAACGCCCCCGTCGGAATCATCATGCCATCGCTCTGCGCCGCCGGCTTCGCTTTGAACGCCTCTTCCGCACTCTGCTGCGCCGTCGGATCTCCAAACTGCGCCAGCACCGTCGAGCGTGTCCTGTCCGTCGCCGGCTCGCCCAGCAGCGCAATCTCCAGCTTGTTCTCCGTCTCGACATCCGGCGTCACAGCCGCACCATCCGTCGCACCCAGCAACGCCGGCCAATCCGTCTTCGTCCCACCTACACGGTTGCTGCTCAACACCAGCGCAAAGTTCATTCGCGAGATCAAGGCATTACAGCTCACCCACTCATCCGATTTCCACGAATACCCCTGCGGCGTCAGCATCCCATAGATCGGCATGCCCAGCCGATCCATCGCCTGCACCAGCGGCAGCGGCGTCTTCACATCCGCTCCACTCGCGCGCAGCGCACTCGCCATAAACTCCACCGGCGTCTTCAGCTTCGCGCGATACACCTGCGGGCTCCAGAACTCCGGCGAGCGATACATCGTCAGCAGCACCGCCTTGATATTCCCATCGCTCTTCAAAAACGCCGCGGCCATTCTATTCACCAGCGCCGGCGGAGGATCGTCGCTCACAAACCGCACCGCAAGTTTCTGGCGAGATGAAGTGCGCCGTCGCCGGGCTCGTCGCCAGGATGTGCAGCACCTCCAGGCCTTCCTTCTGCCCGTTCTCCTTGATCTTGTGGCCCAGCACGATCTTCGTGCCCGGCTCATGCCGGGCGTCATCGTAGTACGCTCCACCGCCGCCCTGGTACGGTTTATCGATCGTCCATCCCGTAAAGCACTTCGCAACCTCGATCACATCCTGCTGCGTGTATCCGCCATTCACTCCCAGCGTGTGCAGCTCCATCAGCTCGCGGCCGTAGTTCTCGTTGATACCCTTCGGCTGCTGCTTCTTCGCATTCGGCCGCATGAAGTCCGCCCGCTGCGCACGAATCGCCTGCATCGAGTTCGGGCCCACGCTCTCCCAGTTGTCCAGATACATCAGCATCGCCGGGCTCTGCGCCACCGCCACCAGCAGGTTCTCAAACTTGCCCAGCGCATTCGGCAGAATCGTGTCGCGCTCATACGCCGGCAAATAGTACGGCTCCTTCTCGTTCTTGCGCAGATACACGCTGAAGTGGTTCAGCCAGAAGTCCGTCATCACCGCCTGCAGCTGCCGCTCGCTGAACACATCGCGCTCCAGCCGCTCCTGCAAAATCTCCGCGCCCACCACGCGCTCCGGAGCCGTCACAAACTCGCCCGCAACCTCCTCGTCCTCCGGCGTCATGCCCTCCACCAGCAGCACCTTCTGCTGCGGCTTCAGCGCCGCCTTGAACGACAGCATCTCGTCCGGCTTCATGCCAACCAGCCGCTGCACGCGCTGGTCTGCAGGCAACGCCAGCACCGCCTGCACCTCTTCCGGCGCTGGATCGGCCAGGTCCTTCAGCTTCGGCTTGCCCTTCTTATTCAGCTCGACAGCGTTCGTCGCCATCTCTCCATTCGACAGCAGCTGCGATCCCTGCGGCGTGTTGCCATTCGCCCCGCCGTTCATGTCCGCGGCTCCAGCGCCCGCCATGTCCATGCTCGCCTGCATGCCGCTCTGCGGTGCCGGGTGCTTCTTCGGAGGCTTTTCGTCTTCGCCTAACGCATTCAGCCCCGTTATCTCCTGCCGATGCGCCAAAGCCTTCGCCTGCTGTTCGGGCGTGAGCTCCGCCGTCTGAACAGTCTGATTCGCAACCTGATTCGCACCCGGCTGCGGCGGATTCGTCTGCGCCGCCGCTCCAGGCTGTCCCGGCTTCGCTCCGTTCGCTGCCTGCTCCTTCAGCTCCTTTTGCTTCTGGTCGTACTCATACCGCGCATCCTCAAACAGCGCATGCTCCACGCGGTCATGCGGAATCGGAACATCGCGCTTATCCGCCATGCGAAACATCTGCTGCGATGGGAACCGCTTGATCAGCTCCTCTTGCGAGAGCCGCAGCGCCGGATACTCATTCATCCTTTGCTCAAAGGCCGAGTCATCGATCGTCTGTGGCTGCAGTTGCTCGAAGAACCACTTCTGCAGTCCCATCTTCTCCACTGCCTCGGCATCGCCCGGCCTCGGCCCAAACGTAAACCGGTTCAGCGCATGCAACACCCGCTCCTGCTGCGTCAGCGGAGCCTGCCTCTCGGGCCGCTTCGGCAACTTGGGCGCCGGCGAACCCGCCCCGGGCTCTCCCTGCGCGGCAGCCGCCCCAAACGCCGCCTGCGGAACCGCCATCAATCCACACAACAGACCCGTCAACGCGGTCCGTCCTGCCTCACGCATCCACTTACGCCGCGGAATCATGACAGTTGCTCTCCCCCAGATACCTTGCAATCTTCGGGCTGTTCCGCTCAAACCCGCCTTCAGCGCCTAAGTTGCGACAAACATACTCCAAATAGGTTTCTAAGTCTGTGACCCTGAGCCTGATGAATAAGCCGTCATTCTCGACAAACAACGGAGCTGAGTGGTGAGCAAGCAAAGAGGGTGGTGAGCAAGCAAAGAAGCTGTCATTCTGAGCGAAGCGTCACGGTTCACCGTGATGCGCAGTCGAAGAACCCCGGCAAAGCTGGTCGCACCCGTGCTCTCCGGCCCTTCTCAAACGAGATCTTTTCTACTGCCCGGTCACGACTCGCAACTCACACAAACCAAAGGGGCAACTCGCTCGAAACTCGCCCAAAAAAACCGCGGCCCCATAGACAACCTCAACCCACACATTCCAGAGACTTTACGCGCAACCCAAATGGAATGAATACTTTGCACTTAAAGTCCACCTCTAAGTCCAATCGCATCTAGACTTTGCGCAAAATTGCGTAGGGAGGGGGGCGCCTCTGGCTCTTGGCCCTCCCTATTCCCTGCCCCTAGAACTCTGCCAGCTCCTTCATCGCCTGAAACAGCTTCTCCGGCTGCGGCAGAATCACATCCTCCAGCAGCGGCTGATAGGCCACAAACGTATCCATCGACCCTACCCTCCGCACTGGAGCATCCAGGTCGTGAAACAGCTCATCGCCGATCCGCGCCGCGATCTCCGCTCCATAACCCCAGCTCAGCATGTCCTCATGCGCCACGATCACCTTGCTGGTCTTCCTCACCGACTCCGCAATCGCCTCCCAGTCGTACGGACTCAGGCAGCGCAGGTCGATCACCTCAACCTCCACCTGGAGCTCCCGAGCCATCCGCTGCGCCGCCTGCAGCGCCCTCGGCACCACCGCCCCATACGTGATCACCGTCAGGTCCTTGCCCTCGCGCACCACCTTGGCCTTCCCGAACGGGATCATGTACTCCGGCCCCGGATACGCCGACCGCCCAAACGTCTCGCGGTACATCCTCTTGTGCTCGAAAAACAGCACCGGATCGTCGCAACGAATCGCCGTCCGCAACAACCCCGCAGCATCCAGCGCATTCGACGGCATCACCACCCGAACTCCCGGTGTGTGCGTGAAGATGCTCTCCCCTGACTGCGAGTGATAGATCGAGCCGCCGGTGAGATAGCCTCCGATCGGCACCCGCATCACCAGCGGGCAGCGAGAACTGCCCGTTCGACCGCCACCGCATCACGCTCAGCTCATTCCGCATCTGGTGCATCGCCGGCCAGATGTAGTCGAAGAACTGGATCTCCACCACCGGCTTCAGTCCGCGCACCGCCATCCCAATCGCGCGCCCGGTGATGTTCGCCTCCGCCAGCGGCGAGTTCCACACACGGTCGTTGCCGAACTCCTTCTGCAGCCCCGCTGTGACCTTGAACACACCGCCCTTGCCCTTCACCTGCCCCTTGCGCAGCGGCTCATCCCGCGTCGCATCGGCCACATCCTCGCCGAACACCACAATCCGCTCATCGCGCCGCATCTCGTCGTGCATCGTCGCGTTGATCAGGTCCAGCATCGTGCGCTCGGTCGATCCGCCGTCGTCGCCGCCTTCGTATCGAACCGCGCATCGGTCGGCTTCAGTTCCTCTGAGTACACATGGGTCAGGATCGAATCCGGCGTCGGCAGCACCGCCGCCAGCGCACGCTCCGTCGCTCGCGCCACCTCTTCGTCAACCTTCCGCTCGAGCTCATTGATGCCCTGCTCATCCAGAATGCCCTCGCGCAGCAGCCATATTTGCATCCGCGAGATCGGGTCGCGTAGCGCATCTGCGTCAATCTCTTCCTTGGAGCGATACAGCCTCTCGTCATCGCTCAGCGAGTGCGAGTACGGCCGCGTCACATGCCCGTGCACCACCGCCGGCCCTTGCCCGCTCCGGCAGTACGCCACCGCCTCCACCATCGCCTTGTAACTCGCAATGGCATCCGTTCCATCCACCTCCCAGAACCTGAAGCCCGGAAAGTTCGCAATCAGCTTCGAGATATTTCCACCCGGTGTATTCGCCTCCACCGGCGTCGAGATCGCGTACCCGTTGTCCTCGATCACATACAGCACCGGCAGCCTGCTGTTCGACGCCGTATTCAGCGACTCCCAGAACTCACCCTGGCTCGTCGAGCCCTCGCCGATCGAGACATACGTAACCTCGTCCGGCTGAAACTTCACATCCTTGAAGCTGCGATAGTCTGCTACCATCAGTCGGCCGCTTCGCCGCCTCCGGATGATGCTTGTAATACCTTCCCGCTTCCGCGCAACCCACCGCGTGCAGGCACTGCGTCGCCGTCGACGACGACGGCGATACGATATTCAGCCGCTCGCTCGTCCAGTGCGAAGGCATCTGCCGTCCGCCGCTCGAAGGGTCCGTCGCCGCTCCCACCGCCTGCAGCAACTGGTCCTCAACCGTCATCCCCAGCGCCAGTCCCAACCCGCGGTCGCGATAGTACGGAAAGAACCAGTCGTACCCCGGCTTCATCGCCAGGCCCGCCGCCACCAGCAGCGCCTCATGCCCCGCACCGGAGACCTGGAAGAAGATCTTCTGCTGACGCTTCAGCATGATCTCGCGGTCGTCCGTCCTCCGCGAGAGATACATCAACCGGTAGAACTCAATGAGCTGCGCCGCCGTCAGACCCGCGGCCACCACCCGCTCGGTCCGTTCCCCCAACCGCTCCGCCACCTTGCTTGCCGTCTTCTTCTCCGCCAACCCCTGGCCCTCCTATCGGGGTCCCCGGCGAGCGTTCTCTGCTCGCTGGGGTGATCCAGCCTCGACGATTTTACTCGTCCCCTCGAGCCCTGTCCCGCTTCGCTACATGATCTTCACAGCGCCTCGGCCGCGCCACCGGAGCCGCCAGTCCGCTCCTCGGCCACACCCACTACTGGCATGAAGGAGCCACAGTTCAACCTCGCAACCGCCCTCGCGCCGCCCTGAACCTGGTTCAAGCCCTAATGATTCATCTGGGTCTGGAGATCATGCGCGAGCTTTTCGACCTCCTTCGCCTTCTTGACCAGATCCAGCGGCAGATCGCCCTGGTTGGTCTTGGCGAAGCCCGCCTGTAGTTCGTTGGTCAGCGCCACCATCTTCTCGATGTCCTTCTGCGCATGGTTGCGGCGGTCGGCCATCTTCATGGCCTCGATGCGGTCCTGGCCCACCCGTCCTGCAATCGACGGGTCCTCCGACGTCATCGCGCCGGGCTGCGTTGCCGGAGGCTGAATCGGGTCTGCATTTCTCTCCGGCACCGAGCTCTTCTGCGCCATAACGGCCGCGGTGTGCGAGGCGAGTCCACCAACTGCCAGAAGGGCTGCTGCACTCAACATTGCAACTCGAGCTACCTGACCGATCTCACGTGATCGCATCTGAGGCCTCCTCGCGCCGACCTGTTGTCAGTAGCTCTTTATAGAAGCTGGAGGGCTTTTTTGACCAGACCGCACCGTCGAGAAATTCCGTCGCATCACCGTCTGTTAGTGATTGATCTGGCTCTGCACATCGTGGGCGAGCTTCTCAATCTCCTTTGCCTTCTTGGCAATATCCGCTGGCAGCTCACCATTGTTCATCTTGGCAATGTCCGCGTGAAGCTCGTTCGTCAGCGCTACCATCTTCTCGACGTCTTTCTGAGCGTGGCTCCGCCGGTCCGCCGCCTTCATCGCCTCGATGCGGTCCTGTCCCATCCGCCCGCCAATCGACGAATCCTCGGAGGTCATCGCGCCCGGCTGCGTCGCCGGCGGCTGAATCGGGTCTGCATTTCTCTGGGCCCTGACCACGCCCGCATTCCACGCAAATCCTGCACCCATCACCAGAACTCCGCCCATCGCTGCAACACGAAACATCTGAGTCATCTTCACGTTCAAGCCTCGCTTGTCCCCGTTAATTTCGGATTGAGCCTTTATAAATGGCAAACGCTCTTCTGACCAGATACCTCCGCGGCCACCCAACTCTGGTGCGTTCCCTCGTGCGACTCTGCTCAGTTCTTCATCCGGCTCTGCACGTCATGCGCCAGCTTTTCGATCTCCGCGGCCTTGCGCATGACCTCCAGGGACAGCTCGTCTTTGTTCGCTTTGTCGACCTCGGTCTTTAGCTCGGTGCTGAGCGCGAGCAGCTTCCCGGCATCGTCTTCCAGCCGTTTATGCCGGTCGTCGTTGAGCGCCTTCACACGCTCTTCGCTCATCCGGGCCCGAATCGGGCTGTCCGGCAGCGGGGACATCCCCGGGTCCTCCGATGGCAACACACTCGGCGGGGTTGTGGGATCCTGATTCTTCGGCAACGTGGGGTCCATATTCTTCTGCGCCTTGACCACACCGGGGCCTCCGCCCAGGCCGGCCCCCACGACAAACGCCACGACACACAATACTGCGACTCGAAGTACCCGACTGCTCTCCCCAGAACGCAACTAGAGTCCTCCTGACCGCGCGACCGCGCAGCGAAATCGGAATGGACTCTTTATAGAGGCTGCAGGCCCTTTTGACCAGAGATTCTCCACCACAGCGCGGCTCTGCCGCATCGCTGTCCTGTTCAGTTCTTCATCCGGCTCTGCACGTCGTGCGCCAGCTTCTCGATCTCCGCAGCCTTGCGGATGACCGTGACCGACAGCTCATCCTTGTTGGCCTTGGCGACATCGGACTTCAACTCATTGGTCAGCGCCAACAGCCTGTCCACGTCGGCAGTGAGCTTCTTCTGGCGATCGTCGTTCATCGCCTTCAGACGCTCCTCATCCATGTGGGTATGCATCGGATCGGCCGTCAAGACCGGCTGATCCAGCGTCGGCAGTGTCGACGGGCCGTTCTGCAGCGTCGGCGGCGGCTTCGGCTGCCCCTGCCGCTGCGCCTCCACCACACCGCCTCCCACATGCAGCCCCGCTCCCAGAGCCACTACAAGCACAGCCGCACTCAACATCCCCACCCGTACTATCTGATTGATTCCTCTCGGTCGCATTTCACCCTCCTTGCCAAAGCTACCTGCCGCCGGGTGCGACTCGTCCTATGCTTGGCTGCAATCTCGTATCCTGCGGAGTAGACCGGAATTTGCCATTGATGATCACTCTTACAGCCTCACTTCCACAAGAGGAGCATTCGCTCGTCTCCCTCGAACACGGCTGGCATCTGGACCTGCTCAACTTTGTACAGCACGGCGTCCCAAAGATTGTCATCGCTTTGTTGCTGGCGCTCATCGGCCAGCAGATTCTTTCCTTCTTCGTAAAACGGCTGCACAAATCCGCCAGCGCCATGGTCGGCAACGCCCACCGCGCCGCGCAACTGCGAACTCTGGCAGGGATCATCCGGGCCACCGGCTACGGCCTCATCGGCGCCTACGTCTTCATTCAAATCCTCGGAGCCGTGGGTGTCCCGCTGGGCTCCTTCATCGCCGCCGCCGGCGTTATCGGCCTGGGGATCAGCTTCGGCGCGCAGTCGCTGTTCAAGGACATGCTCACCGGCCTCTTCATCCTGCTTGAGGACCAGTACGCCATCGGCGACAACATCAAGATCGCCGGCCTGCAAGGCACAGTCGAGGGCCTGACCCTGCGCATGACCAAGCTGCGCGACGGCGATGGCACGCTCTACATCGTGCCCAACAGCCAGATCACCACCGTCTCCAACCTCTCGCGCGACTTCTCCGTCGCCACGCTCTCCGTCAGCGTCAGCACCGGCGAGAACCCGGACCACGTTCTGGCTGTGCTTCGAAAGCTTGCGAACGAAGTTCGCGCCGACGAGGCCTTCAAGGACGTCGTCATCGCCGACCCGGACATCCCCGGCGTCGACAAGATCAGCGGCCACGAGGTCATCTACCCCATCAATCTCCGCGTGCAGGTCAACCAGCGCGACGGCGTCCTGCGCGAGCTCCGCCGCCGCATCCTGCTCGCCTTCGAGAAGGAGCACATCGCCTTCGGCTCCGCCAGCAGCACGCTCGTGCTCGAACGTCCTGACCCCACGCTTGCTCCACCAACACCGCCGGTCTCAACAGAACCCACGCGCTAGCTCCAATCGACTCCGCGCCCCTGGGCCGCAGCGCCTGCTACCATCGGGCCTGTGCACGCCGCGCTCGAGCTCTGGGAGTCCTTTCTCATCGCGTTCAGCGCGCTGCTGCCGCTGATCAACCCGCTCGGCTCGGCGCTCGTCTTCCTCGGTCTCGTCGGCGAGGCACCACCCGAAGCGTATCGCTCGCTCGCCCGAAGCATCGCGTTCAACAACGTAATCTTCCTCGTCATCATCGAGCTGCTCGGCACCGTGATCCTGCACTTCTTCGGCATCTCTCTGCCCATCGTCCAGATCTCGGGCGGCCTCGTGATCGTGGCCATCGGCTGGTCCGTACTCAACGAGTCGGACGTTGACACCGTCTCACGCGACAAGAGCGCAGGGATTCATATGAATCCGGACGCGAGTTTGGCGGCGCTTCGGGAGAAGGCCTTCTACCCCTTCACCTTCCCGATCACCTCCGGCCCGGGCACCCTCGTCGTCACGCTCACGCTCGCAACGCGCGACGAAGGCAGCAACCTTACTCAGAACCTGCTCCGTCATGGCGGACTCTTTCTCGCCATCGTCGTCCTCAGCGTCCTTGTCTACGTCTGCTATGCGAACGCGCCGCGCATCACGCGCGCCATCCCGCAGGCCACCGTGCACGGAATCCTCCGCGTCATCGCCTTCATTCTCATATGCATTGGCATGCAGATCACGTGGAATGGCATCTCGGCGCTGCTCCTGCCCCTGCTTCACCACTGATCAAATCGCTCGCTAACTCAGCGCAGCCTCAAGGTCCTCATCGTTCGTAATCGGCGGCAGACAACTGTTCCCCTTGCAGACCATCGCGAACCCCGCGCTACCCGCTGGAGCATGCGGCAACGTCTCCGCCAGCGCCGGCGGCAGCGTCTCTAACTGCTCGCGCCGCAATTGAATCACGCTCTTGTTCACCATGAAGCGCGCCATCGACGTCACCAGCAGGTCCTTCGCGACCGCATCGTCGCCCACGACGCACACCTGAATCGGCGGCTCGATCATCCTGCGCAGTGCCAGCGCATAACTCGCCGCGAACAGCCCAAAATGTTCCGCCACTCCGCCAAACGTCTCGAGCGTATCCTGCGCGCGCGTCTCATAGTCCTTGTTGTTCGTCAGAGCCGCCAGCCGCAGCAGCACCGTCGCCGCAACCGCATTGCCTGCCGGCGTCGGAGAATCCTGCAGCGGCTTCCGCCGCGCTGCCAGCGCTCCAATCCGCTCCTCCGTCGAGGTCAACTCCGTATCGAAGAACCCGCATCCCGTCACGTCGTAGAAGCGCTTCAGCATCGCATCCGCAATCTGCTGCGCCGCGTCAAAGTAGCGCAACTCACCGCTCGCCTCCCACGCGTCCAGCGCCGCATTCGCCACAAACGCATAGTCGTCGAGCACGCCCGGCACCGCCCGCTCCGGCGCCACACCCTCTCCATACGCCACCACATGCGCGAGGCCCGCATCGCTCCACACTGTGTCGAGCACGCGGTCCAGCGACTTCAGCGCAAACTCCACCGGCTCCTGCAAACCCAACGATCTTCCCGCAGCGATATACGCCGAGATGCACATCCCGTTCCATCCCGTGTACACCGTCTTGTCGACGTACGGCGTCCGCCGCTTCAACCGCGCCGCATACATCGTCTCCTTCGCCGCACGCAGCAGTTGGCGCGCCTTCACCTCGTCAATCCCCAGCGCCTTCGCAACCTCCTCCAGCGTCTTCGGCGTGTGCAGCACATTCTTCGCCGGATTGTGATGCATATCGCCCACCGGCCGCACATTGAAATACGCCTCCGCAACGCGAAACTCCTCCGCGGGCAGCACCGCCTGAACCTCTTCGCGCGTCCACGTGAAGTAGTCGCCATCATCGTCCAGCGAATCATCCGCATCCTGCGACGCATAAAATCCGCCGCGCTCGCGATCGCTCAGCCACTCATCCATCCAGCGCAGAATCGCCATTCGCTACCTGCGCAAACTCCGGATCGGCGAAGCTCTGGAACGCATGCGCATAGTTCTTCAGCAGCTCGCTGTTGTCATACGCCATCTTCTCGAAGTGCGGCACAATCCACTGCTCATCCACCGAGTAGCGATGAAATCCACCCGCAAGCTGATCGTGAATCCCACCCGCAGCCATCTTCTTCAACGTCACGATCGCAACGTTCCGCGCAGCCTCCAGCATTTGCACCGCCACGCGTCGCCGTATCAATCAGCAGATCGATCCCGCCCGAATTCGGAAACTTCGGCTGCGATCCGAACCCTCCATTGCGCGCGTCAAACTGCCGCAGCGCCGACTCGATGATCTTGTCCAGCAGCGCCGCGCCCGGCTCTCCGCTGCGCCCCGCAAAGCTCTCATTGTGCTCGATCATCGTCAGGATGCTCGATGCTGACTCTTCAACCTCCTCGCGCCGCTCCGCATACGCATGCGCCATTGTCAGCAGCACGCGTTTGAAGCTCGGCCTGCCATAGCGCTCCTCGGGAGGAAAGTACGTTCCGCCGAAATACGGCTTTCCCTCCGGCGTCAGGAACGCCGTCAGCGGCCAGCCGCCTTGTCCGCTGATCGTCGCCACCGCCGACTGATACCGCGTGTCCACATCCGGCCGCTCATCGCGGTCCACCTTCACCGCGATGAAGTGATCGTTCAGCACCGCCGCAGTCTCTTCGTTCTCATAGCTCTCGCGGTCCATCACGTGGCACCAGTGGCACCACACCGCGCCGATATCCAGCAGCACCGGCTTGTTCTCGCGCTTGGCCTTCTCAAACGCCTCCGTGCCCCACTCATGCCACTGCACCGGCTGATGCCGCGCCGACCGCAGGTACGCCGACGCCGCACGCGACAACGAGTTCTCTTCACTCATCTCATTCACTCCAAACTCTCAGCCTACCTGAGAAAGAGAAAACAGAGATCAGAGAACAGAGATCGGAAGCCTCGAGGGGCCACACTTAAACTGCGAAACGAGAACAGGCTGCGGTGAGCACACACCACAGCCTGTCCCCTGTTTTCTGATCTCTGATCTCTGTTCTCTCGCCTCTACTGCGGCACCGGCGGAGGCGTCTCCGTCAGCGGCTTCGGCGGAGCCGGCGGCTGGGGCGCCGTCAGGCCCGGGATGTGCGGCTTCTGCGAAATCGTTCCGCTCGCCGCCTCGTTGATGCTCACCCCGTATTTGTCCAGGATGTTGGAAAGAATCTGGCTCAATGATGCCCGGTCACGCGCATACGCCGCATCCGCCGAGATCATATTGTCCTCTGCCGTCGCCAGGTTGCGCTCCATCTGAAGAACGTTCGCTGTCGTCGAAGCCCCGAGCCTGTACTTCTTCTGCTCCGCGTCCAGCGCCTGCGCCGCGTAGTCCCGCGCCGACTGCGACGACTGTACCGCCGCTCGGTCATTCGTCAGCGCATACACGCCGTTGATCACCTGGATGCGAATCTGCGTGTAGAGCTGCTGCATCCGCATCTGCGACTGCCGGTATTCCATCTGCGACCGCACCTGGTCGGCCTGCGCCGTGCGATTGCGAAGCGGAATCTGCATGTTCACACCCACGCCCCAGTTGGGTGAGTTGTTACCCAGCGTGTTACCCAGGACCGTTCCGTAGCCTGACGTCGGATAGGTGTTCGGTGGGCACGGCACGAAAACGTTCGTGTTGGAGCAGTTCACATTCGGATTCTGCTGTCCGCCAACGCCACTGCCGCCGTAGAAGCCGTAGGCATCCAGCACCGGCAGCAGGCCATTCTTCTCCGCGCGGATCGTGAGCTCGTCGTTCTTCAGGGTCAGCGAGGCTTGCTCGATCTGCGGATTGTTCTGATACGCCTCGCGGATCAGGTCCTCGGTCTGCATGTCCTCTTCAGGCAGACGGTCCAGGCTCACGCGGTCTGTCGGAACAACCGGTGCATTCGCCAGTTGCGGATCGTTCAGGTTGCGAGCGATCGCCTGCTTCATCAGCAGCTGCTGGTACTCCAGGTTGCTCTGCGAAGTAATCAGCGCCTGCTTGTCGCTCGCCACCGCCGCATCGGAGTTCACCACATCCAGCGGCGCCAGCGTTCCAATCTGCAGTTGCTTGCGGTTGTCGCTCGACAGTTGCGTCGACTGCTGCAGCGCGCGCTCCTTCGCCTGCTCGTCCTCATACGCGCTTACCAGCGCCCAGTAGATGCTCTCCACCTGCCCGATCGTGTAGATGAGCTGTTGCCGAAACGCCGAATCCGTGATGCGCCGCGTGTTCTTCGCCTGGATGATGAAGCGCTCATTCACCCACTTGCAGCAGCCCTGCAGCAGATGCTGTGTCACCTGCACATTGAATGTCGACTGGATCAGCGGACTGTAGTCGCTGCGCTCGCTGTTCGTCGTCTCGCGCGTGTTGTCGAAGCCCACCGTCATCGATGTGCCGGTGACGAATCCCTCCGAGTAGTTGAAGTTGTACGTCTGCGTGGTGTTGTTCAGCGTGTTCGTTCCGGTCAGGAAGGTCGTCGACTGCGCCGTATTCGCGGAGTTGTACTGCAGCGTCCCCGTGAACAGCGGGTCCAGCAATTCCGGCGTTGGTCCGCCGCCGGTCGTGCTCAGCACCAGGCCACCCGCGCCCGCGCCGCCGCCGCCCGCCGCGCTCGTCGTTCCGCCCGGTCCGCCGCCGCCCGTAATCGTCGAGGTCGATCCCCCCAGCGTATTCGCCACAATTCCGGTCGAAACACCACGCAGGGACGAGCCCGCCTTCGCGCGCAGAATGTCCGTGTCGGCAATGTCCAGGTTGATACGCGCGATCGCGATGTCGTAGTTGTTCTCGAGCGCCAGTGTCACCGCGTCGTCGAGGCCGAGGTAAATCTTACCGTCACGCAACAGATCGCGCAGGTCCGGCGTGTTGCTCAGCCTCGGCGCCGGATAGTTCGTCGCCGTGTAATCCTTGAACGGATTCGGCCAGAACGGAATCGGCTCCGTGTAGTCCTTGCCGCTCGGCCGCAGATACAGCGGCTCCGTCAGCTTCGGCTGCGGAGCCTGCGGCAGCGCCGGGTTTCCGGTCGTATCGTTCTGAACGGTCTGAGCCTGCGCCGCTGTGGGTGCGGTCGGGTTCACCGTGCCCGCGGGCTGTTGCGCCGCCGGCGTCTGCGCCGGCGGGTTCTGTCCGTTCGCGGACGCAGGTGTCTGTGCCACGGCGCTGCTCAACATCAGGGCGACGCACGCCGCAGCCTGCAAATCCCTCAATCTCACGTTCGTTTCTCCGCGCTTCTGGTTAAAGGCCTTGCGCTTCAGATAATTGTCTTGCCGTTGTTTTGCAATACGGCCAAACCAGACCCGAAGTTCCACCGGACGAACGGAAGGCAAAGGGTCGCCTCAGTATATCGTCCACACCGCCGGGGTCCTCATCCCTAATTTCTGTTCCCTGGTCCCTGCCTTTTGTTACTGTCAGCTGAGTGAACGCATCCACCAACTGGAAGCTGACGCTGGCCTATGACGGCTCCGGCTTTCACGGCTGGCAAATTCAGTCAGCCCAGTCCGGCCTCGCCACCATTCAGGGCACGCTGTCAGAAGCGATCGCCCGCCTCACCGGCGAACAGGTCCTCCCGCAGGGCTCCGGCCGCACCGACGCCGGCGTCCACGCACTCGCGCAGGTCGCCAGCTTCCGCCTCGAAGCCCCGGTCCCCGCCGCCAATCTCCATCGCGCGCTCAACCGCATCCTCCCCGCCGGCATCCGCGTCCTCTCCTGCGAAGAGGCTCCGCCCAGCTTCCACGCCCGCCACAGCGCCCGCAGCAAAACCTACGAGTACCGCATCTTCGAGCGCCGCATCCGCCTCACACCCGGCCAGCCCGCCCTCGAGCGCATCTGCTCGCCCTTCCTCGCGCCCTACGCCTGGGACTGCCGCTGGCCGCTCTCGCTCGACGCCATGACCGAGGCCGCCGCACTCCTCCTCGGCTCGCACGACTTCACCTCCATGGCCGCCAGCGATCCGGAGCGGTCTCTTCGCGACCCCGAGCAAGACCGCACTCAGCGTGACGCCGACGACGACGACTCATCCTCGCCCCAGCCCATCAAAATCAATCCCGTCAAAACCATCACGCTCGCCGAATGGTCCCGCCGCGACGACCTCCTCATCTTCCGCATCGCCGGCAGCGGCTTTCTCCATCACATGGTGCGCAACATCGTCGGCACGCTCGTCGAGATCGGCCGCGGCTCGCTCGCACCCTCCGACCTCGCCCGCATCCTCGACGCCCGCGACCGCACCGCCGCCGGCCCCACCGCACCCGCCCGCGGCCTCTACCTCGTCGAAGTCGTCTATAACTCAGACTCAGTGAACGACCGATACCCAGGGCTCCATTAATGAAGACCGAATGGTGATGCACAACGGAGGCGCCGCCACATGACGCCCTCGCCCGCCGCCGCCGCCAATACCCGCATCACCACCCTCGCCGCCCACCGCGCCATCCACCGCGCCTTTCCACTGGCTGCACCTCTACGAGCTACAACTTCAGCGCTGGCACCGCGAGCTCGTCGCCATCCCCGCGCCGCCCTTCGGTGAAGCCGACCGCGCCGCCTGGTTCGCAAAGCGCTTCGCCGACCTCGGCCTCACCAACGCGCACCTCGACCCCATCGGCAACGCCCTCGCCGAGCTCCCCGCAACAGCCACTTTGAAGGGGACAGGCCTCAGCCCGTCCGTTCCCTCCTCTGAAGAGAACGGGGCTTTAGCCCCTGAGCCAGCTGCTGACAACTCACCCGTCATCCTCCTCTCCGCGCACCTCGACACCATCTTCCCCGAAGGCACCGACTGCACGCCCCGCGAGGACGAAGACGGCCGCCTCCTCTGCCCCGGCGCCACCGACAACGGAGCCGGCCTCACCGCTCTGCTCGCCATCGCCGCCGCGCTTCACTTCGCTCAAACCGAAGCCGGCTACACCCTGCCCATGACCATCCTCTTCGCCGCCAACGTCGGTGAAGAAGGCGAGGGCGACCTCCGCGGCATGAAGCATCTCTTCTCTCCCACCTCGCCCTACGCGAATCGCATCCGCGCCGCCATCGCGCTCGAAGGCGGAGGCGCCACACCCGTCGTCGACCGCGCCCTCGGCTCGCGCCGTCTCCGCGTCGACATCACCGGCCCCGGCGGCCACTCCTGGGCCGACGCCGGCCGCCCCAGCCCCATCGTCGCTCTCGCCGCCGCGCTCACCGAGCTCACCCAACTCACCCTGCCCTCCAGCCCGCGCACCACGCTCAACTGCGGCACCATCGCCGGCGGCACCTCCGTCAACTCCATCCCCTCCTCCGCCACCTGCGACCTCGACCTCCGCTCCACCTCCACCAAAGAGCTCGACAACCTCGAATCCCTCGTCCTCTCCACGTTCTCCAAGTGCGTCAAGGCCGAGGCCCGCCGCGGCCGCACGCGCGACGCTCAACGCAACCGCGAATCCCTCCGAATCACCGTTCGCCGCATCGGCAATCGCATCGCAGGCACTCTTGCGCCCGACTCCGCACTCGCCATCAGCCTCCGCGCCGTCGACCGCCACCTCAACCTCAAGACCGAATCGCGCATCGGCTCCACCGACGCCAATCTCCCACTCTCGATCGGCATCCCCGCCCTCGCCATCGGAGCCGGCGGCACCGGCGGCGGCATCCACACGCTCGAAGAGTGGTACGACCCCACCGGCCGCGAACTCGCCCTCCGCCGCATCCTCCTTCTGCTCCTCGACACCTGCAACAACTACTCCAAACAAACCGCCACCCCGAGCGAACCGCAGACCGCCGAGAGCGAGCCGCAAAACACACCATCATCCTGAGCTGTGCACGTCGACGTTGACTTCTAAGCGTCATCCCGAGGCTTCGAGCCTCGAGTCTCTGCCGTCGGGACGAAAAGCAAAAGGGCTTTAGCCCCTGGGTATTCACCTTGCGATCTATCGACTCAAAGTGACACGCTAGATTCGGCCGTGTCTCGGTTTGAGGTCTGGGCAACCGAACTTACCGATAACCGGTCTGTTAGCCGCAGCAGCTTCAGCCTGGGTCTAGCCCCTGGGGTATGCAACTTCGCGATCTATCGCTCGAGCGACACGCTAGACTCGGCAGTGTCTCAGTTTGAGGTCTGGGGCAAGCGAACTTACCGATCGAAGTTGCCATGTTTCGCAGTTTCGAGATGCCACGATGACTGTCCCGTGCCGATAGTTGGCGATCTCGAGATATGAGCGCATACGTAAGTTCTCATGGTTCGAGATGACTTCCTGATCCGTGAGCAACGGTGACTGCATCAGACGGATGGTCACGACCATTGCCTCGGTTGCGATGATGTGCAGATGCGCGATGACAGCTTCCTGCAAGGCAACATCGATCATCGACATCGTCATACGCAGTGCATCGAAGCTGACCAGACGGCGATGTGGATGCTATACGGATTCGCAGCGAACCCTCGCGGATGTAGAGCTTGCTCAGTGGTCACGCTTGAACGTGCTAACGTAATGGACAGATCGGCGACTGGCGTTGGATAATCGATATCCTGCATACGAGCTGCGCAGGTGCTTCGCATGATCGCTACAGGCTGATCACTCTAGATGTCCGTCGAATCTGACTTCTACAAGGCCGTCAGACTGCTTATCGAGGTAACTAGTTCCCGCAAAGTCCGCTTTTCGGAAACTTCGGTCTCTCACTTCAAACTGAGGCACTATCCTAAACTCATCCACGTGAAGACCACTGCACTGCTCAGCCTCCTCTGCATCCTCCCCGCCGCCCACGCCCAGCGCTGCGACACCATCTACTACAACGGCAACATCCTCACCGGCGTCGGCCTCCACGCCATCGACGACCACTCCACACCGCAACGCGTCCAGGCCCTCGGCATCACCGGCGACCGCATCGTCCTCACCGGCACCAACGCCGAAGTCCTCCAGTGCGCCGCGCCCAAAGCACAACAAGATCGACCTCCACGGCGCCTTCGCCATGCCCGGCTTCAACGACGCCCACACCCACATCGCCGACGCCGGCCTGCAGCGCCTCTCCGCCAACCTCGACGGCGTCACCTCACTCGCCGAAATGCAATCGCGCATCGCCGCCTACGCCAAAACTCTCGACGACCCGAACGCATGGATCCTCGGCGGCGGCTGGGACCACACCAAGTGGCCGACGAAAACTCTGCCCACGCGTCAGGACCTCGACGCCGTCACCGGCACCCACCCCGCCTTCCTCGATCGCGTCGACGGCCACATCGCCGTCGCCAACACCGCCGCACTCAAAGCCGCGGGCATCGACGCCACCACACCCGATCCCTTCGGCGGCCACATCGACCGCGATGCGCAAGGCCAACCCACCGGCATCATCCGCGAAGCGCCCGCCCGCGCCCTCGTCGAAAAACACATCCCTCCACCCAGCGACGACACACGCCGCAAGGCTCTCGAGCTCTCCATCCAGGACGCGCTCGCCCACGGCGTCACCTCCATCCAGGACTTCTCCACCTGGAACGACTGGCTCATCCTCGAAGGCCTCGAGCACGAAAACAAACTGCCGCTCCGCGTCTACGAGTGGATCGACTTCAACCTTCCCGTCGGCGATCTCGAAACGCGCCGCGCCAGCCACGACTTCAACGATCCCGCTGCTCCACCTCGGCATGCTCAAAGGCTTCATGGACGGCTCGCTCGGCTCCCGCACCGCCGCCATGGAAGCTCCTTACAACGACGAGCCCGCCAACTCCGGCATCCCGCGCTACGAGCAGGACAACCTCAACCAGATGGCCTCCGCGCGCGCCGCTGCCGGCTTCCAGCTCGGCTTCCACGCCATCGGCGACCGCGCCAACGACATGGCCCTCAACGCATTCCAGGCCGCCGAGCAGGCCGGCATCCCTGAGCCCGACTTCCTCTGCGAAGGCCACGAGCACAATGCGGAGCGCAAGCTCCCGCCCGACGCCATCGTGACCACTCCCTATCCCTGCCACACCGAGCCCTACGCTCCCAGCGAATTCCGCCTCCGCATCGAGCACGCGCAGGTCGTCTCGCCCGGCGCCTTCCAGCGCTTCCACGATCTCGGCGTCATCGCATCCATGCAGCCCTCGCATCTCCTCACCGACATGGCCTGGGCCGAACAGCGCATCGGCCCCGAGCGCATCCAAGTACGCCTACGCCTGGCGATCGTTCCTCACCCACGGCGTCCCGCTCGCCTTCGGCACCGACTACCCCGTCGAGTCCATCAATCCCATGCGCGGCCTCTACTCCGCCATCACGCGCATGAACGAAGCCGGCACCCAAACCTTCGAGCCGCAGGAAAAACTCACCCTCAACGAAGCCCTCTACGCCTACACGCAAGCCTCCGCCTTCGCCGAGTGGCGCGAAAAAATCAAAGGCCAGCTCGCCCCCGGCTACCTCGCCGACCTCGTCGTCCTCGACCGCGACCTCACCAAATCCACACCACAACAAATCCTCCACACCAAAGTGCTCCGCACCGTCGTCGGCGGCATCACCCGCTACACCGCGCCTTAACACAATGCGCCCTTCGAAATAAGTCAGCCCTCCTTCGACGCCGTCATCCTGAGGCGCAGCCGAAGGATCTCTGTATTTGCTGTTGGTGTTGTTCTTGCCCTTGCCTTTCTTTCTGTCATTCCCGAAGGGAATCTGCCTTTGCTGTTGCTCTTGCTTTCACTAACCACTAACTACTAACCACTGCCTTTCATGCGCTCACACTCCAGCCACAACCTCCTCGCCCACATCCTCCTCATCGGAGTCGTCCTCGTCTGGGGCTGCACCTTCCCGCTCGTCAAATCCGCACTCCACGACATCTCCCCACTCCTCTTCAACCTCCTGCGCATGACCCTCGCCGCGCTCGTGCTGCTACTCATCAACTTCAAAGAACTCCGCGGCCTCACCCGCTCCGAGCTCCGCCTCTGCCTCACCGCCGGTCTCTTCCTCGCGCTCGGCTACAGCTTCCAGACCACCGGCCTCGCCCACACCACGCCGTCGAAATCCGCCTTCCTCACCGGCCTCGTCGTCGTCCTCGTCCCCCTCCTCAGCCTGATCCCGCGCGTCGCCCCGCCAACATCCCCGCGCCCCAACACCATCGTCTTCCTCGGAGCCATCCTCGCCTTCGTCGGCCTCATCCTCCTCACCAGCACACCCCGGGTCCCCGGCCAGCTTGCTGGCTGGGGTGACAGGCACCGGCGCAGCCATCCTCTCCGGCATGCACCTCGGCGAGTGGCTCACCCTCCTCTGCGCCATCGCCTTCGCCGCGCACCTGCTCACCCTCGCGCACGCCGCCCCTCAGCTCTCCGCCCGCCGCCTCGGAACCCTCCAGATCGCCTTCGCCGCCGTCTTCATGCTGCTCGCGCTACCCCTCGGCGGCCGCCCGACGCTCCACCTCACCCCCACCGCCATCCTCGCCCTGGCCATCACCGCGCTGCTCGCCACCGCCGCCGCCTTCACCATCCAGAGCTGGGCCCAGCAGCTCCTGCCGCCCACCCACACCGCGCTCATCCTCACCCTCGAGCCCGTCTTCGCCGCCCTCACCTCGCTCCTCTTCTTCCACGAGCGCTTCGGCCCCCGCGAGCTCCTCGGCGCCGCCCTCATCCTCGCCGGCATCCTCCTCGCCGAGCTCCGCGGCTCCGCCCCCGTCCCCGCCAACGCCCCCGCCTGACCTCGCGCCCTCGCCAAAATCACGTGCAATCTCCCCCAAAAATCAGTATCCTGTCGCCAATTCTCCGCCGATCCTGCACCACCTTGGCGAACCCTCAGCGTACGCCGATTTCGCGCTGAGCCTCTTTATCGGGCCGCTGTCAGCACCTGAGTTCCAGACGCCATCTCCGCACCCCCGGCGTCCCCGGCATCAAGGAGCAGCCTCATGCGAATCCATCGCGACGAGCGCGGCCAGACCATCCTCCTCGTAGCCTTCTCTCTGCCCATCCTCATCGGCTTCATCGGCATCGCCACCGACGTCGGCGCCCTCTTCAAAGACAAGCGCACCATGCAAACCGCCGCCGACGCCGCCGCCATCGCCGGCGCTCTCGACCTCAACTCCGCCGGCTCCGGCAGCCTCGTCAACCTCGGCAACGTCGTCCTCGCCGCGCGCGCCGCCAGCGCTGCCAACGGCTTTACCGACGCCCTCAACGGCGTCCATGTCACCGTAAACGACCCGCCCACCTGGCCCGCCAGCAACTATGTCGGTCCGGTCGGCACCCCGAACGGCTACGTCGAAGTCACCATCACCAAGACCGAGCCCACCATCTTCCTCGCCCTCTTCGGCTACCCCTCCGTCACCGTCCTCGCCCGAGCCGTCGCCACCAACACCGGCCCCGGTGTCTGCGTATTCGCCGGAATCGGCAACAACCCTCCCACGGGTACCCCTCTCACGGTCGCCGGCGGCACAATCCAGGCCACGCAGTGCGGTGTCGTCGTCAACTCCAACAATTCGCCGCCCATGGCTGTAAGCGGTTCGCTCACGGCGACCAGCGTCGGCGTCGTCGGCGATTGCAGCAGTGGCTGCGGAGGTACGATCAGTCCCACAACCTGTCTCAGGCATCGTGCCCTACACCGACCCTCTGGCCTCTCTCCCGCAAGCCACCTGCGGTGGAGGGTCCGACCTCAATATCACCGGCGGCCCAAACCCTCCGGGCTGCTACAACAGTCTCTCGGCCCCTCCGCAATTACACGATCAACCTGCAGGGCGGCACGTACACCTTCGCTGGAGATCTCAACCTCTCGGGTACCGGCACCATCACCGGAGCCGGTGTCACAATCTTTATGGGCGCGGCCGGAGCGCTCACCATCGGCCCGAACACCATAATGACCCTCTCCGCCCCTGCCTCCGGCACCTACAACGGCATCCTCTTCGCGCAGAACAGCACGAACCCCAGCCCCGCAAACATCGCCATCGGCCCAACCTCAAACTTGCAGGGCATCCTGTACTTTCCCGACGCGTCTCTCACCGTCACGGCCACCAGCCCGACCCAGACGCTCTATACCGACTTCATCGCAAACTCACTTACCTTCAGCGGTTCCGGCCCTCTCATCTTCAAGGATTACGCTACTGCCCCCGGCGTCACCTCGCCCATTCCCTCTGCCGTCCTCGTGGAGTAATCCAGTGGAGTAATCCATGAAAATCCTTCCATGCCGTCGCCCCTCACGCTCTTCTCTCCGCCACCGCCTGCCCGCCTGCGAATCCGGCAACGCCCTCATCGAGCTCGCCTTCTCCCTCCCGCTCTTCCTCATCCTCATCCTCGGCACCGCCGAGATCGCCAACCTTGCCTGGGCCTCCGTGCAGGTCAACAACGCCGCCCGCGCCGCCGTCGCCTACGCCTCTGCCTCTCGTGCCAACGCCGCCAGCCTCAATATTCTTTCTGTCGCACAAGCCGAGGCACCCAGCCTCTCCATCACCTCTCCATCTGGTCCCATTCCTCAGGTCTGTTACTGCGTCACCGACGGCACTTCAGGCCCTCCTGCAAGCGGCTGCACCAACGCCACCCTCACTTCCTGCGCCCCGCCCAGCGTCATCGCTGTTCAAGTGAATTTGCAAGCCGTGGTCACCCCGTTCATCCACTACCCCGGCCTGCCCGCCACCTACACCGTCAACGCCCAGGCCACCATGGGAGTCGCGCAGTGACGACTCGCCCGCCGCACCCCCACCCTTCGGAACGCGGCGCCATTGCCATCGAGTTCGCACTCTCCGTAATCATCCTCGTGATCCTCGTGCTCGGCTGCATCGGCGTCGCCATGGGCTTCTACACCTATGAGGTCGTCAACGAGTACGCCCGCGACGCCTCCCGCTACGCCATGGTGCACGGCAACGGCTGCAGCATTCCACCCGGCACCACCTCCTGCTCCATCGGCACCGGCAGCGCAGCCAACTGCCGCCCTCAAGACCTATCTCAACAACCAGATCTACCCCGGCATCAACGGCAACAATCTCAACGTCACCACCAGCTACGTCCCGGGCCCCGGCGCCACCTCCTGCAACGCCACCGCCTGCAACGGTGGCGGCGATCAGGTCACTGTCACCGTCCAATACCAATACCTCTACAACATCCCGTTCATCCCCTCGAACCTCATCAACATGAACGGCACTTCCACCATGGTCATCTCCCAGTAGCGGCCATCCCCTTCGCTCCGTAGAAGAACCGGGCCTTACCGCTGTTCGAATTAGCAGTACCCAAAAACACCCGCCTGCACCTCGACTGCCATCGCCAAGACATTTGCGAAAATTCAGCGTCTAATGGAACAGAGTGGCACGCCGCACTTCATCAGTTCTGGGGCAGCGAGTGATGCTTTCGTCGCCAGCGCTTAACGCGGCGACACATTGTGTGAGGAATACGAAAAGTTATGGATACTCCTAAACCGTTAGGGCGCGGACTCGGTGGTTTTATCGAGCGCCTGCGCAGCGGTCGTCTCTCAGCTACCTTTGCTCTGCTCGCCGTTCTTTCGGCGGGCATTCTTCTTGGTTCCGTCGCCACCGGCAAGGTTAGCGGTAAGGAATCGCAGCGCATCGACTCCACGGACGCGCGTCCCCTCGCGCTGCCCAATCCGGTCGTCCTTTCCAACGGCTTCTCCGCCATCGTCAAGCAGGTCGGTCCCGCCGTCGTCAACATCAACACCGACTACATCCCCAAGACCCCGCATCGCGGCCGCCGCAACCTGCCCAACCCCAATCAGCCCGATGGCGATGATGACGGCAGCGGCGGCGACAACAACGACATGCAGGACTTCCTCAACCGCTTCTTCGGCGGTGGCGGCAACGGCGGGCAGATGCCCGAGATGGGCAAGCGTGAGGCTCTCGGCTCCGGCTTCATCGTCGACCCGCGCGGCTACATCATCACCAACAACCACGTCGTCGATAAGGCCGACCACATCTACGTGAAGCTCGCCAGCGACCCCACCGACGAAGCCGATCAGGGCCGTCCCGCAACCGTCGTCGGCACAGACCCTGACACCGACATCGCCGTCATCAAGATCGACCCCAAGGGCCTCACCCTGCCCACCATCAAGATGGGCAACTCCGAGAGCGCCCAGGTCGGCGATTGGGTTCTCGCCATCGGCAGCCCCTTCGGCCTCTCCCAGACCGTCTCCGCCGGCATCGTCTCGGCCAAGAACCGCGCCATCGATGATCCCGGTGCCGGCAACATCGACCGCGCCCAGTTCCAGCGCTTCATCCAGACCGACGCGGCCATCAACCCCGGCAACTCCGGCGGCCCGCTCGTCGACATGGCCGGCCAGGTCATCGGCATGAACACCGCCATCTACACCCAGTCCGCTGGCTCTGAGGGTGTCGGCTTCGCCATGCCGTCCAACACGCTCATCAGCGTCTATAACCAGCTCATCAGCCCCACCCACAAGGTCACACGCGGCTCCATCGGCATCCAGTTCCAGGCTGCGCAGTCGGCGGCTGTGGGCCGTGTCTACGGATTCGCCAACGGCGGCGTTCTGGTCTCCACCGTCACGCCTAACGGCCCCGCGGCCAAGGCTGGCATCCAGGCCCAGGACGTCATCACCTCCGTCGACGGCAAGTCCATCAAGAACGGCGACGAGCTCGTCGGCATCATCTCCGAGAAGCAGCCGGGTTCCACCGTGCACCTCGGCATCCTGCGCGGCGGCAAGCCGCTCACGCTCGATGTCGGCATCGCGGACCGCGCTAAACTCTTCTCCGCCCTTGCCAGCAATGGCGAGACGCCCTCCGGCCCTGACGCCGGCGACATCGGCCAGAACAAGCTGGGCATCACCGTCCAGCCCGTCTCCCCGGCCGACGCCAACCACCTCAACATCAAGGGTGGTGTTGCCGTCACCAGCGTCCGTCCCGGCTCCTTCGCGGACGAGATCAACCTTCCCACCAACGTCGTCATCGTCGAGATCAACCGTCACCCGGTCACGGACGAGCAGAGCTACCGCGCCGCGGTGGCCTCCCTCAAGCCGGGCGACGACGTAGTCTTCGTCATCCGCGACCCCAAGGGCCAGAACGCCGGCAACACCTACGTCGGCGGAACCCTGCCCAACCAGCAATAGCCACCAACCCTTGGCACCCCATCCATGACGAATCAGTCGTCATGGATGGGGGTTTGCTCCCAATCTGCGAGCCATCGCTACAAGGCCGTCATCCTGAGCCATCGGGGTCCCCAGCGAGCGTTCTTTGCTCGATGGGGTGATTAGGCGAAGGATCTCCGTATTTCGCTTCTAGGTAACCCGAGCCTTTAGGCTCGGGCCTCTCGGGGCAGAAGAGAAACAGGGGCTTTAGCCCCCGGGGTATGCTTTCCGGTGCCCCCATTAACAAAATCCCCGAACGCCGCCCAAACGACCCAAAAGGTACCAAATGCACCAACAACCGTAATACTTCCGTCACGCTACGAATTGTGTACCCGTTTAGGCACAGAGTTACTTGCCCTTCACAAATAGTTCGTTTAGCCTCTAACCACGCTGAGGTCAACCACCCCCAGCGAACCTCTATTTCCCGAGGTCATTGCCTGATGCGCACCCTTTCGATTCTCTCCACCGCGGCCCTTCTGTGCGCTACAGTTCCATGCTTCGGTATCACCCACCATCGCTCCACGGCCACCAACGCCACCATCAAGCACTCCTCCAAGTCCCACAAGAGCATCCGGCACGAGGGCATGGAGCCTGAGCGCGCCACCGAGATCCAGCAGGCCCTCATCAAGAACGGCTACATGAGCGGCCAGCCCTCCGGCGTATGGGATTCCTCCTCCGCCTCCGCCATGCAGAAGTTCCAGGGCGACAACGGCTGGCAGACCAGGATCACCCCCGACTCCCGCGCCCTCATCAAGCTGGGCCTCGGCCCCCAGCAGGACGCCATGGTCACCTCCGCCAGCCCCCAGTAACCACCAGCCACTCTTGAGCGCGCACGAGTATGACACTCTGAAACTTTAAGGAATGAGATTAACGCCCGGCTAGCGCCGGGCGTTATCGCTTAAGACCGCAAGCCGCACATTAGGTCCAAGCCTAAACCGAATCCGCTCTAGATTTTGCGCAAAAAGTGACGGGGGGAGGGGTCCACGGCCCGTCCAAACTCCGACAACAGTAAATTGATTCGCTGCGACCGTATTCTGAACGCATGCACCTTCGCGCGATCGCCCTGATCTTTGCCGCTACTGCCCTCCCCGCAAAAGCCATTGAACTCAACATCTCCCCCCAGGCGCTCGAGCGCACCCTGAACAAGCAGCTCTTCACCCAGGATGGACGCTACTACTTCAAGGGCAAGCCCGGCTCCCCCTGCTACGCCTACGCCGAAGACCCGAAGGTAAGCTTCAACGGGGATCGCATTGTGGTGCACGTGAAGGCGCACGCGAAGCTCGGGACGAGCCTGCACGGAGCCTGCCTTGGGGTCGCGCTGAACACCGAAGGCGATGTGTCGGTGCTCCCCGACGGCACGGGCGAGACGATAGGGTTTCGCGATGCGCGCGTGGAGCGCTTGAGCGAATCGCGCGAACTGAACTTCTTTCTCGTGCCGTTTCTCTCGAGCAAGCTGCCACAACAGATGAAGGTGAACGCGGCTGATCTTCTACGCCAGTTGCTCTCGAAGTCGATGGAGTCAACCGGCTACGACATGAAGCTCGATAACCTGAAGATTCACTCGATGCAGGTGCAGGGACCGGCGCTGGCGGTGGACTTCGATGGAAATGTGTCGGTGCACTGAGGCTTCTAGCGCCAGCTGACCGCAAGGTGCCAGCGAAGTCCTCGCTCCGCGGTCTTGCGCAGAACCACTTCGTATTCAAGTAACTCAGCGAGGACTTCGGGACCTTCGCTGCCGAGTTGCTGCGGGTCGTTGGTGAGAGATTCGACGAGTGCTTCAACCGTGCGCAGGCCGTCTTCGGCGCGATACCACTGCGGCGGCGGCAGCTTCTTGAGCAGCTCCGGATTGCCTGCTCCCTCTTCAATGAGCAGTGCCATGGAGCTTTCGTCGGCCGAGAAGAACTCCAGCAGCGGACGCACGCTGAGCTCAAGTGCCAGTCGCTCTACGGCACCCTCGTAGCGCGCGAGGGCCCGGCCGTTGACGAAGATGTTGAAGCCAGGATCTTCGCCCTCGACCACGATGTACATGGACGCTGCCATCCGGGTCAGTGTACCGTCAGGCGCTGTGTATGTCGTCTTAATCCGAGTGCGCGGGGTCGGGCTGCGAGGTACGAAGGTCGAACCGGGACTCTTCCGAAGGTGGGATGAGCAGAGCGACGGCGGCGAAGGCGAGCAGCACGAGGCCAACGATCATTCGGGCAGGAACACTGGCAGGCACCATCACAACGCCTTCGAGCAGAATGATCAGCGGGACGATGGCGAACTGCGCGGACCAGCGCGTGGCCGACAGCCGTCCAAGTGCGATGAGGGCGAGGAGAGCCTCGAGCGCGTCGAAGCCCGCAGCAAGGCCGGCCATGTCCGGCAACCCACCGGTGTGCGTGGCGAAGTTGATTGCGGCTCCAAGACCGAGGACAACACAAGCGCCAAGCAGCGCTGCTGGAATCCGCCAGATGGTTGCGCGGGCGGAGCAGAAGAGCACAGCGCCCCAGCCGGTGAGCAACGGCGTGAGCACGAGAACAAGATCGACCGCAGGATTCGTGAGCGACGGTTGGAGAAGCAGGAGAAGCAGGCCGGCGATCGCGGCGAGCCCCGGCCAGAGACGGCCTGCGAGCGTCTCTCTGCTGTGGCGTGTGGCGGCTTCGCCGACCGCGATAACGACAGGTGTGAGCGCGAGGGCCATCGTGAGGCTCGTCGCTGCGATGGCGCGCGGGTACAGCAGAGCAGTCAGTGGGCCGGTGATGAGCAGTGCACCGCCGATGGCAGAGCGCAGGATGTCGCTGCGCTGTTCGCGCATTACGCTCGACGGACGGAGGATGAGGAGGTAGAGTGCCGCGGCCGATCCGCATCCGAGCGAGGCGGAGGCGAAGGTTGTGGCCGAGCCCGGCAGCGACCCGGACAGCATCCAGCGGCTGCCGCGCAGAAGGCACAGGAGAGCGAAGGGCCACCAGAGTTGCCACGCTGGTCTTCGTGCTGCCTGCACAGTTCGTCTCCTTTCCGGGGTTGGACGAGGATGTGTGTGCAGGAGACGACAGTGCCATGCCGATCCGCAAGTTCAAAAAAGAACAGGGCCGCGCAAGCGCGGCCCTGTCGGGGTTTCTGGTTTGAGACTGGCTTAGCGGTTTCCGCCAGCCGGCTGTCCGCCACCGCCGCTACCTGGGCGACGTCCGCCACGACGACGGCGACGGCGCTGCTGTCCACCAGCACCTGTACCTGCGGGACGGTTGCCTCCCTGAGGTGCGGCGGAGCCAGCGGTCGCGGGAACGGCCTCTTCGCCTTCCTCTACCTCGTCGGTATCCGGCTCGTCGTCGATCTCGAAGCCTTCCGCTTCGTCGTCATCCTCGTCGAAATCGGCTCCCCCCTCGAGGGTGATAGTCGCCTCGCTGGCCGGACGTTCGCGCTCGGGACGCGGTGCGCGCTCCTGACGTTCGCTGCGCTCGCCGCGGTCGCTACGCTCACCACGCTCGTGGCGGTCTCCGCGATCCCCGCGGCCTTCGCCACCTGCGGACTCCGGCACCTCAGGCAGACCGAGTTTGGCGCGCTGCTCGCGCAGCACAGCCTTGCGGGAGAGCTTGATGCGGTTGCCCTCGATGGCAAGTACCTTCACAAGGACCTGGTCGCCCTCGCGGAGCTCGTCCTTAACTTCCTTCACGCGGTGCTCAGCGATCTCGGAGACGTGGAGGAGGCCGTCGGTGCCAGGGAAGATCTCGACGAAGGCGCCGAACTCAGCGAGACGCACGACCTTGCCGAGGTAGGTCTTGCCGACCTCGGGCACGGCGGTGAGGTCGCTGATCATTTGGATGGCCTTGGCGAGGCCCTCGGCGTCGCTCGAGGCCACGTTCACGCGGCCGGTGTCGTCGACGTCGATCTTGACGCCGGTAGCGTCGATGATGCCGCGGATGACCTTGCCTCCGGGACCGATGAGATCGCGAATCTTGTCGGTCGGAATCTGCAGGGTGTGGATGCGCGGAGCGTACTTGGACTTCTCCTGGCTGGGCGCGGCGATGACGGCGTCCATGGTGTCGAGCAGGAAGAGGCGGCCGCGCTGGGCCTGCGCGAGAGCCTCACGCATGATCTGCGCCGTGATGCCCATGATCTTGATGTCCATCTGCAGCGCAGTGATGCCCTTGCGCGTGCCGGCGACCTTGAAGTCCATGTCGCCGTAGTGGTCCTCGGCACCGGCGATGTCGGTGAGGATGGCGTAGTTGTCACCCTCCTTCACGAGGCCCATCGCGACGCCGGCGACCGCACCCTTGAGCTGGATGCCCGCCTGCATCAGCGCGAGCGAGGCGCCGCAGACGGTGGCCATCGACGACGAACCGTTGGACTCGAGGATGTCGGAGACGACGCGAAGCGTGTAGGGCGACTCCTCCTCACCGGGGAGGACGGCGTCAATGGCGCGCCATGCGAGGGCGCCGTGGCCAATTTCGCGACGGCCGACGCCGGTCATACGTCCAACCTCACCAACGGAGAACGGCGGGAAGTTATAGTGCAGCATGAAGCGACGCTTCTGCTCGCCCTCGTAGCTCTCCATACGCTGCGCATCGTCGGTGGTGCCGAGCGTGGCAGAGACGAGCGCCTGGGTTTCGCCGCGGGTGAAGAGCGCGGAGCCGTGCACGCGGGGGAGCACGCCGGTCTCGATCGTGACCTTCCGGATCTCGTCGAAGGCGCGGTGGTCGGGGCGGATACGGTCGTTGAGTACCTGATCGCGGAAGATCTTCTCGCGGAGGAGCTCGAAGTACTTGCTGAGCTTCTTGCCGGCATCAGGGTCATCCGCCGGGAGCTCTTTCTTCAACTCGTCCTTTAACTCTTTGACCTTGGCATAGCTCTCAAACTTGGGGTTCTTCTTGGTGTCGAGCGCGTCCCTGAGGCGGTCGCCGATCTTCTTCTCGAGCTGCTTTGCGTAGGCTTCGTCAAGCTCGGGTGCAACAACGGTGCGCTTGGTCTTGCCTGCTTTGGCGACGAGTTCCTCGATGCCGGCGATGATCTTCTTGATCTCGGCGTGGGCGAACTCGATGGCGTCAACGACACGATCTTCGGTGATCTCCTTGGCGCCGGACTCGATCATGGTGATGCCGTCCTTGGTGCCGACGACCATGATGTTCAGTTTGCTCTCGAGGCGCTCGGAGTAGGTCGGGTTGACGATGAACTCGTCGTTGACGATGCCGATGCGAACGGCGCCGACGGGACCGTGGAAGGGGATGTCCGAGAGCGCGAGCGCGCAGCTGGCACCATTGATGCCGAGGACGTCGGGGTCGTTTTCCTTGTCGGCCGAGTAGACGAACGCGACGACCTGCGTCTCGTTGCGGAAGGCCTCGGGGAAGAGCGGGCGGATGGGACGGTCGATCTGACGGGAGGTCAGAATCTCCTTCTCAGAGGGGCGGCCTTCGCGCTTGATGAAGCCGCCCGGGATGCGCCCACCAGCGTAGGTAAACTCTCTGTATTCAACGGTCAGCGGGAAGAAGTCAATGCCTTCCTTCGGCTCTGGTGAGGCCACCGCGGTTGCGAGTACGGCGTTGTCGCCGCTGGTTGTGAAGGCGGCGCCGGAGGCCTGCTTGGCCAGCCTGCCTGTCTCAAAATTGATTTGCTTGCCACCAGCAAGCTCTACAGTTACGTCGTGCTTCATGATCTTCCTCTTTTTCTCTTCTAGATAAACCTGTGTTCGCCGGAGGCGTTGCGCCTAAAGCGAAAGCCCCGCCAGAGGTGTCTCGGGCGGGGCTGGAAATGGGTGCTGCGAGTTGCGGGGGCAGCGAGGAGTGGGACCGCTCAGGCGCGCGAAGGCGCAGGCGTCTCGGTGAAGAGATGCTGCGCGATTCCTGGCGCTTGTAGCGGTCAACGTCGTCTTCGCTCTCCGTCGGCTCTTCACGCGTGATTGCGGGAGCCGGCTCGCGATGTGGGGTTACTTGCGGATTCCCAGCTTGCCGATCACGTCGCGATAGCGGTCCGAGTCCGTCTTCTTCAGATAGTCCAGAAGGCGGCGGCGCTTGGAAACCAGCATGAGGAGACCACGGCGGGAGCCATGATCCTTCTTGTGCATCTTGAAGTGCTCCTGCAGCTCGCCAATGCGCTGGCTGAGAATGGCAATCTGCACCTCAGGACTTCCGGTGTCGGAGTCGTGCGTGCGGAACTTGGTGATGATTTCGGTTTTCTGTGCGGGGGCCAACACGGCTGGTTGTTACTCCTCGTCTCTTAACTCAGTCCACTTCTCTCAGTGTCTCCCTTAAAAGATAGCACGCCAGAGGCCGATTTCCGGCGCTCCGGCGTGGACTTTCTCCTCTGATTCCGAGGCCTGCAAAGGCCACGCGATGTGTGTCTTGCTACGCGCGAACTGCTAGGCGATGTGGGTCTTGAGGAAGTTGAGCGAGCGCTCGCGGGCGAGCTTCTCGGCGTCGGCTTTGTAGGAGGGCCGGTCGGGGTTGGCGAAGGCGTGAGCGGCGCCTTCGTAGATGAAGATCTCGACCTCGCCTTCGTGCTTGGCGTGCGCGTTGCGGACGGCGTCGATCTGGTCCTGACCGATGTGGTCGTCGGCGCCGCCGAAGTGGATCATCACGGGGCACGTCGGCTCTTCTGCTGCGAACTTTCCGATGCCGCCGGGGTAGTAGCAGACGGTGCAGGCGGGCTCGAAGGCGAGGTCGGTGCCGCGGGTGGCGGAGAGCCAACTGATGAGGCCGCCATAGCAGAAGCCGAGGACGCCGACGGAATCGACGATTCCCTTCGCGTAGTTGAAGGCGGCAGCGATGTCCTTGAGGGAGTCGTCGGGGTTGAGCTTCGGGTAGAGCGAGAAGGCCTTCTTCATGCCGGCCTCGTCGTAGCCGAGGTTCACGTCACGCTCGATGCGGTCGAAGATCGCGGGCGCGACGGCGAGGAAACCGTCCTTCGCATAGGAGTCCGCAACAGCCTGGATGGATTTGTTGACGCCGAAGATCTCCTGCACAACGACGATCGCGCCGATCGGCTCACCCTGCGGACGCGCGACATATACCGAAAGCTCGTTCCCATCGCTGGCCGTAACCTTTACCCACTCACTCATGAAACTCTCCTTCGCGCGCTCGTGAAAACGGCGCGCTCAAAGGCGATTGTACGCGGCGAAATACGGGATTTCGGTGAATGGGGCAAGAGCAGTTTTGATCAAGCTGAATGCATGGCGAATCAGTTGGCCTCGCGGGCGGCGCGCAGGATTGCGTCGGCAAGATCGGCGGCAGCGACGTAGTAGTGGCCGCCCTCGACGGCATCGCGAAGCTGTTGGATTCGCTGGCGGCGTGCTTCATGCTGTACGCTGTGCGCCGATACCTCGAGTACAACCCCGTTCGCCGAAGGCGGGATTGCACCTGCTGCCGATGTTCCAAAATTCACCATAAGAACCTCCTCATGGTCCTTATCGGCGGTGAGTGTAACGACTTTAGTGTGTTCTTAAATTTTTCTTTAGGTCAGGCGGCGGTGCGGCGGGATGGTCTTCTGCGGGCACCCGCGGGCGAAGGGCGCGCTTGACCGTCAGCACGATGCGCCGGCTGTCCCAGGGCAGAGCGCAGACGGCGCACGGCACCGGAGTGAATCTGCGAAACGCGCGACTCGACCACTCCGAGGGTGAGGCCGATTTCGCGCATGGTGAGCTCTTCGTAGTAGTAGAGCGTGAGGACGAGGCGCTCCTTCTCGGGCAGCTCCTCAATGGCATCGATGAGACGCTGGCGCGATTCGGCGGCCAGGCAGAGAAAGAGCGGGTCTTCTTCAGGGGAGGCGGGAACGTATTCGAGCTCTTCGTCCTCTTCGTCCTTGCTGTGCTCGGCATTCAGACTGCCAAGTTCGAGGCTGCGAAGTTCGCCAAGGAGCTGCTGCAGCTCTTCGAGCTCCATCTCCATGGCCTCGGCGATCTCCTGCTCGCCGGGGGCGCGGCCGAGGCGTTGGGCAAGGACGCGCGTGGTTTCCGCGATCGCACGCGCCTTGCGGCGAAGCTCGCGCGGGCCCCAGTCAAGCGTCCGTAGCCAGTCGAGGATCGCGCCGCGGATGCGGAACTGCGCGTAGCTCTTGAACTGGACATGGCGGCGTGCGTCGAAGCGATTGCATGCCTCCATGAGGCCGACCATGCCGGCGGAGATGAGATCGTCGAGCTCGACCTGGCGCGGCAGCGTCTGATGCAACTTGCGCGCGATGAAGCGGACAGAGACGAGATGCTCCATGAGCAACCGCTCACGCTCTTCAGGACTCGGCTGGGAGGCCGTAACAAGAGCGGACGGGAGGACGGTCTGAGAGTGAGTGAGTTCTGGTTCGGGGGTGGACGGCGTTCGACGGCGTGAACATCCTGGGGGCTCCTTCGTTCGTCTGCGCTGCCGCATGATGAGTGCGCCAACACGGGACAAAAGGAGCAATGAGGCTGCCGAAACCGGGAGGTCTTTCTAAGCGATCTCCAAGGCGAAGATGAGAGAACGCAGAGAAAGTGAGGCGAAAGGTCGATCAAAGGACAAAAAGAAAGCCCCTGTTTCCAGGGGCTGCGTTGAAGTCGGTTTCTTCGTCGTTGGTATGACGGATGCGAAGGAGAAACGTAACGGTTGTACCGGGCGCGAAATTTTTCTTTCTTCGCAGAGCGACAGTTTTCGGGCGCCTTCTTTCAGGCGCGTGTCCGGCGGCGGCAGCGGATGTGTTCGGCAGTGATCTCCGGCGAGTCTGCCGCGAGGATGACGGCGCGCTCGAGCACATGGGCCAGCTCACGAACGTTGCCGGGCCACGCGTGCTGCCCGAGGGCGTGGAGAGCGCAGGGCAAAAGGCTCTTGCGGGGAGTGTCGGCGCCAAGCCGTGCGAGGAGATGGCTGGCGAGCGCGGGCAGGTCGTCGAGACGTTCGCGCAGTGCGGGAACTTCCAGCGGGAAGACGGCGAGGCGGTGGTAGAGGTCGAGACGGAAGGTGCCCTCGACGACCCGCTGTTCAAGGTCACGGTGCGTGGCGGCGACGACGCGGACGTCGACGCGCGTGATCTCGTTATCGCCGACGCGCTGGAGTTCGCCACACTCCAGGAAGCGGAGAAGCTTGGCCTGGACGGCGAGCGGGAGTTCGCCGATCTCGTCGAGGAAGAGCGTGCCTCCGTGCGCGGCTTCGATGCGGCCGGTGCGGGACTGGACGGCTCCGGTGAAGGCGCCGCGGGTGTGGCCGAAGAGCTCGGCCTCGAGAAGTGCCTCGGGAATGGCAGCGCAGTTGAGTACGGTGAGGGGCTTTGAGGAGCGGCTGCTGAGGCGGTGAATGGCCGAGGCCACGACCTCCTTGCCTGTTCCGGTCTCTCCTTCGATGAGCACCGTGGAGTTGCGCGGAGCGACGAGGCGGATGAGATGCGTGAGCTCGCGCATCGGGGCGCTCTCGCCGATGAGGCCGGGGATGGGCAGCACGCGCGGCTGCGAGGAGCTTGCGGCGACGGAGACGTCCACGGATTTCGTGATGGCCGCCGGAGTGAGCGACGCAGGAGTCGCGGGTGTATCGATGAGTACGGCGGCTGGAACGGTGTGCGTCGGCGGTCCCCACGGCCCTGATCCGGTGCGTGGGACCAAAGCGGGAGCCGCGTTCCATGCGGCGGTATCGGTCTTCGTCTCCTGGGCCTCGCGAAGCGCGTGCAGCAATTCGTGACGGTGGGCGCTGCGTGTGCTCGTGAGGGCGCCGCCGTCAACGCTCAGGACATCGACCGCGGGGTACATCAAGGCAATGTGGCTGGCGAGTTCCACGGCCTCGAGGTCCGGGAGCCACCCATCCATCAGGAGGGCGTCCGAGGGCTGGTGCTCGAGCAACGTGAGGGCCTCGGCGCCCCCGCTGGCCTCGTGCACGCGCCAGCGGAGGCCGGTCAGGCTCTCCCGGAGCCGCTGCCGCAGCGCGGCGTCGGCGCTGGCAAGGACGACGTCTCTCTCGGTACCTCTGGCGGTTGCATTCATGCTGCAGTCCTCTCTGTTTCTTCAATCCTGACTCGTATGCGGTGGACCCACTCGATCAACTCCAGGGAGTCTGCGAGTGCGCCTTCGATGGTTTCGCGGAGCTCTGCCTCACCCCCGCGCCGGCCAAGCTCCAACCGCCATTGCAGGCGCGTCAGGGGTTGGCTGAGATCGTGGAGCTGCTGGCGAAGAGTTGTGTCGCGCTTTTCTGCCGGATCTGCGCCGCTCATGCGTTCACCACCGAGGCGAGGTGCGCGGTGCCGATGCGTGCCGCCGGCGACAGCTCGGCGGGGCGAGCGGCCATGCGATAGCCGATGCCGCGGACGGTCTCGATCAGGGCTGTGTGGGGATCCGAGGCCGCGCCCAGCTTGCGGCGGAGATAGTTGACGTAGACATCGAGGACATTGGTAGGCGTCTCGGGGGCCATCTGCCACACCTGCTCCAGCAGCTCGGCACGGCTGCACGTCTGGCCGCGGCGCAGCATCAGCGACTCCAGCAGAGCGAACTCCTTGCCGGTAAGCTCCACGGCGACTCCGGCGCGCTCCACAGTGCGGCGCAGGCGGTCGAGCGCGATGTCGTCCCAGCGCAGGACGGGGTCGGCATAGCGCTCGCGGCGGCGAAGGATCGCACGGCAGCGCGCGGTGAGCTCCTGAAAGCTGAAGGGCTTGGGGAGGAAATCATCGGCGCCGAGGTTGAGGCAGCGCACGCGCTCCCCAACGTCGCCGTGGCCGGTGAGAACCAATACGGAGGAACGCGAGGACTCCTCGGACAGAACTGCCAGGACCTCGTGGCCATCGCGCTGCGGCAGCCCCAGATCGAGCACCACAAGGTCCGGCGCCCAACGACGGGCGCGCTCGACGGCAGCATCGCCGTCCCCCACCCACTCCACTTCATGCCCCTCGTACGTCAGGCCCCTCTGAAGAAAGGCTCCGAGGGCGTGATCGTCCTCCACTACCAAAATCCGCATTCACTGCTCCCTTACTGCTCAACTTGCTGGTGCTCTACGGTTCCCTGGGAGGAGCGACGCGACCGGCTAAAACTTGGCTAAGTATTTTCTTAGCCAATTGTTCTATTTTTCTTCGTGCAAGTTTCGCTGACTTGCTTGAGTTGAAGATGCGCTCTGTCGCGACATAAGACAATGAAAAAGTCGCATGGAATCAAGGTTCCGGTCCCAATTCGGGAATCGGCCAAAAACCGCGAAACGTGAGGCGAGATATAACTTTTGAGGTTCCTCTGCAGGTTCCTCTTGCAGTTCGCTTTTTATTCGCTACAATTGCGCCATGGCGATCACGCGTCGGCAAAAAGAGGTTCTCGACTTCCTTTCCAGCTTCACGTCACGGCATGGCTATTCGCCCTCCTATGAGGAGATGGCCGCCGGATTGGGCCTCAGTTCGCTGGCGACCGTGCACAAGCATGTGACCAACCTGCAGAACAAGGGTCTGCTGCAGCGGGCGCATAACCGCAGCCGCTCGATCGACGTGCTGCCGCAGCGTTCGCAGAAGAAGAGCTTCGATCGCCTTCCTTTACTGGGGCGGATTGCCGCCGGCCAGCCGGTAGAAGCAATTGAGAATGCAGAGAGCATCTCGCTCGGCGATATCATCGGCGGCCGTGAGGTGTTTGCCTTGGAGGTCCGGGGCGATTCCATGCGCGATGAGCACATCGTATCCGGCGATTTTGTGCTGGTGGAGCGGACCCGGACGGCGCGCGAGGGCGAGATCGTCGTGGCGCTGATAGACGGCTCCGATGCGACGCTGAAGCGGTTCTATCGCGAGGGCAGCCTGATCCGGCTACAGCCCTCGAATACGGAGATGGCCCCGATTTATGCTCCGGCGTCGAATGTGAGCATCCAGGGCAAGGTGCTGGGAGTGCTGCGGAAGTACGCCTAAGGCTGCGGGAACCAATGGCTGTCTGACTGCGTATCCAGCTTCGACCCGTCTTGCGAAGCTGGAGGCCCGCGTTGAATTCTTCCCGTAAGTCCCGGAAACGGCTTTGGATCATCCTTGGCACCGTGGCCGCCGTACTGATTGCCAGCATTATCTTCGTGGCCCGCGCGCTCTCGACCCCTGACAAGCTTGACCCCTCACAACTCGGCAAGGCCGAGGTGGGCGACATTGCGCGATCGGTGGTGGCGACCGGCAAGGTCTGGCCGATTACGCAGGTTGAGGTGAAATCGAAGGCCAGCGGCATCGTCACGAAGCTGGATACCGACATCAATCACACGGTGCGTGTTGGCGAGGTGCTGGCCACGCTCGATCAGCAGGAGATTCTGGACGAGGTGGCGGCAGCGAAGGCGCAACTGGAGGCTGCCGAGGCGAACATGAAGTCGGCCCAGGCGGCCGTGGCTTACGACAGGGTTGCAGCCGAGGCGCCGGACCTTCCGGACTGGGAACGCAACTGGCATCGCGCGGCGGAGATGGAGAAGTCGGGCGTGCTGTCGAAGCAGAACGCCGACCAGGCGCAGCAGCAGTACCTTTCGGCGGCGAACACGCGCGATCGCGCCGTGGCGCAGATCACGGTCGATGCCGCAAAGGAGCGGCAGGCTCAATCGCAGGCGGCCCAGGCTGAGGCTTCGCTGAAGCAGCTTGAGGAACAGCTTTCGTACACGACGATCACCTCACCGATCGATGGCGTGGTGCTCTCGCGTGATGTACAGGTGGGTGATGCGGTGAGCTCAATTCTGGTGCTGGGATCGACGGCGACGCTGGTGATGACGCTGGGCGACACCCATCAGGTTTATGTGAAGGGGAAGGTGGACGAGTCGGACATCGGCAAGGTGTATCTTGGCCAGGGCGCGCGCATCAAGGTCCAGAGCTTTCCTGATCGAACCTTCTACGGCAAGGTGACGAAAATCGCGCCGCTGGGCGTTGAGAAAGACAACGTGACCACCTTCGAGGTGCAGATTTCGATCGACAATCCGGGCGGCGAGTTGAAGGCAAATATGACCGCCAATGCCGAAGTTGTGCTCGAGGAGCACAAGCATGTGCTCACGGTGCCGGAGCAGGCCGTCCTCTATGACAAAGACCGCAACGCCAGCGTGTGGGTACCGGATCCGCATGGCAAGGACGGCCACCGTGTCGTGAACGTGAAGACGGGCCTGTCGAATGGCAGCCGCGTTGAGATTACCTCCGGCCTGAAGCCGGGAGACACTGTCGTCCTGCAACAGACGTCGTAGGATTTTTACCGCAACGGGCTGAGCACTTGGAGGCAAGGCCAACACAATCTGCGCGAAGGAACGCACACAGCGCATAGGAGAACTCGATGAATCTTCGACCACTACTTCTCACAGCAGTTCTCAGCCTCACAACGGTGGCTCTGGCTGACAACACCTTTGACAAGACGCTCAACGTTTCGGGACAGGCCGATCTTTATGTCGCAACCGGCTCGGGTAACATTCACGTCGCGCCAGGCAACGGTGGTCAGATTCATATTGTGGGGCATGTGCATGCAGGCTGGAGCTCGTTCGGTGATGTGAATGCGCGCATTCAGCGCATCATCGAGAACCCGCCGATTGTGCAGAACGGCAACACGGTACGCGTGGGTGAGGTGACGGACCATAGCCTTTTCAACAACATTTCGATCGATTATGACGTTACCGTGCCGGAGGATGTGGCGCTGAACCTGCATAGCGGCTCAGGTGATGTCGAAGCGAACAATGTGGGCCGCTTCGTTTCAGCGGCGAGCGGATCGGGCAACGTTCGCGTGCGCGGCACGCATGGACCTCTCGATCTTGAATCAGGCTCCGGCGATTTACAGATTGACGATGCGAGCGCAGGTGATGTCAAGGCGAGGACAGGCTCGGGAAACATACGCGTCAACGGATTCAGCGGCGGCTTCACGGCGAAGACGGGTTCTGGCGATATCGAGGCCTATGGCCGTCTGCAGGGCGGCGGCATGATTTCGACGGGCTCCGGCGATGTGCGACTCCACCTCACTCCTGACTCACGCTTCACGCTCGAAGGCGCTACAGGATCCGGCGACATTCGCGTGAAGATGCCGGGAGTCGTCGCAGCCAACACGGACACCTCACGTCATCACGTTACGACCGAGGTGAACGGTGGCGGACCGGCGCTGCAGATTCGCACCGGATCAGGCGATATCGACATTTCGCCGCGCTAGTCGGAGTGACATCGATGCTCAACAGCTGGCCGCGGGGGCGAACCTTCTGCGGCTAGACTGTTTTGATGGAACGTCCGCGGCTGCTCGTCTTTGATCTCGATGGCACGCTCATCGACTCCTCGCTGGACCTGTGCAACTCCGTAAATGCAGCGATGCTGGGCGTGGGCAAGAGCACGCTGCCGAATGCCGTGATCGCAAATTACATCGGCGACGGCGCGGCGATGTTGGTGCGGCGAGCTCTCGGCGATCCGGGCGATGTGGATGCAGCGAATGCATCTGCCGGCGACGCGTTGTTTCATCGTGCGTTCGAGCTGTTCCTGGAGCACTATCGCGTGCACAAGCTGGACAACACGCGCTGCTATGAAGGCGTGCTCGATTCCCTTCGCGAGATTCGCGAACGGCATCCGCAGCTTCCGATGGCCGTGCTGACGAACAAACCGGTGAATCCTTCGCGACAGATCTGTGAAGCGCTGGAACTCGCGCCGTTCTTCTTTCAGAACTACGGCGGGAACTCATTCACGACAAAGAAGCCAGACCCTGAAGGACTGCTGACTCTGATACGCGAGGCGGAAGAGCTTTTGAGACCCGATGCTGGATCGCCACCACTCCTGCCCGCTGAGGTCGTGATGATCGGGGACTCGGATGTGGATGTGCTGACGGCGCGGAGAGTGGGCGCGCGCGCAATCGGCTGCCTGTTCGGGCTGGCTCCGCACTCGCTGGAGAGAGTGCAGCCGGACCGGCTGGTAGAGCACGCCTCGGAGTGGCCCGAAGCGCTCGGGCTTTAGCTCTTCCACGCGCCGAGCAGGCGGCGCAGCAGCACCAGTTCACCGACGTGATAAGCCTCGTGGTCGGCGATGAGTAGCGCCTCACGAAGGAGATTCTGACCTTTTCCCCAGCGAAACGGCTTGATCAGGTTCGAATCGTCGACCGAATCCATGAGCTTCTCAAAGGTCTTTCTGTCCTCGCGAATTTGCGTCGACGCTCTTCTGCCATGCGTGCGCGTTCGGTGGCTCGGGATCCTTCGGCCAGTATTCGTCAGGCCACTTGAGCTCCCGGTAGCTGCCGTCATCGTTGCGGCTGAAGTCGAGGATGTCGCGCTGGGCGAGGCGAATGTGCTCGAGCAGCTGCCACGCGGAATACGGCGCGCCCTCGGGCACGACGCCCTGCAGCTTCGCGGGCATGTCCTTCACTGCCTGTTCAAAGCTCGCGTGCGCCTGGCCGCCGTCGAGTAGAGCCTTGAGCTGTTGGCGAAGTTCACCGCCGAGGCTGCGCCCTTCAGGTCGAGCTGCATTCTTCGAAGTTGTCATCGATGTGCTCCCGGTTCACAAAGTAAAGCCCACAGAGTTATCTCTGCGTTGGATGCGTGGGAGAGGCCGCCGGCCACAACCAGGCGGCGCCGCGGACACCGCTGGAGTCGCCATGCAGGTTGCGGCGAATGGGAGTCTCTACACCGCCGCCGAAGCCGTAGTCGCGCAGGCGCGTCGCGATGGTTCCGCTGTAGAGGCGATCGATGCGCGAGAGACCTCCTCCGAACACGATGACGTCAGGATCGACGATGTTGACTACGGTGGAGAGGCCGCGGGCGATGCGATCCTCGAGGCGCTCGAGCGCTGCTTCGGCCTCTGCGTCTCCGCCAGCGGCCGCGGCGACGATCTCCACGCTGGGTAAGGAGCGGCCGGTGACGCGCTGGAAGTCACGCTCGAAGGCCGGACCGGAGATCCATGTTTCGAGGCAGCCGCGGCGTCCGCAGTAGCATTGCGGGCCGGGCCATTCGTCGGTGCTCGGCCACGGCAGCGCGGTATGTCCCCACTCTCCGGCGAGGCCATTGGGGCCGGTGAGCAACGCGCCACGCACAACCACGCCGCCGCCACAGCCAGTTCCAAGGATGACGCCGAAGACCACCTCGGCTCCCACGGCAGCGCCGTCTGTTGCCTCGCTGATGGCAAAACAGTTGGCATCGTTCGCGCAACGCACCTCGCGGGAGAGCGCGTCGCTGAGGTCGCGCTGCAAAGGCTGACCGTTGAGCCACGTCGAGTTTGCGTTTTTCACGAGACCCGTCGCCGCGACGATGGTGCCGGGGATGCCTACACCGACAGTTCCCTGCCCGCCAAGCTGGCGCTCGAGGTCCTGAACTAACGCGGCGATAGTGCGAACGGTTCCCGGGTAGTCCTGCTGCGGGGTCGAGACGCGAACGCGGAGAAGCTCGCGGCCGTTGTCATCAAGCGCGAGCGCCTCGGTTTTGGTGCCGCCAAGATCGACTCCGATTCGCATCCGTCCTCCATCGGGCGTGTGGATTCACTGCAGCGCAAAGAGCGCTCGGAGTGGGCAGTATAACGGCGCGCTGGAAGGGTTCGCGAAGGGAGACGTTAAGGCGCTTCGGGGGCTTCCGACGTGCTCTTGGGCGTCGCAGGAAGCGTGTAGATGACCTCGCCGGCACGCGTGTAGTGCAGCTCTTCGCGGGCCTGATGTTCGATGGCCGCAGGGTCGTTCTGGAGCTGGTCGACGTGCTCGTGCAGGCGGCCGTTCTCCTGCTGCAGCTGCTGCATCTGGATCTTCAGTTCGCGGGCTTCCTCGCGTTTGTGGGCGAAGGCCGTGAGTCCGTTGTGGCCGAAGACGACCCCGTATCCCATCACCACCGCGAGCAAGCCTGCACCGAGGGTCGCCACCTTACGGCGCGACTCATAGAGCCGTGAGCGCATGGCGGAAACGACTGCAGCCACTCTCGGTTTTCTCGGATTCTTCTGCTGTTTGCGCAACGGCCCCAACCTGCGGGTGGACTCGCCCTCAGTATCTCGCATTTGATGCGGGAAATTTCATGCGACACAACAAGGCTGAACCACAATCGTCATCGATGGGTCAAACGGCTCTTCAGTTGGCGGGACTTTGGTATTCTGAGCTGCGACCGATGCGGATTTTGTTTGCCATCTCGCTCGTAGCTCTTGCGGCATTGCTTTGGGCATCGGTTTCGATCGCGCAGCACGTTTACCGCTCGCGCCGCAGCAAGCGCACGCTGCCGAGCGAGGCAAAGCGCCGGCCCCTTACGGCAGTTCCCCCGGCACCAGCTTCGTCTGATGCCGGCACAGCAGAAGACACAGGCCGGCAACGCAAGGCTTCCTGAGACTCAGAGGTTATGCAGACTGCTCTTACAAACCGCTTTGGCCTGCCACAGGCCCGTGCCTTCGGCTCGACGATACCGGGCAAGCTGACTCTCGGAGTCGCCGCAACCATCGTGATCGCACTGGCCGCGCACGTCGCGTTCCCGCTGCCGTTTACGCCGGTTCCCTTCACCCTGCAGCCGCTTGCAGTTCTGGGCGTCGGTCTCGCATTCGGGCCGGTCGGCGGATTCCTGACGCTGCTCGCGTATCTCGCGGAGGGTGCCTGCGGCCTGCCGGTCTTCAGCCCTGCGGGTCCCGGCGGGGTTGCGCAGCTCTTCTTCGGGCCAACCAGCGGCTACCTGCTCTCCTATCCGCTGGTGGCTGCAATCGCCGGCGGCCTGACGCGCGTGCTGAGTCGGCGCCTGTCGCTGTTTGCGTCGGCTGCCCTCGGTTGTACTGCTGCGACCGTCGTGCTCTTCCTCGGCGGCGCCAGCTGGTTCATGGCGTTCACGCATCTGCCGCTGCGCGCAGTCTGGATTGCATCCGTCGCCCCATTCCTGCCGGGCGAAACTATCAAGGTACTAGCCGCCGCCGGTATCTACAGTACGCTCCGGCGCCACTCCCGCAACAGGCGCTCTGCTTAGCGCACTTAAAGCATCTGAAGGACCTGATGACCCCCGCTGCATCTGCTGTACGTGAAATTTCCATCGCCCATAGCCCTGACTCCGACGACGCCTTCATGTTCTACGGCCTCGCCACGAACAAGGTGCGTGTGCCTGGCTACCGCTTCGTCCACACGCTGACGGACATTGAAACGCTCAACCGCAAGGCGATGAACGAGCAGTTCTATGACGTGACGGCGATCAGCTTTCACGCGTACCCCTATATTCAGCAGCACTACACGCTCATGGCGTGCGGCGGCTCGGTGGGCGAGAAGTACGGGCCGATGATCGTCGCGCAGCGGTCCTACACCCTGGATGAGGTGAAGAAGCTTCGCATCGCCGTTCCGGGCACGCTGACGACCGCATACCTGACGCTCAAGCTGTTTGCTCCTGACATCGAGACGGTCACCGTCCCGTTCGACAAGATCATCCCGGCCGTACTTGCGGGCGAGTTCGACGCAGGCCTGATCATCCACGAGGGACAGCTCACCTACAGCCGCGAGGGCCTGATGAAGATCCTCGACCTCGGCGTGTGGTGGTTCGAGCAGACAGGACTCCCGCTCCCGCTCGGCGGTAACGCCATCCGTCGTTCATTAGGTGGCGACGTACAGCTCATCACCACCAACGCGCTGCGCAAGAGCATTCAGCACGCACTCGATCACCGCGAAGCCGCACTCGAGTACGCGATGCAGTTTGCACGCGACCTCGATCCAGCCCTCGCAAATCGCTTTGTCGGCATGTACGTGAACGAACGCACGATCAACTATGGCGATGACGGCCGCGAGGCGATCCGCAAACTCCTCGACATGGGCTATGACCGCGGCATCATTCCGTACAAGGCGGAGGTCGACTTCGTCGGATAACTTCATGGATGAGGCTCAGATGTGGGCCTCATCCGTGGTATACTTCCTTTGTGCGCATGCGGTTTCCGCGCACTTCCCCCGCGAACTTTCATTGCAGTTCGCTCCGCTTCCCCAAAAGCGGATTCAGGTCTGGACGCGTAGCTCAACTGGCAGAGCATTCGACTCTTAATCGACAGGTTGAAGGTTCGATTCCTTCCGCGTCCACCATTCATCAGTTCAAAATGAAAGCCGGTTCCAGGAAAGAGTGACGACTACCACGTGTACGTCGCGACCGCTCCCGCCGGCAGTTTTACCTTCACGAATTTACCTTTGTAACCGATCGCGAACTTCGCCTCGACATCAGCCGTATTGCTGACGACGAGCACGTGTCCGTCGCTGGGCGTCCGGAAGGCGACGTGCGGCAACGCCACTCCGTCGCTGGCCGCCACGCGAACGCTTCCTGGCGGGATGAATGGCGTGAAGTGCGCCGTGACGTAGTAGGCCAGATTGCGTCTTACGTTATCCCCATCCAGAGTCAGAGCGCCGGAGCAGACCGGGCAGCCTCCATCGCCGGTATGCGGCCCATTCTGCGGATCGGCCGCGAGGTTCCACAGCAGCACGTTCCTCGCCCAGTTAGTTGTCGCGCCGATGACCACGCGGGCGACAGGCTCTGCGATCTGAAGATCCGTCGCGCGCCGGTGTGGAACCACCATCTGTTCTGTGAAGAAGATATCTTTTTGCGGGAAGGCGTCATGCACGGTCGTCAGCGCCGTGATATCGCCGAGGTAGAGATGAAAGCCCGAACCGCCCGTGTAGCGCCCTGCCGCGGGATCGCTTAAGACCGTAATCGGATACTGCGGGTGGTCGCAGTTGTGATCGAACGCAACGATTTCCGTGTGAAGATTCGCCTTCTCCAACGCTGGCCCAAAATACTTTCCGATGAAGTCCGCCTCCTGCTCGGCGGTCAATACCATGCTGGGAGTGTTCTTTGGGTTCTCGGGCTCGTTCTGCACCGTGATCGTCGTAATCGGGATACCGCGGTCGCGCATCCCTTCGAGGTACTTCACCAGGTACTCGGCATAGACACCATAGTCCTCGTGCAGCAGTGTCCCGCCCTTCGGCTTCCCGTTGTCCTTCATCCAGCTCGGCGGCGTCCACGGAGAGGCGAGGATGCGTATGCCGGGGTGGATCCTTAGGATCTCTTTCAGCACTGGGATCACGTAGGCTTCATCGGGAGCCAGCGAGAAGTGCGCCAGCTCTGGATCCGTCGCACCATCCGGAAGGTCGTCATACGTGTAGACCGACTCGTTCATGTCCGACGCGCCGATGCTGATGCGGATGTAACTCATGTTGCGTTGTCCGCGCTTGCTGCCGAACAACTCCTCAAGCAGCGCATGCCGCGCCGCCGGTGACATCTTCATCATGAGTTGAGCGGTGCCGCCCGTAACCGCATGCCCGAATCCGTCGATAGTTTGATAGACCGTCGAATCATCGACTTGAATCAGGTTTTCGGATTGGCTCGTTCGCTCAAAGCGAACCGTACTCTGCTCGGCAACGAGGTTGACACTGTCCGGCGTTGTCAACCATGTGTGCAATCTCTGCCCAAGAGCCGGGACTATCGCCAGGAGACACGACAAGACCAACGAAATCCGTCCCATGGAGCGCGCGAAGCCTCTTGGACAGACTGGATTGCATCCTCGCAACTGCAGACCTCCGATCCGGTAAAGCAGCTCTTCCACGGTATACGAAAATGCGAGACAAACGATGGTCTTGCCAGATTGACTACCTTCACCGAGTTCGAGGCCGGAACCCAGAAACCGTTGAGAACGAAGCGCCAGGCCCCCCGGCAGTACACGCTTTCCACAAACAGGCGGAGGAGGAAATCTAGTCAGACAGGTATTCCCGCAGATGAGATTGGTGCCTTCGGCTGGCTTATAAATCATCGCAAAACAACGGGGATGGGTGTGGGAATCAAACTCAGGAACCTGTCTTACCTGAGAAGAAAAACCTTTGTCTTGCGGTTTCAGGAGGGAACAACCGGCGGCTACACATCGGAATTGGCACTTGACATTTCCTCCGCCGCTCAATTCGAATGCATGGCGCACGAAGACAAGCGTTGGTCTTGCAGGGAAATTGTTGAATCGGTGTAGTTCAAAAAGATTCACCGCGGGCAAACGTGATTGCTGCATGAGTTTCAGGAGGACCTATGAAGTTCAGTCTGTCAGCCACCGCTCTTCTCATCGCACTGTGCGCGGTCGCCCCTACCCCAATCTCCGCCCAGAGCACCAACTCCGGTGACATCCGCGGCACAGTGACCGACACCAGCGGAGCCGTAATCCCCGGAGCCACGGTCACCCTGACCGACGTCGACAAGGCCGTGACCAAGACGATTACGACGGATGGTGCGGGAGTCTATGACACAGGCTCAATCGTTCCCGATCACTACACGCTCACCTTCACCAAGAGCGGCTTCCAGACCCTGATCCGTGGCCCGGTCACTGTCGTGGTCGGCGTTCAGGGCATCAACGCTCAGCTACAGGTCGGCGCGCAGACGGTAGAAGTCACTGTTAACACCGACGTTCCCCTCCTCGAGACCGAATCCGGCTCGCAGGAGCGAACACTGACCTCGCAGACGATGTCGCAGCTGCCCCAGGTCGGCGCTGACTGGGAAAACTTTATCTGGCTGCAGCCCGGCGCTACCGGAACGCCACAAAATTCCGGATCGGTCGTGCAGCCCAACGCCGGCCAGGCTGCCATCAACGGCAATCTGCCGTTCGAGTCCGTGCTCGCCGATGGGGCCACGACGACCCTCCCGATGAGTCAGAACTCGGACGTCACCATCTTCGAGGCGACGGGCGAGGTCAAGATCAGCTCCTCAGGCTTCGGCGCGCAGTACGGAATCGGCAACGTCATCTACAACCAGATCTCGAAGGGTGGAACAGATCGTTTTCATGGCGCCGCGTATGAGTACTTTCAGAACGACGCACTGAACGCGCTGCCTTATGCATTTGGCACCCACCCGAAGAAGGGCCCGCTGCGGTACAACAACTTCGGCTTCAACGTTGGCGGTCCAATTATTCCGCACCGCATGTTCTTCTTCTTTGACTACGACAAGACCATCAACAATGGCGGCTCGAGCATTGGCTTTCAGACAGTGCCCACCACCGCGTTCCAGAACGGCACCTTCAACGCAGGGATTCCGGACCTCTACGATCCAACGACCCAGACAATCCAGCAGAGCGGATCGCACACTTATGTAACACCGGCCGGATCGTTTAGCCAGACCTGCCCCTGCGTTATCCGACAGACATTCGCCTCTGAATACGGTTCGAATGCGATTCCGACTGCTCTGATCGACAAGGTTTCCGCAGCGACGCAGAAGTACTTCCCTGCCCCGAATGTTAGCAATCCCAACGTCAGCAGCGGTATTCCGCAGAATAACTACACCTACAACACACCGAGCAGAAATCCGTTCACCAAGTATTTCGGACGCCTGGACTGGGACATCACAACAAAAAATCGATTGACGCTCTCGGACACAACCAGCGACAACCCTGCGGAATATCTGAACCAGGAAATCTGTCCGATCAACTGCCAGCATGGCGATGTCAGTCGCGACAACGCCCAGGTTTCGGACGTATGGACGATCAGCTCGAACGTGATCAACGAAGCGCGGATGGGCTTTACCGACCAGATGAACTACTTCACACCGTTCTCCATCGGCGCGGGTTATCCGAGCAAACTTGGCTGGCAGTTCGCCCAGGCAGACACGTTCCCGGACGTAAAGATCAACAATTTCTACGAACTCCAGCCTAGTTCGAACGCCGTCTATAAGGAGATGGTGTTCGATCCGTCCGACGTGGTCAGCTGGGTGCATGGCCGCCACATTCTGCACTTCGGCGGCGAGTTCCTGATCATGCGTGCGGACTCTACCGCATGGGGAAACCTGAACACTGGCCAGCTCAACTTCAACGGCAACTACACTTCGATCAACGGACAAAATTCCGCGACCCTTTCCAATGGCGCCACCTATGCCTCCGGCCTTGGATATGCCGACTTCCTCCTGGGGCAGACACAGGGTTGGAACGCCAAAGTTCAACCTGAATTCGGCGCGCGTCAGAAGGGCCCGCAACTTTTCGTGCAGGATGACATCAAGCTGACCCCGCACCTGACCATCAACGCAGGCCTGCGGTGGGAAGCGAACACCGGCTGGTCGGAGGTCAAGGGTAACGAGACGGTGTGGGACCCCACAGTCACAAACCCGGCAAACAACTCACTGGGCGCCATGTGGTATGGCACGACAAAGGCGAATGGCCGCACCCAGCTCATTGCTCCACAGTGGAACATCTGGCTGCCTCGTGTCGGCTTTGCCTGGCAGACGATGCCGAACACCGTACTCCGCGGAGCGTTCGGCATCTACGCCTCAATGCTCAGCGAGGACACCTACGGCGCCGGCATGGGAAATGCCTTCGGCAGTAGCGGTACAGTGAATGATTCCACCAACGGCTTCTGCCCGGTCGTGCAGTTCGCCGGCACTGGCAAGGCGCCCGATACCACCGATCCCGGTTGTGGAGTAGCAGGATATAACGGGAGCAGTATTCTCTCGCTGTATCTCAACTCGCCGACAACACCGGACGCGCAGAACAACCCCGGTGGCAACGTAAGTTATAACCAGTACCACACCCCAATCCCGACGAACTATCAGTGGACCTTGTCCCTGGAGCGTCAGATCGGCAATAGCTACGCGTTCGCCCTCACGTATGTCGGGAACCATGGCACCAATTTGAACTTCCCGGTCGACATCAATCAGGTGCCAGAGAGCAAACTGGGACCCAACGATCTGAACTCCAAACCCTCTCCGCTGTTCGGCATCATCAACGGCAGCACAAATAACGCCATCTCCAACTACAACGCGCTCCAGGGCGACATCCGGAAGCGGCTCAGCTACAACCTGGAGTTCGACGTCAATTACACGTGGTCGCACTTCCTCGATGATCTCGATTCGTCGGGTTGGGGCAGCCGCGAAGGCTTTCAGAACTATCAGAACGCCTTTGTTCCGAGCGACAACTACAGCAACGCCAACTTCGACGTGCGCAATGCGTTCAAGGGCCAGGCGGTTTACACACTGCCATTCGGACGCAATCAGAAGTTCCTCAATAACAACTGGGCGCTCGATCTGTTGGCCGGCGGCTGGCGTTTCTCGAGCACATGGGTCATCCAGAGTGGAAGCCCCTTCGGTATTACGACCGGCAACAACAACAACTCGAATAACCAGTCGGGCGGCTACACGCAGTTCGCCAACCTGGTCGGCAATCCTTACTTCAATGGCAGCGCCAAATCCCGCCTCAACGAGTACTACAACCTTGCGGCGTTCGCGGTGCCGGCGCAGTACACCTACGGCAACTTCCGCCGCAATATCATCACCGGACCCGGCGTTGCGGTAATGAATGCGGGACTCGGTAAGATCTTCACTCTGTGGCCGGATCGCGGAGTGAAGTTCGAGGTTCGCGCGGATGCATTCAACGTGCTCAACCACGCGAGCTTCGGGAACCCGGGGAATAACGCGATTGGGTCAGGCCAGTCCGCCCAAATTACCGGCGTCACGATCGGCGGACGTACGATGCAGTTGTATGGCAAGATAACCTTCTGATAAACATCGGGGGATGGCGACCGGAACATCGGCGCCGTCCCCTATTCTTTTTTCCGGCGAACCTTGTTTGCGACCGGAGAGAGCGGTCGTAATGCGTTCGCGAATTAAGTTGCTTTTGGGCTCGCTTCTCCTTGCCGGAATCCGGGCACCAGTTTGCGCAGCGTCCCCAGCGCCATCGGCTTCCCTCTTCCCCAACCTCCGCCCGATCTGGCGCCAGGCGCCTTCCACATCAACATCGCAGCAGACGCGCCTCCATCAGCAAAAGGCTGACGCCTACCTGCGCGATAAGCGGCCCGACTTAGCCATTCCCGAACTAGCCGCAGTGGTTGCCGCTGAACCCAATAACATCGACGCGCAAGCCAACCTCGGCGTCCTGCTCTTCTTCGCCGGCAAGCCACAAGAGGCAGAGCCGCATCTGCGCGCCGCGCTTACCATCGATCCCTCTCTCGCCAAGGTTCGCATGCTGCTCGGAACCTGCGAACACCGCGCAGGGCATCTCGAGGATGCGCGCAAGGATATAAGCGCAGCGCTCCCGCAGATCACCGATCCCAAAGGTTCGCCAACAGGCCGGCCTCGAAATCATCGAGATCGACACTGCGCTCAACGATCTCCCCGCCGCTGCGACCTTCGCCGCCCAACTGAAGAAGGAGTTTCCAACCGACCCGGAGGTGCTCTTCGCAGCGTGGCGCGTGTATTCGGACCTCGCAGACGAGGCCGTCCTCGACCTGTCCTTCGCAGCTCCGCAATCCGCACAGATGCATCAGGCGATGGCTCACGTTCTGATCCGTGAACGCGACAATAAGGCTGCGATCGAAAACCTGCGCGAGGCCCTGAAGATTAATCCTGCCCTTCCCGGGGCCCATTACGAACTGGCCCAACTGCTCCAGCTCTCCACTCTGCCTGCCGATAAAACGGAAGCAGAAGAGCAGTACAAACTCGCTGTGCAGTATCAACCGAACGACGCCGCTTCCCTGACCAGTCTCGGAGAAATCGCTGCCGAAGCCGGCGATCATACGACAGCGATCGCGCGCTACAAACAGGCCCTCGCCGCTCAGCCCCAGTACACAGACGCGCAGATCGGTCTGGCCTACGAGCTCAGCCAGACAGGAAAGCCGGAAGAGGCGGTCCCGCTGTTACAGCAGGCCATCAGCAACGAACCGATGAATATGCTTGCTCATTTCCGCCTGAGCGCCGTTTACCGAAGTCTGCATCGCCCTGAAGACGCCAAGCGCGAGCTTGCCGAGTATGAAAAGCTGAAGACGATGAAAGACAATCTTCGCAGCGTCTATGACACAATGCGGCTGGACTCTCCTCAGGGCAAGGATGTCAGTAAGTAAACGTATCTCGATCCTCATCATGTTCCAGCTCTGCCTCGTCGCCGGCTTCGCGCAGAGCCGGAAGGAGCCGGCCGCGAAGTCCGCCGAGACCACCCACCTCGTCGACATCACTGCCTCCACCGGCATTCACTTCGATCATCTCTCCAGTCCTGAAGCGCGCTACATCGTGGAGTCCATGAGCGGCGGCGTCGCCATCATCGACTACGACAACGACGGTTACCCCGACCTCTACTTCACCAACGCGCCGAGTGTGGCCATGTACAAGGCGGGCACTCGAGCCCGCGGCGCGCTGTACCACAACAACCACGATGGCACCTTCACGGACGTGACCGACAAGGCAGGGGTCGGCTACCCCTGCTGGGCTATGGGTGTCGCGGTGGGCGACTTCGACAACGATGGCTGGCCCGACATCGCCGTCAGTTGCTTCGACGGCGTTGTCCTCTACCACAACAACCATGACGGCACATTCACTGATGTGACGAAGAAATCCGGCCTCGACCGCGACAAGGGCTGGGCCACCGGACTAACCTTCGGCGATTACGACAACGACGGCTTCGTCGATCTCTTTGTTCCGCACTACGTCGACCTCAACCTGAACGATCTCCCGGTATTCGGCAAAGACCGTACATGCACCTATCACGGAATCGCGGTGCAATGTGGTCCTCGCGGGCTCAAGGGTTCACCCGATGCTCTCTATCGCAACAACGGCGATGGCACCTTCACCGACGTAAGCCAGAAAGCAGGTGTCGATGATCCACAGAAGTACTTCGGCCTGCAGGCCGTCTGGAGCGACCTCGACAACGACGGCCGCATCGACCTCTTCGTAGCGAACGATGGAGAACCCAACTACCTCTATCACAACGAGGGCAACGGCCACTTCAAGGACGTGGCGATGGAGTCGGGCGTCGCGCTCAGCGAAGATGGCAGCGAGCAGGCGAACATGGGAGTTGCGCTCGGCGACTACACACATACCGGCCGCGCCGGCATCGCCATCACACACTTCAGTGAGGACTACGCGATTCTTTACCGCAATGACGGCACATTGAACTTCACTGACGTTGCACACAGCGCTCACATCGCGCAGCCGACCGTATCTTACGTAGGCTGGGGAGACGCATTTCTCGACACGGACAATCGCGGCTGGCTCGACTTCCTCATGGTGAATGGGCACGTCTATCCGCAGGTCGACCAGGGAAAGCTCGGCATAACCTTTCGCGAACCCAAGCTACTCTTCTGGAACAACGGCGATGGAACATTCCGCGACATCAGCAAAGAAGCCGGTTCCATGCTAAGCGTGCCTCAGGTAAGCCGCGGCTTGGCAGTCGGCGATCTCTTCAACACCGGCCGGCTGGACGTCGTCATCGAAAACCTGACGGGCGGGCCGATGATCCTCGAAACCAGGCCCGATCCCTCCCATCATTGGGTCAGCTTTCAACTCGAAGGTTCGCCCTCGAATCGTCTCGCCTTGAACGCTCGCATGTGGGTGACTACGGCCGGCGTGACGCAAATGAGCGAAGTGCTGAGCGGCAGCAGTTATCTTTCGCAGAGCGACACCCGGTTGCACTTCGGATTGGGCCCAGCCCACAGCCTTGACGAGGTGCGCGTGCGCTGGCCGGATGGCGCGACCCAGACCTTCCATGACCTGCCCGCGGACAGGTTCTACCGCCTTCGCGAGGGCGCCACCCCTGTCGAGGACACTCGCATCGCACGCACGAAACCCGACAAATAAAGCGACGTGACAGTTGATGCTCGGCAGCTGTAATCTTTCGGCCGCAGGACACCAACGGAGTCAAGGTTCGCCAAGACTATCGACTGTCTTGTCAAAGAAATTTGCGAAGTTACCCAAGAGTCGAACCATGTTGTACGCAATTCGGTTCGGCCACCAAGCGGGTTAAGGAACGCCATGAATGTCGCAGTCGTTTGTCGAAGCCAAAGTTAACCCTGATCGAGGATTTCTTCCTGCGCAAGACCCCCTGAAACAGTTGCCCGCGCCCTTCAAAGCCTGGGAGGGTGTCGCCCGGCAACTGCCGAAGCTCATGGCCTCGGATCAACTTCACCGCACCATCGTTGATCTTCCTCCCTTCCCTCGAAACGAAATTCACGACCATCGCGAAATGGAACGAGCAATGGTTCTGCTCAGCTATCTCGGACATGCCTACGTCTGGGGAGGGCTTCGCCCCGCGACCGTTCTCCCTGCACGACTTGCTGTGCCCTGGCACGACGTCGCCGAAGACCTCGGCAGACCACCCGTTCTCAGCTACTCCAGCTACGCCCTTCACAACTACTTCCGCTTTGACGACACGCGCGAGATCGAATGCGGCAACATCGGGCTCATCCAGAACTTCCTCGGCGGCATCGACGAGGAATGGTTCATCCTGATTCACGTCGACATCGAACGGAAAGCCGCATCGGCTCTGACCGTATTGCACGCCTGTCTCGACGCCGCTGAAACAGGAAATGCAGAAGCTCTTGAAGCGCTTCTCGAGCAAGTGGACTCCTCATTGCGCTCCGTGCTGACCACCATGTTGCGTATGCCGGAGCATTGCGATCCGTACATCTACTACCACCGCGTGCGTCCCTACATTCACGGCTGGAAGAATCATCCAGACCTTCCAGACGGCCTGATTTACGAGGGCGTCACGGCATACGGCGGGCAGCCGCAGAAGTTCCGCGGCGAAACCGGGGCGCAGAGTTCGATCGTGCCTGCACTCGATGCCATGCTCGGAGTTACGCACCAGGAGGACGCACTCAGTCTTTACCTCAAGGAGATGCGCACCTACATGCCACCCGAGCATCGTGCGTTCATCGAATCTCTCGAACGCCGGACTGCGGTGCGCGCGTTCGTCGAGCGCTCCGGAAGATCGTCGCTCACATCTGCCTACAACGCTTGCATGGAAGCCGTGGAGAACTTTCGCTCCCTGCACCTGGAATATGCCGCGAGATACATCTTCCACCAGGCCCAGACGGACCCCAAGAACCCACATGCCGTTGGAACCGGAGGCACGCCGTTCATGCAATATCTCAAGAAGCATCGCGACGAGACCGGACAAAGCCGCTTGGAGTGAACCAGGCGGCATGTCGCTCGCGGAACTTGCGCCGAATATACTCGCGTTCAGGATGAAGCGGTTCGAAACTCGCCTGGTGCCCGAGGGGGGACTTGAACCCCCACGCCGCTTTCGCAGCTGCGGATTTTAAGTCCGCTGTGTCTGCCGATTCCACCACCCGGGCGCCTGCTTCATCCTACCCCACACAACAGCCCGCCTCGTGCCCCGACACGGAACCTCCCGCCTCCTTTCTGCGTACCTCCACCAACGCTTAAAGTTCAGCAGCGCCCGGCCATGCCCTTTCGCGAGATCCTCAAACAAACGCTTGCCGCACTATGGGAGTCCAAGCTCCGCAGCTTCCTCACCATGTTCGGCATCCTCTGGGGCATCACCTCGGTCATTCTGCTCGTCGGCCTCGGCATCGGCTTCAGCATTCAGCAGCGCAAGCAGCTTCAGACCATCGGCACCGACATCGCCATCTGCTTCGGCGGCAAGACCGGCATGCCCTACCAGGGCTACCCTGCCGGCCGCGACGTCTACATGACCTACGGCGACGCCCTCGCCATCAAGCAGCTCGCGCCACTCATCAAAACCGTCTCGCCCGAGATCCGCAAGACCGTCAATCAGGTCAGCCAGTGGAACGCCTCCAACCGCGCCGTCCGCGGCGTCTGGCCCGAGTACCAGCACTTCCGTTCGCTCATCGTCGCGCAGGGCCGCCTCATGTCCCAGGACGACGAGGACAACGGCTCCCGTGTCGTCGTCCTCGGCGCCGACTCCGAGCGCCAGCTCTTCCCCGGCAAACCCTCCGTCGGCCAGACCATCGCCATCTCCGGCTACCCCTACGTCGTCATCGGCGTGCTTGAGAAAAAGCAGCAGAACGGCAGCTACGGTTCCGGCCCGGACAACACGCAGATGTTCGTTCCCTTCTCTGCGATGGAGCGCGACTTCCCGCCCGACTTCAAAGGCTCCTTCCCCGGCTTCGTCAACAACATCGTCGTCGCGCCCGTCTCGCCTCAGCTGCATGTGGCCGCGATGCGCCAGGTACGTGAGGTCCTCGGCGCGCGCCACCACTTCGACCCCATCGATCTCGACGCACTCTGGGTCTGGGACACGCTCGACAGCGTCAAGTTCACCGACCGCATCTTCCACGTCATGACCATCTTCTTCGCCGCAGTTGCTCTGCTCACGCTCGCGCTCGGCGGCATCGGCGTCATGAACATCATGCTCGTCGCCGTCTCAGAGCGCACTCGCGAGATCGGCGTCCGCAAAGCGCTCGGTGCCACCGCCCGCGACATCCGCCGCCAGTTCCTTACTGAAGCCGCCATCATCACGCTCGTCAGCGGCGGCCTCGGCCTCTTCTGCGCTTTAGCCGTCATCGCTGCCTTCCGCCTGATTCCACTGCCGCCGTTCCTTCCGCGCCCCGCCGTCTCGCCATTCGCCATCATCTCGTCGCTCGTCACGCTCGCAGCCATCACCGTTGGCGCCGGCATGTATCCTGCGATGCGCGCCGCCAGCCTCACACCCATCGAGTGCCTCACCACGGATTAAAGCTGTAAGCAGATCTAGGGAATTATCGCCATGGACATCCGCGAAGCCTTCAATCAATCCGTTGACTCCCTCCGCCGCAATCGAGTGCGTTCCGGCCTCACCATGCTCGGCATCGTCTGGGGACTCGTCACCGTCGTTCTCCTGCTCAGCTACGGCGACGCCATCGGCAAGGCGGTCCTGCAAGGCTTCCTCGGCATCGGCAACAACATCGTCATGTTCTGGGGCGGCCAGACATCCATGCAGGCCGGCGGCCAGCGCTCCGGTCAAAAAGTCCAGCTCAAGGAAGGCGACGCCGAAGCCCTTCGCGACGCGCTCCCCTACCTTCGCGCCGTCTCCGACGAGATTGATGACGGACTCAGCGTTAAATACGGGCCCAAGGTAGTCAGCATTCAGTCCAAAGCCATCGATCTTCCTTACGGCGGCATGCGCCGCCTCGACGTCGAAACAGGCCGCTACTTCGAGTCCGACGACTTCACGCAGCACCGTCAGGTCGTCATCTTCGGTTCCCACGCTGCCGAAAAACTCTTCTCCGGCTATCCGCCTGTCGGCGAAACCGTGCAGATCGAAGGCCAGCCCTTCAAGGTCATCGGTGTGCTGCGCAACAAAATCCAGGACTCCTCCAACAACGGCCCGGACAACGAAAACATCTTTGTCCCGTTTGAAGCCATGCGCTCCATCAAACAGGAACGCGACCCGCAGTCCATCGTCTTCCAGCCCAGCTCGCCCGAACTCCATCTCCGCGCCATCGCCGCCGTCCGCGCCGTGATGGCGCAGCGCCACCACTTCAACCCCGCCGACGAAAAGGCCCTCAGCATGTGGGACACCGTCGAGGACTCCAAGCAGATCATGCAGTTCTCCATCGGCCTCGAAGTTCTCCTCGGCCTCATCGGCGCCATGACCCTCGCCGTCGGCGGCGTCGGCGTCATGAACATCATGCTCGTCTCGGTCACCGAGCGCACCCGCGAGATCGGCATCCTCAAGGCCCTCGGCGCGCGCCGCCGCGACATCCTCGCCCAGTTCCTGCTCGAAAGCCTGATCCTCACCTTCATGGCCGGCGCCATCGGCATGATCCTCGCCGTCATCCTCGGCCACCTCATCCCGCCGATGCCGCTCTACTCCGACATCTACAAGACCGCCAACCACGAAGGCGACATCATCCTCCACGCCTCCGCCACCACGATGATCGCGTCCTTCATCATCCTCGCGCTGGTCGGCATCATCAGCGGCTTCATCCCCGCCTTCCGCGCCTCCCGCCTCGACCCCGTCGTCGCCCTCCGCCACGAATAGCATTCGCCTTTGAGCTTCACGCATCCAACTATGCTCGCTCTCCCGACACCCGTCATCCTGAGCCGTACCGGGGTCCCCGGCGAGCGTACTCTGCTCGCTGGGGTGGTTACGCGAAGGACCTCTGTATTTCGCCCCGGACCACCACAAACCGGGTGCCCCACCCTAGACGCGAAGCGACAGGGTGGGGTGTCGCGCGTTAAGACGCGCGAGTGTCTTTGCCGTTGCTTTTGCTTTCTTGTTGTCATCCCCCGAAGGGGGATCTGCTTTTGCTTCTAGGTAACCCGAGCCTTCAGGCTCGGGTCTCTCATCGTTCCCACAATGAAAGGGGCTTTAGCCCCTGGGGTACGCCTTCGGCGGGTGGCCCATCCTTTCGCAGCTTCACCGTGAAAGGGTGGGGTGTCGCGCGTTAAGACGCGCGAGTGTCTTTGCCGTTGCTTTTCTTGTTGTCATCCCGACCGGAATCCGCTTGCGTGAAGAACGGGGATCCGCTCTTGATCTTGGCTTCTAGGTAACCCGAGCCTTCAGGCTCGGGTCTCTCACTCTTCCGCAACAACGAAAGGGCTTTAGCCCCTGGGGTATGAATCGCAGCCCGTCGCTACGCGTAATCGCTAGAGCCATCACCGGCAAGCGGACCTCGCATAACGGACCGTCACGCTCGACGATCATCCTCGGCGCTGCAGCTTCGATCGTCCGCGGATAGTGCAGATCACGACGCCACCTCTTCGACTCAAGCATTTCCTGTGCGCTATGAGAATCCGCACCCCGATGAGTGACTAAGAACCGGACCACATCCCAGAAGCGTCTTCTGTCCTGAGGCTCTAGGTGCCGACGAACTTGCAACTTCATACACGCGCAGTCAGCTCTACCGTCTCATTGCAGAACAAAGTCGCGGACGCCCAGCTCCATAGGGTTCTTGAATACCTCTCGGCGATGGTAGACAACCATTCGTCGAGCCAGCATGACTCTGCCTCAATCGCTCGCCGCGGAATTGAATGTCATTCCTAAATCGTCGGGCACGTTGCCAGACATTACTTCCCCGCATAGATCGCCTTATACATCTCCCGATTCCTCAAAATACTCTGCACATAATCCCGCGTCTCGCTATACGGAATCGACTCGACCCACTCCGGCACATCCTTGTAGTCATTCGTCGAAATCCACTGCCGCACCGGCGAATCCCCCGCGTTGTACGACGCCAGCGCATACTCCACCTGCCCGTCATACTTGCTGATCGCCTGCCGCAGGTCCGTCGTCCCCAGCCTCAGATTCACCGTCGGATCCAGCAGCTCATTCGAGTTGAAGTGCTTCACGCCATCCTTCCGCGCCAACCCCCTGCCCGTCGACGGCAGCAGCTGCATCAGCCCCACCGCATTCGCCCGGCTCACCGCGCCCGCATTGAACTCCGACTCCTGTCTTATCAGCGCCGCGACCAAGTAAGGATCCAACCCATTCGCATCGGCATCCGCCTTCATCGTCGCCCAGTACGGCCGCGGAAACAGAATCTCCCAGTACGCCTTCGGTATCTCGTCCACATCCACTGCCGTAAACGGAATTTTGCTGCGCTTCATCGCCTGCAGCGCGCGCGTCGTCTCACCGAAGCTCTGATAGATATCCGCCTCTGCCAGTGCGCCCCACTCATTCGACGTCGCACTCAGCGCAATCTCCGGCCGGATGTACTCATTCAACGCCGCATTCGCCAGCAACCGCGCCTTGATCAGATGCGGATCGTTCTCCGGCAGCTGATCGATCAACTCCGGATCATCCACATCTCTCACCGCCGCCAGCGCCGGAGCCGCCGCAACCTCATCGCGCTTCCCGATCGCCGCAATCCTCTGCCGCGCCAGCCACGCGTAGTAGGTGTTCACATACGCATCGTCCAGCCGGTGATAGTAGTTCAGCGCCTGCCCGAAGTTCTGCTCCTCATCCTCATACAACCGCCCCCGCCAGTAGAGCGCCCCCGGAATCTCCTGCCCTCCCGGATAGTTCTGTATCTGCTCATCCATCAGCCGCGCAGCCTCGGAATAATTCCGCGTCCGATAGCTCAACCACGCCGCACGCCAGTGCGCGCTCGGCGCATACACGCTCTTCGGAAAGTGCTCCACCAGCGCCCTGTAGTCCTGCAATCGCGCGCACTGAATCCTTGCGCAGCAGATACATATTCCCGCCCGAGTACAGCGCCTCCTCCAGCCACCGGCTCTGCGGATACCTCGTCATCAACTGCTGCACCAGCGCATCCTGGCCGTTCTCATCGCCCACATTCCGGTCAAGCTCCGCCTGCAGATACAGCTTCAGCGCCGCGCTGTCATCGCCCGTCACCGGCAGCCGCTCCACATCCATCAGGCTCAACCGCTTCAGCTTCAAATCGCACACCGCCGCATAGATCTTCAGCGCATCGCGGTCCGCCTGCGTCAGGTCGTTGTCATCCTTCTCGAGCTCACGATATTCAATCGCCGCATCGCCATACTGATGCGCATTGAACATCGCATCCGCATGCTGCTTGCGCTCCGCCACCGTCAGCGGGATCTGCATCACCGCCAGCTGATTCTTCGCATCGTTCGCCTGCCCGCTCAGCGGATCGTTCAGATAAATCCCGCGATACAGCTTCGCCGCGTCCGCAAAGTTCCCATTCGCCTGGTACGCCTTCGCCAGCGCCGACCGAAAGTCCACATGGCTCCCCGCCGGTGTATTCGCCAGCGGCTGCAGCACACGCAGCGCGCTCGCCGCATCATGGTTCGCGAGATACGCCTGCGCCAGCGTCACCGGCGCATTCGGCACAAACAAACTGTCCGGATACTTCTGCGCAAAATTCGCCAGCGCCGGAATCGCATCTGTCGGCCGATTCGCCGCAACAGCCGCCTGCGCTCCCAGATACACCGCGTAATCATCCAGCGCATTGCCTGCCTGCGCCGCCGCCGCAAACGCCGCCTGCGCCTCCGGATATCTGCGGTCCAGCATCAGCGCGTGCCCCAGCGCCAGCTGCGCCGCCGCCGCGCCATCTCCCGGATGTCCCGCGGCCCACCGCCGCACGCCGTCATATGCAGCCGCGCTGCGTATCGTCACCAGCTGCTGCGCCATCGGTCGCAACTGTGCACTGGCCACAAACGCCGCATGCAGCCTTCGGCTCACCGCCGTCGGAGCCGACTCAAGATGTTTCCGCCGCACCTTCGTCCTGGAGCTCGTCCTCTTCGCAGTCGCATGGTGCGTCGTATGATGCGCCGTCGTCTTACTCGTCGCATGTTTCGCAGACGACGTCGCAGCCGGCTTCTTCTTCTGCGTCGTCGTGCTTGAACTCTGCGCGTACCCAACCGTAATCGCCGCGCACATCACCGCGGCAATCCCCCACTGCCAACCGAACCCGGAATTCTTCGTCACCACATCCACCTGATTCGACTCTACGGCGTGCGAAAAGACTCTGCATCCACACCTCTGTGCTATCCGAACCACTTCAGGTACACCACCGCCGCACGACACAACAAAGCCCACCGCTTTCGGCAGTGGGCTTCCGAAGTTTTTTCGCTTGGCTTTAGCCCTTGATAAATTCCAGGTCGATCGTAATGTGCACGTCCTCGCCCACCAGGAATCCGCCGGTCTCGAGCGTCGCATTCCACGTCAGGCCAAAGTCCTTGCGGTCAATCTTTGTCGTCGCCTCCAGGCCGATCCGCGTATTGCCCCACGGATCCTTGTGCTCCGGCGTCGGGCCTTCCACCGCAAGAGTCACAGGCTTGGTCACGCCATGAAGCGTCAGGTCACCCGTGACCGCATACTCCCCTGGCCCCTTCGGCTGCACCTTCGTCGATTTAAACGTGATGGTCGGAAACTTCTCCACGTCAAGAAAGTCGGCGCTCTTCAGATGCGCGTCGCGCTGCGCGTCACCCGTGCTCAGCGTCGAGACATCCAGCGTCGCCTCAATCGACGACAGAGACGCATCCGTCGTGTGCTCCGTAAGCTCGCCGGTAATGCCCTTGATCGAGCCTTTTACGTTGGAGATCATCATGTGTCTCACTTTGAATTCCGCGCTGCTGTGAGCCGGATCGATCTTCCATATAGTGAGAGCGGCGGACGTGGCGGGCGATGTTGCCATGGGGGAGGCTCCTTCTTCTGGTTGAGAATGGAGCCGCAACAACGGCTCCCGCCGCCAGCGGGAACTGGCGCGAAGTCATGCTAGCACCAATCCATTTCACTGATTTCATCTGTCAGGCTGCGACTTTCCGCTGCATCGCGAGGTCTATTACTTGTTGCAAAGGGCGCGCTGCAAATATTGCGACCCGGCGATAGGTAGAGCGCCGGTCGACAATGCTTAACTCCTCAAGACTAGGTAAACTAAACCTATGGCGGCACACCCTTCATCTCTCGCAGACCTACCCGCCCAGCAGCTCTCCGGAGCCACCGCTGCCGTCGAGCCCCATCCGGATCTCGCGCTCGTCGAACGCGCCAAAGCCGGCGACACCGCCGCCTTCGAGCAGCTCGTCCGCCAGTACGACCGCCAGATCTTCCGCACCGCCCTCCACATCACGCAAAACCGCGAGGACGCCGAAGACATCACCCAGGACGTCTTCTTCAAGGCCTTCCAGAAGCTCGAGCAGTTCCAGGGCAACTCCAAGTTCTCCACATGGCTCGTCCGCATCGCCGTCAATGAGAGCCTCATGCGCCTCCGTAAGCGCAAGACCTCCAAGACCGTATCCATGGACCAGGACGTCCAGACCGACGAGGGCTCCATCCCCCGGGACTTCGCCGAATGGCGCCCCAACCCCGAGCAGATTTACTCGCAGGGCGAGCTTGGCGATATCCTCCGAAAGACTATTGCGGGCCTCCCCCCAGGTTTTAGAACCGTTTTCACCCTCAGGGACATCGAAAACCTGTCGACTGAGGAAACGGCCGAGGCGCTGGGATTGAGCGTCCCTGCCGTGAAGTCTCGACTGCTGCGTGCGCGCCTGCAACTACGCGAGCGCCTCAGCCGCTACTTCCGCAAGGCCAACGAGGGCTCGAAGTGAACTGCACTGACTTTCTCGCGAAACTAACCGACTACTTCGACGGACAGATCGAACCCGATCTCCTTGCGGAAGTCAAAGAACACCTCGGAACCTGCCACCACTGCGAAGTGGTCGTCAACACCACCCGCAAAACCATCGACATCTACCGCGGTCAGCAGACCTACGAGTTCCCCGAAGACCTTCGCGGACGCCTCCACACCGCCATCATGAAGCGATGCCAGGCCTCCAAAGAGGGCGCCGAAGCCAAGGCCAAGCTCCATGACGAGCTCGTGCGAGACGCCTCCAGCCGCCGCTCCTGACGACCAGTATCTCTATTCCAGTTCAGCCTCCCAGCACCTCACTGCGGCAAACGGTTCAGCATAAAATCCGCGACTCTCGTCGCCGCGGGCGGGTCCAGGTTCGATAGAACCGCGACCACATAGCCCGTCGCAGGACATACCTGCAACATGCCATTCATCCCCGGCGCTCCGCCGCCATGGCCAAAGCACCGAACCCCATTCACCTTGTGGTCCTCAAACCCAAACGCATAGCTGTTGTCCGGAGTCCCTGGCTTCCCTGTCGTCAGCATCTCCGTGTACTGCGCATTCAGCAGCTTGTTCGCCTGTAAGGCATTGGCAAACCCCAGCAGATCGTCCACCGTCGAATACCCGCCGCCGGCCGAAGTGCCGCGATATGGCAACGTGTCCCCATTCGGCCGCGTGCCGCCATCCGTCGCGCCCATCCCCGTGTATCCGCGTGCTCAGGTTGGCTACGTGCGTATCCTCGGGCTCCGAGCCCGTCGAAGTCATCCCCGCAACCTTGTAAATGTGGTCGCGCACATAGTCGTAGTAGCTCTGCCCGCTCGCCTTCTCAACCACCAGCCCCAGCAGCAAAAATCCATAGTTGCTGTACTCCCACTTGCTTCCGGGCTCAAACTTCAGCGGGCGATTCCCATAGAGCTTCACATAATCCTCGAACGTCTTCAGCTCCAGACGGTGAGCGTCAAACTCCGGCCCGAAGAAATCTCCCGTCCCTCCCGTGTGCGTCAGAAGATTCTGTACCGTGACCTTGCTCGCCACATCTTTATTCGGATAATCCGGCAGATACTTCGCCAGCGGATCCTCCAGATGCACCTTCCCCTGCTGCACCAGCTGAAGAACCGCAACCGCCGTAAACATCTTGTTCATCGACCCGATCCGGAACCGTGTATTGAGCGTGTTCGGCGTCCTTTTCTCGCGATCCGCCAGCCCATAAGCCTGCTCGAACACCGCCTTGCCTCCGCTCGCCAGCAGAACATCTCCCGAAAAATTTCCCGCGGCCGAGTCCTTCTCTAACTTCGCCTTCAGCGCCGCCACCAGTTCGCCCTGGCTGAACTTCGGCAACGGAAACTCCGCCGGCCGCGGAATCGCCCGAATTCCCATCTGCGTAATCGCATTGGGATCTGCAGCCGCAACCTCAACCGTCATCCGCGCAAACTGGTCCGAGGCGCGCTCCTGCACCAGCGCAACCACCTTCGTCGGCGTCGAAGCATCCTCAATCTTCCTCAGGTCGAACCCGCCCGTCATCTTGCGAAAATCCATGTCTCGATCAACGTTCGTTGCCCGCGACGGATAGTTCTTCTCGAGAAACGCAAGAAACGCCGCGCGATCTCCGCCATCGAACGCCTGCAGCCACGCACCCATCTGGCGCGCAGCAGGAGTATCCGGCAGCTGCACCTGCGCCAATCCCGGCATCGAAAGAGCCAACAGAAGAAGAAGTTTTACACGCATGAGTTAAAATCCTGTCTGAACCCTGTTCCTTCATGAAGCAGAGCACTGATGTTAACCCGGCGGCTAGCATCGCGTGTCACGGCCGCCGCCTCGGTCGCTCTGTTGCTGTTAGGGTTCCCGCTCGCTCACCGCCCTGGTGGGACTGGCCAAATCCAGCATCAATATTCCGTTGACGGACGACTACGACGCCATCGCCCACTTCCTCTTTCGCTACGTGCATACTCACGGCATTCTTCGCGCGTATAGGTTGGGTCCTCACGGCGCAGCATAATCAGCATAAGCTGATGCTCCTCAATGCGGTCGTCGCGCTCCAGTACCTCCTCCTCGGGCACGCAAACTACAGAGCACTGCAGTTGCTCGGCGATTTATCCATACCCGCAACCCTCTGGCTCCTGTGGCTCCTCCTCGCCCGCCAGCAGCGGCCGTTCCATCAGGCGATCTGGCTCTATCCTCGTTCCCTGGTACCTCTTCCTAAGCCTCAACTACTTCGAGACCGTGAATTGGGCGATGAACTGGGATCCAGGCGCTCACGTTCATTCCCCTCGCCATCGCTTGCGTCCTTTTCTTCACCTCGTCCATCCGGCGCGCCACGCTCTGGGGAACACTCTTTCTCGTCCTCAGTATCGCCAGCTAGCGCCAACGGCTTCTTCCTCGCCATCGCGCTTCTCATCCTCCTCCTCTATCAGCGGAGGTTTAGCGCGTCGTTCGCAGTCGCTGGAACCGCCTGGAATGGGCGCTCTCTACTCGTGTCACTACAAGCCGCGCCGCATCGAGCATTCCCTGTCGCATCACCTGGGCGGTTGTCATCTATTGCATTTGGCATTTCTCGGGGCCCTCTTCCAACCGCTGCCCGCCTCCATCGTCCTTGGCGCCGTTCTCGTGGCCGGATTCATCTTTCTCCTCACTCGCGGATGGGTTCGCCTCAGTCCGGACACCTTCTGCATCGCGCTGTTCTGCCTCCTTACCGCTGCGGCCATCACGCCTGCCCGCTATAGCGAGGGCGTCCAGACCGCCATGACCAGCCGCTATCGCATGTACCCGCTCATCCTTCTGTCGGCTGAATACCTTGCCGTGCTCCGGATCTTCGTGCCGCAGCGTCTGCAGCTGCGTTCCATATGGACCGCCCTGCTGGGCCTTGCAACCTGCGCGGCCATCGCCTTCGGAGTCTCCTCACAGATGCAGGCATACCGCAACCTGCACGCGCGCCAGCGGCTTCTTATAACCCACCTCATCCTCTGGGAACGCCACCCTGAGCGCCTGGACCTCATACCGAATGAATTCGGCTATCTTCAGGGGGACCGTTATATCCCCTTTCGCATCCGCGCTCAGACAATTCTCGCGGAAAACATCGCCAACGGCCTCTATATCCCTCCCGTGTCGGCCGCCGATCCGCTTCCCGTGAAGCCCCACGCCGACTCCACGCTCGGGATCGAAGACGAAACCTGGCCCCCGCAAGCTACCGGCGACCCAACCAACCCTCCCGCTCGAAACTGACCGGCCGCTCGCAGTCCGATCGCCCTTGACACGGTTGATATACTGGATTCAGGGGAATATCCGCCCGGCCAGGTGCCGGGCATTGCACCTTAAGCGTCCAACTTCTTTGCCATCAAGACTTTGCACAGAAGCGACAGAACATCCGCTTTGTTATCAAGACTTTGCACAAAGGGCGTCCGCTTAGGTCCACCGCTAACTCCTTTTCGTTCAAGATTTTGCGCAAAAAGTGACGGGGGGAGGGGTACCATCCCCAAAAAGCAAAAGGCGACCCAAAGGCCGCCTTTCACGAACCGCTAATTACTTCCTTACTTGACCACAACCTGCTGGAACAGAGGGCTGAACTCAGCAAGCCAGCAAACTCACTGTCCGAGGATGAGTAGTTCACCGTCAGGGTACCCGAGTTCGAGTCGATCGACGTGTCGTCCACCGCGCTCTTCTCCAGCGGAGACCCCGAGGTCTTCTTCAGCATGGCAACACCCTTCATCAGCGTCGCTGCCATCGCCGCCGTCATCGTGTCCGACATCACGACCGCCATGTCGAACTTCACCCCGTTGGAGAAGTCCATGGTGTAGCGAGCGCTCTTCATCCGGTTCTTCACCGTGTCGTAGTCGGCCAGCTGCGCTGCCTCACCCAGGACGCTCTTCATCATGGTCTGCGTCCCCTTCTGGTCCAGAAGGCTCCACACCGGACGGCTGTCCACCATGGCCATATCGTTCATCATGTCGCCGTTCTGGAGGAAGTTCGGCGCCAGGCCGTCGCGCGCATCCAGCGCCGCCTTCACCGCGTCCCGATCCCCAAACACCATCGTGGTCTGGTTCAGGAACGCCACACTCATCCCCGCCACCCCCATGGGATACACCGGGTTCTCCCTCACCATCACTGGCTTAGTCTTTTGCTTTGTGAAGTTTGTGAGGATTGACTGATAGTTGAACTGCCCCTGCGCAACGCCAAGAATCCGCGTGCCGTCCGAGCCTGGAGCGCGGAACGCCGCAAAGGCCAGCGTGTCGGCATCCTGGTCGACCTTGAGACCCGAGGTCTTCAGCGACGTCTCCAGCCGCTTCAACTCCGGTGGAAGGACCCGGTCCTTAAGCTGCATGGCCGCTGGCGAGTTCTGCATCGCCCGGTAATCGACCACGATGATCTGCTGGACATCGCGCGGAATCGACGCACGCGCGTCGCCGCTAAGCTGAGCGGCCTTTGCCATTGAAGGAACCGCCAACCCTGCCAAGCAGGGCTACAACCGTTCCACACTTCCAAACCTTGAACATCATCACCTACGCACTCCGACTGAAACCGCGGTTCTTCCGCAGTCTCTATTGTTTCGTGAATCCCATCAAACCTGCAAGAATCAGCGGCTACTTCTTTTGGATCAAGGCCAGGTCAAAGGGTGTAGCAAACGCCGCTCCAACACCCTCTCCTCGGGATTAACCCGACTATTTGACGAACCCAATCGGCGTTTGGCTCAAATGCCTGCTCAGGAATCAGGCCAATCAACTCTCCCTCGCCGACTGTACCGCCGTGACGCGCAGCGCTTTCGGCTACGGCCGCGTGTACACGCGCCATGGGCGTCCGGGCGAAGTCCGTCACGTTCATGCTCACCTGGGCATGGCCGTTGACCATTGCTCCCATCGCCTTGAGGCCATAGAGTCCGCCGCCCGAGGCACGCACCTCCTTCGCAACGGTTCGTGCGAGCCCGACGTCTGCGGCGCCGCGCCGGGCGCGAAGTGTGACGTTGTAGGCGATGAGAAACTGACGCGCTCCGACAGCGCTCGCTCCCGCGGTCGGATGGATTCCGGGACCGCCGATGTCGGGCTGGCGAGTCGAATCCTTCAGGGCGGCTGCGCTCAGGCCCTCAAACTCGCCGCGCCGAACGTTTTCGAGAAGCACGCGATCAGGCCGCGAGGCGGCGGCCTCATAAAAGTAGACGGGAACACCAAAGCGCTTCCATATCTCCGCACCCGCCTGGCGAGCGAGCATGACGCACTGCGGAAGCGAGATTCCGCTGACCGGGACGAACGGAACGACATCCGCCGCACCCATGCGCGGATGCTCGCCCTTCTGTTGCGTCAGGTCGATCAGCTCGGCGGCTTTGCCGACGCCGCGAATCGCGGACTCGACGACGGCTTCGGGAGCACCCGCGATGGTGACTACGGAGCGATTGTGATCGGGGTCGAGCGACCAGTCGAGAAGATGGACACCTTCCACCTGCATCGCACGTACGATCTGCTCGGACCTTTTCGGTGTCACGGCCCTCAGAGAAGTTTGGAACGCACTCTATGATTGGGCCGGCAATCGTCTGAGTCTCTTTTTCCTGCAATGCTGCCTGACTGCTCATCTGCTTCTGATTCCCTACTTCCACCAGCTGTAGCCGATTGAAAACTGCACGCTTGCGTTCACGCCCGGATTCTTGTCACCAAGACTGGCGCTGGAAATATGCACCGCGTTTGCGCTGACGTCAATGGATCTTCGCGGCCGGACAAAATAATGGGTTCCGACCCCGAACTGTGGCGTAAAGTTCCAGACGCTGGTGTTCGAGCTGGGACCGTCGTTGTCCAGGTAGTACTGTCCAAGCGGTGGACCGATGGTGATGGGCCCAGGCGCAGGAAGAGGCACACCGAAGGCCGGATATTTGTGGTTCGTCCAGATCACACCGCCCGCGCCCTGTATCCACGGCATCCAGCGTTCACCGTGCGTGAAGTTCCACCGGAAGATCGCCGGTGTCACGCTGACGCCGGTGTATGTTCCGCCGACCGTGTACTCGGCTGAACAGGAGACATAGGTTCCGGATGGCACGCCCGGCGGAAAGATCTGCGTGCACTTGGCGCGCTGAAACTTCGGCGTATAGCTCTGCCAGAGCGGAAAGACCTCGACGCCGTACTCGAAGTTTCCTTTGAGGAGACCGGGGCCCACATTCGGCGTGAGGATGCGGCCGGCGTGGCCGCCGATGAGCAGGAACTTGAAGCCGCCGCGGTCTTCGGTGACACCGAAGCCGCCTTGCACGAGCGCGCCCAAGTCCCACTTGGCGTTCGCCGCTGCTTCAGCGGCGGGAGCTGCGCTCGCGTTCGCCTGACTCGTGTTTGTCTGTGCAACGATCATTGGTGCCGCGATGAGTGCCGCCAGAACCGCCAACCCACCTGCGATTTGTCTACCGTTCACCCGCCGCTCCTTGCAGTGAAAAGCCGCCATGAGAATGGCGGCTTCGCGCTTCGTTCTCTGCTGTTAGATGATCAAGCCGGAACCTGCGCTTCGTCCATCTCAAAGTTCGAATAAACGTTTTGCGTGTCGTCCAGTTCCTCGAGAGTCTCCAGCAACCGCATCATTGCGGACGCCTGAGTTCCCTCGAGCTTCTGATAGGTGGAGGGGACCATGGTGACCTCGGCGGATTCGGTCTCGAGCTTCGCGCCCTTGACGGCATCGCGCACGGCTTCGAAGTCCTTGGGCGACGTAAGAATCTCCCAGTAGTCGCCGTCGTCGTTCAGATCGTCTGCGCCTGCCTCGAGCACGATCTCGGTGATCTTGTCCTCGCCGGCTGCGGACTTCGCCACAATGATGACGCCCTTCTTCGAGAACATGTAGCTGACCGAACCGGACTCGCCCAGGTTGCCACCGTTCTTCGAGAAGGCATGTCGAATCTCGCTCACAGCCCGGTTGCGGTTGTCGGTCAGGACCTCGACAATGATGGCGACGCCTCCGGGACCGTAGCCCTCGAAGGTGATGTCCTCATAGCTCGCGCCCTCGATCTCACCCGTGCCGCGCTTGATGGCGCGCGAGATGTTGTCGTTGGGCATGTTTTCGGCCTTCGCTGCCACAATGGCGGAGCGCAGGCGCGGATTGCCGTCAGGATCTCCGCCGCCGGCCTTGGCCGCGACCATGATCTCCTTGATCAGGCGGGTAAAGATCTTGCCGCGCTTGGCGTCGAGTGCGCCCTTCTTGTGCTTGATTGTCGCCCATTTTGAGTGGCCGGACATACGGAAACCTCGTACTGAAATGTGTCTTGCAAGCTCCGGAACGGGCTCAAATAGCCACTCAACGAAGCGTTTGCACCGTTGGTGATTCTACCGCATCGCCGCGACGGGAGGCTAGAGGATCTCCGGCGCAAAGAGGTCGTCAAGGGTCTCGCGGCGACGGATAAGACGGAACTTGTCGCCTTCGACAAGAACCTCCGCCGGCCGCACGCGGGTGTTGTAGTGCGAGCTGAGGCTCATGCCGTAGGCACCTGCGTCGAGCAGCGCGACGAGGTCGCCGGAATGGAGTTGCTCGATCTCGCGATCACGAGCGAAGAAGTCGCCGCTCTCGCAGACAGGACCGACGATATCCGCCACCTCGTGTGGGCGGTTTTCGCGGACAACTGGAATGATCTCGTGGTGCGCGCCGTAGAGTGCGGGGCGGATGAGGTCGTTCATCGCGGCGTCGATGATGATGAAGCGCTTGCTGCCGTTCTGCTTGGTGTACAGAACGCGCGAGAGCAGAGCGCCTGCCTGTGCGATGAGGAAGCGGCCGGGTTCGAGCAGGAGATGGACACCCAGACCGTCGAGCGCGCTGCGGATGGCGCGTGCGTACTCGGCGACCCGCTCGGCGGGGTTGAACTCGGCGCGGCCATACTCAATGCCGAAGCCCCCACCCGCGTCGAGGTACTGGATATTGATGCCGTCGGAGCGAAGATCCTCGATGAGCGAGCGGACGCGCTTGACGGATTCGGCGAAGGGCTCGGTGTCGCGGATCTGCGAGCCGATGTGCACGCTCACGCCCGCGGGCTCGATGCCCTTGAGTTGCGCTGCACGGCGATAGACCTCGCGGGCGCGCTCGATGGCGATGCCAAACTTGTGCTCGCGCAGGCCGGTGGAGATGTAGGGGTGTGTTTGGGCGAAGACATCAGGGTTGACGCGCAACGCGATGCGGGCCTGCTTGCCCAGGGCTTGTGCCCGTTCGGCGAGGAGTTCGAGTTCGGCCTCGCTCTCGACGTTGAAGAGGAGAATTTCGGCGTTGAGAGCGGCGTCCATCTCCCAGGCCTGCTTGCCGACGCCGGAGAAGACAACGCGCGAGATGGCTTCCGGTGCGGCGCGGCTCACGCGCTCCAGCTCGCCGCCGGAGACGATGTCGAATCCGCAGCCGAGCGACGCTAGCAACTTGAGGATGGCGAGCGAGGAGTTCGCTTTGACGGCGTAGCAGATGGTGTGGTCGACGCCGCTGAACTCGCTCGTGAGCATGGCGACGCGCTCGCGAATGTCGTCGGCGGAGTAGACGTAGAGCGGTGTGCCGAATTGCGCTGCGAGGTCGCTTAGCTTGACGCTGCCGCAGCAGAGTTGGGCTTGCTCGCGAGAGACGGGGATGTAACGGAAGGGACGAGGGGCGGGAAATTCACTCACGAATTGGTCAGGTCCGTTCTTTGCGGATAGTCATAGGGCGCGTTCGGCATTACGATCCACGCGACCACATAGGCAATGATGGGTGTTCCGGCACCGCAGAGCGCGATGAGGCAGAGCACGATGCGCACGATGACGGGGTCCCAACCGTAGGCCTGCGCAAAGCCTGCGCAGACGCCGGCGATGACGCGTCCCTCGCGCGGCCGAACGAGATGCGTTCGAAAGGGTGAGGTTGATTCAATCATCGTGGGACGTCCGCATCCACTGCAAAATCTTGCTCCATCCTGAACGCCAGTACCGCAAGCCGGGCAAACCATCGCTAATCTCCTCAAGACTACATCGTGCGATACGGATGCAGCAGGAGAACGGTTCCGTTTGTGAGCGAGAAACTATTTGCCGACGTAAGGAGTTCTGAGGTACTTGCGCGCGAGATCGGCCTGCGAGCTGTCGGAACCGGTGGCGGCGAGCTGGTACATCTTCATGGCCTCGGCGCGGCGATGCAGGATGTCGTAGACCTCGCCGGCGTTGACCTGCGCGCGGCGGCGAAGCCAGTCGCTGCAGTTGGGCTGAGTGGCCGCCTGGATATAGGAGTTCACGGCGTCCTCGAGCTGGTTGTAACCGCGCTGCGTCTCCGCGAGACCGAACCAGGCCAGCTGCAGGCGCGGGTCAATGAAGTAGCCGGGCTGCTGCGCGTTGGCGAGCACCCGCTTGTACTCTGCGATGGCCTCGTAGCCGTGGCCCTCGTCCTTGAGGAGATTGGCGACCTCGAGAGCGAAGAGGAAGTCGTGCGGGTACTGCTGCGTGAGGCTGCGCTCAACCTGCAGAGCCTCAGGGTAACGGCCGTCGTGGCGCAGGAAGAGGCTGAGTGCTGTGCTCGACTCAACCCGGGTGGCCACGCCGTGCTCCGCAGCGTTGCGCAGAAGCTCCAGGCCCTTCTGCTTCGATCCGCCCACGCCAAACATGCCGACCATGATGCGAAGAAAGCGCGGAAGGCTGGCGACGGCGAACTGCTGAATGCCTATGGCCATGTCGGCGTCGGCGTACTGGGGGTCGATCTTGAGGACGGCTTCGCTGTCGTTGCGTGCCTGGAGGCCCTGGCGTGCGGCGGCGGTAAACGCGTGGTCGGCGAGCGTGATGAACGCAGCGTGCATGCCTTTGGCGTAGCCGCGCGCGAAGAGCGCATTCTTGTCAGTCGGGTTCTGGTTGAGGCGCGCATCGCACATGCTGATCACTTTGTCTGTGAGCGAGTTGATCTGGTCGCGCGCCTGCTTCGGGATGCTGATCTCGCGCTTGGAGAGGAGGAAGTTGTCGTGCGCGTAGTACGTCGTGTCGAGCAAATCCTGGTGGTAGAGCTCGCGAAATATCGTGACCACGAGGATGTAATTCCACGCCATGGGGTCTTGCGGGTGCTGCTGGGCAACCTCGTTGAAGCCCTTGAGCGCGGCTTCGAAGTCCAGGTTGTAGAAGTGGTCGTAGCTCTGGCGGACGAGCGGGTCGAGGTTGAGCGGGTCGGTGTGGCTGTTTTGTTGCGCCTGCGCTGGGAGGCAAAGGACTAGAACACAGGCCAGCAAGGTCAGCAGCCTCGGCACAGATCGTCGCACCTAAAGTCTCTCCTCCGTGTGCGCAGCGGATTTAGTGCGGCGCAGATACACTATACCTTTGACGCACCAACGAGCCGTAGCCCAGAGCGCCGGCTTGCGATGCCGCCAAACTTCGTGACGATGAACCTCTCCATTGTGCTTCCGCCGATTCTTCTGCTGCTTGCCTGCGGCGCGTACATCTTCTGGCCGCAACACAGGCTGGCTGCGGCGCCGGAGAAGACGCGGCTCGACTATCTGCGCGAGCGCAAGGAGGTTATCTATGAGAACCTCCGCGACCTGAACTTCGAGTACAAAGCCGGCAAGTATCCGGAGGCAGACTACGCCGTGCAGCGGGATTCGCTGGAGACCGAGGCGGCGACTGTGCTGGCCGAGATGGAGTCGCTCGGCGGTTAGCGCAGCTATTTCTCTGGAGTTTCGCGGCCACGTGATCGCTGAAGTATCCTGAATTGTGCCCCGAATTCAGCAAATCCTTCGCACCTTCGCTCTTGCCTCACTCAGCTTTGCCATTCCTGCGCTTGCGGCGACGCCGATTACAGGTGTCGTGACCAACAAGACCACCGGCAAGCCTTCTGCCGGCGACTCAGTCACGCTCATCCGCCTGGCGCAGGGCATGCAGGAGGCGACCCACACCACCACCGACGCGCACGGACATTACACACTCGAGGTGCCTGACGATGGATTGCACCTTGTGCGGGTGACGCATGATCTGGCGAATTACTTCCGCCCGGCGCCTGCGGGAACCACAACCGTCGATCTCGACGTCTACAACGCCGCGGCGAAGGTGAAGGGCGTAACCAGCGAGGCGCAGGTGATGCGCATCGAGAGCGATGCCAGCGGCAGCGCCCTGCGCGTGGTCGAGAACTTCTTCCTGAAGAACGACTCGAACCCGCCAATGACACAGTTCTCGAAGATGCCGTTCGACTTCTGGCTGCCGGACGGAGCGGTGGTTGAGGGTGCGGCCGCGGAGTCTCCGGATGGAATGCCCGTGCGCCAGGCGCCGGTGCCGCTGGCCGAGAAGAATCACTACACCTTCCTGTTCCCGATTCGTCCCGGCGAGACGCGGTTTCAGATCACGTACCGGCTTCCCTACACCGGCAAGCTCGCGATTGAGCCGAAGCTGACGATGCCGACCGACACGGTCGCGATCATGATTCCGAAGTCGATGACGTTTGCGCCTGTTGCGGGAGCGCCCTACAGCCCGGTAGATGATGAGGTGAACGCGCATACGCTGTTAGCGCGCAGCGTGGCGCCGAACCAGCCGTTGGGATTCACGCTGACTGGGACGGGACAGCTCCCGCGCGACAACAGCGCGCCGACAGCAGGGAGGAGCTCAGTCCGCACAAGGCGCAGAGCAGCCGGCGGACAATGGTCAGTCTGCGACGGCGGATACGCGCCCAGGTGGCGGACTCGGGAAATCCGTTGGACGCTCAGGGCACGCGCGATCCGTGGGCGAAGTACAAGTGGTGGATCCTGTCAGGTCTCGCAGTATTGTTGGCCGCCGCTGCCGGCGTGCTGCTGCGCAAGCCGTCGGCCAGTTCCATGACGCCGGCGCCGGTGCCGAATCCGATGGAACCTCTTCCGCGAGCTGCACAGTCGCCCTTGACGCATTCGACGCAATTATTGCAGGCGCTGAAGGAGGAGATGTTTGTGCTGGAGACGGACCATCTGCAGCACCACATCTCCGATGAGGACTACGTAGCGCAGAAGGCTGCGCTGGAGCTGGTGCTGCGCCGCGCATTGCAACGATCGAACGCGAACGAGCGGGAGCTGATCTCGCGCTGACACGATGACGACGCTGCTGCGCATCCTTCGGCTGTATTCGCTGGCCCTGTGGGCCGGCGGTGAGGTCTTCTTCATCCTCGTCGCCGGGATCGCGTTTACGGTGTTGCCGGATGTGCATTCGGCAGGGATGGTAGTTCGGAGCGCGCTGATTGATCTTCATCGCATCGGAATCGGCGCAGGTGTGATCTATCTGCTGGCGACGCTGGGTCTGCTCGCGACGCGTCGCGACACTCACCGCGCCCGTGGGGTTGAGGTGATTCTGGTCGGCGCGATGCTGGCTCTCACACTGTTCTCGCAGATGTCCGTGATTCCGCGGATGGAGAGCGACCGACTGTCGTTAGGCGGCGACGTCACTCAAGTTTCAAAAGACAATCCCGTGCGACACGACTTCGACCGTCTGCATTCGCTTTCAGTGAATCTTGAGGGAGCAGTACTGATCTGCAGTTTCGTGCTGATTGCGCTGGCTCCGGTTCACGATCGTCGCACGCGGAAGAGCACTTCGAGTTAGTCGCAAAGTTTTCGTACAGGAGAGACGATGAGGCTGCTGGTGACGGGTGGGGCTGGATATATCGGAGGCACAGTTGCGACGATCCTGATGCAGGCCGGGCACGAGGTGACGGTTCTCGACAACCTGTGCCACAGCAAACGCAACGAGGTGCCTGCCCAAGCCGAGTTTGTGCACAGCGATATCGCTGACCGTCCTCGCGTAGAGGCTGTGTTGCGCGAACTGCAGCCCGAGGGCGTGCTGCACTTCGCCGCGCTGATCGAGGCTGGCGAGTCGATGCAGAAACCGGAGATCTACTTCCGCAACAACACCGCTTCCACTCTGGCCCTTTTAGAAGCGATGCACGCGACGGGAGTAAAGAAGCTGGTCTTCAGTTCGACAGCCGCCGTCTATGGCGAGCCGGAGCGTGTGCCGATTGATGAGTCCGCGAAGCTTGCGCCGACGAATGCCTACGGCGAGAGCAAGCTGCTGGTGGAGCAAGTGCTCGGATGGCTGCATCGCATTCACGGGTTGCGGTATGCATCTCTGCGCTACTTCAACGTTGCGGGCGCGCTTCCAGGACGCGGCGAAGCGCATGAGCCTGAGACGCATTTGATTCCGCTGATCCTGGATGTAGCGCTTGGCCGGCGCGAGAAGATTTTCATCTACGGCGATGACTACGACACGCCGGACGGCACATGCATTCGCGACTACATTCACGTCGTCGATCTCGCTGCGGCTCACATCCTCGCACTGGATGCGTTGAGTACGCGGGACAAGCTGATCTGCAACCTCGGCAATGGACAGGGCTTCTCGGTGAAAGAGGTCGTCGAAGCTGCGCGGCGTGTGACGGGACATCCGATTCCGGTGGAGATCAAGCCGCGCCGGCCAGGCGATCCTGCGCGACTGGTCGCGAGTTCGGCGCGCGCACAGGCAGAGCTGGGATGGAAGCCGCAGTCTCCGCGCATCGACGAGATCCTGGCCTCTGCGTGGGCATGGCACCAGCGACGCTACGCGGTCGAACAATAATTCCGAAGTTTCGATGAGGTTGATTCGCTATTCTTAGCTTACGGCAGTCAGTGTCGCAATACGATAAACTATCACCAGGCCCTCTTCCCCGGAATTCGTTAATTGAGAAGGACATCATCGACACGCAACTAAATTCCGCCGGCGTAGCGACGGCAAGTTCTGGGTTCCGACCGAGACGCAAGATCATCCTCAGAGACAGTGTCACGCTACTGGTGCTGATCATGTCGACGGTCGCACTGTATGCGATTACTTCGTTTTTGTTCGGAAGCTTTTCGGCGCGGCGGGTGGAGCTGGGCCGGCAGTTTGCAGTGAGTGGGCAGCAGGCACTGAACCGTGGCGATGCCGAACAAGCTATCCACGACCTGCGCATCTCGCTCTCCTACGCGCCGGATCAGACGAACAATCGACTGCTGCTGGCGGAGGCGCTCGCGCAGGCGAACCACACCGAAGAGGCGAGAACATACTTCCTCGGCCTGCTTGATGAGCAGCCCGCGGATGGTTTTCTGAATCTGCAGTTGGCGAGGCTGGCGCGGCAGCGGAAGGAAACGCAGGCAGCGATCGACTACTACCGCGCGGCAGCGGTTGGGAACTGGACCGGTGATTCCATCGCCCGTCGGTTCCGTGCGCAGCTCGAACTTGCGGAGTATCTCGTCGGGCTCGGTGACCTTCCCTCTGCGCGTGCGGAGCTGCTGATTGCCTCCGCAGATGCGCCTGACGACCCGGCCGTCTACACGACGCTTGGGGATAATTTCGAGCAAGCCAACGATCCAACCGACGCGCTGAATCTCTACCAGAAGGCAATTCGGGCGAATCCCGACGAGTCGGATGCGCTCTACAAGGCGGGCCGGGTGGCCTATCAGTTGGGTGAGTTTTCGACGGCAGCCAGGCTTCTGTCGTTGGCCCGCCGCACAGACGTGAGAACAAGTCTTGGGGACCAGGATGCCAGCGAGGCGGAGCGTCTGCTGGAGAGTTCAAAACGCATCCAGGGACTGACACTCTCTTCGGACCTCCCAACGCAGGATCGGATTGAACATATTCTGCGCGCCCTCACGATCGCGAAAGCGCGCTTCGAAGGCTGCACTGAGCGATTTGCGGGCAGTCCATTGCCGGGTGAGCTGCAGGGACTCGAGAGCGGTTGGGAAAATGCCGAGACGGTCAGGTCTCGACGGTCGTCGCTGGAGGACCCAGCGCAACAACAGAACATGGTGAGCTTGATTTTTGCGACAGAAGAGGTGACTGCACGATTGTGCGGAGCGCCGTCAGGAGACGACGCGCTTCTGCTGCAACTGGCCAACTCATCCCACGGAGTTCACTGAGGTGGAGAGTGTGATGAGTGCTGAAACAGCAGCGACGGAGATGAAGGAGCCACTGGAGCTGAGTGACGCCCTTCCGATGCGTGAGGAGCGGCTGTTTCTGCTGCTCTCGATCTTCATCGGTATTCTCTCCGGGCTGCTGGTCGTGTCGTTCCGCATGGCGATCGAGTGGCTGAGCATTCTCCTGCTGGGAGTCGCGCCCGCGCCGGGACAGAAGCGGCTGTTTCTCATACCGGCTGCAGTTGGACTCGTCGTTGCCGTGCTTACGCGCTATGTGTTTCCCGGAGTGCGCGGCAGCGGCGTCAACCAGACCAAAGCTGCGCTGTACATTCACAACGGATATATCTCGGTTCGCACCGTGATCGGCAAGTTTCTTCTGTCGGCGCTCGCGATTGGAAGCGGCCAATCGCTTGGCCCTGAAGACCCTTCGCTGCAGATTGGCGCGGGCGTCGCATCGCTGATTGGGCGCCGTGTCGGACTTTCGCGGGCGAGGCTTCGTTTGTTCGCTCCGGTCGGCGCAGCTGCGGGTCTGGCTGCGGCATTCAATGCGCCGATCTCCGCGATTCTATTCACGATTGAAGAGGTCATCGGCAAGTGGACCGCGGGCGTGCTCGGCTCCATCGTGCTGGCTGCAGTCGCGAGCGTCGCCGTCGCGCGCTGGTTCTGGGGCGCAGAGCCGATGTTCCGGATTCCGTCGATCACACTGCGCGATCCGCGCGAGTTGCTTGCATTCTCGGTGCTGGGAGTCATCGGCGGCTTTGCGGCGCTGCTCTTCGCAAAGTCGCTGGCGTATCTGCGACCGCGCCTGCGCAGTCAACCGCAGTGGCTGCAACTGCTGCAGCCGTCGATCGCCGGACTGCTCGTTGGGTGCATCGGGTACTTCGGGCTTCCTGAGGTAATGGGCGCGGGCTACGGGGCCATCGACCAGGCAATGCACGCACAGTTCGCCTTGAAGATGCTGTTGCTGCTGGCGAGTCTTCAAGATCGTGGCGACTACCGTCTCGTTCTCCAGCGGGACGCCCGGCGGAATGTTCGCGCCGACGTTGTTCATCGGGGCGATGCTGGGCGCAGCCGTCGGCTCGTTTGAGAAGATTTTCTTTCCGCACCTTACGGGATCGATTGGGTCATACGCGCTGGTGGGCATGGGCGTGTTGTTTGCGGCGTTCCTCCGGGTTCCCCTCACTTCGGTATTTATGGTGCTCGAGGTCAGTGGAAACTACTCGATTATTCTCCCGGTAATTCTCGCCAATACGATCGCGTACCTCATCTCGCGAAGTTTGCAGCCGGTTCCGATCTTTGAGTTGCTGACGAATCAGGACGGCCTGTACCTGCCTTCCATGGAAGAGGAACGTGAAGAGAACGAACTCCGGCTGGAGGATGCAATCGAGCCACTGAAGTACCCGATTGTTGCGGGATCGGACTCTATTCCGCAGATTCTTTCATCCACCGGGAAGCAGGCTCTGCTGGAGTCGCCGTACGTTCTCGTGCGGTGCAGCGACGGTTGGTATACCGCACGCAAGGATGAGATGGAGAGGCTGATTTCAGAAACTCCGGATGACCCCTCTGCTCCCGAAGCGCAGCAATCGCTCGAAGAACGCCTTGGGAAGGAGCGCACGCCGGTCGTCTTTCCGGACCAGCCGCTCGCGATTGCACTCTCATACTTCCAGCGCTGGCCAGTCCTGCCCGTCTCGAATCGCGCGGTGCGTGGAGTTCTGGAAGGCGTTGTTTCCCTTGACGGTGTGCTCCGCCGATACCAACAGTCGTAAAGTATTTCGTTGAAGAGAGATGAAGAGAAACAAACTGTTGGCGCATCCCGTTCTCCGCAAGATATTGCTGCCGTGGGTCCATGAGGACCTCACCTCCATCTATTCGCGAGACCTGCAGAAATGGCTGGTAATTGCGCCGATTATTGGTTTGATGACAGGATTGGCCATCACTGGCATCGCAGCGTTTCTATTGGGATGGCTTTGGCCACGAGTACTGAATTATTACCTGGGCCATCACTGGGCGATCGTTCCCGGACTGGTTCTGTCGTTTGCTGCGACCGGCCTGATCATGCAATTTCTCACGCCCGACCCAAATGAACATTCGACAGAAGAGGTCATTCGGTCCTATCACGAGCACGAAGGCAACATCGACATGCGTTCGTTTGCTCCTAAGCTGCTCGCAGCAATTACGACCGTGGGGTTTGGTGGAAGCGCTGCCCTTGAGGGCCCAAGCATCTACGGGGGCGCCGCGATCGGTTCCTGGGTGTGGACGAAGGTTCAGCGCTTTCGCTTTGACAGGCGCGACCGCAGAATCATGCTCATCTGCGGTGCAGCGGCAGGTATGTCCGCGGTCTTCCGCGCCCCGCTCACCGGCATCGTCTTCGCGCTGGAAATGCCATACCGCGATGACCTGGCCCACGAAGCGCTGCTTCCATCGCTGATCGCTTCCGTCGTCTCCTATGTCACGCTCGGCGCGTTTCTAGGCTCGACCCCTCTGTTTAACTTTCCCGGTCTCGTACACCTATCACCGAAATGATCTCTACTGGAGCGCGCTTCTTGGACTGCTCATCGGGCTCGTCGCGATGGCGTTTGTGGTGACCTTCAGAAGAGCTCGAGTCTTCGTTGTGAACTGGCAAATTCCGCACTGGATCAAGATGTCGATTGGCGGCCTGCTGACAGGCCTGTGTGGCGTGCTCTTCCTCCACATCTACGGAGGCTCGCTCGTGCCACTAGGCCCGAACTATGAGGCTGTCGGCGACGTCCTCAACAAGACGCACAGCAGCTCTCAACTTCTTGTTTTCAGCGGACTCAAACTTGCAGCCACGATCTTCACGCTCGCATCGGGCGGCGTCAGCGCGATGTTTGTTCCGCTGTTTCTCACGGGCGGATCACTGGGAACGGCATTTGCGCAGTCGATCGTGCATAGCCCGGCGCTTGGACTTTACGCCGCAGTCGGAATGGCATCGTTCATAGCCGCCGGATACAAAACGCCGCTTGCGGCCGTCGTGTTCGTCGCAGAGGCAACCGGAGGTCACGGGTTCATCATTCCCGCGCTCATTGGCGCTGCGGTTGCATATGCTGTTTCAGGCGATGCCTCCGCATCGGGTGACCAGCGCCTGCATGAGAAGGCAAAGGCTTTGCCACTGCACGATGATCGTAATCAAAAGAGCTTATGACTCTGCCTCTTCCTCCGACGGCATTCGAGTGCTTGTAGATAGGCTTTGGCCGCGCGGCATCTCGAAAGAGAACCTGAGGCTGGACATGTGGATCAAAGAGGTTGCGCCGAGTGCCGCTCTGCGCAAGTGGTTCTCGCACGATCCGCGGCGCTGGGAGGAGTTTCAGCGACGCTACATCGATGAGTTGAAACATAATGCAGCCGCCTGGCAGCCGATTGCCGAAACAGCTCAAGGACACCACGTGACGCTGATCTTTGGTTCGAAGGACGTGGAGCACAACAACGCCGTCGTACTCCAGAAGTTCCTAAGCTCCCATAGCAAGACCACACACAGCCGCTCTTAGTCTCATGAAGCGATCGGCGACGGGTCCTGTTGACCGCTGTGATCGAAAATCTGTTCGATCTCCTCGAGCGTCTTACCCTTGGTCTCCGGCAGGAAGAACGCTGCGGTCAGCAAGTACACAACCGTAAAGCCGGCAAACAGGTAAAACATCGTCGAGTAGCCATACTTCCCTACAACCGGCAGAAAGATCGCCGCCAGCGTCGTAGACACTGTCTGGTTCAACACCAAAGCTATACTCATACCGTTCGACCGAATCCGTGTCGGCATCAGCTCACTCAGCGCCAGCCAAACAACCACACCTGGGCCCATTGCGAAAAAGCTCACGAAGGCATACAGGCAAAACGCCACCATCCATCCATTCGTTGTACTCGGCACTGGCGTAATGTACGCGTGTTCAATCTTCAGCGGAGCCGTTCGCGCCGCATCAAGATTGGCAAAGGGGTTCTGAAAAAACGCCGCTACCTTACTCGAAGGAATGCGAACTCGCGCGGTCAATCGCCGCCGGCTCCGCATCGCCCAGCAGAACGGGCTTCGTGCTGGAAGTAAAGTCGCCATAGGAATAGATGATGGCCAGCGATTGCTGCCCATTCACAGTTGGCGCGTTAAGCTGCTGCGCCTCGGCCGCGTCAAACTTCACGCTCAGCGAGTCGCCATTCGTCACCAGCCTCTGCACTGCATCGCGCGCGTCATAGCGCGCCTTCTCGGTCCGCAGAAACAGAGTCCCCACGGCAACCAGCGCCACAATGACCCCTGAAGTTCCTGTGACCAGCAAAAACTTGCGTCCCTTCTTGTCGACAAGCTGCAGTCCCACCACCGTCATCAGGAAGTTCATAAACGTAAACAGCACATAACCCCAGTGCGCCAGCACGTCGCTCAGCCCACTCTGGATCAAAATATCGACGTTGTATCCAATAACGGAGTTAATCCCCGTAGCCGTATTGCAGATCAGAATCACGCACGCCAGCAGAAACGGAATCACATATCGCCGCCTCAGCAGCGAGTCCTTGTAGGCAACTCCGCGTTTGCCCTGAGCCGCAATCTGCTCCATCTCATCCATCTCGATTGCAGCCTGATCCGTTGTCCGCGAGCGTTCCAGTGCCGCCCGTGCCGCATCGATGCGGCCTCGTTGAAACAGCCACCGCGGCGACTCCGAAATAAAGTACCCCGCAACAACGAAGAGCAACCCCGGTGGCAGCGACATCCAGAAGATGCTCCGCCACGCCCTGTCCTTCGCCGCAAACAGCGCATCCAGCCGAAGCTGTCCTCGCAATCTCCATCACGTGGTAGCTGGTGTAGATGCCGATCAGCGCAGCCACAAAGATTCCCAGCGTCAGCAGCCATTGAAAGATGCCGGTTCCCTTCCCGCGCACCTTTGCCGGAAGACACTCGGCCAGATACAGCGGCACCACCACGCCCACCAGACCGCCGCTCATACCCTGCAGCAGCCGCCCCAGAAACAGCGGCCCGAAACCTTGTGAGAGCGCAATGATCGGCACACTGATCGAAAAAGCCACACCGCTCAGCAGCATTAGCGGCTTGCGTCCCATCCAATCCGCCAACAGCCCGGCAAACAGCGTGGAGAAAACACTACCCAGCAGCACCGCCGCCACAATGATCGAAATCTGGCCGCGGCTCAGATGAGAAGTAGCCTCGAGATAAGGCAGCGCCCCGCCAATGATGCCGACGTCGATTCCGTAAAGAAGACCGCCCAACCCCGCAACCAGCAGCATCAACCGGCCATATCCTGCCGGGCTCAGACGACTTCCACTCCCCATCCACCATTCCTCCCGATCGCGATGCTTCGGCCCATGCTACACGCTCGCTCAGCGAACGCGCGAACATGCTTTGCCGAAGAGCACCCAATTCGGGAACGCCCGGAGCTGTGACTTCCCGTTGATTACGCCCGCAGCAACGCTGCGGCCGTCCACAGCAGTGGCGCCTGTCCATGGAAGTCGCCCGTCCGCCGCTTGCGCAGCAGGTAGTACTCCAGGCTGTTGAGCTTATTCGTTCCCTCGCACACGCTCGTCACGTCATTGTTCTGATCGACGTAGCCCGCAAGCGCAATCCACGCTCGCCGCGCAGCCGCACCATAAGTCTCTTTGCTCAACATCCCATTACGCACACCGGAGATCAACGCAAACGCGAACATCCCCGTGCCCGAGCTCTCCGGCCATGACTCATCATGATCGAGAAGCTGTCGCCATGCTCCAGCCGGCGGCTGGTAGCGAAGCAGTGCCGCCATCATCGTCTGGTAGCCCTTTTCGATGCGAGCACGCTTCGCATGATCACGCGGAAGATCACGAAGCAGCTCTGTCATCCCGGCAGCAAACCATCCATTGCCGCGCCCCCAGAAAAACGGAACATCTGGCGCATGAAAGAAAAGACCATTCGGCTGCTGCAGCTTATCGAGATACGCAGCCATCTGCGTAGCCGCACGATCGAGATACTTCTGCTCTCCCGTCGCGCGAAACGCCTGTACCTGCACGATCGTGACCATGTACATGTCATCGACCCAAAACCGCGTCTCGTCGGTCAAGCCCTGGGCATCGGGCTTACTCCACTGTGCATCCGCATACCGCAGCCCGAGATCGAGATAGCGCTTGTCCTTCGTGATTATGTAGAGCTCGAACGGCAGAGCGCCGAACATCGAGTAATCGACGTGCTTACCCTCAGGCGGCAGCAGCGCCGCCTCCGAGCTGAAGAGCGGCTCAAAGCGAGCCTGCAGCTTCGCAATAAGATCGGTGTTGTTCGTCACACGCGCCAGCTCCAGCGCGCCATACCACGCGCACACCTCGGGATACACAATGCGATCCGTGTGAAAGTGTGGCGACGGCACAAAGTGCTGCGCGACGTTCGTCCCGAGCTCGCGCGGATCATATCCCTTAGGCCATTGCTGAAGATCTGTGGCGCCTGAGGACGAACCGTTACTCGCCGCAGCCTGCTGCTTCCCACTCTCGGCGCCAGCCAGACGCGGCGCCGCCACTGCCGAAGCCGACAACAACAACGACGCATTAAACCTTCTTCGCGAAATCAAACTCATGCTTTGCCTCCGTGCAGATCAGAACCATCAAAATGAAAAACCTCAGGTATCTCGAGCCACTTGCCACCCGGTTCAACATCGGGCAAAGTCTGCTGCATCGGATCCATGATCGACCACCACCGCTGTGTCTCGGGATCCGCCGCCATCTTCCGCATGTCAGCCTCGTAATCGCTCCCATGGTATTCGAAAGTTGCGATGAGAAGACCGTCGTGAAGATAGATCGAATAGTTCCGAATGTTGCAGGCGTCAATCGTCGCGAGGACCGTCGGCCATACAGCCTTGTGATACTCGATATACTCCTCGCGATGTTCCGGCCGCAGCCGGATCAGTTGGCAGTAGCGACGCATAAATCTCTCCGATTGAAGTTCAAATCACTGCCGCAATATTAATGCGGCTGCTGATAGTTCACATCCGACAGCCCATGCAGATCGACATTATCAGCACCTTCAAGGCGACTGCCGGCAGGCACCGTAAGAGTAATATCACTCAACGTGAGCCCCTCGGTATCCCGGATGCTCCCCGCCGCCGCGGCCGCGATCTTCACGTGATCGATGCGGAAGTTTCGCAGCTTCGCATTAGGATAGGCGGCAATCTGTATTGCTGTCTGAGCCCCCGTCGCGTCAATATTCCAGATATGCACATCGGAGAAGTGCGGCAAGCCCTTCTCTTCCGGAACTGGCGTTGCGAGCACCTTCCAGTACGGAGGCACATCGTGCGCGTCTGGCGGTAGCGTCGCGTAGCTGTAGTTCGGATTCCAGTTCAGGTTCACCTCGATCGGAATGCGCACATCCTGCAGGTGCAGGTCGTGGATGCGGAGATCTGTTCCTCCGCCGCCGCGCACCTTCGCACTCTTGATCAGCACTCCCGCGCCGACACCCTTCCCTGCCGTGAGGTTATAGGCCTCAATATTGCGAAAGCCGCCCGAGGTCTCGCTGCCGAAGGTTACGGCGGCCGCACCGCTGCGAATCACCGAGTCGCGAATGACCACATCTTCCGTCGGACGATTCACTCGCAAGCCATCGGCATCGCGCCCGGCCTTCAGGCAAAGCGCATCGTCGTTGACGTCGATGTCGGCATGCTGAACCAGGATCTTACGAGAGCTGTCGATGTCCACGCCGTCCGTCGAAGGTCCTCTTCCACCAATGTTGTTCCGGATCGTGATGTGATCGACAACGACGTCATGCGAGTAGCAGATATGCACGGTCCAGAAGCCGGAGCGCAGCAACGTTGGGCCGTCCAGCTTCACGTTGGCGGAATCAAATATCTGGATTAGCCGCGGCCGCTTGGCATCGTAATCGGAGGCCCAGCGAAGCCCCTTCGGTTCGTACTCACGTCGCAGATCCCAATAGCTCTTCCACCAGTACGATCCATCGCCATCGATGCTTCCCTCACCTGTTATCTGCACGTCCGTCTGCTTGTAGACGTTCACCAGCGCCGCCGGCCATGTCATCTCGATTCCGGCGACACGCGTTGGCATCAAGGGATACGCATCGAGCTTCTGCAGCCCACGCAGAGTCACACCTTTGGGAATGTCCAGGTGCGTTCCGCTCTTCACAAAGATCGAGCCAATCAAATAGATTCCGGGCTTCAACGTCACCGTGTCATGTTTGCCGGCAGCCGCGTCCAGAGCTCGCTGGATCGCCGCGGTATCTATAGCGACGCCGTCACCCTTCGCGCCAAAATCGTTTACGACAAGCGTCTTCTGTGCAGCGGCAGACGAAACCACAGACAACAGCAGCGCAAAGAGACTGGTTGTAAGTCGTGATTGTCTCTTCATCGCGGCTCCGCGTTGCTTCCGGTCTCCGGAACCTCGGTTCCATACACAATCTGAACCGGCCCACGGATGCCCGATGGCACCGGCTGCAGATGATCCATGTCCTGCATCTGAAAACGATCTCCATATTTGGCTTTCAAAGCCGTGTAATCGCGCGGTGGCTGTCCCGGCGAGTTCATTGATCGCTGTATTGAACACTCGCAGTTCCAGTGTGTTCTCCCCTCCATGCGCCGCCGCTGTGACATCGATCGCGTACGGCGGATGCCACAGATCTCCGACATGCCGCCCGTTGACGAAGACCTCCGCCGCCTCGCGGATCGGCGGATCAAGCCAGGCCCGCATCCCAGCTTTGCCCGGCGGCTGATTGTTCTGCGAGCGGATCACCCGGAGCGAACTCAAGTCGAATGTGCTCGCTAATATGCAGCGAATCGAGATGAAACTTCGTCGTGTACTTCACCGCACCCGAGTAAAAGCGCGTCGCCTCAGAGTCGGTCCACAACGTGTCCTCGACATGTTGCTCGGTGGGCTGGGCCGGCGACCCCGCGCTTCCCGGAAATGCAACCGTCCAGTCACTGAGTTTGATAGCCGGCCGCTGCGCCGCAACAAACTGTGTCGCCCGAAGAGCGTTCGAAGGTCGGCTATCCGAGAGCACCAGCAGACGCGACCCGTACGGCGGCAGCGTCAGAGACTGCCCCAACTCGGCGCGTTCCACCTTGCCTGTGTCTGCGTCCCACCACTCCGCCTCATGGTGCGGCGATCGCACGCGCAAGGGGAATGACACGGGCTCGGCTGTAGTGTTCGCCAGAAAATAGATGTCTGCATCCTTGAGGCGCCGGTGCAGAAACCCAACCTTCCCTCCGGCCGCTCCCAGTTCAACATCGGGCTGCAACAAACCCGGAAGCGTCTTCGCAAGTTCTGCCGTGCTTTCGACGTGACGGCTCTTCTGAAGCAATTGCTGGATACCCGCCAAAACCGACGGAGTGTCTGCAGCATCAGCCAAACCAGCGGCGAGAGCGGGCGTCTGGCCAAGAAAAATCAGCTTGCCGCCGCCCGCCACATACGCCTCCAGCGCACGCACTCCGCGCAGCGGCATACGGTCCGTCGGAGGAACGACCACCATCGGATAGTGAAGACCTCGCTGCTCGATAGCCGCGAGATCGATGTAATCGACGTTGTATCCGCTGTCGAGAATCGCCCCCATCAAATCTGACGTAATCTTCTGCTTCATTTCGTCCGTCACCGACACGTGGCCCGGCCGAAAATCCGCCTGCGCATCATCTTCCGGAAGAAGCAACGCAACATCATTCGCCGATTCGCCTTGCCGCAGCGCCCAACTGACGCGCTGCAGATACGCTGTAACGTCATGCATCACCGGCCACCACGGATTGTGATCGTTCAGCGCCGCAGCCGCATACAACGACCACCCCGGCTCCTCCACCCCGGGCGCGGAGTACGGAAATCCATGCCCGATGATCTGGTTCACCCCCTCGAGAAACATGCAATCGGCTTCCGCCTTCATATCCAGCGGCGTTGCGCGAAAGGCCGGTGAGTGCAGCCACGTAAACGTCTCCGCTGACGTGATCCGATTCCCATACACATGATTGGCCGAGCTCGCCCATCGCGTGAACGAGAAGGCATGCCATTGCGGTCCTTCGCCCTCGGGTAGCTGCGGTATGTGTTCATCCGCCAGCGTCACGGCCGGCTCGCCATACGTCTGCGAACGAAACCGGGTGGAGTGGGCGGTCGCGTACTCCGCCATCGGCCGAAGATAGTTGTCGCGCACAAGATCCGACAGTGTCACACCCCAGTCGCGCCTTACGCTCTCCGCCTCCGGCGTTCCGCCCTGCACCAACTCCGGCAGATGCGCCACGAGATCATAGCCCCGGCGCCGCGCGAACTCCGCCGGAAGATCCTTCGTCCAGTCAGACCCATAGACCTCCAACGAGTCCGAGAAGATCGCATACGGCGCCTTCGCCGAGAATCCGCCCAGCAGCGCATCTCCCCGCGTCTGCAGGTAGTGGTCAATCGCCGGCCGAGCCATGTGATCGAGCACATACCCTTCACCGCCAAAGGCCGCCCGCTTCACCTGCTGGCGCGTATGGCTTGCAATGAAGAACAGCTCAACCTGCGGCCCTGCCCCCTCAGCTCGCGCAAGCTCCTGAGGCATTGCCTCGCCTGGCAGCCGCCGCGCCGTCGCCGCATCGAAATGCTCAGCCGTCCCCTTCGCCGTGAACGCCGCGATGAAACTCTCGCCCTCCGCCAGCTTCGGCAACGTGCCACCCGGCGCACTCAACGCAACAGCGACAACACGCAACCGTCCCGCCGCAAGCTCGATGGGAATATTCGGCCCTCCAAACGGCCAGCCACTCCCCAGCGTCAGATCCACGCGCATGCCAAGCTCAGTGGCGTGCTGATTTGCAAACCGCAGCATGTCCACATACTCCGGCGACCCGTAGCGAAGATTCACGATGCCCTTCGCAGGATCGTCCAGGGCCAGCGGATACTCTGCGGCCAGCTCCACTCCACCGATACCGGCCTCATGCATCCGGTCGAGCTCCCGCGCGATCTCCGGCTTCACCACTGCCGGCCCGAACCACCACCACCGCACCATCGGCCGCGCATCCGCAGGTGGCGAGGCGAACGCCGCTCTCAATTGCTCGATATCGCTCTGCGCCGCCGCCGAACCCGCAAGCGCACCACAGATGATCGCTACCCAGAGTCGGAGCAAGAGAAACCGCCAATGCTTCATTGAGCCAATCTTCATCGTCCACCGAACTTTATGGGTCCAAACAAACGTATGTCAATACAGATATTTATTCCTATTTGGATGCCAGCGGCCACCCGACACTCCCGGAGATCCGCCCTCAGGAGGGATTCACAAGGGAACCCAGGTGACATTTTGGAATAGTTCTCCTATTGACACTCGTGTTCGCGCGAACGTACAGTGCTCCCTCAAGTCCGAAAACCAGTGTTGTTTGGAGGCCACCAAACATGTATCGCATTCGTCTCGCCACATTCTCCAGGCTTTTCCCAAAGGCAGCTCGCAAGAACGGGCTCCGGGAACTGTCTCTCCTCTCTCTGCTTCTGCTCTGCCTCGGGCTCGCACCCGCGCTACAGGCACAAACCGGCGGTGAAGGCGGTATCCAGGGCACCGTCAGCGATTCCACCGGCGCCGCGATCCCCAATGCGATCGTGACCGCGACCAACGTCGACACCGGCGTCTCCACCAAGAGACAGACCACCGGCGCCGGCCTCTATACCATGTCTCCGATTCTGCCCGGCACTTACACCGTCACTGCGACGGCCCAGGGCTTTGAAACGACCACCCAGAAGAATCTCACGGTTAACGCCCTGGAGCTGACGCCTCTTGACCTCAAGCTCACGGTCGGGTCGGCGACTACCGAGGTCACCGTCACTGCTGCGCCGCCGCAGCTCGAAACCACCAACGCGACGCTCGGCTTGACGATTGAGAACGACGCCTACGCGAACCTGCCGCTCATCATGAATAACGCCCAGCGCGACCCAACGGCGTTCGGCACGTTGGCGCCCGGTGCCCAGGGCGGCGCCCGCCTGCCGCTGATCGGTGGAACCGGAAACTATCTTGGCCAGCTCTATCTCGACGGCCTTCCCGCACAAACCGTCAGCCAGCAGGGGGATAACCGCCTTGTTTCGCAATCCATCAGCGTAGACGCCGTCGATCAGATGCAGGTCGTGACCAGCACGCCGCCAGCCGAATTCTCAGGTGCAGGTGCTGAGAACTTCACTATGAAGTCCGGCGGTCTCCAGTATCACGGCAGCGTTGCCGACTTTATCCGCAACACCTCGCTCGATGCATGGCAGTTCAGCAAGGGAGCGACGAAACCTGTCGACCACCAGAACGAGCTCGCGGTGACCGTCGGTGGACATGTGCCTGGAACGAAGCGCCTCTTCTTCTTCTTCGCCTACGACCGCTACCACAGCCGCACCTTCAACAATCCGGTAGGCATGACGGTTCCTACGCCGCTCGAACTCAGTGGAGACTTCACCGAACTGAATGGCGGCGTGGGCACAGGCGGACTTACCGGAACCGGCTCGAACAACCCCGCCTTCCTCTTTGACCCGACCAACAATAGCTGCGGGGGAGTCGCCAATACCCGGTGCCCCTTCCAGGCGATGAAGAATGGAGTGCTGACGAACAACGTCATTCCGGCCAACTACATCTCGCCTATCGCGAAGGCAATGCAGCAGTGGATTCCTGCTCCGACGAATCCCAACAGCCTGACCGGCAATTACACCGCCGGTTATCCCGGCGGATTCGACAATCACCTCTATGACTGGCGGGTGGATTTCCAGTGGACGCCCAAGCACCGTATCTCCACCATCGGCGCGATGGGTACGGTGAACTATCTGAACAACTTCAACACTCCCTATTTGCCGCTTCCCTACACCGGCGGCGACCTGGCAAACATCTACCCTAAGGTTTTCGGTGTCGAGGATGCCTACACCATTAGCAACTCGATCGTGAACCAGTTGAAGTACGGCTACACCCGCTTCTACCAGAACATTCACAACACCACGCAGGGATCATCGATCTACGGCATCGGCGCATTCGGCGTCACCAACCTTCCGGCAGGTCAGGCCGGCGAGGAGTTCCCTGGTGCCACCTTCAGCACCACAACGAAGTTTGGAACCGCGCAGCAGTATTGGACCGGCACCACCTCCGGGCCTTCAGGTTCCGTCGCCACGCAGATCACAACGCCGAACAACTATGCAATCGTGGACAATCTGCAGTGGGTCAAAGGTGCGCATTCGCTGACCTTCGGCGTGACTATCCAGTGGCAGCAAATCAACAACGCCAACCCGTCTACCTACACTGGCGTCCTGGGTTTCACCTACAACGGCAACTCGACAGCGCAATTCGTCGGCAGTTCGCTTTCAACAACGTCGACCGGCTACTCGTATGCGAGCTACCTGCTCGGCGCCGTCGGCGGAACCCCTTCGCTCGGTTTGCAGCCGGTCAGCGAGGTGGGTGGACGCTATTTCACGATCGCTCCGTATGCCGAGGACACCTGGAAGGTGACCTCCAAGTTCACGATTGATGCCGGACTTCGATGGGATTACCTCCCGCCCTATCACGAGGTCCAGAACCGCTGGAGCTTCCTGAATCCGAACATCACAAACCCGGCCACAGGCTCACCCGGCGCACTCCAGTTTGCAGGTAGCTACGGCGGTGCGGGCGTAAGCTGCGGTTGCCGCACGCCGGTGCCGACCTACTGGAACAACTGGGGTCCGCGCGTCGGCATTACCTACCAGACCGATTCAAAGACTGTCTTCCGTGTTGGCATCGGCCGTGTGTTCTCGCAAGGCGGCGGCGTCGGCGGTCGTGGTGGCGCATTCAACGGCACCGGCCAGCTTGGCTTCAACACAACGGCTATAGCTCCTGCCGAAGTCACAACTGGCTCCACAGCAGGACCGTCGTTCTACCTCAACAACAGCGCATACTTCCAGTCGATCGGGAGGTCTAACACTGCCCTGGGCTTCACCTATCCCGCAGCTCCCACGCCCAGCGCCGCCTCGCAGATCCTCAACACCGGCCACTACGTCAATCCGGCCACCGGCAAATTCGTCACGCCGTCAACCATCTCCTACGCCGATCCCCACTTCTCCGCCCGTGCGCCGGACTTCATGTTCTACAACGCCGGCTTCGAGCGCGCTCTGACCAACAACATGACGCTTGCCCTGAATTACGTTGGCAATCAGAGCCACCACCTGATCAACTCCACCAACACCGGCACAGGAACGGCCCGTGGCTACTGGTCCAATCAGTTGAATCCGATCTACCTCGTAGGACTCGGCGCGGCGACCGATTCGACTGGCAAGCTGCCGCTGCTAACTGCTCCGGCAAACGCATTGAACGTTGCCAAGGCGAATAGCATCATGCCCGGGCTCAACATCCCGCCCTACTTCCAGGCCGCCGCTTCGGCCGCCACTCCAGATACGACGGCAACCATCGCACAGGGCCTCATCGCCTTCCCGCAGTACTCGGGTGTGTCGGACACCTGGGGCAACGTCGGCAACTTCAGCTACAACTCGCTCCAGGTCACCGTGCAGCAGCGTCTGGCACACGGCCTCACCTTCAACTTCAACTACACCTGGGCACGCAACGTTGGCGACGACGGTCCGTACCGCACCGGCTTTGCTCTGCCCTCCGGTTCAATCTCGGGATCCACAGCGTCCTACAAGATGAATCGAATCGATCGCAGCGAAACCACTGTCGCGGCGCCGAACACGATCCATCTCTTCGGCGTATGGCAGCTTCCCTTCGGCCGTGGTCACAGTCTGGGCAGCGGCAACGGCTTCGTCAGTGCGCTGGTCAGCGGATGGCAGCTCTCCGGCATCTACACCTACGCCTCAGGCACACCGGTGCAGATCACCTACGGTGGATGCACCACGCCACTGCAGGGACAGTGCATGCCAGACATCGCGCCTGGCTTCTCTCCCGGGCAAGCACGTCAAAACGGTAGCTATGGCAGCGGTCCTAATGGCCGCACCGCAGCGAACCTGAACAAGGTGCAGTACTTCAATCCGTCAGCCTTCCAAAAGCCGGTCAACATCAACGCAAACACCTTCATTACGGGCACAACCACCCCCGTCGCAGCGCTGAACCTGATCGGCAATGCCCCTCGCACCGGCGCGCTGGCACTCCGCAACCCGTCCCAATGGAATATTGATTCCGGCCTGCGTCGCAGCATCCCCATCTGGCGAGAAATGGCTTTTGTGTTCGAAGCCAACGCCTTCAACGTCGTCAATCACACCCTGTTCAACAGTCCGAATGCGGTCTGGAACTCAACCGCCTTCGGCCAGATCAGCGGCGCGTCCAACAAGCCGCGCGCCTTCGAGTTCGCCGGCCACATCAACTTCTAAAACGCTGTCTCCTCAAGCCTCGGCAGCCACTCGTTGCCGAGGCTTTCTTTTTCCTGAAGAGGCGGAGTCGCAAGGCCCCACCCCGCCGGGGCCACCCGCCTGCTACTGCCCCGTCTGATAGCGAATCGCGCTCAGCGATCCCTGGTAAGCGTAGCGCGCATTCGCCAGCTCGATCTGCGCCTGCGTTTGCAGCAGCTGCGCTTCGCTCAGTTCAACGATCGAGGACAAACCGAGCCGGTAACGAGTCTGCGCCAGGGACAACGCCGAGCTCGCCTGAGACACAAGTTGCTGCGCCACCGCAATGCGGTTGAAGTTCTCCTGTGCCTGCAGAACGGTCGTCGTCACATCCCGCGCAATCGTATCCCGAAGCTGCACCACCTGTGCGTCCGCCGCCCCGGCCCGAAGCTTCGCCTCTTCCGCTCGCGCCGAATAAAGAAACCCATTGAAGATCGGGATGTTTACATTCACACCGGCTGCACCATAAGCCGCACTCGGAATCTCATCACTCCTCCACGGAGCGCTGCCCGCCGCGCCAAGAGCCGTAATCGTCGGCAGCAAAAGGTCCCGCTCTGCGGTAGCAAAGCGATGCGCGGCGTCTGCCTGCTGCTGCAAGCTCTTCAGGTCAGGACGCTGCGCAAACGCCTGCTGGACCAGTGGCGCGGCGTCGGCCGGTGCCGCCGGTGGCGTTGCCGGCGTCTCGTCAACAAGCCGATAGACCGTACTCCTGTCGTCCCCGAGAAGCGCCGAGAGATCCGCCTGCGCCGTCACACTCTGATTCCGGGCATCGAGCAGCAACAGTTGCGCCTGTGCGAGTTGCGCATTCGCGAAGCTCTCATCGAGCGTCGATCGCAGCCGTGCATTCGCCAGCGCCTGAATCTGGTTCGCCGTAGCCTGCCGTGCGTTCACCGTCTGCAGCGCAACCTGAATCAGCGCCTGCGCTCCAAGCGCGCGGTAGAAGGCCTCATCCACGGCAAATACGACATCGTCGCGCGTCGCGACCAGCGTACTCTGTGCCGCCTGCGCGTTCAGGCTGGCCTGCGCAACCAGGTTCCGCGTGCGTCCAAAGTCTGTGATGAGCTGGTTCAGCGTCACCCCAGCCGCAGCCCGCTGATAGAGCACCGGATTATTCAGCGCGCCCGCAGTAATACGTGTGCCATTGTCCGCGCCAACCGCAGTCACATTCCCCGCCAGCGTCGGCATCTCAGCAGCCCGCTGCTCGCGCGTCACCTGCCCCTGCGCCAGCGCCAACAGATGTGCAACCGTGACGCGAGGGTTATGTTGCAGCGCAAGTTGCTCCGCCTCTCCAACCGTCAGCGACGGTGCATTGGGCGGCACAACCGGCGCGGTGAGTCCGCTGGGAAGCTGTTGCACAGGAGGGATCGGCGGGCTGGCCACCTGTGAACCGGGCAGGGTGACACCAGGAACCGGCGCCGTCATAGGTACCGACGGCGCGGACGGCAAGGGCGCCGCCGGTGCCGATGGCGGCGTTCCGTTGTTGGTCGTCACCGGAGTCGTTGTCTGCGCACCGACCGGTATCGAGAAGGCAACTACAGCCGCAAAGAGAGTGTTCGCTACAGGTCGCATCAGGCAGCCTCCACGGGTGATTCCGCAGGCGGCTGCTGCTCTTCCTTGCGATGCACCCACAGATACGCCGCGGGTACGACAAACACGGTCACGATCACTGACACGGTCAGGCCCCCAATGATCGCGCGGGCCAGCGGCGCATACTGCTCGCTGCCGGCTTCGAGAGCAAGCGCCATCGGAACCATACCGATGATTGTCGCCAGCGAGGTCATCAGGACGGGACGCAATCGCACCCGGCACGCCATCGCCACCGCCTCACGAATCGCCATGCCTTCATTGCGCAGCGATCGCGTGAACTCAACGATAAGAATCGAATTCGAAACCACGATTCCGGTCATCATGATTACGCCCATCAGCGACATCACATTCAGCGTCGTCCCCGTCGCTAACAGGAACAGAATCACACCGGTGATTCCAGGCGGAATTGCCAGAAGGATAATCAGCGGGTCGACGAACGACGAGAACTGCGCCATCAGAATCAGGTACACCAGCACGATCGAAAGAATGAGCCCGACTCCGAAACTCGTGAACGATCTCCTCATGCCCTCAACGGAACCGCGCTCCGAGATCACCAGATTCGACGGAATGTGCGCATTCTTAAGCACGCGCTCGACCCGGCTCGCAACACCCGCCAAGATCCTCGCTCGATGGCGACACATAGATATCGATCACGCGCCGCAGCTGATAATGATCCACTTCTGTTGGCGTATTGATCTGTGAGATGTTCGTCACCGCACCGAGGTTCGTTGTAAGCGGGCGATCACCATTGGGCTGAGCGGGATTCTCCGCACTCATCCCCATGTTCTTCGCGCTGAGCGGAATCTGCTGGAAGTCAGTCAGTGATTTCACTGCCGTCTCGGGATACTGGACCGTCAGCAGATAGTTGTTGCCTGACTTTGGATCAACCCAGTAGCTCGGCGCGATCATCCCATTCGACGTGAGCGCTGTAATGACGTTGTCAATAACAGACTGCGAGGTAATCCCCAGCCTGCCTGCCATCTCGCGATTCACATCCAGTTCGAGGCCAGGGTAGTTGATGTCCTGCGGAATCAGGACATCGCTCACACCCTTCACCGACCTTATCTGCCTGGCAAGCGAGGTTGCGGTATCAAAGGCTTCCTTCAGGTTATTGCCCCCAACTTGAATATCGATCGGTGCCGGCAGGCCGAGATTCACGACAGCATCGACGAGACCACCCGTCTGAAAGTAGGTCGAGAGCTCGGGTAGATCATTCCGAAGCTTGCTGCGCACCATATCCATGTACGCAAAGCTCGATTTCGAATGACCCTCCTTCAGCGAGACCTGAACAAAGGCTGTGTTCTGCGTTGAGTTCGGCGTGTAAATCGCCGAAAAGTCCGGTGTGATGCCGATGTTCGAGACGATCATGCCGAGATCCTTCTCTGGAATCACCGACCGAATCTCCTGCTCTACCCGTGCGATGTACTCGTTCGTCAATTCGATGCGTGTTCCGGCGGGAGCTTTCACATTGATCACAAACTGCCCCGGATCAGTGCGCGGAAAGAACGAAAGACCGAGCAGCGGGTAAAGCCCAAGGGAGAACAGAAAGATCCCCAGCACACCGAGGGTCGTCGCCACGGGCCGAAGCAGTGTCTTACCGACTGCACGGTCATAGTGCATCAGCGAACGGTCGTAACTGCGGTTAAACCACCGAACAAACCGTTGAAACGGATTTCCTCCTTTGTGATGCCCGGCCTCATTGTGTGCATTCTTGATGAACTTCGCGCAGAACAGCGGCACGACAGTGAACGCAACGAGATACGAAGCGAACAGCGACAAAACGACCGACAAAGCGAGCGCGATGAACAGGAATCGACTGACGCCGTAAAGAAAGACCACAGGGAAAAAGACGATCGACGTTGTGAACGTGGCAGCCAGTACCGGTAGAGCGACCTCCCGTCCGCCGATCTCTGCGGCCTCTTCCGGAGACTTGCCCATTTCCAGATGTCGAAAGATATTCTCCAGCACCACGACCGAGTTATCGATCAACCTCGAGAAAGCCAGCGCCAGGCCTCCCAGCACCATCGAATTGATCGTTTCTCCCATCACATTCAAGACGAGAAACGCCGCAAGTGCCGACAGCGGAATCGACAGCATCACGGCGACTGTCGCGCGCATGTTGCCGAGGAAGATCAGAATCATCAGCGCGGTCAGCACCAGACCAATTCCGCCCTCGGAGCCCAGATTCCGAATCGCCGTCTTCACGAAGACCGACTGATCGAACACCACGCGGGTGACCAGGGTGCTTGGCACATCGAGCAGGTGTTTGAGCGCCTCACGAATCCCGTTCACGACCTCGATAGTGTTCGAGCCACCACCCTGTTTGAGAATCGGCAGATAGACGGACTTCTGTCCGTCGACGCGAACGATGTTCGTCTGAATCGCGTTCGCGTCCTTTGCATACCCAATGTCCGAGATGAGGAGTTGCCCGTTTCCTACTGTGCGCAGCGGCAACCTGTCGATCTCTTCCGTCGTCGGAAGCTGCGCGTTCGTGTAGATGTTGTAGTCCTTCGGACCGATCTTGACGTCGCCTGCAGGCAGGATCGCGTTTGCCGAATTCAGAGAACGCACCACATCCATCGGGCTTAACTCGTGCGCCTCAAGCTTTACGGGATCGACATAAACCTGGATCTGCCGATACTTGCCGCCAAACGGCTGTGGAACGGATGCGCCCGGAACATTCGCAATCTGATTGCGAACAGTGAATTGTCCGATGTCATGCAACTGCGTCTCGTTCAGTCCTTGTCCCTTCAGCGTGATCAGGCACACCGGCAACGACGACGCATCGAACTTCAGCACGACCGGCGGCAACGTACCCGGAGGCAAACGTCTGAGTTGTGCCATCGCCAGGTTGGAGATGGTTGAGACTGCCGAATCCGAATTCGTTCCTGGTTGAAAGTACACGCGAATCAGGGACACACCGGTCAGCGAGCGCGACTCGATGTGGTCGATGCCCGAACCGAGCGTGAAGAAGCGCTCAAACGGATTCGTAATATTCGACTCGATCTGCTCCGGCGGCATGCCGTTGTAAAACGTGGCCACGACCACAACAGGAATATTGATATTCGGGAACAGATCGACCGGCATGCGAACAACCGTCGTCGTGCCGACCACGCCGATGACCAGGCACAACATGATGATGAAGAACGGATAGCGAAGCGCAAAACTGGACATCTACTGCGCCTCCGCTTCATGGAAGCTCGTCATCGTATCGACCCTCGGCTGAACGAGTTCCCCATTTTGATAGGACGACAAGTTCGTCGCGATGACTTTGTCCCCTGCCTGCAGCCCGTTCAGGATCTCCGTGCGGTTCGCGGTGGAGATCCCCACCTGTACTGTGCGACGCTGCACGTGGTTCGAACTGTCCACAAGCATCACTGCCGGCTGCCCTCCGCTCTGGTCAACCGCCTGGATCGGCACGACCAGCGCATCACCCACCCGCTCGATATCGAGCGTCACCTGCGCGTACATTCCTGGCTCAAGCTGACCCTTCGGATTGGGGACGTCAATCTCCACCTGCATCGTTCGTGTCGAGGGATCCAATGCCTCCGTGTCCCGCGTCACCGTCCCCGAGAACGTCCTGTTCAGCGCCTGCACCTGAATCTGCGCCGTATCGCCGAGATGAACAAACGGCGCCAGCGACTCCGGCACAGGCAGCCGCAGCCTTAGCACGTCAATCTCCGCCAGCTTCACCACAGGCATCGAACCCGAGTTCGATGTGCCCGCCTGAATCAATGCTCCCGTATCCGCATAGCGCCATGTCACCACGCCGTTGAACGGCGCCGTGATGCGCGAGTAGTCCGCCAGCGATGAATAGTGAAGCTGATCAGCCTGTGAGACGCCAAGCTGCTGCTCCGTCGCCGAGAGCGCCGATTTCGCTGCGTCCACCTGCGCGGCGGCGGCCTGGTCCTTCGCCGTCGCATCGTCCAGTTCCTGCTGCGCGATCAACCCAGGCTGAGCCTTTGCAGCCTGTTGCAGACGTTGCGACTGAGCATGCAGCGCATCGTAGTTCGCCTGAGCCTGCTGGACTTCGCTCTTCGCGCGCGTAATCTGCTCGCGTGTCTGGCGGACGCCCGCTGTCGCTCCTTGAACCTGCGCTTCCAGCTCAGGGATATCGAGCGTCGCCAGTACCTGTCCGGTCTTCACGTGGTCGCCGATATCAACGTTGATCCGCTTGATATAGCCGGCGACCTTCGCGTGCAGTTCGACCTCCTGATAGGGAAGGAATTCACCGGCCACCTGGAGTTGGTTTGCGAGCTGGCCTCGCTCAACCACCGCAACGGGCGCAACTCGCGCCGATGCCTTGTCGCGTTGCACATCGGAATCATGGCAACCCGCCGTCAACACAAAACAACACGCCAAAGGCAGAATGCCTTTGCAAAACCCCGTCGCACGGACAAGAGGCTTACACATCGATTGGACTCGCTTTGCTGGATTCAGAGCCGATGATAGAGGCGCTCGCTGAGTATCTTGAGTGGAGGGCCTAAGTAAGCAGTTCTAGGATGCGGGTGGAGGTCGCATCGCTAATACAGCAAAGTTCTCCATCGGAGAACGCCAGCCGGAACATTCACGCTCTAACGGCAGCTCGGCTGCTACAAGACACAAGCTCAGCAGAAAGACCAGTTCCACTGCTGTCTGCAGCGCGGCGCTGGTATCTACTTGCCCGAAGTCGCCGGCCACACTCTTCGCCTGCCAAACCTTCGTTGCGGCGATCGAGCGGGCTGCCAGTTCTTTCGAGTGGTAGGCCGCCACCTTGCTGCCAACCGCGAAAAACAACATCAACGCGCAGATGCCGATCGCAATGACGTGATCGAGACCTCGACGGCGCGCGAACTGAGTGATCAACCTCACTGTGACCTACAGCATATCGCAGGCCGAGCAAATCCGGCAGGCCGCGGGCTCAGCGTTGCGCGGTCGCCGCCGCAGGCTCGTTCACCTTCAGGTAGTTGCCGTAGCCCACGATCACCGTGGATCCGATGAGTAATGTCAGCCCCAAAGTGACCAGCAGCTTCGTGGTGCGGCTTGTTCCGCGCCACTCGTGGAGCACCAGTCCCCACAGTGTGGCAAAGATGATGATGGACGCCATGTGGAGCGTCCACGACGAAAAGTCATACTTACCCATCTTCGTCTGCCCCATCGAATAGAAGAAGAACTGGAAGTACCAGATCACGCCCGCCATCGCCGCAAAGATGTAGTTCCCAAACAGCGCCCTGCTCGAAAGACGGTTGTGGGTCGAAGGATCCTTGGGGTCAAAATCCGCCAGCGTATCGCCCTTCGTTGCTGTCGCGCGCATAGGATTGATGCCCGGCTCCCCGGCAAACTGGCGCACTGACCCGTTCTGGAAGATGAGGATCGCCGACCACACGAAGTTCGTCAGAAACCCTCCCCACAGAACGACGATGAGGATCGGCAGGTTCTGCCAGAGATCCAGATGTCCCGCGGCCAGCAACTGCGCCTTCGCGATGTCGCCGAGGGGTTTGCCCGCCGCCAGTCCAAAGGCAAAGAACGAGCTCATGAAGCCGGCGAGAATCGCGATCAGGATTCCCTTCACGAAGCTGTAGTCGCGCTCGCCCGCCTCAGCCTTTTCTTCCGGCGTAAGCTCACGCTCTTTCCAGTAGCCAGCCGCGCCGTTCACTGCCACGCCGAGCACGCAGACCACCACACCGAGCAGAATCACCTTGCCTGAGGTCGCGTGCGCCATCACTGCAATCTCGCGTTGGTTCAGCGGCGGAACACGATGCACAAACGGCGGCACCAGAGTCCCGAAGAACGCGCAGAGTCCGAGCGCGATGGCATACCCCAAAGCAATTCCGAGATACCGAATTGCGAGCCCGAAGGTAATTCCACCAACGCCCCACAGCACGCCGAACAGAAATGCCAACTGAAGGCTGCGCGGATATTCGCTGTAGGCTTGCGCGAGCATCGGCCACACATGTGGAACAAAGATGCTCGCCAGTACGACCGGCGCTACAATCCACGCCGCGAAGCCCTGGATAATCCAGTACACCTCCCACGACCAGCGCCGGATCTGCCGAAAGGGAATAAAGTTGGTAGCGGAAGCGAACCCGCCGATCCAGTGATAAATCAGTCCAAGAAACGGATTCGGTCCCACAAGTTCTCCGTAGCTCCGCGCGTGAGTTGCGAAAAGTACAAATCATCCTACCGAACCGATACAGCATTGTGAAATAGAATCTGTATTGAAATTCGGGCCAGCCAAGGAGATTCCCTGCGCATCTCGCTCTTCATCACCTGTTACAACGACACGCTGTTCCCCACCACAGGCCAGGCTGTCGTGCGCGTGCTCGAGCGCCTCGGCCATACCGTTGACTTCCCTGCCGGCCAAACCTGCTGCGGCCAGATGCATGTCAACACCGGCTACTGGGACGAAGCCCTCCCGCTGCTCCCACGCTTCGTCGAGCAGTTTCGCGCCTCCGAAGCCATCGTCGTCCCGTCCTCAAGCTGCGTCGCTCACATGCGCGAGCACTATCCTTCTATGGCGCGCCAGCTCGAAGCCACAGGCAAGCACCCAGGACTCCTTGCTGAGGTTGAATCGCTTCTTCCGCGGGTCTACGAATTCTCCGAGCTGCTAACGAAGCGCCTCGGCATCACCAACCTCGGCTCTGTCTTCGCGCATCGCGTTACTTATCACGCCAGTTGCCACGGACTGCGTTCTCTCCAACTCGGCGATGGCCCGGCCTCGCTTCTTCGCTCCGTCAACAACATCGATCTCGTCCCACTCCCCGGCATCGAGCAGTGTTGCGGTTTCGGCGGCACCTTCGCCATCAAGAACGCCGACGTCTCCAGTGCGATGCTCGATGAGAAACTCGATGCTGTCCTCGGCACCAACGCCGAGATCGTTACCGCCTGCGACAACAGTTGCCTGCTGCACATCAACGGCGGACTGCATCGCCGCGGATGCAACGTTCGCACCATGCACATCGCCGAGGTTCTCGCAGGCGAAGAGGAAGGCTCGCAATGAGCGGACCGCTGCTCGATCCGCGCACCGCCCCCGCCTTCCCCAAGGCCGCGCACAATCTTCTGCGCGACGCACAACTTCGCAAGAATCTCCATCACGCGACCTCGGTCATCCAGAACAAGCGCGCACGCGTCGTCGCCGAGCTACCCGACTGGGAGCAGCTTCGCCTTGCTGGCCAACGCATCCGCGAACACACCATGGCGCATCTGGACGCCTACCTCGAACAGTTCGAGCAGAACTGCACACGTGCGGGCGGCGTCGTTCACTGGGCGCGTGACGCGGAAGAGGCTCGCCAGATCGTCGTCCGCCTCGCGAAGGACGCAATCGCCGCGGAACAGCAGATTGCGCCGAGCCCCGCCGAGATTCTCAAGATTAAATCGATGACTACCGAGGAGATCGGCCTCAACGGTGCACTTGAAGCCGCGGGCATCCGTCCTTACGAAACCGACCTTGCCGAGCTCATCATTCAACTCGGCCACGACAAGCCATCACACATCGTCGTTCCCGCACTGCACAAGAACCGTCAACAGATTCACGAGATCTTTCAGCGCGAGATGCGCCTTCCTAACCTCGGCAACTCACCCGAAGACCTCGCCGATGCCGCACGCCTCTTTCTTCGCGAGAAGTTCCTGCGTGTGCCGACGGCCGTCAGTGGAGCGAACTTTCTCATCGCCGAAACTGGTGGCGTCTGCATCGTCGAGAGCGAAGGCAACGGCCGCATGTGCCTCACGCTGCCGCGCACGCTCATCACCGTCGCCGGAATCGACAAGGTCATTCCGCGTTTTCGCGACCTCGAAGTCTTCCTGCAGCTTCTCCCGCGCAGCGCCACCGGCGAGCGCATGAATCCGTACAACTCCATCTGGACCGGCGTCTACGAGAACGACGGCCCGCGCGCCTTTCACGTCGTCCTCATGGACAACGCGCGTACCAGCGTGCTCGCCGACCGCGAAGGCCGCCAGACGCTGAACTGCATTCGCTGCGGCGCCTGCCAGAACATCTGCCCGGTCTATCGCGAGACCGGCGGTCACGCCTACGGCAGCGTCTATGCCGGTCCCATCGGCGCCATTCTCACGCCACAGCTTCAGCAGATGGAGCACGCACGCAGTCTTCCCTTTGCCAGTTCTCTCTGCGGAGCCTGCTACGAAGTTTGCCCCGTCCGGATCAACATTCCGGAGGTCCTCGTTCACCTGCGTCACAAAGTCGTCGAGCACGACACCAAAGGTCTCGGCGCTCTGCGTCCTGAAGCCCTGGCCATGAAGACCATGAGCCGCGTCTTCCAGAGCGAATCACGCTTCCGCGCCGCGCAGCGTCTCGCACGAACTGCAGATCGTCCGCTCACACGCAAAGACCGCAACGGCGACGGCTGGATCCACTGGCTGCCCGGCATGCTCGGCGGATGGACACAATCCCGGGACCTGCCCGCGCTCCCTTCGCAGACCTTCCGCGAGTGGTGGGAAGAGCGCAGCCGTGGGTCCAAGTCAGAGGCCACCTCCAAAGGAGATCCGCATGCCGGCTGACGCGCGCTCCGCAATCCTCTCCGCCATCCGATCCGCGAACGGTCAGGCGACGGATCTCTCACACGCCGAACTCGATTACGCGCAGATTCCCCGCACGTACACCCAGCAATCCTCGCTCTCTCACGATGAAGCCCAGGCACTCCTCACCGAGCGCCTGATCGATTACGACGCGAACGTCGTCCCCTGCACGCCAGGTCAGGTCCCGTCCGCAATTCGGAACGCATTGCAGCACCACGACGCCCACTGCATCCTCGTTCCCGAAGACTTCCCCGCGCACCTCCTGCCCGAGGGCTTCGAGGTCACACCCGACCACAACCTCTCGCCGGCGGAGCTCGACCGCTTCGACGCGGCCGTCACGCTCGGGGCTCTTGCTATCGCCGAAACGGGGACAATCATTCTCGAAGGTGTCTCCGGCCAGGGCCGCCGCGCCGCCACCCTTGTGCCGGACGTCCATGTCTGCGTCCTGAACGCCGCGAACATCGTCACTAACGTACCTGAAGCCTTCGCGCGCCTCGCTTCGGCTGCGACGCTGCCACTCACATTCTTTTCCGGCCCGTCCGCCACTGCCGACATCGAGATGACGCGAATCAAGGGTGTGCACGGCCCGCGTCACCTTCACATTCTGCTGCTTCAGGACGCCACTTAAACCACGCCCTACGAAACCCTTTGACAACGGCATAAAAATCAGCGAAGCTTGCAGTTTCAATAGGTATTGAATTCCTCATTCGACTGTACCGGTGGAAAATATGAAGGACCAGAGCATAGAGCGGATCGACAAAGCCCTCGATCAGTTCCGCATCGAGATTCCGTCCTGGGGCTTCGCCAACACCGGAACGCGCTTTGGCAAGTTCATCCAGGACGCCGCCGCGACCACGACAGAGGAGAAGTTTGCCGATGCCGGCGAGGTCTTCCGCCTTACCGGCATCACGCCCACGGTTGCCCTTCACGTGCTCTGGGACATGCCCAACGGCCTCGACGACATCGCCGTCATTCGCTCACTCGAGCGCAAGTACGGTGTCCGCGCGGGCAGTATTAATCCGAATCTCTTTCAGTCGCAGGAGTACAAGTTCGGCTCCATCGCGAACCCCTCCGCCGAGATACGCCAGATGGCGATTCAGCATATGCTCGACTCCGTCGAGATCGGCAAGGCACTCGAGAGCCGCGATCTTTCCATCTGGGTCTCTGACGGCTCCAACTATCCCGGCACCCAATCCATCCGCCGCCGTATCCGCTGGATGGAGGAGGCGATGGCCGCGACGCATGCGGCACTCGGTCCGAATCAACGCATGCTCATTGAGTACAAGCCCTTCGAGCCCGCGTTCTATCACACTGACATCGCCGACTGGGGCATGGCCATGCTGCTGAGTCAGGCCTCCGGTCCGAAGGCCAAGGTCCTCGTAGACACTGGACATCATCTTCAGGGCACCAACATCGAACAGATCATCGCCTGGCTGATCGAGAAGGACAGCTTCGGTGGCCTTCATCTCAACGACCGCAAGTATGCCGACGACGATCTCACGCTCGGTTCGATCGATCCCTATCAGCTCTTCCGCATCTTTGCTGAGATTCTTGGCGGCGGAGCAAAAGCCGATTCTGCCGCCTTCATGATCGACCAGAGCCACAACCTCAAGGGCAAGATGGAGGCCATGGTTCAGAGCGTCGTCACCGCGCAGGAGCTCTACGCCCGCGCCGCGCTCATCGATTTCATGCGCCTCGCCGAGTTGCAGGACGCCTGTCGTCTCGTCGAGGCCGAAGAGACCTTCCGTTCAGCGTTCTGGACTGACGTACGTCCAGCCATTCGCGCCTGGCGCGAGCGCCGCGGCCTGGCCGCCGACCCCCTCCAGGAGCTCGCCGCCAGCGGCTACGTCGAACGCGCTGGCCGGGAGCGCCGCGAGCGCAACCGTCAGTCCACCGCAACGTACGCCTAAGCGTTTCGAACTTAGAACTTCCACAATTCAATAGCGAAACGTTATCATTCTTGAGCTGCAAATCAGTTCAGGAGATCCAGTGGCGAAATCCAGTCCCCGCCTTTATCTGATCCCGGTTCTCTCCAAAGCGCTCGACATCCTCGAGCTGCTGCAAAACGAAAACCAGCCGATGACGCTCGAGGCGATCCATCGCCGCACACGCGTCTCCAAGACCACCGTCTATCGCGTGCTCAAGACATTTGCGCATCGCGGCTATATCTCGCAGGCGCAGGACGGAACGTATCGCCACGTCTCCCGGCCGAAGAAGCTCCGCTTCGGCTTCGCCGGCCAAAGCGCCGACATGCCCTTCTCCGTCGAAGTGACCAGCAGTCTTGTCGAAGCCGCGGCCAGTTGCGGTGTCGACCTGATGCTGCTCGACAACAAATATGATGGCCCCACCGCCGTCAAGAACGCCGAAGAGTTCATCCATGCGGGAGTTGATCTCATCTTCGAGCTGCAGGTCGAGCACGAGGTCGCGCCCATCATCGGCGACAAGATCGCGGCCGCAAGAATCCCGCTCATCGCCATCGACATCCCGCACCCGCACGCCACCTTCTTCGGCGTCGACAACTACCGCGTCGGCATGAGCGCCGGCCAGGCGCTCGCGCAGTTCGCCATCTCTGAATGGGAGGGCAAGGTTGATTGGGTCCTCGGGCTCGACCTTCCCGAGGCAGGCCTGCTTGTCCAGAGCCGCGTCTCCGGCGCCTTTGAGGCCATCCGCTCCGCCCTGCCCGAGCTGCCTGTCGAAACCTTCGTTCGCATCGATGGCCGCGGCATCCGCGAGCGCAGCCGCAAGGTTATCTCCGAGTTCCTGGAGCGCCACCGCCGCGAAAAGAACATCCTCATTGCCGCCGCCACCGACACCAGCGCGCTCGGTGCCATCGATGCCGCCCGCGAGCTCAAGCGCGAGCGCCACGTTGCCGTCGTCGGCCAGGATTGCATCCACGAAGCCATCGAGGAGATGAAGCGCCGCAACTCGCCGATGATCGCCTCTGTCTCTCACGAGACCAACAGCTACGGCCCGGCGCTTATGAACCTCGGCCTTGCTCTGCTTCGCGGCCAAACGGTTCCGCCGTATAACTACGTCACACACCGGCTTGTTACGCGCCACTCAATTCTGGAGAACGCCAACTCAAACTTCGAGTAAAGTTCAAATAGGAAACTTTTGCTCTATTGCTGTTTGGTGTGGGACAATAATTGGGATTTTCCCTCCTGAGAGCCTCTATGCCCCAAACCGTCGCGCCAGCCAAGCTCAACTTTCTAGAAGACAAGTGGGACGATTCCTTCGCCGCCACCCTCGACGCTCCCGAACTTCTTCGCTATCGCTCGAATCTCCTCGGCTCTGACCTCCGTCTGACCAACTTCGGCGGCGGCAACACGAGTTCGAAGCTTGAAACCGTCGATCCCGTCGACGGCCAGAAGAAGCTTGTGCTTTGGGTCAAGGGCAGCGGTGGCGACCTCGGCAGCATCAAGCGCTCCGGCTTCGCGACGCTCTATCTCGACAAGCTGCTTGCGCTCGAAAAGCAATACCGCGGCGTCGACGAAGAGGACGCCATGGTTGAGCTCTATCCGCTCGTCACCTTCGGCAACAACCCCACCGCGGCCTCCATCGACACGCCGCTGCACGGCTTCCTTCCCTTCCCGCACGTCGACCACCTGCACCCCGACTGGGCGATCGCGCTCGCGGCCTCGGCCAACGGCAAGCAGCGCATGGAAGAGTTCAACGCGGAGTTTGGCCACAAGCTCGCCTGGCTGCCCTGGCAACGCCCCGGCTTCGAGCTCGGCATGATGCTGCGCAAGATCGTTTCCGAGACCCCCGGCTGCGACGGTGTCGTGCTCGGCGGCCACGGCCTCTTCACATGGGGCGACACGCAGCGTCAGTGCTACCTCAACACGATCACCATCATCGATCAGATCGGCCAGTTCCTCGAGCGCCACGCGGCAAGCCCCAGCTACAAGCGCTTCGGCGGCGAGAACGCCTGTACGCGTGATGACCGCAAACAGATCGCTACCAAACTGATGCCTCGTTTGCGCGGAGCGGTCTCGCGTCAGCAGCGTTTTATCGGCACCTACACGGACTCACCGCAAGTCCTCGAGTTCGTCAACTCGACGCAGGCACAGCAGCTCGCGCACCTCGGCACCAGCTGCCCTGACCATTTCATCCGCACCAAGATCCGCCCGCTCTTCGTCGACTGGAACCCCGCAGACGAGCCCACCGAGCTTCCCGCACTCTTCGACTCTGCGCTCGAAACCTATCGCGCCGAGTACGCCGACTACTACACAAAGCACGCTCTACCCGAGTCACCCAAGCAGCGCGACGCCAGCCCGACAGTCGTGCTCATCCCCGGCATCGGCATGTTCTCCTTCGGCAAGAACAAGGCCGAGTCCCGCATCACCGGCGAGTTCTACACGAACGCCATCGGCGTCATGCAGGGCGCAGGAGCGCTTGGCGATAACAAGCCTTGCACCGAGGTCCCGCAAGCCTCCGCCCGCATCCCCTCGGACCTCTTCACCGTCCACGACAACTACGTCGCTCTTCCGCCCAGCGAAGCCTTCCGCATCGAGTACTGGGCGCTCGAAGAGGCCAAAATTCGTCGCCAGCCAGCCGAGAAACAGCTCTCCCGCCAGATCGCTCTCATCGTCGGCGGAGGCAGCGGCATCGGTCGCGAGGTTGCCCTCCTCGCCGCCGAACGCGGTGCCCACGTGATGGTCGCCGACCGCGACGTCAAAGGCGCCGAGGCCGTCGCCAAGGAAGTCCAGTCGAAGTACGGCCGCGAGATCGCCGACTTCTGTTCCATCGACATCCGCGACCGCGCCGCCATCCGTGCCGCGCTTGACGCTACGATCCTCCGCTACGGCGGCATCGACATCCTCATCAACACCGCCGCGCTCTTCCCATCCTCACCCGACGGCATCGTCTCCGACGCGCAGTGGGCACTCACGCTCGAGGTCAACGTCACCGCAAACTACCTGCTCGCCGACGAATTGAAGTCCATCCTCGACGCGCAGGGCCTCGAAACCAGCATCGTCCTCACCAGCTCCGCCAATGCCGTCGTGCCCAAGCGCGGCACCGAGGCCTATGACGTCAGCAAAGCCGCGCTCAGCCATCTCGTGCGCGAGCTCGCCGTCAGCCTCTCGCCAAAGACGCGTGTCAACGGCATCAGTCCCGCGACCGTCGTCAAAGGCTCGACGATGTTCCCGCGCGATCGCGTCATCGCCTCGCTGAAGAAATACAACCTTCCCTTCAACGAGTCCGGTTCGGACGACGATCTCCGCAACGAACTGGCGCGCTTCTATGCCACCCGCACGCTCACGCATCAGCCCATCGACCCCAAGGACTGCGCCGAGGCCATCATGTTCCTTGCAGGCCCGCTGGCGCGCTGCACCACGGGTCACCTCATCCCGGTCGATGGCGGTCTCGTGGAGGCCTACCTCCGGTGAACCAGCAGGCAGCTCTTCGAGCCCCGCGAGTTCTACGAATTCCAAAGGACAAGCGCGGGCTCGTCGCGGTTGATCTCGGCGCCGAAAGCTGCCGCGTCTCCCTGCTCCGCTGGCACGGCGACACCGCCGAGATCACGCTCGTCCACCGCTTCCCCAACGGCCCCGTCGAAGACAACGGCCTGCGCTGGCCCCTCGCCACCATCGAAGCTGGCATCGATGATGGTCTGCGTCGCGCCGCCGAACTCGCTCCGGACGGCATCCGCTCCATCGCCGTCGATGGCTGGGCCGTGGACTACGTCCGCCTCGACGCCGACAACCATCCCCTCGCCGCGCCGTTTTGTTATCGAGATGCCCGCACCATCGCCGCGCAGCATGCGCTCCATACAAAGATCTCGCCCGACCGCCTGCACGAGATCACCGGCATCCAGCTCGCTCGCCTCAACACGCTGTATCAGCTCTACGCCGACAACGCGGCGAACCTGCCACCCGGCACGCGCTGGCTCAATCTGCCCGAGTACATGCTCACGCGCTGGGGGGCCGCGCCCTTCGCCGAATACACCAACGCCACCCATACCGGCCTGATCGATCTCTCACACGCGCAACTGGAGTCCCGAGATCTTCGCCGCCGCCGGCCTCGATCTCAGCCGCGCCGCAAAGCTCACTCAGCCCGGAACACGCCTCGGTAGACTCCGCGGCCCACTCGCCGATCTTCCCGCACTCCGCGACACCGAGCTCATCGCGCCCGCCTGCCACGACACCGCCTCGGCCATCGCTGGCATCCCCACACACGCCGAGCGCTGGGCCTACATCAGTTCCGGCACCTGGTCGCTCATCGGCGCGCTCCTCGCCGCTCCCTGCAATTCCCCCGCCGCCCTCGCCGACGACTTCACCAACCTCGGGGCCATCGGCAACCGCATCTGCTTCCACAAGGCCGTCAACGGCATGTGGCTCCTCAAGCAGTGCATGGACGCGTGGAACGCGGCCGGCACCTCCTTCACCGTCGAGGAGCTCGTCCGCCTCGCCTCGCTCGAACCCGCCCCCGCCGCCCTGCTCGACGTCGCCGACCCCGAACTCGGCCTCGTGGGCAACATGCCCTCGCGCATCAACGCGCAACTCCGGGCGAATGGTCACGCGCCGCTGGACGAATCACCTGACGGCGCTCCACGCATGGCAGCACTCATCTTCCACAGCCTCGCCGCTGCCTACGCGGTCGCACTCGAAGAGCTGCGCCGCCACACCGGTCACCAGCCCACCGAGATCGTCGTCGTCGGTGGCGGCTGCCGCAACGATCTTCTATGCCAGCTCACCGCCGAGCGCACCGGCCTTCCCGTCCGCCGAGGCGCCCCTGAGAGCTCCACCATCGGCAACCTGGCAGTGCAGCTCGCAGCGCTCGAAGGCGTCTCGCCCGCTGACCCCAACGCCTTCGCCGCTGAAGTTTCCTCCTGGGCGGCCACGTTGCTGCACTCCACCGAGCCCGCATCCACCGCACCCGCCCCCACACCCGTATGCAACGCCGCGAACTCCTGAAGGCTGCCGCGCTCACCACGCTGGCGCCGGCCATGCGCTCGCTCGCGCTGCTCGCTCAACCCGCCGCGCCCTCCAGCACGGCCCCATCCTTCTCCACTGCCAACGCCCAGTGGCAGCACGCCTACGACCGCGCGCTTGCGGTCCTCGCGGCCAACGTACAGGTCCTCCCGCACTTTCCCGGTCCCGTCCTCATCGAAGGCGCCGAGTACGCCGGCATCTGGCAGGAGTGCGGTCCGCACGAATCGCTCGTCTACTCGCTCTTCCGCCCTGACGTCGCGCGCAACACGCATATGACCTTCTTCGCGCTGCAACACGAGGACGGTCAGCTTCCCGCCAACAACAAGCGCTCCGAAACCGGCTTCGGCCAGATCCAGATGGTCGTCCCCATCGCCGCCACCGCGTGGGAACTGGCCCACGCCACCGGCGATTCCGAGCTCCTTGAGATCCGCCTACAGCGCCTGTTCGCGCTGGGACGCCTGGCTCATGCGCTACCGCAACACGCGCGGCACAGGCCTCATCGAGGGCTTCTGCACCTATGACACGGGCATGGACAACAGCCCACGCTGGGCCGGCATGCCGCGCCAGTGCCCCGACAAGGACGCGCGCAAATGCGCCCCCGTTCCAACCCTCCCACGTCTGTGCCCCGATCTCTCCGCCACCACCTACGGCGCACGCGTCGCACTTGCCGCAATGGCCCGCGCTCTCGGCAAGAGCTCCGACGCTGACCATTGGGTTGAGCGCGCCGAGATTGTCCGCAAACTCATCCTCGAAAAACTCTACGTTCCCGAAGACGCCGCCTTCTACGACCTCGACGCGCAAAACAACTTCGTCAAGATCAACTGCGACATCCTCTCGCGCATCTGCGGCGAACACGTCGTCGATCAACGGCTCTTCAACACCCTCTGGACCCGTCAGCTCGGCAACCCGCACGCCTTCTGGGCGCCGTACCCTCTCCCGTCCAGCGCGCTCAACGACCCGACCTTCGTCCGCCCCATCCCGCGCAACTCATGGGGAGGCCCCTCGCAGGCCCTTACTGCCCTTCGCGCAGGCCGCTGGTTCGACCACTACCACCGCTCCGCCGAGTTCGCGCAAATGATGCAGCAGTGGTGCGACGCCATCCTCCGCGACCCATCCTTCCGTCAGCAGCTCGATCCGCTCACCGGCGAGTTCACCCAGTCCGGCTCAGCCAGCTACTCGCCCTGCGCTCTGGTGCTTTATGACTACACCTGGCGCCTCGCCGGGGTTCGCCGGCAGGGCGACGAACTTCACTGGAACGTCCGCCCAGACTGTCCCGCGGCTCAGGACGCCAGCTTCCGCACCCCTCTCTACCGCGACAGCGGCACCGTCGCCGAGCTCCGTTACCTTCCCCACGCCGCCGAGCTCAGCATCAACAACAAGCCCGTCGCCCACCTCGAGGGCAGTGCACGATTGATTACTGGTCTCGACGGGGCTCCCGACTCTCTTCTCGGCACGCGTACCACGGTAACCACGATCAAGTTGCAACTCCTGGGCCAGCATTCCCGCCGCATCACCTTGGCGCCAAACGAACGCAAGTCGCTTGTATGAGTCAATTTGCAGGTTCTTCCATATTTCGCGGGGTTTATACTGCGATCGAAAAGCCGCTAGTTACTGTTGGGATATCCTGCCTTACCAAAGTAGCGGTAACTGCGGCTAAAGTTACCAAAATGAATTGACACAGGATGCGTCGACTGATACTTGTAACGGCACGATAGCGGATACGGAAGAAGGATTAGGCCGACCAGGCGGCGCGTCCCGCGAGATGATCTCGGGGCAAACCTTCACTCCTCAAGCTATGTTTGTACGTCCTTTTTGCCGGGCTGTGCCGACGCGAGTTGCGACGCAGCCGATTGGGCTCCGATTCTAAGAAAGACTTACAACTGAATAGCCGCGCGTCTTATTCCCCCAAGGAGAACCGACCATGACTTTACGCACCCTGGTAGCCAACCTTCACGAGAGCGAATCCGGTCAGGACCTGATCGAGTACGCACTTGTCTGCGCTCTCATCGCTCTTGGCGCAATTGCTGGAATGCAGCAAGTCGCCAATGCAATCAATAGTGCATTTAATAAAGTCGGCAGCGAGCTGAACAGCGCGACCTCTGCTAACCCCGGCAGTTAATTGATTCGACTCTGCCGGGCACGCATGTACCATCGCATGCGCCAGGCAGGTCTACGCTGTTTCCCTGATATGGGTTTTGCGGGCAAGGGGTTCACGATGCACATCTGGTTGCTCGATGGAGCGGTACTCGTAGCGCTTCTCGGCGCGTGGTTTGATGTGATCTTCCGCCGCATCCCCAATCGGCTTACCTACCCGGCGATGATTGCCGCTTTAGTAATTCGTTTCAGCTTCCTGGGCTGGCGCGGTCTATTGGAGGGATTCCTCGGGCTGGTTCTGTGTGGAGGTGTTTTTCTTCTGCTGTTTGTCATTCATGCGATGGGTGGAGGCGACGTCAAACTCATGGCCGCAGTAGGCGCCTGGGTGGGCTATCACAACGCCGGCAAGGCTCTCATCGTCTGCGCTCTGGCTGGTGGTCTCATCGCATTGGGATATGTCATCGTTCTCAAGCGATACCGTACTACCTTTTCCAACATCATCTCGCTCGTTCGATTCCATGCGTACAGAGGTCTGCGCGAGAATCCCGGGCTGAATCTGTCCAGCGCCGATGCCGTACGCGTGCCTTACGGCCTTGCGATCGCGGCGGGTGCGGTCGGCACCCTGATTTCGACAGTCTGGAAGGGTTGAATCCATGGATATTCGTCGGCTCTCGTTGGCTCTCTTCATCGCCCTCGTGCTCTCTGCAGGCGCCACCTATCTTCTTTACTCGCGTATCAGGAACCAGAAGTCCGCTCCTCCGGTGACCATACGGATCGTAGCTGCCGCCGATCAGTTGGCCGCAGGTACAGCACTCGCTCCTCAGAATCTCAAGATCGTCGACTGGCCCGCTTCTATTCCGCTCCCCGGTGCCTTCTCAACGCCTGGGCAGGTCATCGGCCGCTCTCTTATGTATCCCGTCAATGCCAACCAGCCTCTCGTCGAAAGCGAGTTAGCCGCTCCCGGCTCCGGCTTCGGGCTGTCCGTCAAAATTCCCGATGGCATGCGTGCCATCTCGATTCGCTCCAATGACGTCGTCGGCGTCGCCGGATTCCTTTATCCCGGCTCTCATGTCGATGTTCTCCTCACCTTTCGACCGGACAACGCCTCCGCTCCGCTCACCCAGACCATCCTCCAGGACGTCAATGTCCTCACCGCAGGACAGACCCTCGAGCCGGATCCGAAGGGAAGGCCGCAGACCGTCAACGTCGTCACTCTGCTCCTCAGTCCCCGTGATGCTCAGAAGCTCGTGCTCGCAAGTCAGCAGGGTTCTGTCCAATTTGTCCTGAGAAATGGCGCTGATCAGAATAAGCCCGAACAGAAACCTGTGCTGACCTCGCAGCTGATGACAGACGTTGCGCCTCCCCAGCCCAAGGCGCATGTGGTGGCCGCCGCTCCTCCAAAGGCTCCCCACCCTCCCGAGTTCTATACAGTCGAAACGATTGAAGGAGAGAAACACACGGTCACGAAGTTCTAGTCGAGGACAGGATGAGGCTACTCTGATATGCACGTTCGAGCTGGGCTGGCTTTAACCCTTGCAATTCCCCTTTGCGTCGCACTACCCGCGTCGTCGCAGGACAGCGCCGCGCCTCAGACGCCCACACCGGCGCCCGCGCCCGCAACCGTACAGGCACTGCCGCAGGCACAGCCCGCGGCCGAAACGGAAAATGTTCACATCCTCATTGGCCGTTCCATCATCGTCACCATGCAGGCCCGGCTCCGCAAGGTTTACGTCAGCAATCCGGCTGTCGTCGAGAGCACCACAACCACGCCCAATCAGGTGGTGATTACCGCCAAAAGCGCCGGCTCCAGTAACGTCGTCTTCTGGGATGAGGACGGCCGCTCCCGGATGCTTGAGGTCTCCGCCGACGTCGACATCGCGGGCTTCCGTGACGCCTTGCAGCAGACCTACCCGAATCAGCCCATCGAGGTCCGCGCCGAAGAGGGCCGCGTCATCATCTCCGGCACCGTCACCGACAAAGACATTGCCGACAACGTCTACAAGATGGCGCAAAACTACTCCAAAGAGGTCGTCGACGCCATCCTCGTCCATGTGCCGCCGCACGGCAAGCAGATCATGCTGAAGGTACGGTTTGCAGAAGTCGATCGCGGCAAGATGAACACCTTCGGCATCAACATCATCAGCACAGGCGCTGCGAACACAGTTGGAACCGTCACCACGCAACAGTTCGGTACGCTATCCACTCCTACAGTCGGCGGCGGAGGCACAACCAGCACCTTTAACGTCGGCAGCCTGCTTAACATCTTCCTCTTCCGCCCGGATCTCAATCTGGGCGTCACCATTCAGGACCTCGAGGCAAAGAATGTCCTTCAGATCCTCGCCGAACCCGATTTGATGGCCATCAGCGGAGAACCCGCACACTTCCTTGCCGGCGGTGAGTTCCCGTATCCTATCGTTCAGGGGACATCCGCAGGAGGCGCGGGTGCCGTCACCATCCAGTTCCGCCCCTACGGAATCAAACTCGACTTCACCGGTACGATCGAGCCAGACAATTCGATTCGTCTAAAGGTCGCGCCCGAGGTCAGTTCGCTCGATTATGGCAATGCGATCACAATCTCCGGCTTTACGGTTCCTGCAATCTCGACCCGCCACGCTGAAACCACGGTCGAGCTGAAAGACGGCCAAAGCTTTGGCATCGCCGGGCTCCTCGACTCAAACACTACGATTCAGCTGAGCAAGATGCCTGGGATCGGGGACATTCCAATTCTGGGCCAGATCTTTCGTTCGCATTCGAAGAACCTTACGTCCTCCGAGCTCCTGGTTGTTGTAACTCCGACCATCATTGATCCGCTCGGCATCCCAACGGCAGTGCCCTTGCTGCCCAAACCTGTCGTTCCGGGCCTCGATCCAAATCGCTTCGACCATCACTTCCCTGGTTCCCACCAGGTTCCAGGGACGGCAACACCGATCGTACAGAGGTAGAAACACCGTGGCGAACATGTTCGGAACATCGAACCCGGAAGACGCTCAGGGCATCCCTGTCCTGGCCATTCATCTGGACGACTCATCCGTCCATCTCCTCAAGCGCGTCATTGCGTCGGTGCCGGGCTTCGTCTTTGGCGCCTCTCTTCAACAGTACTTCGGTGAGAAGGATGCCTCGCTTACCCGTACGCTGCGAGAGATCCATCCCGAGGTCTGTCTCATCGATCTCGACCCTGATCGCAAGCTGGCGCTCGAGACCATCGAATACCTCCGCCGGACCGCACTCACTCCGGTCTCCATCTTCGCGGTCTCCAGCCGGATGGATTCCGAGTCCATCATCGATGCGATGCGGTCCGGCTGTACCGAATACCTCGAGAAACCGCTGGTCAACGACCGCGTCCAGGAGGCGCTCGTTCAGCTCTCGCGGAAAAAGCGTGACTCCCTCGTCTCCTCTGTCCAGGGTAAGCTCATCACGCTTATGGGAGTCAAAGGTGGCGTCGGCACCACGACTCTCGCCGTTCATCTGGCCTACTCGCTCGCCAAGCGCGGCAAGAAGGTGCTTCTCATCGATCATCACCCCGAGTTGGGAGAAGCGACCCTCCACCTTGGCCTTGAGCACCATAACTATGGCTTCTACGAGCTGGCCTGCAACCTCAATCGCATGGACGCCGATCTGCTGCAGGGCTTCGCTCTCAAGCACGACAGCGGTCTTGAGGTTCTCGCGTCGCCGGAAGGCATTGGCATGACGCCCAAGACCACGCCCGAGGCCGTCCAGCAGACCCTCCGCTTCTTGCTTCGCATCTACGACTACATCGTCGTCGACACCGCTTGCAGTTTTGACGAGCAGAATCTCGCCATTCTCGAGGCAAGCGACGAGTTCAACCTCATCGCCACACCCCAGCTCCCGTCCATTCGCAGCACATCGCGCTTTCTCGATTACCTCCTGCGGCTCAACTATCCAACATCAAAGTCACAGGTCATTCTCAATCGCTGGACCAAACGAGCTCCGCTCTCCGTCGAGAACATCGAAAAGGCGCTGCACAGAAAGATCTCGCTCATTATCCCGAACTGCGAGGCGGAGCTTACTGAAGCCATCGCGACCGGCATCCCGGTTTCGGTCAAATCCAGGTCCGATTTCATGCAGGCCATCAACAAGTGGACCCTGCGTCTCAACGGGTCTCTTGAGATCGCGCAGGATGACGGCACACAGAAACGACTTCATGAGGCGCGTTCCCGGTTCAATGTCCTCGGCATTTCGGGATAAGCCGACGCACCTATCGCAGCTCGCAGGGAGGTCAACATGGGCTCAATGAATGAAGTGGTTCCATCCTTTGGCCGTCCCCCGCTCGCTCGCGGCAGCGACTCTACCCGCCAGGGCGTCTCCGGTCGCGTTTATCAGGAGATCAAGTCTGCGCTGCACCGCGACATGCTCGCGAAGATCGACCTTGAGAAGTTGCGCAATCTGCAGGACCTGCGCGCCCGCCAGCAGATTCTCGCCGTCATCCAGGACCTGATGACGCAGCTCGACACTCCGCTCAGCATGGTGGAGAAGGACCGTCTCTGCCGCGAGGTGCTCGACGAGGTCTTCGGCCTCGGCCCGCTCGAGCCGCTTCTTCAGGATCCCACCATCAACGACATCCTCGTCAATACCCACAGCGCAGTCTATGTTGAGCGCGCCGGCGTTCTCGAAAAGACCGGGGTCACCTTTAAAGATCAGGTGCACCTCATGCACATCATCGACAAGATCGTCTCCGCTGTGGGACGCCGCGTCGATGAGTCATCGCCGATGGTCGATGCCCGTCTCGCCGATGGCTCCCGCGTCAACGTCATCATTCCTCCGCTCGCGGTCGATGGCCCCATCGTCTCCATTCGCCGCTTCGGTACCACGCCCCTTGAAGCCGCAGATCTTCTCCGCAACCTCACCATCACCCCTCAGATGTTGCAGCTTCTCCAGGGCGCCATCAAAGCGCGCCTCAATATCGTCGTCTCCGGCGGCACCGGCGCCGGCAAAACAACGTTGCTGAACGTGCTCTCCAGCTTCATCCCGGACACCGAGCGCATCGTCACCATCGAAGACTCCGCCGAACTTCAGCTCAAACAGCATCACGTCGTACGACTCGAATGCCGCCCTGCCAACATCGAAGGCCGAGGCGGAGTCAAGCAACGCGAACTCGTCGTCAACTCCCTTCGCATGCGCCCCGACCGCATCATCGTCGGCGAGGTCCGTTCCGAAGAAGCGCTCGACATGCTCCAGGCCATGAACACCGGTCACGACGGGTCCCTCACTACGATCCACGCCAACAGTCCACGTGACGCCATCGCCCGCATGGAAACCATGGCAATGATGGCCAACCTCAACCTCCCGGAAAAAGCCATCCGTCAGCAGATAGGCTCTGCGGTCGCCATCATCATTCAGATCTCTCGCATGAGCGACGGCACACGCCGCATCACGCACTTCACCGAAATCACGGGAATGTCCGAGGAGGTCGTCAGCCTGCAGGACATCTTTCGCTTCGAGAAGCGCGGCCTCGGCCCCAACAACAAAGTCCTCGGCCGCTTTTGCGCCACCGGTATCGTTCCAAAGTTTCTCGAAAAGCTTCAGGCCTCGGGCATCAACGTCCCCATGGACATCTATAACCACACCGTCGAAGTATAACCACTCACGACCATGGCCCTCTTTCTACTGTTCGTCTTCATCCTCGTCGTCGTCTTCGCGGTGGTTACGTTTTTCACGCAACCTACGCGGTCGGAGAAGCTCGCGCACTCTCGCCTGCACACCGTTACGGGCCGCACCGGTGCCAACGTCGCGCAGCAAGTCGACATTCTCCGGCACGACGCCTACAGCACCATCCCCTGGCTCAATCGTCTCTTCGGCACTCTCACACCTGCAACCCGGTTGCGCAAGCTCATTGTCGAGGCCGGCCTCAATTGGACGGTCGGCCCTCTCCTTCTGGGATCTCTGGTGGCTTTCTTCGCTGTCTACTGGATCTGCCTGCTCCTGGGTGTCCATCGGGCCATAGCTCCTATCCTCGCGCTCGTCGCTCTTCTCAGCCCATACTCGTTTCTCTACGTAAAAAGGAAGCGTCAGTTTCAGAAGTTCTCAGCGCTTCTGCCCGACGCCATGGATCTCGTCTCGCGCGCTCTCCGCGCCGGTCATTCCCTTACGGCCGCACTCGACCTCGTTGGTCAGGAGATCGCCGACCCTGTCGGCAAGGAGTTTCGCCGCGTCTCGGAAGAGCAGAACCTCGGCCTCCCGCTGCGGGACGCTCTGGTCAACCTTTCCGAGCGCGTCCCCATCCCCGACGTTCGTTTCCTCGTCGCCGCCATGCTCATTCAGCGTGAGACCGGCGGCAATCTCGTTGAGGTCCTCGATAAGACCACGTCGCTGCTTCGCGATCGAATGCGCCTGCAGGGCGAGATCCGCATTTACACCGCCCAGGGTCGCCTTACCGGCTGGATCCTTTGCCTGCTCCCCATCTTCATGTTCTTCATTCTCACTGCGATCAATCCCAACTACACGGCTCCCCTTCTCACCGAACCGCTCGGTCAGCACCTATTAGTGGCCGGCACCGTCTTAATGCTTCTCGGAATTCTAGTCATTCGTAAGATCGTCCAGATCAAGGTGTAACTGTGATCTACATCGTCATTGCCGCCGGCCTCACCATCTTCTTCGCGACGACACTGCTCGCTGTCATCTTCGAGCGGCGCTCTTCCGCAGAGGCACGTCTGATTGACGCCGTTCAGGGCATCAAACCAATCGTCTCCACGCCAGCTTTTCGGCCTTCCGCCATCCTCACCGAAATTAGCTCCGCGGGCGAGCGCCTCCGCCGGGTGGTCGGCATCACCGACACCACGAGCGCCGCTCGTCAGCTTATGCTCGCCGGCTACCGCCAGCCCCTTCACGTGGAGATCTTCTACGCCGTACGGCTTCTCCTACCGGCAATCCTCGCTATTCTCATCAGTCTGTTCGTTCACTCGGACGTTATCTTCTGGTTCATCATCGGTACGATCTTCGCCTTCTACGTGCCCGACCTCTTTGTTTCGCGGCTCATCCGCCAGCGTCGCGACCGCGTCCGCCTCGGCCTGCCCGATGCTCTCGATCTGCTCGCCATCTGCATGGAGGCCGGCCTCGGGCTCGACCAGGCGCTCATGCGCGTCGGCACGGAACTCAACGACACTCACCCCGACCTCAGCGACGAGTTCAATCTCATCAGCCTTGAGCAGCGCGCAGGAACTCCCCGTATCGAAGCATGGCGGCACATGGCCGAACGCACGAAGCTTGAGATCGTCTCGTCCTTCGTCAGTATGCTCGTACAGACCGACAGGTTTGGCACTCCGATTTCAAAGGCACTTGCGGTATTTTCTGACTCGCTGCGCACCCAGCGCCGTCAGAAGGCAGAAGAGCTGGCCGCAAAGACGACCATCAAAATGGTGTTTCCCCTTGTCTTCTTTATCTTCCCCAGTATGTTTATTGTCTTACTCGCACCAGCTTTCCTCAGTATTCTTCGCAACATGAAGACGCTGTTCTGACTCAACCCTCAACTGTCTTATCTACCTTGAAATAGGAGAAAGCATGGATACACCCACAATTATTCGCGTTGTTGCAGGAGTTCTGTTCGTCGTGGTCCTTCTTGTTCTCATTCAGCGCCGCAAGCGCAAGGTTTGACCGCCACGCACCATGGGTCCACGAACACGGGAGTTCCTGCGCATCTCCAATCCGGTCCGCCAATCTGTTCTGGGAGACCGGATTGGAGTTGCCGACACGACACTCACACGTTTCGTGGGCCTCATGGGCCGCGGTTCTCTCGCGCCCGGCCACGGCCTCCTCATTCGCCCATCCAACGGGGTTCATACCTTCTGGATGCGCTTTAGTATTGACGTCTTACTTCTTGACAGGGAGCATCGTGTCCTCTCGGCTTACCGCAGCCTGCGGCCCTTTCGCATGACTGCCATCAACTGGAGGTCATCCAGCGCGCTCGAGCTTCCTTCAGGAACGATCGCCGCTACGAACACACAGTTAGGGGATCAGCTTCAACTCGCGCCTGTCGTTCCCTAGCTCTTACTCTGGTTTCTTTCAAAGACACAACTCACACCATCGTCATAGATGACGTGCCACCCTTCGGTGTGTCTTATCAGATAAGTAAAAGGATCATCCTTGGAAGGAAAGAAGATATATCTCGCATGGTAACGATCCACGATCGCCAGCGAATTCTTCAGCCCAACTGCATCCAGATAATCCGCCAGCACACCCTTGTACTCAAAGATATCCGTCCGGCTGTCAACAAAGGTCGGAATCGACGGTTGACTCCAGATCATCCATCCGCCGTACGTATAGTGGTTAAACACTCGTTCACCCGATGTCATATGCGTCTGCAGATAGTGAGCGCCGCCGATCGGCATCTTTTTCGCGAGATCATCGTTAATGATCTTCGTCGTCGGCCAGCGCCAGGCAATCGCCGCCAGAAGCGCCGCAGTAAATAGCGCATTCACCCACGACCTATCCACTTCCCTCTTGTAGGGCGGCATAAAATCCATCTGCCGCGCCAGGATAGGTGCAATCAGAATCGCCGCCGGGAACAGAAATCGAACGTAAGTCAGCGACATATACAAGCCGAAGGCAACCAACCCGACCTCTGCGAGCTTCCACTGCCGCCTGCCCGCCAGCGCCAGCAGAAGAAGCGCCAGCAGCAACGCAAACACAAACTTGCCGCGTGGCTCATGAAAGTTCACTGAGGCCCACTCCACCACGTGCGCCACGTTCAGCTTCTGCCGAAACGCCAGGTCAAACGGATAAAAGACCTCTTTATAGCCGTACGGGTTCACAAAGAGCACGGGAACAATCGCGCCTGCTGTAATCAGCAGCTTGCGGCGTACTTCAGGCGTCCATTTCTCTGCAACCACCTTGCCCCACGTGCCCGAGACAAACCCACTCCCCACCACAATCGCGAACACGATCAACCCAATCAGCCACGAGCCGTGCAGATTCACCCACAGCAAAAAGATCAGCGGCACCGTCCACAGCGGTGCATCGCCATCCCTCATCAGCTTCCACAGCACAAACATCAGTGCCAGCAGACAAGCCCACCCCAGCAGAATCGTCCGCGGCCCGAAGTTCACTACCGCGAGCACGACTGCCCAGGCCGTGGCTACAGCTGACGCCTTGATCGAACCGCTCGCGCGATACGCCAGCGTCAGAGTCCCGATCATCATCAGCTCTGCGATCACCACATAGCCAAAGAACAACGCCGCGACCCCATGCAGCTTCCAGATGCCATAGAACAAAAGCTCTGAAAGCCACTCCGAGTTCACCCACGGAGTCCCCGTTACTGTGTATGAAAACTGGTCGACTCGCACCCAGTGATGCTGCTGCACCAGGATCTGCGCATCCTTCAGGTGCCACCAGATGTCAGGGTCCGCAATCGACTGTCCACAGAAGAAGAAGGTGATCAGCGCAATCGTCGCCGCGAGCGTCACATGAAACGGGCACCACAGTCGGCCCACCGGAGCTACCTTCTCAGAAGTTACAGTTACGCCTGCAACGGAGCTCATTCATCCCTCGCCGGCCACAGAAGAAAGGTGCCCCGCCACGCCAGCTCCATACGTTCCGCCACGTACCGAAATTCTAAGCTGCCACCTACCCCCGAACAACAATATTTTGCCCCACTGTTATCTCCACTTACCCGCAAACCTATAACCAATCAACAACTCGCAGCAAGCGTCTCCACACGATTCACCTCCGCCATTGTTACAACGCGAATGTTGACCGCCTTTTTCGTTGACATTCCCCTTTGCCGGACTAGACTTAGCCCATCTGTAAAGCTCCCTTATCTGCGAGGCCTGCGCAATGCCTAGGATTGCTCATCGCCGGCGCGGAAGTGAGTTCGGCCACCATCCGTTTGTATGCGAGTTGGTCACGCCCCCTCTTCTGCCGCTGGCTCTCAGCACGTCGAGCCTTTCTCATTCGTTCGTCCTGAGCCATCCTCTCCCCGCGCCGACACGTAGCGGCCGCGTGCCAGCCTCTTGCCCCACTCCCGGACTCCTCCTGTGCCTTTAGACAGTCCACGTCCGATCCTCTCCACGCCCAAGCTCGCGGACAATACGGGCCTGCCCGCCCGTGCGCTCCCCACCTCGACCAGCGCCCACGTCGTCATCATCGTCGCGGTCCTTCTGCTTGGTCTCGCTCCTGTCACCATCGACGGCCCGCAGCACCTTCGCCAGCTGACTCAGCGTGTCGATCTCCAACGGGACGAAGACAACGCACCAGTGCTTCCTCAACTGGAATCTTCTTCTGCCTCCGCCTCGTCGCCCGCGTCCGCCTCCTCACGCTCAGCGCCGGGTCGTAATGGACCTTCAAGCGCCTCCTCCATGCCGCTCATCCACCAGCGCCGGCAACACATCATCTCCAACACGCCTGACGCGTCCAATCCCGTCCAGACGATCCTGCAGCCTGACATTCCACATCCGCCGCTTCTGGCCAAAACTCTTCCCGTTCCCAGCATGATTCGAATGGCCCCCGCGCAGCACGTGCCCTCGCTGACTGCGCCCAAATTGAGCGCCATCGTCAGACCCGTCGCTCCGCCGACGCCCGCACCTGCTCCCAAACCCACTCTTCCCAAAATTCAACCCGCCCACCTCGACACCGTTCCACTCACCCCGGCGACCGAACTCGCCGATTCACCCAAAATCCCCGCCTACGCCACCACCGGCCGTACCTATCAGCCCCCCAAGCCGACGCCGCCTCCACCTGCTGCCGCCAAACCATCCGCTCCCAAGCTCGCCGCCAGTAGCCCACCGAGCCCGCCTTCCACCGCAACGCCCGCCGGTGGCACCGACTCCCGCAATCTCCTCGTCGTCAACGCCATCGAGGTTCAATCCACTCTCTCCGAGCGCGATATCCCTGCCGCCGAAATTCACGGGCGTTTTGAAGTGACTGCAAGTCCGAGCCTCCCCGAAGCCCCCACCACCGGCGGCTCCTCCAGTTCCGCAGGTGTCAGCGGCTCCGGCGTCGCAACTGCCGGCAATGGCGCGGGCAAAGGTGCCACAGCCTCCAAGTCACCCTCCGGAGCAGGCACCGGTGGCGCACACGGGAACGGCGCAGGCACAGGCAACGCAAACATCGCCGGCGCAGGTGCTGGACATGGCACAGGATTGGGTAACGGGACAGGCAGCGGAACAGGTCACGCCGGCGGCGCGGGTATGGGCAACGGCGCTGGGAACTCTCCCGCCGGCGGTAACGGCTCCGCTCCGTTCTCCGGCATGACCATCGTCGGCGGCACTACCGGCGGCAACGGTGCCCTTCGGTCTGAACCCGCCTCCGGCAACGTCAACCCCAACGATCCACGCGGCTCCTACGGTCTGACCATCCTCTCCAACGGCGGCAGCGGCGGTGCCGTCCGCGACTACGGCGTCTTCACCGGCGGCCCTGTCTTCACCGTCTACCTCGACCTCTCCAAACTCGGCGTCCACGGCGCACGCTGGAGCTTCCAGTACAGCGCCTCGCGCGACGACCGCATCGCGCACCCCGGCGTTCCGCTCACGCCGCCCCTCCCTCAGGATGAGCGCCTTCCGCAGCTCCCGCCTGCCCTCGTCGCCGCCAACGTCGGCCGCCTTGTCGTCGTCCAGGCCAACCTCAAGCCCGACGGCAAGCTCGAAGGCTTCCACGTCCTCCAATCGCCCGATCAGCGCCTCAACGAAGGCATCATCAACAGCCTCACGCACTGGTACTTCGACCCCGCCGCCATGGGCACCGACAAGATCGCCGTCAAAGTCCTCTTCGGCATCCCCATCGCCACCGCGATGGCCGACAACGGAGTCAGCCAGCAGGCCGACCAGCACATGCCCGGCGACGCCGCCCCGCGCTCGCCCGCACAGTAGCTATACCACCGTCGACTTCAGCAGGTCCTCAATCGTTACCGGCAGCTCGCGCACACGCACACCCGTCGCGTGATACACCGCTGCTGTAATCGCAGGCGCGATACCCGCCAGTCCAATCTCGCCAATCCCACGCGCTCCATACTCCCCCATCATCGGGTCCGGAATTCCGAGGAAGTGCACATCGATCGCCGGCACATCCGCATTCGTCGCCACCAGGTAGTCCGCGTAGTTGTCGTTGATCGGGTGCCCATTGCGCGGGTCATAGATCGCCTGCTCCAGCAATCCCATGCCGATTCCCATCGCAACCGCGCCCTGTATCTGGTTCGTCGCGGTCTTCATGTTGATGATCCGTCCACCATCGATCACCGACACCACGCGGCTTACCCGCAGTTGCGCAATCTTCGGCTGCCACTCCACCTCCACAAACTGCGCGCCGAACGAATGCGTCGAATAGTCTCTCGCCTTCGTGTCCGACCCCAGCCCACCTGACCGCCCATCGGCGCTCGCATAACTCACCTTCGCCGTGCGCAACACATCGGCAAACGGAACACCGCTCTCCCGATTGGCCTTCAGATGCACACTCCCGCCATTCATCACGAGTTCTGTCGGCTTCTTACCGTCAAACGCCGCACCCGGCCGCGTCGCCATCGCCAGCAGGATCTGCACAGCGCCGTTCGTTGCATCCGCAACCGCAGGCATTATCGTCGCCGTCAGCGTCGACCCGCCCGAGGTCGAACCCGGCACAAAGTCGGAATCGCCCAACTGCACATCAATCTTGTCCACCGGCAGACCCGTCTTGTCGCTCACAATCTGCGCAAGAATCGTGTACGTGCCCATACCCGGATCCTGGGCAGCGCACATCACCGTCGCCCTGCCGTCCGCCTTTAACATCACCGTCGCCTGGCACGCTCCTCGATAGGCACCCCACGACGCCGCAGCCACTCCCCAACCCAGCACCGTATCGCCGCGTCGCATCGACCCCACATCCGGCGTCCGCTTCGACCACCCAAACTTCTCCGAGCCAACCTGCAGACACTCCTTCAGGTGCCGCGACGAAAACGGCTTCCCGTTGCTCTCATCCGTCAGCGTGTCATTCTTCAGCCGCAGCTCCACCGGATCCATCTTCAGCTTGATCGCCAGCTCGTCCATCGCGGACTCCACCGCATACAAGCCCGGCACCGCTCCCGGCCCGCGCATCGGACACGGCGTTCCCACATTCCGCTTCACCAGCGCCGACGTCACCTGCAGATTCGGCGTGCTGTAAATAAAGGGTGTCGCCTCTCCGCAGTTCTCGTGATAGTTACCTATGAACGACGTGTGATTCCTGTAATGCTGCTCCAGCGACACCAGCTTCCCATCCGGAGTCGCTCCCAGCCTCATCTGCTGCTGCGTGCGCGGCCTGTGTCCCACGTCGTAAAACATCATCTTCCGCGTCACCATCAGCTTCACCGGCCGGTTCAGTTTGCGCGATGCAGCCGCTGCCATCGCCGAGTGCGGCCACGGATCCAGTTTGTCGCCGAAGCCCGATCCGATAAACCGCGAGATCACCCGGACGTTCTCCTTCGGCACGCCCAGCACCTCCGCCAGCGTGTTCCGGTGCGTCACAATACCCTGGCTCGACTCATACAGCGTGTACGACTTGCCATCCCACACCGCCGTCGTCGCGTGCATCTCCATCGGGTTGTGGACCTCAGCCGGCGTCGCATACGTCTCATCCAGCTTCACCGGCGCGCTCGCAAACCCTGCAGTCACATCGCCGCGCTGGCTCATCGTCATCGTCGTCACATCGGCGTCGTCCAGCTTCACCGAGAGATTCGGCTTCTCCGCGTCGTAGCTCACGCGCACTGCCGCCGCTGCTGCCTGCGCCTGCTGCAGCGTCTTCGCCACCGCCAGCGCCACATACTGTCCCCAGTACGAGACAATCTCATCCTCGAACGGCTGCCGCTGCTCCCCCAACCCCGCGTGCGACCCCGGCGAGATATGAAACAGCGGCCCGATGTTGTCGTGATGCAGCACCGCCAGCACACCCGGCATCTTCTCCGCCGCCGACGTATCCATCGAGCGAATCTTTCCATTCGCAATCGTGCTTACCACCGGCACCGCGTACACCATCCCCGGAAAACTGTAGTCCGCCGCATACTGCGCGCGTCCCGTCGTCTTCACCGGCCCATCCACTCGCGGCAGCGCCGCCCCAATCACCGGTGAGAACTCTGTCCTTACCTCAGCCTGCTTCGATCCGTTGTCCTGCATCGCTGTCTCCTTCGCGATTCGCTCTCGACACTCAAGCCGCACTCACCGTCGTCAGTGCATGCACAATGCACCGCTTCGCCAGCTCAACCTTGAATCCGTTCTCCGACCGCGGCTTCGCATCCTTCAACGCCGCCTCCGCCGCACGCACAAACTGCTCGCGCGTCGCCGGCTTCCCCATCAACACCGCCTCGGCCTCACGAGCTCTCCACGGAACCGTCCCCACACCACCCAGCGCCACGCGCACATGCGTCACACCGCCGCCGCTCACACTCAGCACAATCGCCGCGGACGCTAGCGCAAACTCGTACGCCGCACGATCCCTCAGCTTCAAATATCCCGTCTTCGCACCCGCCACCGGTGCCGGCAGCCGCACTGCAGTAATCAAATCCCCCGGCTCCAGCACCGTCTCGATATGCGGCGTCGTCCCCAGGCAGCTTATAGAACTCCGCAATCGGCACACTGCGTTCGCCCTTCACCCCGCGAATATCCACGACCGCATCCAGCGCCATCAACGCAACATTCTGATCCGAAGGATTCGTCGCAATGCAATGCTCGCTCGTCCCCAGAATTGCGAGCATGCGATTATGTCCTTCCATCGCATCGCATCCGCTCCCCGGATCGCGCTTGTTGCACTTATGTGCGAGATCGCGAAAGTACGGACACCGCGTCCTCTGCACCAGGTTCCCCGCCGTCGACGCCATATTCCGAATCTGCGGCGACGCACCCGACAGAATCGCCTCACTCAACACCGCATAGTCGCGCTTCACCGTCGCATCGTTCGCGACATCGCTGTTCCGCGCCAGCGCCCCAATCCGCAGCCCGCCGTTCAACGGCTCAATCTTGCTCAGTTCCAGCGCATTGATGTCCACCACCTGTTTCGGCCGCTCAACATCCAGCTTCATCAGGTCAACAAGATTCGTCCCCCCGGCCACATACCGTACCGACGCGCCTATCTGCGCCGTCGCGCTTCGCGCCGCAGCGTCCGCAGCCTGGGCCTCACTCTTCGCACTGACAAAAGCAAACTGTTCCATGCTCGCCTCCAGGAAACCTCTAACTCAGCCGCCTCACCTGCTGCACCGCCGCCACAATATTCGGATACGCTCCGCAGCGGCAGATATTCCCGTACATGGCGTGTCTCACATCGTCATCCGTCGGCCCCACGTTCTCCTTCAGCACGGCCACCGCCGACATAATCTGTCCCGACGTGCAGTACCCGCACTGATACGCATCGTGCTCTACAAACGACGCCTGCATCGGATGCATCTTCTCCGGCGACCCCAACCCTTCAATCGTCGTAATCTCATCGTTCGCGTGCATCACCGCAAAGCTCATGCAGCTCAGCACACGCCGCCCATTCACATGAACCGTGCACGCCCCACACTGCCCGTGATCGCAACCCTTTTTCGTCCCCGGCAGATTCAGGTTCTCCCGCAGGCAGTCGAGCAGCGCCACTCTCGGCTCGACCTGCAGGCGGCGCTCCACGCCATTCACGCGCAGTAGCAGCGAAACTGTCCCTGGCTCCGCCTCTTCACCTGCCTGTTTTGCCGGCTCCGGAATCGCGGCAATCAGCGGCTGCGCCGTCGCCGTCACACCGGCCGCACCCAACCCAGAAAGAAACGCCGTCGGCTGAACCGCCCGTCCTTCTCCTGGCTCTCGACGTCCGGAGCCTTCTCTACATCCTCTTCCGTAACCTTCGCCATCGTCTCCCCCTCATCTGAAGCAAGAGAATCCGCACTTATTCTCCGCCTGTCTCACACCAATTGGCAAAAGCACCGACAATGCATCTATACGCCTAGATACGTTCCGCCCCGGAGGAAAGCCGCAAGGATGCCGACGCTCGCCGCGCACACCCTGCTCATCACCATCGTCGCCGCCAGCATCCTGCTGATGCTCCTCCGTCCACGCAACATCCCAGAGGTCTACTGGGTCGGCGCCGGCGCTCTGCTCCTCGTCCTCACTCGCCTCATCCCACTCTCGCTCGCCGGCCGCGCCATCGCCAAAGGCACCGACGTCTATCTCTTCCTCGCGGGCATGATGCTTCTCTCCGAGATCGCCCGCGAGCAAGGCCTCTTCGACTGGATCGCCTCTGTCGCCGTCCATCACGCCCGCGGCTCCGACACCCGCCTCTTTGCTCTGCTCTATCTCTCCGGCGTCGCCGTCACCGTCTGTCTCTCCAACGACGCCACCGCGATCGTCCTCACGCCCGCCGTTCTCGCCTCCGTCCGCCGCGCCCGCGTCGACCCGCTGCCTTTCCTCTTCGCCTGCGCCATGATTGCGAACGCCGCCTCCTTCGTCCTGCCCATCTCCAACCCCGCGAACCTCGTTGTCTTTCACTACGGCATGCCTCCACTCAGCCGCTGGCTCGCTGCGTTTCTTCTGCCCTCGCTGTTCTCCATCGCCGTCACCTACATCGTCCTTCGCCTCTACTTCCGCCGCGAGCTCAACGCTCCCGTCGACGCCTCCTCCGATCCCGTCATCCTCACCACCAACGGCAAGCTCATCCTCATCGGCCTCGCACTCGTCGTCGCCGTTCTCCTCACCGCCTCCGCCTTCGGCAAAGACCTCGGCCTCCCCACCTTCGTCGCCGCAATCGCCATCACGACCATCCTCCTCATCCGCACCCGCTCCAGCCCCGCGCCCATCCTCAAACAAATCAGTTGGAGCACCATCGCCCTCGTCGCCGCGCTCTTCATCCTCGTCGAAGCCATCGAGAGCATCGGCGCGCTCACCTTCACCGAGCGCGCTCTTCTCGCCGCGCAGCATCTCGCTGCGCCCATCGCTGCACTCGCCGTCGGCTTCACCGTCGCCATTGCCAACAACCTCATCAACAACCTTCCGCTCGGCCTCATCGCCGCCAACACCCTCACCCTCACGCACACACAAGGCCTGCTCCGCGACGTCATCCTCATCGCCGTCGACCTCGGCCCCAACCTCTCCGTCACCGGCTCGCTCGCCACCATCCTCTGGCTGCTCGCCGTTCGCCGCGAAGGCCTCAACGTCACCTTCCTCGACTTCCTCAAAGTGGGAGCCCTCGCCATGCCGCTCGCCCTCCTCGCGAGCATTGCGGCCTGTCTTTCGGTTAACCTATTTACGGCCGCGCACTAAACTCGATCGGCGATCGCGCATGAAATCGCTTGAAATGGCCTCTGCCCGCCCAATAACTCCTCTGCCATCCGTCTTTTGTACAAACAAAATTTTGCATCGCAGGTCGCAATAGGGAATCTATAGCTCCTGAATTCCACACGCGCCGCGTGTTCCGAGAGGTTTGGATGAGCCGTACGAAACCTGATGGGCTGCAAACCACCCGTCGAGCCCGCATCGTGTTCACAGCATCCGCTGCTCTCGCGACCATGCTTCTCGCCGGCTGTAACAACTCGAAGCCTGTCGCTGCTATGGGCCCCTTGCCCGTGGACGTCGTCACCGTCGAGCAGTCCGATGTCCCCGTCTCCAACGAATGGGTCGGCACTCTGGACGGCTACGTCAACGCGAACATCCAGCCGCAGGTCACCGGCTACCTCCTCAAGCAGAACTACCGCGAGGGCTCCGTCGTTCAGAAGGGCCAGGTCCTCTTCCAAATCGACCCGCGTCCCTTCCAGGCCACGTTGGAACAGGCCGAAGGCCAGCTCGGTCAGGCCAAGGGAGCCGTCGGTCAGGCTCAGGCGCAGCTGCAGCTCGCGAAGATTAACGTAAACCGCGACACACCCCTCGCCGCGCAGCACGCCATCGCGCAAAGCCAGCTCGACACCGAGACACAGCAGTCCGCACAGGCCGAAGCCAACGTCGCCGCTGCAAACGCCTCTGTCGCCACAGCGCAGGCCGCTGTCGACACCGCCAGGATCAACCTCGGCTTCACTCTGGTTCGCTCCCTCATCACCGGAGTCGCCGGACAGGCCACGACGCAGGTCGGCAACCTCGTCGGCCCGCAGTCCGTCCTCACTACGGTCTCGCAGCTCGAGCCCATCAAGGTCTACTTCTCCATCAGCGATTCCGAGTACCTCGCACTCATCAAGAGCTCCGGTACCAACGACAGCGATCTCCTGCACGGATCTTCGAAACTTCCGCTCACGCTCACGCTCTCCAACGGCACCGTCTTCCCCCACACTGGCCGCATCATCTTCGTCGACCGCCAGATGAACCAGCAGACCGGCGCCATTCGCATCGCCGCGTCCTTCCCCAATCCCGGCAACGTCCTTCGTCCCGGCCAGTTCGCCCGCGTGCGCGCCCAGACCACGATCATCCACAACGCAACCCTCGTCCCGCAGGCCGCCGTGCTGGAGATGCAAGGCCTTGAGCAGGTCTACGTCGTAGGCGATGACAACAAGGTTCACGTCACCAACGTCAAACTCGGGCCGCAGCACGGCCAGGACTGGGTCATCAACTCCGGCCTCCAGCCCGGTGCCCGCGTCATCGTCAGCAATCTGCAAAAACTAAAAGACGGCGTCCCCGTCTCGCCGCATCCAGTATCCTCGCCCTCCTCCAACACCACCCCTCAAGCGGCGAGGTAACGCGCGATGCTTTCAAACTTCTTCATCCGGCGGCCTATCGTCGCCATCGTCATCGCGATCCTCACCGTCATCATCGGCCTCGTGTCGATGGTGAGCCTGCCCATCTCGCAGTACCCCGACATCGTTCCACCCGAGATCCAGGTCCAGGCCACCTACCCCGGCGCCGACGCCAAAACACTCGAGCAGTCCGTCTCCACGCCGCTTGAAGAGCAGATGAACGGCGTCGACAACATGATCTACATGCAGTCCGTCAACGCCAACAACGGACAGGCCACGCTCTACGTCGACTTCGACGTCAAAACCGACCCCAACATCGATCAGGTTCTCTCGCAGCTCCGCGTCTCGCAGACGCAGTCGCAACTTCCTCCGATCGTCAACGTCGCCGGCGTCACCGTTCTCAAGTCCCTGCACTCGCCGCTGCTGTTCATCAGCCTCAACTCGCCTCACGGCAGCTACGGTCCGGACTTCCTCACCAACTACGCCGTCATCAATCTGCAGGACGAGATCACCCGCGTCAAAGGCGTCAGCCGCGTGCAGATCTTCGGCGGCCAGTACGCCATCCGCGTCTGGGTCAACCCTGACAAGCTCGCTCAGCTTGGCGTCACAGCCACAGACGTCATCAACGCGCTCTCGGTCCAGAACAACGTCAACCCGGCCGGTCAGATCGGCGGCGAGCCCGTCCCCCAGGGACAGCAGTTCACCTATACCGTTCGCACGGAGGGCCGCCTCGTCACTGCCGAGCAATTCGGCAACATCGTCCTGCGCTCCAACGCCGACGGCTCCATCCTCCACCTCCGCGACGTCGCCCGCGTCGAGCTCGGCACTCAGGTCTACAACCTCACCGCGCGTTACAACGAAGCGCCGTCGGGAATTATGGCGGTCTATCAGCTCCCCGGCTCCAACGCCGTTGAGGTCTCGCGTCTCGTCCAGAAGCGCATGGCCGAGCTGGCCAGGCAGTTCCCTTCCGACATGCGGTACAACATTCCGCTTGACACCACCAAGGCCGTCACTGCGGGCATCCACGAGATCGTCGTCACGCTGTTCATCGCGCTCGCTCTCGTTATCTTCGTCGTCTACATCTTCCTGCAGAGCTGGCGCGCAACCATCATTCCGCTCATGGCTGTGCCCGTATCGCTCATCGGCACGTTCATCATCTTCCCTGCGCTCGGCTTCACCATCAACACGCTCTCGCTCTTCGGCCTTGTCCTCGCCATCGGCCTCGTCGTCGACGACGCCATCATCGTCGTCGAAGCCGTCGAGCATCTCATCGACACCGGACTCGACCCGCGCGACGCCACCATCACCGCCATGAAGCAGGTCGGCGGTCCCGTCGTCGCTGTCGCCATCATCCTCGCCGCCGTCTTCATTCCCACTGCGGCCATCCCCGGCATCACCGGCCGCCTCTATCAGCAGTTCGCCATCACCATCGCGATCTCTGTTCTCATCTCGGCCTTCAACGCGCTGACGCTCAGCCCCGCGCTCGCCGCACTGCTGCTCAAGCCGCGCGACCCCAACCGCAAGCGCAGCCTGCTGCAACGCTTCTTCGACTGGTTCAACAACTTCTTCGGCCGCACCACCGAGAGCTACGTCCGCACCTCCAACGTCCTCATCCACAAGTCCGCTCTCGCCATGCTCGGCCTCGGCATCATCGCTCTGCTCGATGTCTTCATGGGGGCCAGGCTGCCTACCGGCTTCCTCCCACAGGAAGATCAGGGCTACATGTACGTCGCGCTGCAACTCCCCGACGCCTCCAGCCTTCAGCGCACCGACGCCGCCGCACAGAAGATCACCAAGGCCCTGCTTCAGACACCCGGCATCGAAGGCGTCGTCGCCGTCAACGGCTTCTCGCTCCTCACACTCACGCAAAGCACCAACACGGCCTTCTTCTTCGTCACGCTCAAGCCATGGGACCAGCGCAAGTCGCATGACCAGCAGCTTGCCGCCATTCAGCGCAACGTTCAGGGCAAGCTCATGGGCAACTCCGACGGCATTGCCTTCAACTTCCCGCCACCGGCAATTCCCGGCATCGGCACCTCCGGTGGCGTCACCATGATGCTTGAAGATCGCTCCGGCAATGACGACCCGGCCTTCCTCACCAAAAACATCTACGCGTTCCTCGGCGCCGCTTCCAAACGCCCGGAGATCGCCGCCGCGATTCCCTCCTACCTGCCCGCTGTCCCGCAGCTCTACGCCGACGTCGATCGCGAAAAGGCCTACCAGCAGCAGGTCGACCTCACCAACGTCTACACAACGATGCAGACGTTCATGGGCGGTTACCTCGTCAACTACTTCAACCGCTTCGGCCGTCAATGGCAGACCTACGTCGAAGCCGAAGGCCCCTCGCGCACAGACATCAACAACATCAATCAGTTCTACGTGCGCAGCAACAACGGCGGTCAGGTTCCCCTCTCGTCACTCGTTCACGTCAGGCAGATCACCGGCCCCGAATTCATCCTGCGCTACAACGAGTACCCCGCCGCACAGATCAATATCACCGGTGCACCCGGCTACAGCTCCGGTCAGGTCCGTCACGCGCTCGAAGAGCTCTTCCAGCAGACCATGCCCGCCGGCATGGGCTACGACTACTCCGGCATGAGCTTCCAGGAGCAGGCCGCCGAACAAGGCGTTCCCACATGGGTCGTCTTCGGTCTCTCCATCCTCATCACCTTCCTCATCCTCGCCGCGCTCTATGAGAGCTGGTCGCTTCCCTTCAGCGTTCTGCTCTCCACGCCCGTCGCCATCCTCGGCGCTTACCTCGCCATCTCCATGCGCGGGCTTGAGAACGACATCTTCGCCACCATCGGCCTCATCATGCTCATCGGCCTCTCCGCGAAGAACGCCATCCTCATCGTCGAGTTCGCCGTCACCAACTACAAGCAGGGCCAGCCCATCGCCCAGGCAGCACTCGGCGCGGGCCGCCTGCGTTTCCGTCCCATCGTCATGACGGCCTTCGCCTTCATCTTCGGCTGCCTGCCGCTCTGGACCGCCTCCGGCTCCGGCGCTGTCTCGCGCGAAATTCTCGGCACCGTCGTCATCGGCGGCATGGTGCTCGCCACCTTCTTCGGCATCCTTCTTATCCCCGTCAGCTTCGCTGTCGTCGAGTACCTCTCGCATCGCTTCCGTCCCGGCGGCAAAGGCACCAGCATGGACTCCGACCACGATGCCGATCCCAAGGCACTCGCCGCCGCAGCCGCACTCCACGAAGGACCTTACGACCACCTTCACACACCGCCTCACAGCGATGACGGAGGTGCCGCGTAATGCCGCTTGTCAACAAATCCGTCATCCTGGGCCGAGCGCGCAGCTCCAACTTGGAAGCTGTCATTCTGAGCGAGCGTAGCGAGTCGAAGAACCCCGAGACCGCTCGTCGCACCGATACCGTTCATCACTTTTCCACCTCGATGCCAAAACTCCTCGTGGCTACCCTCATCCTCACGTTAACGACCGGCTGCAACGTCGGCCCCAAATACACGCGCCCCAACGTCCCCGCTCCGCCCGCATTCCGCGGCGCAGACAACGCCGACGTCACCTCCGACCCCAAGACCTCCATCGGCGACCAGCAGTGGTCCGCCATCTTCCACGAGCCCGAGCTCCAGGACCTCATCCACACCGCGCTCACCAACAACTACGATCTCCGCATCGCCGCCGAGCACATCCTCGAGCAGCAACAGCAGGTCCGCATCACCCGCTCGCAGCAGTTCCCGCAGGTCAACGCCGTACTCTCCGGGGCCGGGACGAACATATCCGCCGCCGGAACCACCGTACTAACCAGCCCGCCGGTCGAGTTCGGCGTTTCCGCCTCGTGGACGCCTGACTTCTGGGGCCTCTACCGCCATCAGACCGAGGCCCAGCGCGATCAGCTCCTCGCGCAACAGTGGGCGCAGCGTGCCGTGCGCGTCACCCTCGTCCAGCAGGTTGCGACTACCTACTTCCAGCTTCGCGCGCTCGATCAGCAGCTCGCCGTCTCGCAACAGACCCTCAAAGTCCGCCAGGACTCGCTGAATCTCACGCAGACGCTCGAGACCGGCGGCGCCGCTCCGCTCTCTGACGTCCGCCAGGCCGAGCAACTTCTCTACACCGCATCCTCCGAGATTCCGGTACTCCAGCAACAGATCCAGCAGACCGAGAACCAGCTCCGCCTGCTCCTCGGCCAGACGCCCGGCACCGTCTCGCACGCTGACCCCGCTGCACTCGCTCCTCCGCCCACCGATCTGCCCACTGGCATCCCTTCGCAGCTCCTCGAACGCCGCCCCGACATCCAGCAGGCCGAGGCCCAACTCATGGCCGCCAACGCGAACATCGGCGTTGCCCGCGCGCAGTTCTTCCCGCAGCTTTCCCTCTCCGGGGAGGGAGGAGCCGCTGGTGCAAACTTCGCCAATCTCCTCGGCGTCGTTCTCGGCACCGGCTCCATCACCCAACCCCTCTTCACAGGCGGCAGACTCCGCGGCCAGCTCGAGCTCACCAAGGCGCAGAAAGACGAGCTCGTCCTCAACTACCAGAAGACCATCCTCGGCGCCTTCCGCGACGTCTCCAACGCTCTCATCGCCGAGCAGAAGACCCGCGAGACTCGTGAAGAGCAAACCAAGCTCGTCGCCGCCGCGCAGGACGCCACGCGCCTCGCCCGCATCCGTTACCAGGGCGGAGCCACCAGCTACCTCGAAGTCCTCACCACCGACTCCAACCTCTTCGCCGCGCAACTCAATCTCGTCACCGCGCAGCAGAACGAAGCCCTCACCCTCGTCCAGCTCTACTCTGCCCTCGGCGGCGGCTGGCAGTAACCCGCCAGCCAGTTCAGCGCCGTCCTCTTCAAAAGAAGCTTTACGTCGTAGTGGGCTCAGTCGCGCGTCCCAGTCGCGCGGTCCCGCTCCGTTGCGCGGACGCGCGGCCTTGCGTTGGCGCCTTCAACTTCACGCCGAAAAAGTTCTGCAACCGGAGACAAGCTCCGGTTATCTATTAATTCGGAGACGCTCTCCGCTTTTCTCGATACAGCCCAGGCGCCTCCATCCTAGAACGCGTTCTCAGAGAACGCGACTCATCGGAACGGAGAACAAGACAATGCGCGTATTCATCACAGGTGCGACAGGATTCATCGGTTCCGCGGTAGTCCGCGAACTGCTCGACGCAAACCATCAGGTGCTCGGCCTCGCCCGCAGCGATGCGGGGGCCCAATCGCTTTCCGCTGCCGGAGCCGAAGTGCACCGCGGCGACATCACCGATCTCGAAAGCCTGCGTAGCGGCGCGGCCAACGCCGACGCCGTCATCCACACCGCCTTCATTCACGACTTCTCCAAATTCAAAGAGGTCTGCGAGGTCGACAAGAAAGCCATCGAGACGCTCGGCGCCGTGCTCCAGGGCTCCGATCGCCCTTTGATCGTCACCTCAGGACTCGCCGGATTAGTGAACGGCCGCGCCGCCACCGAGCAGGATCCCGCGCCCCCGGTGGGAGACTCGTATCCTCGCGCGTCCGAGCAGACAGCCGCCGCGCTCGCCGAACGCGGTGTGCGCACACTCATCGTCCGCCTTCCCCAGGTTCACGACACCGCCAAGCAGGGCCTCGTCAGTTATGCCATCGCAATCGATCGCGAAAAGGGCACCTCGGCCTACATCGGTGAAGGACGCAATCGCTGGGCCGCCGTTCACGTCCTCGATGCCGCCCGCCTCTACCGCCTGGCCTTGGAAAAGGGAGAGCCCGGCGCTCGTTATCACGCGGTCGCCGAAGAAGGAGTGACCATGCGCGACATCGCCGAGGCCATCGGCCGAGGTCTCAAAGTGCCCGTCGTCTCCGTCACGCCAGAGCAGGCGCCAGCACATTTCGGCTGGCTGGCAGGCTTTGCTGCTTGGGATCTCACCGGCTCCAGCGAGTTCACCCAGCAAAAGCTCGGATGGCATCCCACCGGCCCCACCCTGATCACCGATCTCGACAACATGCGCTACTAACCTGCAGCGGCAGACGCGTGGCGATCGGCATCGCCACGCCCTCCTCCGCTCTACTTCCGCACCGACGCCTTCGCAATCCTCTCGATCAACGCTCCCCACCCGCGCTGCACATTGCTCCACTGATCCTGAATCTGCGGATCAAACGCAATCCACGCCATCGCGCGATGCGTAAACTTGAGCTTCGTCACGCCGTTCTCTTCCTTCAGCCGGTACTGCACATTCGAGGCTGCCGGGTACGACATGAACAGCGGCCCATAGATCTCAATCAGCGACGGCGCCTTGATCGCCTGCACCGTTCCCCACCAGTGCCCAGCACCGTTGCCCAGGTCGCGAAACCATCGCCCACCCGGCCACGCCTCCAGCTTCATCGGCATCGGCTCGCCCGGTTCGCGCTCATTCAGCGGCCCCATCTGCTCCAGGATCGTCTCGAACACCACATCCATCGGCGCCGCGATCTCCTCTTCCTTCACAATCTCCAGCATGTTCACCGTCTGTTCCGTAATCACTGCGGACATCTCGCTCTCCTGTCGGTATTTTTTGCCTATCTCTTGTCCTTACGCGTCGCATTCTCACGCGCAATCTTCTCCATCGCCTTCTGCTCCGCGCGCTCCTTGATGCGGCTGATCTGATCCGTCCAGTAGCGCTCGAACGTCTTCACCCAGTCATGGATCGGCTTCAGCTTCGCCGCCTCCAGCCTGTACATCCGGTGCTGACCGCGCTTCACCGTCGTCACCACCCCAACCTTTCGCAGCACTCCCAGGTGCTTCGACACCGCCGGCTGCGCCATCCGCATCCGTACCACGACATCATTCACCGCCCACTCCTTGCCATTGCTCAGCAGCGCGATAATCTCGCGCCGCCGAGGCTCCGCCACTGCATTAAAGACATCCGTCGTTGTCGCGGCTCGTGCCATGACTCCATTGTATATTCCCATATCGGCATACGTGTCAAGCCCGCTCCCCACCGGCAGCCATCCACGTAA
>CAVSOV010000002.1:0-322853 GCA_963729675.1 uncultured Acidobacteriaceae bacterium
CACCAATCACGTTAGAGAGCGGCAACTGAACCGTGAAGCCAGAAACAGTAGCACCGAGAAAGCTCTTTTATGAGGATCAATCTGTAGATCGGTTCTCAACCGAGTTCAATGAGCGCATTGCCCTGAAGTTACCATTTGAGAATCAAAGTTACAGAAAATTGGACTTTCTGGCTTTGGACCCGGAAGTCTCCCAGCTGGAGGCCGCTGATCCTTTGCGTTGTGGAATGTCCAGGCAGTGCGGCGTGCTGGCGATCACCACCAGCACCGCACCGATTGAGCCCGAGTTTACTGAGCTGATCACTTCCTAACTCCTTCGGAATATCCAGAGAAATACCCGGTCGGTGGCGGCGTACTTCCATCACGAACCTTAAGCACCCCTACTAGTCGGGTTTTGAAGATTTGTCCGACATCTCCAAGTTCGTATTCTGTTCCGTCGAGCCAGAAACGCTGTGTGGAAGTGATCGTGTTTGAATTCACGACGGTAAATGTCTTCTCGAACGTGTCAACGATCACTTGTTGATGGATCACGGAAGTCTGGATTGGCGTGCCCGAGCGGAAAGAATCGGGAGAGTCGAAGGTGGCCGGTGAAGAATTCAGGTACAGGGTGGTGGTTCCCTCTCGCACGATGATTGTCAAAGGGCCATTTGTTGTTACTCGCAGGTTCACGACTTCGGTATAGAAGGTGAAACGAGCGGTGGACTCGTTTTGATTTGCGGCGTCGTCGGTAGAGAAGGCATTGTCGATACCGGCAACTCTGGCCGCATAACCAAACTGCACTGAGTTCGATCCCGAGTTGTTCACCTGGCCAATCGTCTCAAGGATGATCTGGCTGGAGTTGAATGGTATTTCGGTTTTCTCACTCGCAAAGCAGGGGCAAACACATAGAGTGAGGGCCAGAAGGGGGCTGATTGCTTTGGCTGATAGCATGGTGTCTCCTTTGCCGCGATCGGCACGGCTGGTGCGTGTTATCTATCCGGTGAGAAGACAACACAATAGACGGGGACTATCCAATTCCTATCCATGCAAGATCAATGCAATCAGTTGATTGAGACCTGATATGTTTGGCCGCCGACGCGCATGGTAGACTCCGGCCCAAGTTCCGTTGAGGTCCGAGCGATCGAAACACCGACTCCAATCGCGAAAGTCTTCCGCTTCGGCACGTTCGAAGCGTCCGCCAATAGTGGAGAGCTTCGCCGCGACGGAGCGCGAGTTCGGATCCAGCCCCAGCCGTTCGCTGTATTGCTCATGTTTCTGGAGCGACCGGGCGAGGTCGTGACCCGAGATGAGCTTCGCCGGGGCCTATGGCCCGACGCGACCCATGGAGACTTCGATCAGGGTCTGAACATCGCAGTGAAGAAATTGCGCGAGACCCTCCGCGACTCGGCTGAGACTCCACGCTTCATCGAAACTCTGCCAAGGAGGGGATACCGATTTCTCGCACCCGTGACCGATGTTTCGCTCAACGGATCAGGTGGAACTCCGACTGCCGAAGTGGCCAGACGCTCGGAGACGAGGCGTTCGTACGCGATTCGTTGGCTGGTTTTCGTTCTGGCAGTCGTTTTGATCGCTGTCGGCGCGACATATCGAATGAGGTCTCGCTCGGTCGTGCAGCAGAGTCTGGGAACACTTGCAGTGCTTCCTTTCGACAACCTCTCTGGCGATCCGCAGGAAGATTTCTTTGCTGCAGGAATTACCGATGAGATCATCACGGACGTCGCCAAGATCAGCAAGCTGAATGTCATTTCCCGAACATCGGTCGTTCGCTTCAAAGACAAGCAAATGCCGCTCAAGCAGGTTGCAGCCGAGTTGGGGGCTGATTACATCGTCGAGGGCACGGTGAAGCGAGATGGAACGCGCGTGCGAGTGACGGTGCAGCTTATCGATGCAAAGCAAGACCGACACCTCTGGGCTGAACATTACGATCGGGAGCTGAACGAAATTCTTCGAATGCAGCCCGAGATCGCTTATACGATCGCGCGTCAAGTAGAGACTCAAATTCAGATCAAGGCAGGACCGGCTAAGAGCGTAAAGCCGGAGGCCTATGAAGCCTACTTGAGAGGGCGTTCCGCCTGGAACCAGCGAGACGAAGCTGGACTACTGGAGAGCATTGCGGAATATAAAAGGGCGATTCAGATCGATCCGTCTTTCGCAAAGGCATATGCTGGGCTGGCTGATTCCTATACGACTCTCGGCTACTTGAGTGATCTTGCTCCGCAGGCATCTTTCCCTTTAGCGCGGGTTGCAGCGGAGAAAGCAATACAAATCGACAATTCGGATGCAGAAGCTCATGCTTCATTGGCTTACGTAAAGTTCTATTACGATTGGGACTGGAACGGCTCAGAGAGGGAATTCAGACGCGCCATCGAGCTCTCTCCCGATTACGCAACCGGACATCACTGGTACAGCGTGTATCTCACGGCGATGGGCCGGTTCGCCGAGGCGCGCGTGGAGATCGAACAAGCCCGGAGACAGGATCCGCTATCTCTAGCTATACAGACGGACGTCGGATTCGAGGCGTTCTATGCAAGCGACTATGAACGAGCGGAAAAACAGCTGAAGTCGGTCCTTGAGATGGATCCACATTTTGCATTGGCTCGGCTTTGGCTGGGTCGAACCTATCAAGCCACGGGGCGATTTGAAGAGGCGCTTGTGGAGTATCAGGATGCAGAAAGTGGGCTGAAAAAATGGCCCGTTGCAACAGCGGCACTTGGGAATGCGTACGGGAAGGCAGGGTATCGTGCCAAAGCCGAGCGGATCGCGAGAGAACTGCAAGAATTGTCGAAGGAGCGGTATGTGACCGCCTATGGTATGGCTCTTGTGCCCGCCGGGCTCGACAAACGCAACCCGGCGATTGCGCTTCTTGAGCAGGGATTCCGCGAAAAGACGCATTGGCTCGTCTGGTTGAGACTTGACCAACGGTGGTATAAGGTACGCGATGATGAACGCTTTCGCCAGATGGTCCAGCGAATGAATTTCCCATCGAGTTCATAGAGCGTAACTACTTGAATCAAGGCGACGGCGGACGGACGCCGCTTGACTTTGGATGGGTGCCCCGAACCTGCTTCTTGTCCGGTATTGCGCGAAGGAGCACAGTATTCCCGCCGGGAGACCTCGATGAGAGCATCATCGCCGAGTCGCTCATCGAGTCCCGATCGGCATCGATAAATCGACTCCGGGAAGCAAGTTTGATGTTATTCAGAATCTGCAACACTACTGTTGCTATCGGAGAGGAGACCTTGCGACTGTTCGGCAACATTTCGGCGAAGGAATTGCTTGAGGAGATTTGGATTCTCAGCCACCGTCGACTGTCTCGCCTCGTGAAAGGGCGTCCGACGTTCTCCCGACAGCTTGGCCGTTTGGTGCTCCATCTGAGCGGCGAGACGGCAGCACCGGCAGAATAGATGGATGATCACCTTTGTTATCTGAGGAATCAGTTCTAGACACCCGTATTTCTTCGACAACGTTCTCTTCTCACGCCGAAGCTCAATTCTTCCGCGCTCTAACTCCCGTAATGCTTGGTTGATCAGATAGAGCCGGTTCCGTACCGCTGTCTCCGCTTTCGTCCCTCCAGTCTGAACATGTCCCACGTGCAGCCCGTCGCAGACAAAGCATGTATACACGCAGACGTTTGGGTCGCGAAGTTGCAACGCATGCGATAGCGCGTTCCACAAATGAGCATGGCGAATCTTCCGGCGGCAGTTAGAGCGCTCACCCGCGGTCGGACTGCGGAGTACGCCGGATACACCGCTTCTACCCGAACCTATTCGCGAACCCGTCGGCATAGGGAGGCTAGAAATTTCTGCTACGGTGGCGAGCATACCTTTCCCTCGTATCAACTTGTCTCCGCGTTTACGGGCCGAGTTCGCCGCCTGCGCACCAGCGTTGAGACAGAGGAGCGCAAACTGAGCTTGGAGCGCGAGTTCATAATCGCCGTAGTCCGGGTGCTCGAAGGGTAGTGGCTTGTCACCTAGTAGCTTGATGTAAATGACATATCTCAGTGCTCTACGTTTCGCCGACCCAACTTGCATGAAAGGCTCCGAATTATCCGAGGAGAAGAAAAAGCAAATATAGCATTGCTCCTGTTTCGCAACCCACACCTTCTGATACAGGCTGGGCTGTGATTTTCAGGTGCGTAGATTCAGTGGTTTAGGGGGTGCCTTGCGGCACCCCTTTTGAGCCGGTCTTCAGGCCGGGGTCTCAGTGGTCTTGAGCACCCGGCTGACGGTGGCTCTGGAGATGCGATGGGCCTTGGCGATCTGGCCGAGGCTCTGGCCTCGAGCCCGATCGCGCAGCACCGCAGCCCTATCTATATCCAGTGGCCGGCGGCCGATGTGCCGGCCTTCGAGCCGAGCCCGGCGCATGCCGGCCCGGACCCGTTCGACGATGAGGTTGCGCTCGAGTTCGGCGATGGCGCCGATGATGATCACGACCGCGCGGCCCAGCGGGCCGCCGGTGTCGAGGTTCTCGCGGAAGCTGACGAACTCGATCTTCAGGTGGTTGAGCTCGTCGAGCACCTCCAGGAAGTGGCGGACGGACCGGGCGATCCGGTCCGAGGCCCAGACCAGCACGACCTGGAAGCGGCCGCGGCGAGCATCCCGAAGCAGCTCATCGAGACCAGGCCTACGCGCCTTGGTTCCGGAGATCCTGTCGGTGTACTCGCGCACGATCTGAAGACCACGCTGCTGGGCCATGGCGCGGAGATCATGCAACTGAGTCTCCGGGTGCTGGTCGACGGTCGAGACGCGCATATAGATAGCGGCAGTTTTCATAGCTCCTCCTCGATCGAGCAGAGCTCCTCGTTGAGGAAGGCGAGATGGAGTTGATCGAGGCCGGCCTCCAAGGCATAGCGATCGCGGAACTGGCGGGCGCGCTGACGGACCTGAGACCGGGTGGCGGGGCGGCGGCGAGGACGAACAAGACGAGGCTGAGAGAAGTGACCCATACGTGCTCCTTGTATATATCGACGATACATTTGCTGCAAGTCTCAACTTAGCCTTTTCGAGCTGACCTGCCAAAATCAGCCCTATTTTCCTGGTCTCCCCGTTCATGAACTTCGACACCAACTCGAAGACCACGGACATCATCATGTTCAACTCGCGGAACCTCGGCGCCCTGATCGTCGACGAGCGTCCTCACGTTCGCGAGTGGGACGAGCCCCAGTTCGGTATCCAGAACATCGGTATCGAGGAAAGCTATGGCTTCGGCGTGCTGAACGAAGGTCAGGCCATCGCTGTCGCCAAGCGCCGTCGGGATCTGCGGGAACGAGAGACCGCCGCCGGCAGGCGGATGGTCCTCTCGGTGGGTTCGGACGACGCGGTCTTCGAGGTGCCCAACGCTCTGGTCGGCGCCAGCCCGGTCGACGTCAGCGCGGAGCGTTTCGAACGCTCTCAGGACTGAGTCAGCCCCGCCGCGCGCGGCTGCCGAGTTCTGAGACTGCTGCCGCGCCGGACCCGGAGCAGGGCTCGGAAACCCCCGCTGGCCGCGGGTTTTCCTCGCCTTCGACGCCGGTCCTGAGCCGGGCTCCTGGAGCCCAGGCCAGCTTCACGGCTGATCGCTAGCTCCGGGAGTCTGCACGTAGTCCGCTATGGCTGCGGAGATCGCGAATCTACTGCCGGACGGGGGGGACGCTCGTCTCTCTTGGATATAGGGAAGCTCTAGCTGTTGTTCCTGAAGAGCACTCTTCTTGGTCTTGAGATAATCCAGCTCGTAGCTGAGCTCTGATGCGGTTGGGTTGGTTCTGCATGGATAAGGGGCACGTAGTGAGGTATGTTCTCTCTCTGCGCCCCGGCCCCGACTGCCCGGTTCTGCGGCCCGGTCCGGAGCAGGCTCGGAAGCCCCGCTGGACGCGGGTTCTCCTCGCCTCCGGGGCCGGTCCTGAACCGGTTCTCGAGAGTGCGGGCTAGTTCCGGGAGCTCTGGCTGGTGCCGAGAGCCTGCACGTAGCTGGATGTCTGTTGCTGAGATCGTAGATCTACTGCCGGATGGGAGGTAGCTCTGGGCGCTCTCTAGGCTCTGTGAAAGGGAGGAGATCTGTTCTCTGGGTCTTGATCTCAGGACTGTCTCTATCTCGTTAAGGCCGGAGATAGATACCTGCGAGAAGCTGCTCTCTGAAGGATGTCTCTGGATATGGAGAGAGATGGGGCAGGTAGGGATGATCTTCTTCGCCCCCGGCCGGCTGCCTGACTGCTGCCAGACCCCGGAGCTAGAGCAGTGGAGGCGATTCGGAGGCCGATATCGGTTGCTCATCTATGAACGTCTTTGGGGATCATGCCACTGTCATGCGTTCGATAGTGTTTGCTCCGAAGCCAAACTCCGCGTGTCACCTCTGGCTACCAGTGTTGCTGACGGTATAGCTATCACGGCCAGTTCGGCACCCGAAAAAGGCGCTTCTCGCACGCACTTGCTTCCTAGAAGCCGATGTCGACGAGCGACTCGACGATTGTGCACTGGATTGAGATCGAAGCTGCGAACGTGAAGCGAGCCTCTGGTCTTCGCCCCTGAGGCATCGGTGCAATACAGCCGAACAAGACCTGTTCTTTCTGCGGTTTGGACGGACACAAACATTCCATCTGCCAACCATTGAACCTTAGCCGGGATCAAGCGATAGTGCGCTTGAGTGCAAGGACAACGAATTGACTTGGACGCCACGAACTGAAGTAGGGGTCCCTTTAAACATCGTCCTAAGATCGAGGTGCGAGATGCCGAAATTACTCATCGTCCCGGGGACTCTATTCATCATCCTCATGGCGGGTTGCAGCAGTTCCGGATCGCGCGCGCCCGGCTCTGACCGCCAGCAATGCGACACTCCCATCAGCCCTTCCCGCGGGCGCCGGGGGCACCTGGCCAGCAAGAGGCTGGATCAAATGGCGGCGTACCGATTGGCAACACTTCAGGCAGATTTACCGTTGCTGCAAACCTTGGCGATGCAAGCGCCGGCCACACGGCAACGCTATTGCCGAATGGAAACATCCTCGTGGCAGGTGCCGGTCAATTGGATATCGACGATCTGCTCGTGTCCTATTCATCCGCCACGACATTAGGCCCTTCAGGACAGGTTGTCAGCACGGGCAATCTCACCACGCCGCGTGAATTCCACACCGCGACGCTATTGCAAAATGGAAAGGTCCTGATCACTGGCGGGAACGTTTTCACTGGTTATCCGACTTGGCTTCCGTCCACCGCAAGCGCCGAACTCTACGATCCTGCTACGGGGCAATTCACGGCCACTGGCGACATGTCTGCGGCGCGGACGGGACACACGGCAAGCCTTCTGCTCGACGGACGGGTTCTGATCTTTGGTGGTACTTCAGGCACTCCGTCGGCAGAGATCTACGATCCTGTCACAGGCACATTCGCAGGAGTGCCCAGCCCGTCATCCTCACGCTCAGGCCACACAGCAACAGTCCTTCCCTCAGGCAAGATTCTGTTCGTTGGGGGGCGAAACAGTTCGGGAACACTCGGTACAGCTGAGATATATGACCCCGCAACCAACAGCTTCAGAGCAGTCGGCAGCATGGCGGAGCAGCGTACCAAACACACGGCAACACTTCTCACGAACGGGAAGGTCCTGGTTACGGGTGGCGGCGTTGGCTCCGACACAGGATTTGGCGTCACTCAGGATACCTATCCGCAACAGACCTTCGAATCGCCATCGCCCACCGCTGAACTCTTTGATCCGCAAACCGAAACGTTCTCTGCCGCCGGAAACATGAACACGGGCCGCTCAGACCACACGGCCACTTTGCTGCCGGACGGCACGGTGCTGCTCTTTGGCGGCTCTCATGGTTGGTCGGGCGGGTATACCAGTGACAACACCGCAGAAATCTACGATCCAGCAACCGGATCATTTAAACAGGCAGGCAACGCCAACACCGGCAAGTTCTGGCACACCGCAACGCTCCTTCCTAATGGCACGGTCGCGCTCGTTGGAGGAATCGACCACGACTGGACCTTGAATGTCGTAGAAATTTTCAAATGAAGCGATACAAGACCGGTCCTCTCTTGAGAGCAGAGCGGGCGGACGGGTGGCTCACATAGCAAATCGACGGTCCTAACGTCCGTTATAGGTCATTGCTGCTAATTCCAATTGGTCTGGGGGGCGAACATGAAGAACCTCGGTATCTCCAATTTCACAATCTTCAGTTTCCTGGTCCTTACGTATCCTCTGCTAGTCAGCTGCGGCGGCGCACCGCTGTTTCGGTCACCTTCTGACGCTCCCACGACAACACCTGTGCCTCAGACAATCTCAGTGACGATCTCACCCTCCTCGGTGGGACTTCGGCGCGGTGCCACGTGGACTTTTACCGCCTTTACAACGGGCAACCCAACCGGCGACCAGACTGTCCAGTGGAGCATTCAGGAAAACTCGACCGGAGGCACAATTAGCAATCAAGGTGTCTTTATCGCCCCTACTGTGGACGGCATCTATCATGTCGTCGCAACAGCGGTAGCTGACCCTACAAAAAGCGCTGCGGCCACGGTGAATGTGGGACCCTCCGGTTTTAGATTGCTCGGTAGTTCGACCGCGGCAAGAATGGCACATACTGCAACGTTGTTACCAAACGGGACGGTGCTTATCGCAGGCGGAGCCGACAACTATGATGCGGTAGATGGATACTATGCTGCGCCCCAAGCAGAGTTCTTTGATCCCGCATCAGCCACTTTCACCCCCGCCGGTTCAATTTACTGCGACTTCCACACAGCGACACTCCTTTTGGATGGTAATGTCTTGCTTGCGGGTGGTGAGTATCAGGACAATCACGCGGTTTTGGAAATAGGGACGAGCGGGTCGTATCAACAGACCGGGACCATGGCTAGCCCAAGGGAGTCTCACGCTGCGACCCTGCTAACTGACGGCAGCGTACTTATCTCTGGAGGGTTCGCGCCTGACTTAGACGATTGGACCTCGCCCGCGCAACAGGGGATGGATTCGCCGGCATTGTACTCCGTGGAATTATATGATCCCAGATCCGGTACCTTTGCGGTTGCTGGAAATATGAATGTCGCGCGCAAATTTCACACCTCGACACTGTTAGCGAATGGCAAAGTTCTGATTACCGGGGGTGGCGACAACAGCGCCGAGCTCTTTGATCCAGCAACTGGTTCTTTCACGCTAACGGGTCCTATGGCCGTTGCCAGATCCTGGCATACCGCGACTCTGATGCCGGACGGCAGAGTGCTGATCGTCGGCGGGCAAGACAACGGCGCTCTAACGGCAGAATTATACGATCCGGTAAGCGGATCATTCTCGACAACGGGAAGCATGGCCGTCCCACGTATGGCGCACACTGCCACTCTTCTGCAAAATGGTACGGTCTTGATTGCTGGCGGCTTTTCCGTGAACGCGGAGACGTCAACCACTGAGATCTACGATCCGGCAACCGGTTCTTTCACGGCCGGCCCAACTATGGGCCAAGGACGATACTGGCACTCCGCAACCTTATTGCCAGGAGGTAACGTCCTCTTCGTCGGAGGCACGACCTACCAATCCGGTTCTGCGCTTGCCAGCCCGGAAATCTATGGATCTGATTAGGGACAAGAAAAGTAAAGAGAAGCCGAACCACTTAGTTCTAAAAACTTATTCGAGCCCCAAGCTGGAATGCCCGAGGACCACCAGAGCCGAAGACTTGATTCACCCGGCTTTTTGGCTGGCCGAATCCGGATGTCACTAACACATTGTTGGATCGGCCCGAAAGGTTAGCGAAATTACACAAATTGAATACTTCACCGATAAGCATCATCTGCATGCGGTCTCGTACATGGAGGTTGCGGCTAAGCCGCAGGTCGTCCGTGAAATCAACGGGTCGCCAAACTCATATTGCTTCGGAAGAGTGATCAAGGGAATTGCAACGCCGTTTGCGTCTTTCTTGCCCGAATACGTCTTGTCGAAGATATCAACCAGCTTTGCAAGATCTTGCTTTCCGAGACCACGGTTGAACTGATTCACCTTTGTGCCGGGAAGGAGGTCTCCATTATTACCGTCACCATTTAGATCCAAAGTTCCAAGAATGACTGAGAACGGCGGTCGGGAGACGTAGGTCACGAAGTATCCGAATTGAATCTGTCCTGGCAGACGACCCAAGCCGGAGATCGAGAGGATGTTGCGAAAGTCGGTGTTGAGTGGACCGTAATTCGACAACGGATCATCGTTGTTAAACCCAGTGCCATCGCTGAAAACAAGTCCCTCACTGCTTGAGTAGGCATACGAGCCGAGAATCTGCCACCCATGGGAATAGAGCTTCTCGCCTCGAATCAACAACCCTAAATACTTCCCACTTCCGATTGCGGTCGTCATGTCGATCGGCCCGAGAGAACAAAGGGTTTTTGGATCGCTCTGCTCGTTTGCGATGCAAAGAGGAAGCTGGGGCCCGCGAGCGGCAAAGAAGTGATCGAGATCGATCAAGCCGGGAGCGCTTGAGGTGATGCGGTCGAAATGGCGAAATACAAAATCGGCGCTGATCACAAAGTCATGAGCTATCTCACGCTGAATGCCGACGCCGAACTGAGTCGAAGAGGCGTGCGGCAGATTGCTATCTGTCAACGAGCCTTGTTTGTCGGTCTCTATATTGGTTACAGAAAAATCTTTGTTATTCGGATCGCCACGTTCCTGTGTGAGATTCGCGCGAATGGTTGGAAAGAGCTTCGAGCAGACTTGTCCCGGTGAAATTCGTAGGATTCGTAAAGTTCAGCAACGCGCCCTGGGGCACCCCTGGGACGTCGGTCAGCGGATTCGAAATACCTGCGCCAACATAGGTTCCGCGCCCTACTCCTTTGGGGCCGAGTGAGACCCTTTCGTTATCCGCAATTCCGAACGATGTTTGAAAGTCGTAGTAAATACCAGCTCCTCCACGAACCACCGTCCGACCGGCCCCTCCAGGGCTCCAGACAAGACCCACCGATGGAGAGAAATCGCTCCAGTCTTTGTGTGTCGGGAGTAGTTGGTCACTCGTTAAGAGTGTGGCGAGATAGGTCGGCTTGGCGAGATCGTAGTTGAGCGGTGCATCGAAATTCCATCCGAGGCCGTAGCTCAGAGTGAATGATGGGGAGAGATGCCATTTGTCCTGAATGAACAAGTGGGCTAGCGGTGAGATTCTCGTTCTTCCGAAGCCTTGCTGAGGTACGTATGGGTTCCCTATGCCAATGGTGAAGTCTTGCACTGGTAACTCGAGAATATTTGTCAACGTCAGGAAAGATGTGGGTAACGGGATTCGTTGGTTCAGAGGGAGAAAAGCGTTGTAGTTTCTTACGTCCTTCGGATCGAACAGATCCATAGTGACAGGTTGACCGCCGGTGTCGGTGCGGCCGCCGCGAGTAATCTCCCAGTCACCTCCGAACCGGACGTAGTGCTGTCCCGCTTGCCACGCGACAATATCGTTGAGGTCAAACCGGCGCCCTAGCACCGCCGTAGTCGTGGACGTTCCGATGTAGAGATCGGGCACATTGATCGCTGGCGCGCCGATTCCGAGGCAGCCGGGGCAATCCGAATCCTCTGGAGCCTGTTCATCCGAACTTACAAAGAAATAAGAGAAGCGCAGATCATTGACCCAGTGGGCGCCGAAAAGTAACGTCCATCCGAGGATGCTCTGGTCGGCCCATTCAGGTTGGCGCGTCCATGCCGAAGGGTACGCAAGTTGACTAAGGCCATTGACAGTCGTTGGGGCAAATGAAAAACCACCTTCATGTGACTGTCTGACGAAGGCTGTGTTGTTCTTGCCGATCAGCCAGTCGAGTCTGAAACTCAACTGATCGACAGCGCTCGGAGAAGGAGTGATGCGGCTCAGAGGAACAAACTCAGGCGTAAGAAGTTCTGTACTGACGACACCTCGCTGGTCATTCCTTTCCAGGGTGCCGAAGACGAAGAGTCGATTTTTCAATATCGGTCCACCCGCGGAGGCACCATATTGCTGGCGTTGAAAAAATGGGTTGGGATTGAACGGGTCTCTCTTCAGAGCTGGGTATGCCGACAGGTAGTGATCGCGGAAAAAGTAGAAGCCGGAGCCGTGCCATTCGTTTCCGCCGGATCGTGTGGCAACATTTACCGATCCGCTCGCCGTCATTCCTGTCGAAAGCTCAAAGTTGGCTGTAGTGACTTGGAACTCCTGCACCACCTCCTGCGAATAGCCCATCGCAGTTCCGCCATTTCCTATTTGCATGATGCTGCCACCGTCCACGGTTACGAGCGTTCCGCGGCCGTTATTACCTCCTGCGGGAGTTGCCAACAGGGGGACGAACACACGATTGTTGCTTCCGCGCGCGGCCTGCTGCGCACCTGGTTCCAGCTTCGCCAGCTCGAGAAAATCACGTCCATTGAGCGGCAGTCCATCAATCACTGGACGTGTTGTGACTCCACTTACCTCGAATGTGTCGTAATGCATCTGTGGGGTCGCACCGCTAACAGTAATGCTTTCTGAAGAAGAACCCATATGCATGAGAAGATCTGCGGTTGTCGTGGTGCCGGCCTCGACGACAACCTCGCGAACAAGCCTCTCGAAGCCTTTAGCAGTGGCGATGATTTGATAGCTTCCGGCAAGCAGCGCTGGTGCATAGTAATCTCCATCAGCACCCGTCAGAAGAGTCCTTTTTAGAGACGTCTGTTCGTCGGTAATCTCAAGATTCACATCGGGAATTGCAGCTTTGGTCGCGTCAGAAGCGCGGCCCACGATAGAGCCAGTCGCAGTCTGGCCGGGACTCGCGCTGGTTGTCATTGACGCGAGAAGGAGGATGACCGCCGGAAGACCCCTCAACCTCATATCGGATCTCGGGGCTGGAATTCAGCCATATGTTTGTCGAACAAGGTTCAGCGAAGTTCGACGTTGCACAACAATTAGGAATGCGAAGTTATCGTACATCTTTGGCACCGAATATTTTCCAGTCAAATCTATCGTCCCGCAAACACAGGACGCAGGCAGAACGGACCACGTGACGCCCTTGTTCGCAGGATCGCCAACCACGGTCGCGCTCAATTGAAGGGACGAGCCAGCGGCGCAACGCTGACTGTGATGCTTGCAGGAATAGGTATCCGGTGGCTCCGCCGCCTGCGCAGAGGAGGAGGGTGGGGGCACGCCAACGTTGCATCCTGATAACTGCCATATCCTCCTTGCACCGGGCGCATAATTTATGCGCAGCGATCAGGATCTTATGGTTTGAGAGGGCTGCTTGGATCAAGTTCCAAGTGAGCCAGACTAAATTCTGGCATCCGTTTGGCAACTACAATCACTGCGCGATCCGCCACCATGCTCATCGAATAGAGTTCATTTCCGCCGTCGACAATCACGCCATTGGAAAGGACGTTCCCGGCAGCCATCACGGCGTAGGTTCCGTTCGAACTCACCGTGTAGGAATAAGGAATCGGAGCCGGAAAGCCCGGAACCGCTGGATCAAAAGGACTACTGCTGCCGGTGGGTTGAGTGCTTGTCTGTTGAGAGCCGGACGCTCCGCCTTTGCCGTCAAAAGTGATATAGCCAACCGATGCAACGTCGGAGGTGGGTTTCGAAGAATGGTTTGTCCCAAATCTGTAAAAACCGTATGTGCCATTCAAGGAAGCAAGTGAATACATGATCATTCCCTCTCTATTCTTCCGTCAGGATCTCGTCCTCTACAAAGTTGCAATTGCTCATAAAGCTGTGCGGTGAAAAGTTAATTGCCAACCATAAGGGCCGCTCCCGAGCGACTCAGTGATAGATTTCGGCGCTTGTAAGCACAGTTATCTTTAAGTCACCTGCAGCGCCTCCCGCAACGAGAACACTCCCGTCAGGCAACAACGTAGCCGTATGTGAAAACCTTCCATTGCTCATACCTGGACCGGGCGTGAAAGAACCGGTCGCCGGGTTGTAAATCTCTGTACTAGCCGATCCGGGATAGCCGCCAGCAATCAAAACTGTGCCGTCTGGCAACAAAGTCGCGGTGTGCCACATGCGATCAGCCACCATGCTTCCGGTGGCAGTAAATGTGCCGGTCGCGGGGTCGTAGAGTTCCGCGACTGCATTCCCTCCTCCGGTTATCAATGCTTTTCCGTTCAACAGCAGAGTTGCGGTGGCGTAGTGCCTGGCGGAACTCATTTCGCCGGTGAGTGTGAAGGAACCGGTCGCGGGGTCAAAGAGTTCAGCACTATTCACACTATTTGTTGGATAACCTCCCCCTGCAATCAGCACTTTGCCATTTGGGAGCAGCGTCGAAGTGTGAGAGGCACGAGCAATATTCAGATTGGCCACGGTCGCAAAAGTTCCCGACGTTGGATCGTAGACTTCAGCCTCTGAAATTGGAGTCCACGATATTCCCGATGGGGAGAGGCCACCGGTAACAAGCACTCTCCCATCAGCCAACAGGGTTGCTGCATGAGCCTCACGGCCGATTGCCATGCTTCCCGTAGATTCGAACAGCCCGCTCGCCTCCCTCGCTAAATCGGCCGTATTGCTGACGACCGGATTCAAACCGATCCAGCCCGATTCGCCGCCGGTGAACAACACATCGCCGTCTGTAAGGAGAGTCGCGGTATGGCCATCCCGCGACAGGGTTCCTGCGGGACTGAATTGTGCGGTGGCGGGATCAAATTGTTCGGCCTGTTCCACGACATAATATCCGTCGATTATGTCTGGTCCGTTGCCTCCGCCAGCAATGAGTACCTTCCCGTTATTAAGCAAAGTCGCAGTATGCTGCAGCCGGGCAAAACTCATGTCTCCGACCGATGTAAAGCCGGATTTGATAACGGTTACCGTGGCCACACCACTCTTGGAGGGATCGGCCTGTGATGTCGCAACGATGTGATACGCACCGTCAACTGATGGCGCGGTATAAACGCCTGTATTACTGATTGTGCCTCCCGCTGAACCCTCGTTGATACTCCATGTGACAGCTTGGTTGGCAGAGTTGATGACAGACACCACAAACGTGTACGTACCACCCCGTTGAATTCCCGCTATGCTCGGAGAAACAGCCACGGATATAGCCAAAGGTTCAGGTGTCTCGGGGGTTGAAGGGGGCGAGGACGGACCGGTCGCGCAAGCTACCAGGAGCCAAAACACTGCGGATCCGGCAGTTACGCCGACTCTTACTGCGTCGTGTTTGACCTTCATATTCGCTGCCTCTCGGGCTCCTTCCATTCGAATCTTCACGAAACTTGTGTCACGATTCATGAACTATCGCCGGATACCCGACGAACTGCAATGGTTGGCAAATGGAAAGATTGTGGCGCCCTATCACCAAGAAACATCATGGTTTGCTCCGCTATATGATTCCACCGATATCCCTGATCGCTGGATCGTTATAGACTCCAAGCGAGAATCCACGCCCTTATGGCCACCTCCCACAATTCGGGAAACGTCCGCTTCGGGGTCTTTGAGATCGACTCGGATTCCGGAGAGCTGCGGAAACAAGGTGTCAAGATCAAGCTCCACGAACAGCCCTTCCAGGTGCTGGTCATGCTTTTGGAGCGGCCGGGAGAGGTAGTCACCAGGGATGAGCTTTGTCAGAGACTTTGGCCTGGAGACACCTTCGTCGAATCCGATCTCGGCCTGAATTCGGCCATCATGAAACTGCGGGCAGCCTTAGGTGATTCGGCCGAAAATCCTCGATTTGTCGAGACGCTCCCACGCCGCGGATACCGTCTGATTGTTCCAGTTGAACGTCTCAATGGAAGCCCCAAGCTTCAGAGCGAGTCGCCGCAGGTACTGGAAAATCAGCCAGCGCAGTTGACTTCTCCGGCGGCCGTCCTCTCTCAGTCGCAACTACCCGCGTCAAAAGCAAACCTGCCTTCATTGTTGACAGCAGCTATTGTCACGGCACTCGTCATTGCGGCGGCGTTAGGTTTGTGGCGTCTGCTTCGGCCGGCGCCTCGTCCCGCTCCCTATGTCATCGCAGTCCTTCCACTCAAAAACCTCAGTCCCGACTCCGGCAGTGACTACTTCAGCGACGGTCTGACCGACGAGATCATCAACGACCTCTCTTCCATCGATGGCCTCGAAGTTAAATCTCAGACCTCGTCGTTTTCCTTCAAAGACAAGCCTCGCGATATCCATACTGTTGGCACTCAGCTCGGCGTAAATTTGGTCCTCGAGGGATCCGTGCTTCGTGCCGGCGACAAACTTCGTGTGAACGCGCAGCTGGTTCGCGTGTCCGATGATCATCCCCTTTGGTCCGGACAATTTGAACGTGAGCTCAAAGACATCTTTGACGTTCAGAATGAAATCTCGCGGTCTATCGTGAACGAGTTGCGGCTGAAACTTGGTCAGGGTCAGCGTCGTTACAACACCAATCTCGAGGCCTACGATCCCTACCTGAGAGCGATCGCCCTGACTAACTCCCATAACTGGGGCTCAATTGGCAAGGTTGCCCAGAGTATCCCTCTGTACGAAGCCGCCATCGCGAAGGACCCGAACTTCGCACCCGCATACGCTGGGATCGCCAATGCCTACGCATACATGTCGGTCAACTCCCGCGGTGTTGCGCAGGGTGTTGCTTATCCCAAAATGAAAGAGGCATGCGAAAAGGCGCTCCAACTTGATCCACTTCTCGCAGAGGCTTACGCCTGCATGGGCCTGGTTCATTCAAGGGAAAATGCCTGGGAGCAAGCGGAAAAGGATTTTCTTCAATCCTTCCGGTTGAACCCGAATCTTTCGAGGGCGCGGCAAGACTATGCCCTTTTCGTCCTCACCCCATTGGGAAGGATCCAGGAAGCGGAACGACAGGTTCAAACCGCGATTGAACTGGATCCACTCCCGTTACTCCGGTTGTCTCGCTGGGCTACATTCTTCTCATCGATCATCAGTATGACAAAGTCGTGGAGAAATATCGCCGCGTTCTTGCTACCGATCCGGAAGACGTTGGTGCACTCCAGGAGCGTGCAAGAGCCCTCGTGCAAGGGGGCAAATTGGACGAAGGAATCACGGCCTTCCAAAAGCTCGGTGACGGTAGCGACAGCTTTCGCGGTTACGCGTATGCCAAGGCAGGTCGTCGCGCCGATGCGGAGAAGATCCTTGCGCTGCACGCAGACTGGCCCTGGACCGAGGCATTAGTCAACGCAGGCCTAGGTAACAAGGAGCAAGCGATGGAAGGCTTGGAAAAGATGGTGGCTATTGAGGACCAGCGCGGCTACAATCCGCTCTATCCGGAGTTTACTCTCTTTGCGCGGAGAGCCGCGACTGAAAAATGCGGAGGAAACAGGGACTTCCCGAGATCCACTAGTTCCCCCCCAGAAGTCTTTCAGTGGTAAATAGAAATACTTATCGAGAAATGTCCCGATTCCGACGAGCGCTGAGGCTGTTGCCACTGAAGAAACGGAAGACGCCTTTCCTCGCCCCCGTCCGAGGCCGGCGAGTTTATCTATGACCAGTCCGCATTTGACACCAGGGGCGCCTTATTCTTCGTGATACGTTGCTATGATCTTCCGCGAGGCTCATGCGTATCTTCGTCGGCATCACCGACCGAGATTGGTTCGATCTCCTCTCGTCCCAGTCGGAGATCGAGGAGGTCAAATTCTGGCGCCCTTCTCCTAACGCCACCTTCAAAGCCCTGACTCCGGGTGAGCTTTTTCTTTTAAGCTAACGCACCGGAGAACTACATGGTCGGAGGAGGATTCTTCGCACGTTTCGAGCAGATACCTGGAAACCTCGCGTGGGAGGTACTCGGACTATCCAATGGCGTGACCACACTGGCCGAGATGCGCCACCGGATCGCCCACTATCGGCGCGAGCCGATGGCACCGCAGGACGATGGTCCAGGTTGGGTGCATCCTCTTGGCCGAGCCGTTCTTCTGGCCGCAAGAGCTTTGGATTCCCGCGCCACCAGACTTCGCCTCGCAGATCGTCAGCGGCAAGGGCTACGATGCGGAAACGGAAAACGGTCAAGGTCTGTGGAGCGAGGTTGAGCACCGACTGCAAGCGCAAGCGATGCCTGAGTCACTGGCTACGGAGGCAGCGATCGCGTCACACGGGCACGGCACGCCCCAAATCGTACTCCCGCGACTCGGTCAAGGGTTATTCCGAGAGTGGTGACGGACGCCTATGACCGCAGATGTGCGCTAACTGGGGAGCGGACGCTGCGGCGCTCGACGCCGCTCATATCCGACCGTTCAAACTGCACCAGCGCCACGAAGTGTCCAATGGGCTCCTGATGCGAAGCGATCTCCACCGCCTCTTCGACGGCGGGTATATCACAGTTCATCCATCGGACCGGCGTGTTGTCGTACGTCCACAGATAAAGGAAGAATTCGAACGGCAAGGAATACTATCGGCTTCACGGCCACCCGATTCGTGAGCCTGACATGGCTGCGTATCGGCCGACCTGCAAGAATCTCGAGTACCACGCATACGAAATCTTTAGGTGAGTGATCAATCCGGCCTCGGCGGAGTCTCGGCTTCTGCCCGATCGATGGTCCGGGAGGTTCGATGCCTTGCCGCCGGATTTCCAGATCAGAGTTGGGGGAGTCTTTGGGTGGCGAGAGCCTTTCGGCCGCCTCGTTCTGCTCCTGGCTGGCATGGGACCACTTACGGTGAGGAGCGGCAGGTGAGTTTGGCGAGAACGTAAAGGGCGGAGGAGGAGTCGCCGGAGGAGACGGCGAAGGCGACCTGGCCAAGGCCAGTGACAGGAGTAGGATGGCCGCTGACCTTCTCTATCTGGGCGCGCGTGGTTTGGAAGTTGGCACGGGGCCTGAGGGCAATGTAGACGCGGTCCTCGCCCCTGGCGTCGCTCCAGGTGCAGTCGTTGGAGTCCTTAGCGACGCCGGGCTGGCGCGGCTCGACCGGCGAGTTGCGGACGGCTTTGATCTGGGCTCGAGGCTTTAGGAGCGGGTGAGGAGGCTGCCGGGGTCCTGCGCGTGGGCGGCGGGCATGAGGAAGGCTGCAGCTGCGAGTAGCAGAGTGGCGCGGATCATTGTGGGCTCCGCAGAGGTTAGACGTGGGGAGTGGCGGCGCGAAGGCAGTTCAGTTGTTCAACTTTCCTCAGCGCTTCGCCTATACTGCGGAGCCTTGCAAGAGGGCTGCTCGTGCCTTGATGAGAGAGGGTAGGAGTTTTCTGTACGAGTTGTACGCGGAGCGTATGAGCCAACGTCGTTTCGGGAATGCAGCAACTCGAACAGAGCTGTCATCTTCTCTTTATCAGTTGACCACTTGCCTGTGAGGACTGAGGCCGTCATCCAGCGTTTGATGGTCTCTCGATAGATAAATCTATTGAATGCGCGCACGGCGTTAAGGCAGACGCCTACCGACTCCTGAAATCGAGTGAAGTCTATTGACACGACAACGTGTCTGCGGGGATGCGAGCGCCAGGTTTTGGACGATGATAAGTGCTAGTGAGCCCTGCGAGTGAACAGCGGCGTGCCGGAACTGGCACAGCTTCTCGTATTCGGTAATCGCTGCCCATGCTGAAGCATCTTTCTTGATGTCGAGCTTCGTGAGTCTTTCAGTTTGTGAACTTATCTCTTTCGCCGAGAGAAATGTGTGATGTTCAAGAAGCGCTAAACCCAATTGTTCAAGCGGGTAATAATCGACTGATCCGAACGAGACCATCTGAACTGCGGCGTGCTTTCTGGCGAGAGGACAGACGTGTACCAGACCTCCCAACACCGTCCTGTAATAAGATTCTGCGGCTGAAACTATGCCTAGAAGTAGTAATCTGCCTAACGCATCGTTGGCGGCCAAAGCTGGTGCCGTTCCTATTGTTATAAGCGCCTGCTGATTTGAGTAGAACGCATCTATGGGTGCTAAGCTCTCTCGCTGGATTACGCTCGCAAAATTGGCCAGCCTGAATTACGACTGCTTGCTCTGAGTCGCAGATTTCGGCCCAGCTTGATGTGCTCAACACTCACGTACTCCTCAGCTGCGGTGCGTATTCTGGCCGTCCAAACGGGGCCTATGTACTTAGCCTTTCTGATTTCAGTGCTGTCATCGTCGGTAAGAATATCTTGCACTGTGCGGATCGCGGTGTGCTCTGCGCAAGCTGCGTAGTTTATTCCGCGTCAGCGGCAGCTTACTTATTGGCGCCTTTACAAGGTCGTCGTAGAGGGATGTATTCTTTAGCTCCGCGCCGCATTTTATGCAGGAAGCAAGCTCTGGCGATGGCCGCGCGGCTCCGCAGTTCCGGCAGGGAGCTAAATCCAGAACGCGTCTTCTTCTTGTAGTCCAGCCCGAGGAGGGTAGTGGCTTGGGTTCGCACGAATGCGGTGTGCGCTTGTTGCGGACAATGATGAGACGGCTTCGGCAAGTGGGAAGCTCTTGCCCAAGGAAAGGCTATTCGCGGTCAGAGTAAGGCGTAGTGCAATGATATCCAGCGCGAAGACACCCTTCTCGCCGCGCGATACCGAACCCTCTTTTCTGAGATCATCCCTGCATATTCGGCCATTTCGAGTATGCGCGAAATCTCGTTCGAGAGTGGCTCCGAGATTCCAACTGCGGTTGCTTTACCTTTCCCGGGTTCCTTATTCCTGTTAAATGTCCGCAGGTGACTGGCCATAGCGTTCTCCAACACGACACCCAATTCAACGAAGCGCCTGTAGCGAGGCGGCTTTTCCCTTCAATGACGTAAAGATGCCGAGCACGGACTCTGCATGAGCGGCTACAGCCGCTTCGGCTTGGACTCGAGTGGGCCTGCTCGTGCCTGCTCCCTCGTCTACTCCCAATACGAACGCCAGCATATTGATGAAGCCACGTGGCAGGCCAATGACGCGAGTGCGAGGTAGTCGATAATTTCAATTCGATCCTCAAGCAGCTTATAGAGATTTTCGGGCAGTCGACTTTTCGCAACCGAGCGCATGGTCTGCAAATACGTCAGGTCGTCAGGGCTGTACCATGCTTCCAATGTTTCCGCCTCGTGGCCGACGTGGAAGAAGGGCGAGTAGCTGGTTATACCCGGATACACGGCTGCCTTGGCCGCGACATATCGAGAGCGGAGTGACCGGAAGATCTCGAAGAAGTCGTGTTGCTGCTCCGGCGAAAACGCATGGGCTGCGTCGTCTAACAGCAGGACGCAGCGTGATCGCCCGACAGCGGATTGCCACTCTTCCAGCAGGAAGAGGAGTTCCAAGGAAGCTAGCGGGTGTTTCGGAAGCTCCGCGGAAACGCCGGTCTCCAGAGCTCGAATAAAAATTCGCCCCTCGCGTGCGAAGGATGCGAGGTCGGGCGGTGGCTGTTTGCCTGATGCTGCTGCCCCATCCGCGACGCCTTCGACAATCTTGTAAAGTACCCACTGCCGAAAAATTTGCGGTGCATTCGGGATTTTCGAAACAGCGGTTCCAAAGCGAGCGATCGGGAGAAATTGACGTAGGCGGGTAAGGCCTCTTGTTCGCGTATTAGCGAAAAAAAGGCCTTCCTCGACGGGGTAGATTTTCCGGAGCCGCGCGGACCGCTCAGCAGCTTGGCTCCAGGGCCCGTCAGCTTGTTCAGTAACACTCGATCGCGTGGTGTCTCTGAAGTCCAGCGTTCCAGTTCAGCTTCGTCTAGATATTCGGCGCGTTCCTCAAATACTGAGGTCAGCTGCGGCGAAGGCGTCGTCGTCCTCTTCTCTCTGGCTACGTGTCTCCGGGATTTGCAGTTTCTACTGCACGAGCGTGCCGTTTTCGCCGTTGGTCTTTGGGTCTTCGGGTGGGATGACGGTGGCGCTGGCGACCTTGTCGTCGGACTCGAGATTCAAGAGGCGGACGCCGGAGGTGGAGCGGCCGGCGGCGCGGACGCTCTTGGTGTCGATGCGGATGATCTTGCCGAACTGGCTGATGACCATCATCTCGGTGGTGTCGTCGACGAGCTGGATGCTGACGACTTTGCCGACCTTGGAGTTGGCCTTCATGTTGATGACGCCCTTGCCGCCGCGCGACTGCAGGCGGTAGGCGTCGACGTCGGTGCGCTTGCCGTAGCCGTTCTCGGAGACGGTGAGCTTCTCGGCGTCAGAGGCTGTGCCGCGGCGGGTGCGTCGTCATCCCCCTTCATTCGACAGCGTTCTGCAGGACAAATGAGGAGTCGGTGAGTGCCTATACTAATCACTCCCGAGGAGAACAGATATGCCCTCGGGACCCCCCGGCTACACCCTTTCACCATTAGGCCAACCCCTCATCGCGAATGAGCGGCGGTCCACCCCGTTTCCCGCTCGCTACGTTGAACTCGCGCGCCAGATCCTGTCCGACGCCGGCGACGCGAGTCTAACAGCTCTCGCTTCTTACTCATCGTCGAGTCCGCCCTCGCCGCAATACATCTACTGTTCACCGCCGCTCTCCACGAACCGGCCGAATGGGAACTGGATGTCGTCTTCGAGACATTCGTCCGCGCCTGCGTTCCGCCCTCCTGCTCCGGAGGTCAGCAATGAATCCGACAGTGCGCCTGACGATAACGCCTCGCGAGTTTGCCCTGCTCCAGCCAGGCCTCTCACACCTCAGAACTCGATTTCACATGTGGTTGCTGGGCTGCTTTCCAGATCGATTTCCGGTAGTCGAGGGTCCTTACCGGAAGGCGATCTATCGCCATCGCGCCCTGGACGCCGAGATGGCTGATGTTGTCATGAATTTGATTTTCAAGAAGCTGGTCAGAGTGACCAGGTCCCGGAAGCTGAGGCTCAACGTGTTCGAGCTCGCCGCTCTGGCATTCGCGCTCCGGGTGCCGAGAACCGCAACGGCCTCCAAGGGTATTCCAGAGGAACACAAGAAGCTGGTTGACAAGCTAGAGAATTACCGGATGCGCGCGAAACGGGCGACCATCCAAAAACGCGGCGGACCAGCGTATGCGGATTCCGCCATGCGCTGGAAGCGCTTCGTCGACTGGATGCGGTTTAACTTCGTCCACCTACCCCGGGGCGAACGCTGGTATCCGCGCAGAAGATTCTGGAGCGAGCAGCGGCAAGGTCTAGCGCAATTCGTCAAGGCGACGCTTGATCACTATGCGTATGAGCCGCTGACGGAACCTCAGATGTCGCGGTTCGTGAAGCTGTTCAAAGAAGAACTCCGCCGGCGCCGGCATCCCATCGGCCTTCGCGAACTGCTCAACGCGGAACCGACCACCCAGTATGAGTTCGTCTTCAGTGTTCTCCAGAAGAAGATTGAGCTCAGGCCGACCGCAAATGCCACATGGCCGCTCGACATCCTGCTGTCGAATCGCGCTGAGCGCTTCAAAAATCGCGACCTGGCCCGACTGGCTGGTCGAAATCTGCGGCCAACCGAAATTGATACCCCTTCGCCCCCAGCTCCGACTTTGGCAATCGACCCGGTCCAGCTAACATGCCCCACCGAGTTGCCGGAACCAAGCATTCCGCCGATCGTGGCCGATTGGCTCCATCGAGAAGTACCGCTTAATCTGTGGTCCCAGCTTCGGGAGGCGTGCGAATTCCGGCTCACCCGGGTCCCCGGTCTACGGATTCCCCGCACTGCCACGTCAAGCGTCGAAGAGGTCATAGTAAGCACGCGGCCTGAAATAGCAGAAGAAGACCGCAACTTTAGCTTGGCCGAACTCAACTTCTTCGCTGATTGGCTGTTGGCTTGGATTTTGGCTCTGATTTCAGATCGCGCCCGAGCAGTCACGGCCGTCGTCGCCGGATTTGCGCTGGCCGTTAAAGATCAGCCCGGACCTGATCGGTTCGCTACACTGGCCCAAGCCTAGGAGCTTTCTTGTCGAATTCGGTTCTGGACATATATCTGCTTTCGCTGATCGACCGAGGGCTGTGTACGAAATATGACCTGCAGAGACGCGGTGGCGTCTCCCTCGGTTCATCAACGCCAGCGCTCAAACGATTACAGAATGCCGGCCTGATCACTGAGAAGAAAGCTGAGGACGACAGCAAGCGACTCCGCCAGCTTCTGGCGCTGACTCCGGCTGGCCGTCGCATAGCGCGGAGGGGCTGGCGTCAGTACTTCGATGTGGAAGTCAATCTCGATGTCGAAGCCATCCTGCGGGTCATTGATATCGCAGGGTATGAATCTGCTCCTCGTCGCGAGATCATCGAGTTCCTGAACGCGATGGTTTCACAGCGAAGTCGCCCGCCCGAGTCCGACAAGAGCCTCGGCGAAGGAATCGTCGGCTTGCAAGAGCGGTTGGTGGCGTACCGAGCGAGGGCCGAGTCAATGTTCCTCCGCGACCTGGCAAAGTCGCTCACCAGAAGACTAAGGTCCCCCACGAGCACGAATCGAACCCGAACCAAAGTTAAAGGTGATCGCTAAGGTCACGGTGATGCCGTCTCAAAAGGGTCAGGGACCCTTATGAAGCAGCTTCAGCGGGGATGACCTGCTGTACGCCAAGCGAACGCTCCATTGCACCGCACCCGGGAGGAAGCGCCGGACAGACCCTTAAGGGCACTGTCCCTTCGGACTCTTTGGCTCATGGGCGCAATAGTCTAGGCTCGATTCCATGTGAGACAGCTCACAAAAATCCAGGACGCTCTCGCTCAATGGGAGTCCAGCTTTGATACATCCACCCACATATGCCAATCTTCAACAGCAGTCAGAAAAGGAGCATCACCCCACAGAAAACCCTGCCACCAGACAACCGGTGGCTGCCCACGGGCGACGGGATTCTCCGTTAATTTCAACCGTGCGCGGTGACACTTGCGCAACGAGCAGCAGATTTGTTCTCCTCGGCAATCGCGAACCTGCGGTGCCGCAACATCAACAAAGCAGACGAACATGCAGTTACGAAGCTGGATTGATAATGTGATTGTTCCGATCCTCGTCCAGGAAATTCTTGAAGAGAGAAGGATGAAACAGGCAGCATGACAACCCAGCTCCGATGCGCAACTTACGCTCGCTATTCTTCGGACCGGCAGCGGGAAGCCTCAATCGTGGATCAGCAGCGCAACATGATGCGCTACGCCGAGGCACGAGACTGGCGCATCGACCCAGACCTCATGTTCAGCGACGAAGCAATCTCTGGAGCCGGGCTCGACAGGCCCGGCTTCCAGGCATTGCTTCGCGCAACTAAGTCCTCGCCAAAGTGTATCGATGTTGTTCTGGTCGACGACACGAGCCGCATCTCCCGCAGTCTTGCTGATAGCGTTCGGCTACGGGAGGAACTGAACTTCAGGGGCATTCGCTTCGTCGCCGTCAGCCAAAATATCGACTCCAACAACGATGAATCCGACGTTTTGATGACGGTTCACGGTCTTGTCGACAGCCTCTACATAAAGGAACTCGCGAAGAAGACTCACCGCGGCCTGGAAGGCCTGGCTCTCACCGGTTTCCATACCGGCGGCAGTTGCTTCGGCTACCAATCCGAGAAACTGGGAGATAAAACCCGTTTACGAATTGATGAAGAAGAGGCGGCGATTGTCCGCCGGATCTTCGAGATGTCGGCGGCCGGCTTTTCTCTTAAGCGAATCTCCAAACAGCTAAACGCAGAAGGAGTAGCGCCGCCACGCGGAACCAAAAAGAAGACGAGACCAAGCTGGGTTTACACCGCCATCCGCGAAATGTTGCGGCGAGAACTCTACTGCGGTCGGATCATCTGGAACCGCCGGAAGTTTAAGAAGAGGCCCGGCACCAACAAACGGGTGAGCGTACCCCGGCCGGAGTCAGAGTGGGTCATCACGGACGAGCCCGAGCTTAGGATCGTGTCCGACGAACTCTGGAATCGCGTTCAGGACCGCCGGCGCGCCGTCGCGGAGAAGCACCCAGGTGTGAAGCCCGGCCTCTTGCACCGGGCAGCGACCGTTCCCTATCTCTTCAGTGGCTTGTTAAAGGTGCAGCGAGTGTGGGGCCAACCTGGTGATCCTGACTGGGCGCGGCAAGGACCGTAAGAGCGCCTCCTACGGATGTCCCCACCACTTCAATCGCGGCACCTGCTCGAACGATCTCTACCAACGGCGCGATCGCCTCGAAGAAACATTTCTCTCAGGACTCCAACACGCCCTCCAGGACGACGAAGTAATCGAGGAGGCTCTCTCGAAGGTGCTGAAAGCTGTCACTATCGCCGAGGCTGAACAGACCGGCGCCGTCCGAGATCTTAGAGCCAAGCAAACCGAGATCGGTAGAGAGCTCCGGAATCTCACCGACGCCATCTGCAAGAGCGGCGGATCGGAGTTCCTCCTCAAAGCAATGCAAATGAAGGAAGCCGAGTTGAATTCTCTGACTACCGATCTCCAGCGTTTTGGGAACGGAACTTCCGTCAACATCGATCGCGACGACTTGCGCTCACGAATTCAGAAGAAAATCTCAGAGCTCCCTGCCCTACTGAACCGCGATCCACTTCGCGCGAAAGCCGAATTGCAGAAACATATAGCAGAAATCCGCATGGTGCCCACGGGGAGCGAGGGCAAGCGCTTCTATGTTGCTGAAGGCGAATGGGATATGCTCCCGAAAATGAAAGGGGGCTCTCAACTCGATGACTCAGAGGAGAGCCCCTACTTTCGGGACGTTGCGGGGGCAGGATTTGAACCTGCGACCTTTGGGTTATGAGCCCAACGAGCTACCGGGCTGCTCCACCCCGCACTCTTATGATGCCACTCCATGCGACCCGGGTCAAACGTACTTGCCGCCGTTCCGGTCAAGTCCCTTGAAAGCAAAAGGTTCCGTTATTCTCAGGGTGCTGAACCTCCACCGGAACTTTTCTGTCCAAATCGCGTCTGTTCTGATTGGGCAGCGGCGCTGTCCGAGGTGTCTGCGAACGGTCGGCGCCGAACCAGGAGCAAACAACTATGAGCCGAAACGGCTTTTCTCGCATCGGTTATCCCCTACTCGCCGCCAGCCTCGTATTCGGCGCTGCGGCCATGGCTCAAAATCAGCCAGCCCCGGGGACTCTCCCCGACGCACAAATCGAGGCGAACGTACTCCGCGCGCTTGCCAGCGCACCCGAACTCTCCACGCAAAACATTCAGTCCTCGACCGTCTACGGCACCGTGACCCTCACCGGAAATGTCCACGACGAAACGATGCGCACCCAGGCAGAGAATCTGGTGGCTCGTGCAGTGGGCGTCAAGAAGGTCGTCGATGAGCTGTCGCTAGGTGATACAGCAGCTTCCTCCGACCAGGCACCCACCGCCGACCAAAATGCCTCACAGCCTCCGAACTGCGACCTGCAGTCCGATGGCTCTTGCGCGCCCGCTTCTCAGCCCTCCCAGCAGGCCGAAAACACACCGCCTCCAACGCCCAGTCAGACCCAGCCTGATTATGGCCAGCAGCAGCAACAACCCTCCACTGCCCCCCAGCAATCGCCGCAGAACAATCAATATCCCGGAGGCTACGCCCCACCGCAAAGTCAGTCCCCCTACGGCCAGCCCTCGGGCAATCAACAGTACCCAGGCGGCTACGGGCCACCGCAGGATCAGAGCCAGCAACAGCAGCAACAGCCCTATGGGGCACCGAACAACCAGCAATATCCCGGCGGCTATGGTCCTCCCGCAGACCAGTCGCAGTCGCAGCCTTATCAGTCACAACCCTCCGGGCAACCGCAACCCTATCAAGGACAGCCGCAGCCCTATGGTCCGCCTCAGCGCCGTCCGCTATATAACAACGGCCCTCAGCAGGCGTACGCTCCTCCCGGTGGTCAACAGGCCGGCCTCCAGGTCACGATCCCTGCCGGATCGATGCTTCGCATCCGCATCAATCGCGGGCTGGACTCCAACCAAATTCAGCCGGGCACGCCGTTTGACGGCACGGTTCTCAACGACGTCGCAGCTGACGGAGCCATCGCCATCCCGCGTGGCGCCTCGGTGCAGGGCACTGTGGTCGATGCCAAAAAGGCCGGTGCTCTGAAAGGTCAGGGCGAGCTTAGCCTCGAGATCAACAGCGTCACGCTCGGCGGGGTCGTTTACCCACTGAGCACGCAACTCTGGCAGCAGCAGGGCCGTGACAAATCGGCCACGACCGTCAACAGCGCCATCGGCCTTGGCGCTCTCGGAGCCATCATCGGCGGAATCGCCGGAGGCGGTGCCGGAGCGGCCGTGGGCGCCGCCGCCGGTGCCGGCGTTGGCGTGGCCGGCTCCGCCTCCTCGCCCAGCGGGCGCGTCATCGTTCCGCCTGAGGCTGTCATCGCTTTCCAGCTCGCGCAGCCGGCAGTCGTCAAAACGGTCTCCGAGCAGGAGATGGCCCGTCTCGCCTACGCAGCTGGCCCCAACCCGCAACAGCAGCCCCAGATGCGCCGTTACTATAGCCCGTACTACGGCTACTACTACGCGCCCTACTACGGCCGCTGATCCCTGACACGAGCGACATCAAAGGGGCTGCGGGTTCCGCAGCCCTTTTCTTTGCAACGCGCACAGCAAGTATCGGTTAGGGCCCTTCGCCCGCCGCATCGTGCCACGGTCGCTGATTTATACTTAAAGCGAAGCCCCTGCATGCAGGAGTGATGCGTCTCGGCTGCGAGACTCGCATATCCTGCGCACAAATCCCGGGCACACACGAGACCGCCCTACGGCTCGTTTTGAAGTGAAGGTCGTCAACCAGGCATGATCCGCATCTTTCAGCAGGACAACCGCGCCACCAAGATCATCTTCGGTCTCATCATCGCCGCCGCCATCGTCACCATGGTCATCACTCTGGTGCCCGGCATCTTCAATGACGACACCGCGAACAACGCTGCACTCTTCGCCACCGTGCGCACTCCCGGCGTCTGGGGCAGGATTCTCGGCGGCAGCACGCCCATCTCGATGCAGGAGGTCCAGCAGCAGACCCAGCGCCAGATGCAGCAGCAGCACCTGCCGGACTACGCGCTTCCCTTCCTCATCAATCGCGTCGGTCAGCAGCAGGTGGAGCGCGCTGTGCTCGTACGCGAGGCCGACCGCCTCGGCCTCCAGGTCTCCGACGACGATCTCCGCCGCGAACTCAGCACCGGCCCGCTCTCGCAATATCTCTTCCCTGGCGGCAAGTTCATCGGCGACCAGCAGTACATGAACTTTGTCGAGCAGTTCTTTGGATTGGGCGTCGCGCAGTTTGAGAAGGAGGTCAAGGAAGACCTCGAGCTGCAGCGCCTCGAGGCGCTCGTCACCGGCAGTGTGACTGTCTCTGACAACGCCGTGCGCACGGCCTATCTCGAGCAGGGCGAGAAGGTGAAGTTCACCTACGCAGTCGTCTCCGCCGAGGACATCAAGAAGACCATCAACCCCTCCGACGCCGATCTCGAAGCCTTCTTCAAGCAGAATGCAGCCCGCTACGCCAACGCAGTTCCTGAGACTCGCAAGATCGCCTTAATCGCCTTCGACGATGCCAGCATTCCCGGTGGCAAGCCGCAGGCCAGCGAAGCCGAGATTCAGGCGTACTACAACTCCCACCTCGATCAGTTCAAGGTCGCCGAGCAGGTTCAGACCCGCCACATTCTGATCACCGTCCCCAAAGGCGCCGACGCCAAGACGGACGCCGCGGCCAAGGCCAAGGCCGAGGATGTTCTCAAGCAGGTTCAGTCTGGCGGCAACTTTGCCGACCTTGCGAAGAAGTACTCCGACGACCCCGGCTCCAAGGACCAGGGCGGCGCGCTCCCGATGATCCCGACCAGTGGCCTCGATCCGGCCTACGCGAAGGCCGCGATGGCGCTCAATCCCGGCCAGACCTCGGGTCTCGTTCGCTCGCAGTTCGGCTACCACATCATCCAGACCATTGCGAAGCAGCCCGCGCACACCAAGACGCTCGCTGAGGCGCACGACTCCATCGTCGCCGCACTCGAAAGCCAGAAGGCCGCCGCCGCTGCACAGAACTACGCCAGCCAACTCGTCGCCGAAGCCCGCAAGAACGGCCTCGACAAGACCGCGCAGGCGCACAACCTGCACGTGATTACGACCGACTTCATCGGTCGAGACGGCGTCATCTCCAGCCTGCCGGACTCAACCGCCGTTCTGACTGCCGCCTTCACCGCTGCCAAGGGTGCCGCCCCACAAAGCGCCACCACCGGCGAGGGCTATGCGATCTTCCAGGTTCTCGATGTGAAGCCCGCGCATGCACCCGACTTCGCCTCCTGGAAGTCGCACGTCCTCGATGACTATCGCGAGCAGCAGGCACCCGCGCTCCTGAACGCTCAACTCATTAAGCTCGCCGACCGCGCCAAGGTCCTCAACGACCTCGCCAAGGCGGCTGCCGAGATGAAGCTCCCCGTCAAGACCAGCGACCTCGTCGGCCGCGACACGCAGATACCGGACGTCGGATCCATGAGCGGCCCCGCCTCTGTTCTGTTCACGCTGCCCAGGAACGGCATCTCCGGTCCGATCAACGAAGGACCGAACGGAATCGTCGCCCAGGTCGTCGACAAGCAGGAGCCCACCCCCGAGGATCTGGCAAAGAATCTGCCCGCCTACGCGTGAAAAGCTCCTCGAGCAGCAGCGGCAGGAGGCCTTTGGCCTGTTCGCCGCCTCGCTCTTGCAGCGTTATCAGCAGAACGGTGGTGTTGTTTACAGCAGCAAGCAACCCGCTGGTCTACCGTAAGCCATCGCACGCGCGAGACGGGGTCCGGCATCCCGTCCGCGCATGCCAACGTCCTACGCTTCAGGTCCTTCAGGAGTGAAGGAACGCGATGACCTCAGAGCGGGTTTCCGGAATCTTACTGCACATCACCTCGCTTCCCTCCTACGGCGGCATCGGCGACTTCGGCCCTGCCGCCTTCGCCTTTGTCGACTTCCTCGCCACCGGCAAGCAGCGGCTCTGGCAGGTTCTTCCGCTTAATCCCACCGGCTACGGCAGCTCGCCCTACTCCGCTCTCTCTGCGTTCGCCGGCAATCCCCTTCTCATCTCACTCGAGCGCCTCGTCGATGCCGGATGGCTGACACCCGATCGCATCAAGGATCTCCCCGGCCACAACGGCCCCTGCGACTTCGAACGTGCCTTTGAAGCCAAGCGCCCTCTCATCGAAGAGGCCGCCGCCAACTTCCTCGACCGCGCCAGCGGTGACGAGCGCGCCCGCTTCCAGCGCTTCGCCCAGGACAACATCTCATGGCTCACCGACTGGGCAATGTTCGCCGTCCTTCGCCATCGCTTCGACTACGCCGGCTGGATTAACTGGCCCGCCGATTACGCCTTCCGTCAGCCCGATGCCATGACCGCACTGCTCAACGAGTCCGGCCGAGATATCGCCATCGAGCAGGTCATCCAGTTCTTCTTCGCCGAGCAATGGGCTTCGCTCCGCAGCTACTGCACCGAGCGCAAAATCAAAATCCTGGGCGACGTCGCCATCTTCGTCAGCTACGACTCCGCCGACGTCTGGACACACCCCGAAATCTTCGAGCTCGACGAACGCCGCCAACCCACGCGCGTCTCCGGCGTTCCGCCCGACTACTTCTCCGCCACCGGCCAGCGCTGGGGCAATCCACTCTATAAGTGGGCTCTTCTCGAAGAGCGCGGGTTTGACTGGTGGGTCGCGCGCATTCGCCGCTCGCTCGCCCTCTACGACCTCATCCGCCTCGACCACTTCCGCGGCTTCGAAGCCTTCTGGTCCATCGCCGCCGACGAGCCAACCGCCGTAAACGGTCATTGGGTCAAATCTCCCGGCCAGTCGCTCTTCAATCGCCTCAAAGAGATCTTCGGAGATCTCCCCTTCGTCGCCGAAGACCTCGGCCTCATCACCCCCGAGGTCGACGAGCTTCGCGAATACTTCGGCATGCCCGGCATGCGCATCCTGCAGTTCGGCTTCGCCGAGCGCGGCGGCCACACCTACCTTCCGCATCGCTACATCGCCAACACCGTCGTCTACACCGGCACCCACGACAACAACACCACTCTCGGCTGGTGGCGTGAAGACACCACGCTCGACGAGCGCACAAATGTGCAAATCTATCTCGGCCCTGTCGACCCCGCCAACGACCACGAGATCGTCTGGGACATGATCCGCGCCGCCGCCGACTCCGTCGCCAACATCTCCATCTATCCACTGCAGGACGTTCTCGAACTCGGCAGCGAAGCACGCATGAACCGCCCCGGCGCAAACTCCGGCAACTGGACGTGGCGTGTCGGCCTCGACGATCTCAAGCCGGAGTTCTCTGCCCGCCTCTGCGCCATCACCGAGATGTCCGACCGCGACGGCTACCACAAACCCATCGAAGGCGAATCCGCCGGCAGCCCCACCGACTCCGCCGCCCTCCGCATCCTCGAAGGCGCCACCCGCTGAACTTTGCTCCCGCTTTTCTTATTGCCATTTCCTTTTTTGTCATTCCCGAAGGGAATCTGCTTTCGCTTTTGCCTTTGCCTTTCTTGTTGTCCTTCCAGAAGGGAATCTGCTTTTTTAAACTCGCAGCTGGGAACTGAAAGCTGGGAACTGAAAGTACAAAACCCTTCGCAGGATCTCTCCCACACCCACATCACCGAATCCGCGTAAACTAACCCCAGACCACCCAGGAGATCCCGCAGTGCCTCTTTCCGGCGAAGCCATCCGCACCATGAACTACGTTGACGACATCTCGGTCACCTTGCGCCGCATTCTCTCCGTGCTGCCTGCCCTGTCCGACGAAGAGCGCGCCCGCGTCGCAGATCACATCCGCAACTCCGAGCCCAGCTACGCGTCCGTCATCGTTGCCCTCACCGCAAAATAACCGCCCATCCATGCAGTCCCTCCGCTCGCTGCGCCACATCGCGGTCATCGGTGCAGGTTCCGCAGGCCTTGATTTCGCTATGCGCTGCGTCCGCGCCGGCCTTGAAGTCACGCTTGAAGACGTCATGCCCTCGCGCCTGCGCAGCGCCGCGGCAATGGTAAGCGCTGCGGCGATGGTAAACACTGCGGCCATGGCGAGCGCGGCGGCCATAGGAACAGCTCAACACACCTCCGCATCCGAAGACTCCTGCCGGCGCACTGCATCTCGCCTCCACCGTCGAAGACGCCGTGCGCGACGCAGACCTCGCCATCGACTTCGTCCCCGACGAGCTCGAATCCAAGCTCGAAATCTTCAGCATGCTCGACCGCATGGCGCCGCCGCGCACCATCCTCTGCACGCCCACCAGCACGCTCAGCATCGCCGATCTCGCCTCCTGCACCTACCGCCCGCAACTCTGCTTCGCGCTGCGCTTCGCGAACCCCAACGTCGCCGAGATCGTCTACACATCGCGCTCGTCACGCGAAGATCTCTCAATCGTCGAGCATTGGCTCACCGCCATCGGCTTCACAGTAACGACCGCGCAGGATCCCGCCGAACTCACACGCTCCACAAATAATCCAGACGATCAAAGTTGAACCAGCCTTAAGCCGCAAGCACGCAGCCTGATTCCAGCGTCCTATCAGCCCAGGTGATTCTTCTCCACGCACTCATCGCTGTCATCCACGCGATCCTGCAGACCGCAGCCTCGGCGCTGCTCGCCGGCTTCTCTCTGCTGGTCATCGTGTTGATTGCTCTCGCCGTCTTGGCCGCGCTCATCGCCACGCTTGCCGGCGGCCTCGGCATGGGCGGAGTCCACTGGCTCCGCCGGCGCTCGCGAGACCGCCACAGCTCCAGTTCGCACGATGACCCTCCCTGCCCATAACCTTCCTCTCTGTATAGTGAGGCCTATGCACCGCCGGGTCCTCGCAGGAGTCGCCGCTCTTCTCCTCTGCACTCTCACCGCGGCTTCACAGTCTCCCACTCCGTCGACACCAACCCCCGTCGCTTCATCCGATCCCGCTCCGCTCCCCGACATCGAGACCCTCCTCACTCGCGTGCGCGCACGCTATGACGCCCTCGAGTCCCTGCGCAAAAACTACATCTGCACCATGACCCAGGTCGCCGACGAGTTCTCCTCCGACGGCAGCAAGAAGACCCACACCGACCAGTACCAGGCCTTCTACGTCAACAACACTGAAGTCCTGCAACACATCTCCCACGACGGCAAACCACTCTCGCCCGACGACGCAAAGAAAGAACAGGAACGTGTCGACAAGCAAGTCGCCAAACTGAAATCGCGCGAGAACAAGCCAGCGAAGGACGAAGTCCGCCTCAGCGCCAGCGCTCTGCTCAAGGTCGCCACATTCACGAGTCCCCGTCGCGAGGTACTCAACGGCCGGCCCACTCTCGTCTTCGACTACAAGAGGCGATCCGCACGCGCAAGCCAAAGATCTCGGCGACCAGATCATGCGCGAACTCGCCGGCACTCTCTGGGTCGACGAGCACGATGACGCGATCGTCCGCCTCAACGGAACCCTGCAGGAAAATTTCCACGTCGGCGGCGGCCTTCTGGTGAATATCAGGAAAGGAAGCTGGTTCAACTTCACTCAGTCGCTCGTGAACGGCGAGATCTGGTTCCCTTCTGAACTCACAGCCCACGTCGACGGCCGCCTTCTGCTCATCAAAGGCTTCAACGGCGACGCGCACCAGACCTTTTCCGATTACCGCAAATTCAAAACTTCAGTCACCATTCTGCCGGGCACTCAGGTTCTCGAAGACAGTAACGCTCCCGCCCCCGAACCTTCCACTCAACCGCAGCCCGCTGCTCCACCAGCCTCGCCCGATCCACCGAGGTCCTGAATGACACCAGGTCGTTACAAGATTGAAGCCAAAAGGAAACAGGGACAGCCTTGGCTGTCCCTGCTCGTATCTCGTAGCGTCCCTACAAGCCTCAAAAAGTTGAATTGTCCCGTACAGCTGATCGTTGACTACAGCGGCTGAACGTCAGACGCCTGCCAGCCCTTGGGCCCCTTCACCACGTTGAACTGAACGGCCTGACCTTCCTGCAGGCTCTTGAAGCCATTCGTGTTGATCGCGGAGTAGTGTACAAACACATCCTCGCCATTCTGCCGACTGATGAAGCCAAAACCCTTGGCGTCGTTGAACCACTTCACTGTTCCCTGTTCCATGTCTCGTAAATCCTTCGTGTTGTGACGTGACGCTGAATCCAAATCGGGGCTTCGGCCGGTTGAAACCTGCGGAAAACCAATCTGTTTCAAACGATGTGGGAATGGTAGCACGACTGCCAATTTTTCCACCAAAAAATTCAGACACCTGCTAAGTTGCACTGTGTTTAGTGCAACTTAGATGCCTCCACATGGCTGCGGACAATGGCTTCTGCCGTCGCTAGTACCTCGTCCAAAGTCATCGCCGTCGAGTCCAATATGACCGCGTCCGGAGCCGCTCTTAGCGGGGATTCCGCACGGTTCCGGTCCCTCGTATCCCGCTCCCGCAGCTCCTTTAGTACTGACGCTTCGGTAACCTTACTTTCGTGCTCCGGGCCGCGCTGCCGAAAGCGTCGGTTCCCACGCACCTCCGGCGCCGCGTCGAGAAAAATCTTCACTTCGGCATCCGGGAACACCGCCGTGCCGATATCCCGGCCCTCCATCACCACCCCGCCACGCTCCCCCAGCTTCCGTTGCTGGGTCACCATCCACGCTCTCAAGCCAGGATGCACCGAGACCCTCGAAGCCGCCTCCGTTACATCCACATCCCGCACTCGGCGCGAGACATCCACTCCGTCCAGAAACACACGGTTGCCATCGGTCTGCGGCTCCAGCGCCAGCCGCGTGTACTCGGCCAGATCCATCAACGCCGCCTCGTCGTCAAAGGACAAATCGTTCTCAATCGCCTTCAGCGCCAGCGCGCGATACATCGCCCCGGTCTCCAGGTTCAAAAAACCGAACTTTCGCGCCAGGTGCGCCGCCAGCGTACTCTTGCCCGCTCCCGCCGGCCCGTCAATCGCAATCACCGGACGCTCGCGCGCCCCACTCTTCGCTGCTGTCTCATTCATGCCTCGCAGCTACTCCCCCGCCTTAGGCCGCGGCTTAGACGTCCCCGTTCGCGGTCCCGCCTTCTTGCCACCTTTTGCCCCAAACTTCGGCTTCGGCTTGCCTGCAAACCGTCCCTTCGCACCCGCCTTGCCTGCGGATCCAAACTTCCGCTCACCGCCGAATTTCTTCTCTCCGCCGAAACTCTTTTTGCTGCCGAAGCTCTTCTTCCCTGCGAACCCCGCCTTGCCAGTCCGCTTCGCGCCCGGCCTTCCTTCGCCAGATGCCTGCGCTCGATCGCCTGACGCCCGAAACGGACGCTTTCTGCCGGTCCCGCGATCACCTTCTGCTCGCGGCTTGTATGGCCTCGCTGGACGCGATGCAAACCCTTCGCCTTCGCCTTCACGCCGCGGACGAAATGGCTTCGATTCCCGCGACGCATATCCGGCGCGGCCGCCTTCTCCCCGCGCCTTGTACGGCTTCGACGGCCGCGATGCAGATCCCTCGCGTTCACCTTCTCCCCGCGGACGAAATGGCTTTGCCGGCCGCGAGCCGAACGCTGCGCGATCCCCTTCTCCGCGCGCCTTGTAGGGCCGCGACGGACGTGATGCAGATCCTTCGCGTTCACCTTCCCGCCGAGGACGAAACGGCTTCGACTCGCCTTCGCCGCGTGGACGAAACGGCTTTGCTGGCCGCGAGCCGAACCCTGCGCGGTCACCTTCTCCACGCGCCTTGTACGGCTTCGACGGCCGTGACGCAAACCCCTCGCCTTCCCCTTCACGCCGTGGTCGAAACGGCTTGGATGGTCGCGATGCAAATCCCTCGCCTTCACGCACGCGGCCGAAACGGACGTTCCTCGCGCGGCCCGCGATCCGGCCCGCTCTTCCGCGGACCTCCGCGAAACTCTCTCTTCGCACCCGCGCCGCGCGCGTCGTCCTTGCGATAGGTTCGTTCTCCTTGAGGACGCTCACCCTCCTCACGCCGCGGTCTCGGCTTCCGATCTTCATCCCACGGGCGCGTAAACTTTGGCCGCTCACCGCCAGCACCTTCACGCTGAAACGGCCGCCGCTCTCGTTCTCCAAAACTGGTGCCCTCCGTCGGGCTCTTCGTACGTGCATAAGGTTTCCGCTCACCAAACGGTTTCGCTGGCCTTCCACGCTCTCCAAACGGCTTGCGTGGTCCTCCACGCTCACCACCCGTCTTGCGGAACGGACGCTCCCCGCGATCTTCGCGCGGCGGTCGCGGCGGTCGCGGACCATCAAACTTCCGAATCCTCGCCGCGCCGGCAATCGCGCCCACCACCCCGGCAAGAGTCCCCACAGCAGCCGCTACGATCTCTCCCACTCCAGCCACAGGCTCCGCCGCAACAACCTCCGGAAACTCCGGCAGCGCGCCCGGAATGTAAGACAGCGTCTTGCCCTCGAGCACCGCATTCTCCAGCTGCCTCGCTGCCGTCAACCCATGCAACACATCGCGCACCTTCGACCGCGCCGTCAGCGGCGAGAGAAACGTCTCAATCTCTTCCTCGGTCGCCGCGTACACCTGCGCAAGATACAGCGAGATCGCCGCCGACAGCGCTGTCGGCTGCCCCGCATTCGCGCCCGCCTTGATCTGCTTCGTAAAGCGCCGCGTAGTCAGCTCCCACGTCGTCCCGGAGTCCTTCGTGCCAGCGCCATCCTGCTGCAGCAGAGGAATCACGCGCAGCTGCATCCACAACTCCCCCAGCGCCCGTACGATCGCACTCTCCGTCACTTCGCGGCCCAGCTCCGACACGAGCTCACGCGCGGTCAACGCGTTGCCTGCAACCAGCGCCTCATACACCTTCAGCGCCAGCGGCGAAACGCTCCCCGCACCCGAGGTCCCCGGCGGCTGCTTCCAGTTCTTTTCGCCGCGCAGCGTAAACACATAGCTGAACGCCTGCGCCGACACCACAAAGTCCGGCACATCGCCCGCGGAACCCAGCAGGTTCAGCGGCAACGCCGTTCCCTCCGCAACCATTCGCGCCACCAGTCCGCGCGCAGTCTCTGTCTCCGCCGCACTCGGCGCACTCACCGCACGCCCCAGTGTCGCCTCCACCAGCGACGGCGCAGGTGCAGCCAACTGATGCGCTCTTGGCGCAAACAGCACCAGCCCCAGCTCGCCCACCCACTCCCGCGCGGCCTCCAGTGTCAGCAGCGCATCGCCGCTCTGATGCCATCGCTCACTGCGTGCGGCGGCCAACTGATCCCCATTAAACTGCGGTGTAGAACTCAAGACAAACTCTCAGACTGCGACATCAGCCGCGAAAAGGTGGATCACTCAGGCCTAAACAGCATCAACCTCCGCCCACGGCGGAGGTCAGGAATCTCCCAGCTTGGCCCTTCAAATGCGCCTCATATCCGTTGAAAGGCGCGCTGGATCTCTTTCAAAGAATACCGCAATGCAATAGGCCGCCCATGCGGGCAGTTCGTCGGATGCTCCGTTTTCGCCAGTTCCCGCAGCAACCAGTCAATCTTCGCCGGCTCCAGCGGCATATTCACCTTGATTGCCGCATGGCAGGCAATCGACGCCGCAATCCTCGTCCTCCGAAGATCCTCGTTCTCCACCTGCGCCGACTTCTCCGTCACCCCGAGCACCTCTTCCAGCATCCGCTCCAGCTCCCTGCCCTCCAGCCCCACCGGAGCCGCCTTGATCGCCAGCGTCCGCGGCCCAAACGGCTCCGCCTCAAATCCGTTGCGCTCCAACTCCTCCCCAATCTCCGCAAACGTCACCATCTGCTCCGGCAGCAGATCCACCAGCACCGGCATCAACAGCCGCTGCCGCTGCACCCTCTCCACCTCGCGCTCGCGCAGAATCTTCTCAAACAGCACGCGCTCATGCGCCACATGCTGGTCGATAATCCACAACCCCTCCTCATTCACCGCCAGAATGAACGAATCCCGCAACTGCCCCAGCGGCCTCAACGACGCCAGCGAATTCAGCGTCGCCCGCCCCTCACCCTCACTCTGGGTGCCCCATTCATCGCGCGCGCCGGGGCCCCCAACGAGCGTTCTGTGCTCGTTGGGGTGGCTGGGCGCGATGAGTGGGTTCGCAGGATCCTCATACCCCACCGCCATCCCCGCGCCCTCAAACCCCAGCCTCCCCGCCGACGGCGCCACGATCCTCTCCCTCAGCTCAAAACTCGCCACATCCCCCGGCTCAATCACACCCTCGCTCTGCGAAACCATCGCATCACGCGGTTCAAACACAGCCTGCTCCACCCCCGGCAGCGGACTCACATCAATCATCAGCGACTCCCCCGCCGTCGGAGCCGCATGCAGCGCATTGAAGAAACTCGCCGCCGGCCTCGCCTGCATCAGCGCCGTCCGCACCGAGTCCCTCACAAAATCATGCACAAACGACCCCTGCCGGAACCGCACCTCCGTCTTCGCCGGATGCACATTCACATCAATCTCCTGCGGCGGCATCTCCAGAAACAGCAGCACCACAGGAAACGACGTCGGCGGAATGATGTTCCTGTACGCCTCCGTCAGCGCATGCAGCACCAGCCGGTCGCGAATCAACCTTCCATTCGCAAACACATAAATCGAATTCCTATTCAGCTTCTGCAGCTCCGGCTTCGACACAAACCCGCTCATCCGCAGAAACCCCGGCTCCGGCGGCTCCCAATCCTCCGCCCTCTTCCACGGCGGAGGCTCCGGCAACCCAGCCCGCGCAAAGTCAATCTCCGCCGCCACCGGAATCAAGCTCTCAAACGTCTCGCGCCCAAAGATCTGAAACAGCCGCTCGCCCGCATCCGCCACCGCCGGCGCCATCACCAGCGCCTGCGTCGACGTATGCAGCTCAAAATGTTTCGTCGGATGCGCCAGCGCATAGTGCGTCACCAGCGCCGCCACATGCCCCAGCTCCGTCTGCTCGCTGCGCAAAAACTTCCGCCGCGCCGGCGTATTGAAAAACAAATCCCGCACCGCAATCGTCGTCCCCGCCGGCAACCCCGCATCGTCCACGCGCAGCAAATTCCCGCCCGCAATCTCCAGCGACGTCCCCACCGCATCCTCCGGCGCCCTCGTCTCCAGCGTCACTCGCGCCACCGACGCAATCGACGGCAACGCCTCGCCACGAAACCCCAGCGTCGCAATACTCAGCAGATCATCACTCGATCGCAGCTTCGACGTCGCATGCCGCTCAAACGCCAGCAGCGCATCATCGCGCCCCATCCCCTGCCCGTTGTCGACAATCCGAATCAGCTTCCGCCCGCCGCCCTCAACCTCCAGCCGAATCCGCGTCGCTCCCGCATCCAGCGAGTTCTCCAGCAGCTCCTTCACCACCGAAGCAGGACGCTCCACCACCTCACCGGCAGCAATCTGGTTCGCCACCTGGTCTGAAAGAACTCGAATGCGTCCCATGGATGAGATTAGAAATCAGAGATCAGAGATCTGTCTTGTTAGCGTCTCGCGTTGCTTGGATCGCAATGTTGAAAGCGTTGCGAACAGCATCTTTCCGATCTCATCGCAAAGACACTCGCATCTCGAGATCGCGTCGGCATCTGCCCAGCCCAGGTCCGACGCTAGAATCAGCTGTGACTGGACCTCGAACGTTGACCCTCTCGCGATCAATAGGAAATGCATTAATTGCGGCACCGAGCCGACGACCATGGCCTTCCGCAATGTTGCTCATGATCGATACCGACGCTCTGCGCAGCTGACTGCTCAACCCATAGATCTCTTCTCGTGGAAACTGATGGGTCAATTCGTAAATCGCAAGCGAGAGCTCTCTCGATCGCTGCCAAACGATCAAATCACGAAATGTCCTGACTTTACCTACCGTTCCCACCCTGGGCCCTTAATCTCTGATCTCTGATCTCTGATCTCTCTCTCACCGATCCCCAATCAGGTGCAGCCGCATAAAATTCGTCGCCCCCGTCCGCGTCGCCGTCCCCGCAACAATCCCCACCACATCCTTCGCATGCACAAACCCACCATGCTCCAGCATGTCTTCCGCCATCTCCACCAGCTTGTCCGTATCTTTAAACCGGTCGCACTGAATCGGAAACGTTCCCCACAGCAGCATGCAGCGGCTCACAACTTCCTCGAACGGGCTCATCGCATAGATCGGCGCCTCCGGCCTGTACTTCGAAAGCAGCCTCGCCGTATTGCCCGTCTCCGTAAAGATCGCAATCGCCGCCAGATCCAGATCCTGCGCCGAGTGCGCCATACACTCGCAGATCGTCTCCGGAATATTCAGCGACTTCCGGTGCTGCCCCATCGCAGTCTGCCTCGGCAGCAGCCGCATCTGCGTCTCGGTTTCGACGACAATCTTCGCCATCATCGCCACCGACTCCACCGGATACTTGCCCGCCGCACTCTCGGCAGAAAGCATCACCGCATCCGAGCCGTCATAAATCGCATTCGCCACATCCGAAGCCTCCGCGCGCGTCGGCCGCGGGTTTTCAATCATCGACTCCAGCATCTGCGTCGCCGTAATCACCGGCTTGCGATACTCCGCCGCGCGCCGGATCAGATGCTTCTGAATCGCCGGAACCTTCTCCGGCGGAACCTCCACACCCAGGTCGCCGCGCGCCACCATGATTCCGTCGCTGGCCTCGAGGATCGTATCCAGGTGATCCACCGCCTGCGGCTTCTCCAGCTTCGCAATCACCCACGCCTCTGACCCCAGCGCCGTCACTCTGCGCTTCACATAGCGCACATCTTCCGCAGTCTGCACAAACGACACCGCGATCGAATCGACGCCCTGCTTGATCGCAAACTCCAGGTCCTCTTCATCCTTCTCCGTCAGCGACGGCACCTTCACCGGAATGCCCGGCAGATTGATGCCCTTCTTCTCGCCCAGCATCCCGCCGTTGATGATCTCCGTCACCACGTCCGCGCCGCGCAGCTCCACCACGCGCAGCTCAATCAATCCATCCGACAGCAGAATCCGGTCGCCGGCCTTCAGGTTCTCGGCCAGCGTCGTGAACACCGTGCTCACGCGCTCCGCCGTGCCGTCAACCTTCTCCGGCGTAATCGTCAGCTGCTTGCCCGCCTCCAGCATCACCGGCTTGTGATCCACCAGCGTGCCCGTACGAATCTTCGGCCCCTGCAGGTCGGCAAGGATGCAGATCGGCTTCGCCTCTTCGCGCGCCACCTTGCGCACCATTGCAATCAGCTCGGCCTTCTGCTCATGCGATCCATGCGAAAAGTTCAGCCGCGCCACATCTAATCCCGCACGTACGAGCTGTCGAAAAAGGTCCTCTGTGCTCGATGCTGGTCCCAGCGTGGCGACAATCTTCGCTCTGCGGCTCGTGTCCGCACCCATCCCGTTGTCTCTGGCGTCCATCAACTCTCTCTCTTCCACTTCAGGCGTCAGAGCCCGCATAAATTGATCTCCACCTGATCAGTCAGCCATTCTACCCGGTGGCCGCATGCGCGCGCCTGCCGTCTTCCACATCGCCGCCGCGGAGTCCGGGTCACGATGCTCAGCCGCCCACTGTGCATTGAACTCAGCGCCTATCAATACAGTCAGCGCGATGATGTACAGCCACACCATCAGCGCAATCGCCGCACCCAGCGATCCATAGACGCGTCCATAATTCGCAAACCGCGTTACATAGAAGCCAAACGACAGCGTGGATGCGAACCACAGCACCGTCGCCAGCGCCGCTCCCGGAAGGCTCGCACGCCAGCTCCAGTCACGCCGCAGCATCACCCACGGCTCGCGGACCATGGGCTCTAACTGTTCACGTACCTGCCGGTTCACATCGGTTCCCAGGTGATACACCACTGCCAGAACGCCGACGCTCGTTCCCAGCGCCAGCGTCCAGCGCAGCACCACCGACGCCAAAAAGAAACCCGGCCGCACAAACGCTGGAATCTCCGAAGCCAGCCAATGCGTGATCAGATGGCCGAACACCACCAGTGCGCTCGCCGCCGTCATCGGCAACAAAGATAACGGCACAAGAGCCAGGGCACGTCCTCGCCGCGCCCAGACACTCCGGCGCGTTAGCGGAATGTCATGTGCACGCCGAAACCCTTCCATCAGGGTTGCCATCACATTCGCCGCGCCCATCAGGCTCACCACCCCTGAGCTCAGCAGCGCGCCCGCCGTCTGCGACGCATGATGTGTCGTTGCAAAGTACGAGTCCAGCAGTGGGCTGATGGTCTCCGGCAACACCCGGTCAAAGAAACCTGCCATCTGCACCTTCAGCGGGAGCCACGGCGGCAGCAGCGCCACCGCCGCCGCAATCACCACCAGCGCCGGAAACAAGCGCCACCATCGCCGAGTACGCCGCCGCCTGCGCCACCGTGAACGCGTCGTGCTCCACCGCCGCAAAGAACGTGCGGCGCAGCAAACGCCCGAAGTCGGCTGCCCGCCGCGCCGGTGCAATCACCACGCGATCCATCGCGGCCTGTCCTGTCATTTAGAACAACTTCCCGATCGGCATATCTTTATTTGAGCCGTCATCCTGAGCGATTCGAGCCGTCATCCTGAGCGGAGCCCCGCAGGCGCGAAGTCGAGGGCGGGGTCCCCAGCGAGAGTTCTTTGCTCGATGGGGTGCAAGGACCTCTGTTTTTGCGCCGGATCACAACAATACCTCCAGGGAAAAGCAGTCTAGTGCTGCGGCTTCCATGCCTCAAGGAATGTCGTCAAATCCGAGCTCTGCATATTCCGCATGTTCTCGAACTCGCCGTTCTTCTGTCCGTAAACGACCGTGCCGTCCGGCCGCAGAACCGCCATCGCCGGCACACCCTTCTTCAGCACCACGCCATACTTGTCGCCGATGTCGATGTTCTGGTCGATGTGCCCGATATTCACGTCCACCAGCACGTAATACTTCTCCAGCAGCTCCTTATTCGGGCTCTGGTGCATGTAGTAGTTCAGCACCTGGCAGTCGCCGCACCAGTCCCCGCCAAAGTCCAGCAGCACGCGCTTGTGCTCTGCACGTGCCTTCGCCAGAGCCGCCTGGATGTCTGTGTGTGCAGCCTGGACATCCGGAAAGATATGCGCATGCGGAATCGGCGCTGATTGTGCCCAGGCCACCGACGCCATCAAAAGCGCCACTCCGGCAACCGCCGATCGCATCCCCTTCGTTACAAAACTGGCAGGCATTCCCCTCACTCCTTTTACGTCACTCCAATGATGCGCGAAAGTGCGCCGCGATTCCAGAGCGGCCGCTGCTTTCTTTCCCGTTCCGCATCTAAAGCTGCATGAAAATCGAGCAGCTTCCTCCGAACCAGCCCAGCTTCCTGACGGTTGTGCTTCTCTTCGCTGCCGCGCTCATCGTCATCCTCATCCTGGCGATCTTCTTCCTCCATCTGGACGCCGGCAGGCTCTTCAGACATCACCACAAAGAGCCCACATCGCAACTTGTTCTTCCCTCGGTTCGTCAAGGTGGCCCGGTTGGTTGAAGCTGAATAAACAGAAAATAAGCTCCCCGTCATCCTCAACCTACTGCCGTCATCCTGAGCCGCACCGGGGTCCCCAGCGAGCGTTCTTTGCTCGATGGGGTGGCTAGGCGAAGGATCTCAGTATTTCGGAGTCGCACAAATCCACGGACCGCACCACTAAAATTCAACACCGCGCGCCACAAACGCGTCATTGGCATGCGCCCGCCCTCTTGACACCACCCGATATAATAGAGGTAGGAACACTTCCAACCCGGCCTCTGCCGGGTTTCGATCTTTAACAACCAGTGACGGCACCCTTAGGTCCACCCCTAAGTCCAATTTCCTGAAGACTTTGCGCAAAAACAGGGGGAGGGGGGTACCACTCTACTGCCCCATGTAGTACCCATCCCGGGTCTGCACATCCAGCTTCTTCTTCGCGTCGTCGCCCGTCAGAGCCAGCGAAATCTGGTGATAGCGGTCCTTGGCCGCGTCCCCCGAGGGCGAGAAACCCACCCTGTACTGAGCCCGCAACTCCTCGCCAATCTGCTTGTAGATGTCATCGATGGACTGCTTCTTACCCACCTCGAAGACCCGTCCACCCGTCTCCCCGCAGATCCGCTCCAGCGTCTTCTTGCCATCCACATACGGCTGGTGGCCATCCCCACCCTGACGAGGATTCTGCCCGCCACCCTGCGGATACCCTCCTCCACCTCCCGGATACCCCCCACCCGGATAACCTCCACCACCTCCCGGATACCCTCCACCACCTCCCGGATACCCCCCGTGCCGCCCCCCCGCACGATTAAAATCCTGATGCGGCTGTTCGCCCTTGTAATAGATTCCGTAAACGATCGTGTCCGACCGCTGCGCTGCCTCGATCGCGTCGGTCAGGGACTCCTTGCTTCCGCGGTCCACACCGTCCGTCATCACCACCAGCGCCCGCCGCTTCCCGGCCTGCTTGGACATCACCTCGTCGCCGGAGAGATAGATCGCGTCGTACAGCGCCGTCCCGCCGTGGCGAATGTAACGGCCCTCGCTGTCGGTATTTGGCCCGGATGAGGTGTCATCGGCGTTATGAAAGCTCGGGCTGGATGTGCCCAGTTCCTTCAACGCGCGCTGCAGCCGAGGCTTGGCGTCCGTTACGTCCTGCAGGAGCTCCACTTCCTTGGCAAACTGCACCACGAAGGCCTTGTCCGCAGCGCGATTTGCTGCCGCCGGCGCCAGCATCGTGTCCAGGAAGCTCTGACTCGCGGACTTCTCCACATCCACCTCGTTCCGCATGCTTCCGCTTACGTCGACCAGCAGCCCCAGCGTCAGCGGCACATCCGTGTCGTGGTCGAAGTACCGGATCGCCTGCGGCTGTCCGTCGACTTCGAGGGAGAAGTTCTCCTTCTTCAGGTCGTTTACGAGGGCGCCCTTCTTGTCCCGCACTACTGCCGGCATTACCACCAGTTTGGCCTGCACATTCATCGTGCCGGCCGAACCGCTGGTGGGAATATCAGCGTGCTCGGTCGGGCTCGCCGTCGTCGTTGTCGCCGTTGTTGCAGGCTTCTCCTGTTGCGCACACGCGGCTGCTCCCGCGGCGCACAGCAGCGCAGCCAATCCCGCATTCCACAGACCGAGCCTCATACTTCTCCAGTCTCAGTTATGTAGACGAGCCTTTCCTGCGGCGGTTTCGGCGTCCTACTCCTCGTTCTCCTTCAGCTTGGCCAGCACACTGAAGTCCTCGAGGGTCGTCATGTCGCCTTTTACGTCGCCCGTCGTCGCCAGTTCCCGCAGCAACCGCCGCATAATCTTGCCCGAACGTGTCTTAGGCAGCAGTTGCGTGAAGCGGAGGTCGTCGGGCCGCGCGAGCGCTCCAATCTCCTTCGCCACCCACTGTCGCAACTCCTGCTTCAACTCCGGGCTCGGCTCGTGCCCCTGTTCCAGCGTCACGAAGGCGGAGATCGCCTGCCCTTTCATCTCGTCCGGCCGTCCCACCACCGCAGCCTCCGCCACCTTCGCGTGCGCCACCAGCGCCGACTCAATCTCCATCGTTCCCAGCCGGTGCCCGCTCACGTTGATAACGTCGTCCACGCGGCCCATCAGCCAGTAGTAGCCATCGGCATCGCAGCGCGCGCCGTCTCCGGTGAAGTAGCAGCCCGGCACATCGGAGAAGTAGGTCTTCAGAAACCGCTCGTGATCGCCCCAGATGGTCCGCGCGCGCGAAGGCCAAGGTTTGCGAATCACCAGCAAACCGCCTTGCCCCGCGGGCACCGCGTTGCCGTCGCGCGTGACGACCTCCGGCGTAATCCCGAAGAATGGCTTCGTCGCAGAGCCGGGCTTCGTCGCAATCGCTCCTGGCAGCGGCGAGATCATGATCGATCCGGTCTCTGTCTGCCACCATGTATCCACAATCGGGCAGCGCTCCTTGCCGATCTCGCGGTGGTACCACATCCACGCTTCAGGATTAATTGGCTCGCCCACGGTACCAAGCAGCCGCAGCGTGCCGAGGTCATGCTTGTGCACCCATTCGTTGCCCCACTTCACGAAGGCGCGAATTGCCGTCGGCGCCGTATAGAAGACCGTCACCTTGTGGTCGTCGATGATCTGCCAGAAGCGGTCGCACTCCGGCCAGTTCGGCGCGCCCTCATACATCATCACCGTCACGCCGTTCTGCAGCGGACCGTAGACAACATAGCTATGCCCGGTCACCCAGCCGATGTCCGCCGAGCACCAGTACACGTCGTCGTCGCGAAGATCGAAAACATACTTCGATGTGAGATACGTCTGCACCGAGTAGCCGCCGGTAGTGTGCACCAGACCCTTCGGCTTGCCGGTCGTTCCGCTGGTGTAGAGGATGTATAGCGGATCCTCCGCATCCATCTCCTCGCACGCGCATTCGGCCGCAGCCTTCGCCATCTCCTCGTGCCACCACACATCGCGGCCTGCTGTCATTGATACAGTCTTGTCTGGCGCGCGTTGATAGACGACAACCTTGCGCACTCCCGGACACTTCTCGAGTGCCTCGTCCACAATCTGCTTCAGCTTGACCTCGCCGCCGCGCCTGTAGCTGAGGTCCTGTGTCACGATCACCTGGCAATCCGAATCATTCACACGGTCCGCGATCGCATGCGCTGCAAACCCGCCGAAGATCACCGAGTGCACCGCACCGATCCGCGCGCAGGCTAGCAGTGCAACCGCGAGCTCCGGACTCATGCCCATGTAGATCGCGACGCGGTCGCCTTTCTTCACACCCTGTCCTTTGAGGACATTCGCGAACTTCTGTACCTGCTCATGCAGTTGCGTAAAGGTCAGCCGCCGAACCTCACCCGGCTCGCCTTCCCACAGCAAGGCGACCTTATCGCGCCGCGAACCCTTTGCATGCCGATCGACGCAGTTGTGCGAAAGGTTGAGTCTTCCACCCACAAACCACTTTGTCTCCGGCCCATCGCCGTCAGTCACCCGAGTCCACGGCCGGAACCACTCGAGCTCGTTCGCAGCCTCGGCCCAGAAGCCCTCAGGATCTTCAATGCTTCGGCGGTAGATACGCTGATACTCTGCCTCGGAACTGATCCACGCCTTCGCTGCAAACTCTGCAGGCGGAGGAAACAGCCGGTTCTCGCGCAGCACAGACTCGAACACATTGTTGTCGGCGGTCTGGGCATTCTTTGTCTCGGCGGCTACACCGCTCCCCTGGCTGTGCGCTTCAGTAGGCATCTTGCGAGAAAGTCTCCATCGGTCTTCTGGATTGGCGGCAAAGTTGCGATTTCATATCACCGCAGAATCCGAAGCTACGCTATCACTTTGCGGACTTGCAACCGCGCTCATTGAGTGCCCGAACATCTGGGACGGAAATCCTCCACAAGCCGCACCTCGTTCGCCACTCGTGTGGCGCGTGTTGAAAAACCAGATGAATTTCTCTCGACAACACGCCTCCAAATACCCCGAACGTGGCAGAGCACGCCTGTACCGTTACTATGTGGCGACGCCGAAGTGCTATGGTCACACGGGCTTGCAGACTCGAAACTCAGCTCAACCACGATGCTGTCTGGGGCCGGCTGAGTGCTGTACACGTCCCTCGGAACGCAATCGTCCAAATCAGCAATCGGTGAGCTCGCCGCAAGATACACGCGACGACCGCACCAAGAGGATGAAAGAGACCGGCGTGACGTGCCATCCTACAGACCGTGATCTTCGAATGGGGAGCCATCATCGGATTCTTCCTGGGCTTCGCCTTCGGGGTCGGTTGCGCCCTGGCAGTGATGCACTCGATCTTCATGGGTGGCTACCGGGCAGCCGTGAAGGACACCACAATGTCCGTTCCTCCCGAGCGCCTCGAAAGGGAGCGCACCAAGCTCCAACGCCGGGCTTAGGTCTAAGCGCCTCCGGTCAAGCCGCGTCCTGTGAGCTGCTCACGCAGCGCAATAACTTCGGCGCGCAGGCCCTCCAGCGCGCTCATCAGCTCAGCGCGCGCGACCTGGTCGCCGGATGGTGTCTTGCCCTTCACGAAGAAGGTGCCGTTGGGTTCCAGCACGCAGACGTCGACCTCAGAAAATTCGTTGAAGCCGTTCTTGTTCAACACAGAGATCAGCTCTTCATGGGTGAGACACTCACGCTTCAAGGCAGCCTCGTCCAGCTGGCCGTCCCGAATCAGCGTGGTCGGCGATCCCTCCAGCGCTGCATCCACCTTGGGCGCGCGGAACAGCAGCCAGGTCAGCATCCAATTGATCGTGAGCAGAGCAAGTGCTCCGATGATGCCTCCGCTGACAGAGTTATCGTCGCCGATCATGGCGTTCTGCACGGTGTTGGACAAACTCAACAGCACCACCAGATCGAACGGATTGAGCTGAGCCAGCTCGCGCTTGCCGAATATTCGCAGAAAGATGATCAGGCACAGGTAAACAATTACCGGTCGGAGAATTTTTTCCACAATTGGTACTGGCACGTGAAACATGTCTTTCGAAAGGGTTTGCAGCAGTTGGTGAGTCACGTCAGCCTCCCGGGAAGTACCGGGCGAGGTCCTACTGTGACCCACCCAGCTCGTGCAGCCATCTTACGGGTATCACCGGATCAGGCTCGTGGCAGACCCGGTACAGCCCAAGAGAGGGTTTTTGGAGTCTAAGTGAGTGCAGTTTGGGGCGAGGACCCAGGTGCACTTTTCTACCGAAATCTGCCGTGAGATTGCGAGGCTCTGGTATCGTCTGAGTAACTACCAGATCCCGCCGCAAAGCATCGGCTTTACCTGAACGACAGCGATAAGGATCGACCAGAGATGCCTAAGCCACTTCGCAGCGACGACCCGAATCCGCAGCCGGTGCAATTCGCCCACTTCGGCGTGCTCAACGATGGAACCCGGAGCAAGGGCGCCACCGTCACCGCCATCGTTATCAATTGCACGATTGCGGCCCTGGTTGTGATTCTGGGAATGATTATCAAGACGAACCCCATCGTCGCCAAGCGGATTACCGAGCTCACCCTGCCGCCTGAGCCCAAGGTTCAGCCGGCTCCGAAGCCACCTCCGCCGCCTCCACCCCCCAAGGTGAAGATGCCGCCTCCGCCGAAGATCGAGACGCCCAAGATCAAGATGCCGGAGCCGGTCAAGGTCCCGGAGATTAAGCCGGTAGTGGTTCCCCTACCGAAGCCTGTCGTAATGGCTCCCGCTCCGCCGAAGAAAGTGACGCCGCCGCCGGCGCCTGTGAAGGTCAACCTCGGCCAGGCGATGCCCGCCTCGGTGCCGAACCATGACGCCACCCCATCGGCAGTTCGTCTCGGGCAGTCGACCAACCCGCTGAAGCCGCTGACCGGTCCTGCAGTCTCGCCCGTCAACATGGGTGCGGCCGGCATGCCCGGTATGAACGCCTCCAACACCGGCAACGGTGCCCGCGCTGTCGCTGTGAACATGGGCTCCGGTTCACCGAACGGCAGCATGAACGGCCGCGACAATGCAGCTCACGCCGTGCAGGGAGTCAAGCTTGGCGTTCCCGGCGGCACCGGTCCGATGAACTCGAAGAACTACTCGAATGCGCCGGTCCAGGTCCAGTTGCAGACGGCCCAGAGGGTTGAGCCGACGCACCCGCAGGTGCAGCAGCAGACGCTGGCCTCGGCGCCCAAGGTTACCTATAAGCCCACCCCGGTCTACACGGAGGAGGCAAAGGCAATGCATCTGGAAGGCAACGTTTCGCTGCGCATCCGAGTAACCGCCAGCGGTGCAGTCCAGGTGTTAGGTGTCGTGCATGGTCTGGGCCACGGCCTTGACCAGTCTGCGATCCAGGCAACGGAGGCGACACGCTTCCGTCCAGCGCTGGACCAGTCCGGACACGCGATCGACTGGGAGGGTGTCGTTTTAGTGAACTTCCAGATGAGCTAAATTCTGCTTCAATTTTGTCGAACCGCATTATTGTGTGTTTATCAACCGTAAAACGCGACGTCCCCGCGTCGTGCCCAAACTAGAAGTTCGCCTTCGGGCACCGCACCCCAAGGAGCACCCCCGCACTATGAACCTTCCGATCCGGCTCACCACCGCCCTCACCGCAGTACTCGTAGCGACGGCCGCCCTGCCGGCCTCCGCTGCCTTCGGGAAAGACAAGAAGAAGGCAGAGTCTGCCTACGAGACGCGCAAGCTCACGCCTGCACAGAGCGCTTTGATCGATAAGTCCATCGCCCGTGAGGCGGTGGTGATCAAGACGCTCCGGGAGCGTGCTCCGATCGTCGAGACCTACATTCAGAACATGCGTCCGGATCCGGTGATGGGCCAGATACCCGACTCCGACGTTCACTTCCTCGCACGAGTGAACTTCGGCAAGGTCATTAATGACCAGGGCTATGTTCAGGAGAGTCACTCCGACAAGGGCTTCCTCAAGCACTCGCTCAGCTATCTGACGGGCCTCTCCGGCAGCCTGCACCTCACTTATCATGAGACTGGCTTCGTCCAGATGCTGCTGGTGGACTCGAACAGCTACAACCGCCAGATGTACACCTTCAACTTCCTGCGCAATGACTTCCTCGGAACGATTCCGACGGTCGTCTTTGACGTCCAGCCTACGAAGAAGTCTGCCGTGGGCCGGTTCGCAGGCCGCATCTGGATCGACCGCAACAGCGGCAACATCGTCCGCTTCAACGGCAGCTTCTCCGGCGGTGAGAAGGACATCCGCGAGTACTACCACTTCGACTCCTGGCGGACCAACGTTCAGGACGGTCTCTGGCTGCCGACCTCGGTCTACATCGAGGAAAGCGATCCCAAGAGCCCGCAGGGCACTCTGAAGTTCAAAGCGGTTAACCACATCTGGGGTTACTCCCTGAAGGTGCCGCAGTCCGACGCAGACCAGACCGACCTTCAGGTCGTCGGAGCGACGGACGAGAGCCAGCAGGCTGCGGACATCTCGCCCCTCCAGGCGCAGCGTCAGTGGGTCGAGCAGGCCGAGGACAACGTCATCGACCGTCTCTACACGGCGGGCCTCATCGACGCGCCGAGCGAGTTCGACAAGATTCTCGAGGCGCTGGCCAACAACATTCTTGCCTATAACAACGTTCCCATCGACCGCCCGATCAGGGTTCGCACGCTGCTCACGGAGCCGCTCGAGTCGCTCTCAGTCGGAAACACCATCCTGCTCTCCAAGGGCTTGCTCGACACCACAGCGGTGCCGACGGCCGATGGTGCCCAGCAGATGGGCAACCTGAATGCCCTGCTCGCCTTCCAGGTCGCGCACATCGTTCTTGGCCATCACATCGACACCAAGTACGCGTTCAGCGACCGCCTGATGTTCCCCACCGAGTCGGCATTCGAGAAGCTTCCGATGCACCACACCGACGCGGACAACGCGGAGGCGGCCAAGAAGGCAGTTGAGCTTCTCGGTGCCAAGGAACTCGAAGGTGGAGAGCAGTACATCAGTCTTTACCTGCAGCAACTCCAGGCTCGCGAAAAGGGCCTGAAAGCGCTGACCGATCCGCAAATCGGCGACGGTCTGCTCCGCCCCGACGGCACCTTCTGGCTGCAAGCTCTCGTAGCCAAAGGACCCAAGCTCAACAACAGCGACCTGAAACAACAGGCCGCCATGCCTCTCTCCCAGTTCCTCCGGAGAGACCCCTGGACGGATCAGGTGATCAAACTGAACACAGCGTACGAGCCGCTTCTCAGTGCCCGTGACAAGCTGCCGTTCGAGATCACGCCGGTCTACCTGAGGCTCGCATACTGGCAGCCTCCCGCAGCTCCTGCTGCAGCCCCTGCAGCTCCCGCAACGGGATCACCCGCACCAGCACAGCCTGCACCTTCGGCGACCTCCAATCCTCCGGCCCCCAACGCAGCTGACAACGCCAGCACGGCCCCGGCTACGGCTCCTGCCACACAGCCTCAGAATTAGGCAGAATCCACCGGGCCACCGAAAACAACCAGACCCCCGCAGCGTCCCTGAGTTGCATCCATAACTCAGGGACGCCCGCGCAAAGGAGAGTCTCCCTGTCATGAAGAAGACCTGTCTGCTGTCCCTCGCTCTTTCCCTCGTTCTGGTGCTGCCTTCCGCGCTGCATGCTCAGGCAACAGCAGCAGCGACACGGGGCGGCATCGCCCAGGTCGGTGCTCGCATACACGCTTTCGAACGAGGACGAGTATATTGGCGATTACCTCCAGGGAATGACCTTCTACGGAACGTTTGACCTCAACAATCACATCGGCATGGAGGGCAACGTCCATCTCGACTCCTTGTTCCACGATTACTATGGCTTCGACGAGTACAGTTATGACGCCGGCATCCGCTGGGCGCAGCACTACCGGAAGTTCACTCCTTACGCCAAGGGCCTCATCGGACTTGGCCATGCCACGGCCCCCAACCCGAATCAGATCGAAGGCCATAGCACGCCGGGAACCTACTTCCTGTTTGCTCTTGGCGGTGGGCTTGACTACGGTCTTACCGAGAAGATTAATCTCCGCGCCGACTTCGAATATCAGCGCTGGACCAACTTCCCGCCACACGGTCTCACGCCTCCGCTGTTCACCATCGGCGCGGCGTACCGCTTCCGCTAACCCCTTTTTCCAGCCCAACATATAATGCCCTGAGAGACCTCAGGGCATTTTTGCGCGTCCAAGAGGGTTCAGAGACTTACTCAGCCGGGCTCGCCGAGCCCCCATGGAGCCTCTCTCTTGAAGCGTTTACCCATTCTCCCTCTTCTCGCGGCGCTGACCTTCTTCGCTCCATTCGCCCATGGTCAGGCCTATCCCACTGCAAGCCGCACCGCGGATCTACAGGTCGGCGCCGGGTTCACCTGGGCTCACTCCGACTATGTGCCGAACGACATTCCCGGCTTCGCCTTCTACGCCGACTATGACCTCTTTGGCCGGTACGGCGTCGAAGCCAACTTTCATCGGGTACGGGATCCCAACCCCGATCCGCTCGTTCCGAGCAACCACTTCTCCGAAACCACGTACGAGATTGGCGGCCGTTATCTCCGCCATTACTACCGCGGCCGGTTGACTCCCTACGGCAAAGTTCTCTATGGCCGAGGCGTGGCGAACTTTCGCGCCCATCAACTCGTTACCCCAGGCGGCGTCCAGACCTATATCGACAACTTCGCTTACAACCTCGTCTCCTTCGGCGGCGGCCTGGACTATCGCTTGAACAACCGCATCAACCTGCGGGCGGACTTCGAATACCAGCACTGGTTTGCGTCCGACCGCGAGTTGCCCGACGGCCTCGCACCCTATCTGTTCACCTTCGGAGGGGCCTATCACTTCCCCGCTCGCGGCCCCAACAAATAGCCTCCCTCGGGAAACGGGAACGAACCGACCAGGCAGCAAAAGGCCCGGCGATTGGCCGGGCCTTCAAATTGCCTTGCGCCACTCTCAGAAGTGATACGCGATACCAACCGCCGGCATAGAGATGACGTAGTATCGGTTCGTCTTGAAGCTTGCAACCCCAAAGTCCGGGGCCTTTGTCGCAAATCCGCGATACTCGACACGAATGTCAAAGCTCGGACTGATCTCATAGGCCAATCCGCCACCAAACAGCCCACCGATATTCGTATTCTGCTTGGTATCGAGGTTCGAGGTTCCGTTGTCCTTGATCGGCGTAAAGATCATGCCACCGATACCGGCCTGAAGGAACGGGTTATAGCGCCCATAGGTGCGCGAATAAACGTAAGCACCCGTAATTTCCTGCTGGCGCGAGTGCACATGTCCGCCGAAGCTGACGTTGTTGTAGTAGATCGTGTTCTGCGCGAACGAATAGTTAAGCTCAAGCGCGCTGCGCGGCGTCAACATATATCGGTAGCTCACCAGCGCGCCACCCGTAGCGGTCGAATGCATCGGGAAGACGCCCAAGCCGTTTACGTCAGGAGCGAAAACTCCATCAAAGCTGATACTGGCATCCTGCCTGCTCTCCTGCCCATGTCCTGCCGCAACGAATCCCAGCAGCAGAGCGCCCAGCAACATCATTTTCTTCATGCGTAGCGAAACCCCTTCACCATCGAGCACACTCCTCCCCGGTCCGTATCGGCCGTCCCGAAGACGAAATCGCAGCGGGTCGTGCGGCGCTCTGATGCCTAATTGTACCTGTACAAAGGGCGCGCGAACCGCAACCCCCGTTCTTTCCACAGCTCAGCCGACACGAAACGGGCGCGGAGCAGACGTCCGCGCCCGGTCGTTGTGGGCTCTTCGTCAGCTCTGCGGAGGAGGAGGCGGCGGAGGCGGGGCAGCATCGCCGCCTGGTGCGCCACCGCGCATCCGGCCGCGCATCTGCTCCTGCATTGCTGCATATTTTGTCTTCTGATCCGGCGTCAGCAGCGCTTCGACCTTTTCATTCTCAGCCTTGCGGAGCGACATCATCTGCGACCGGCGATCATCCTGCGACAGCGACGAATTCGAGCGCAGTGCCTCCATCTTCGTGCGGCTGTCCTCGAAGATGCTCTTCACCTGCGACGTCTGATCATCCGTGAGGCTCAAATTCTGTTTGAGCATGTCTGCGCGATGGCCCGGATCCATGCCGCCGCGTCCGCCCGGTGGCGGGCCCTGCATCTGTCCAGCAGGTGGAGGCGGCGGCGCCTGATCCTGCGCGAAAGCGGCACCCACCGCCGCAACACTCAACCCGCACACGAGCACGGCCGAGCGAACCATCATCATCCCTTTGCTTGTCATACCTGTCTCGCTTTCTGCGAAATGCGCCGGCCTGGGCCCTGGTCGGCGGCGCTCCGACTACACCATAGACGGCGCCCTCGGCCAAAGAGTTCCGGTCTGCGATGAACGATTTTTCAGGGTTCCAAGACCCTTTGAGCGGTTCAACTTAGCCGCGCTCCGCCACAAAGCAGAACGGGTCTCCGTGCTCCTGCGCGTGCCCTTCCACCAGCTTGAGAAACGCCTGTGCCGCGTGGGAGAGCGTAGCCTGCCGCCGCAGCACCAGTCGCAGCCTCCGCTCGAGCGGCAACTCAGGCACTGCAATTCCGACCAGGGCGCCGGTCTCCAGCTCATTCTCCACCGTCAGCTTCGGCACCAGAGCCACGCCGTCGCCCTGCTGCACAAACCGCTTGATCGCGTCCAGGCTCGGCAGCTCCACCTCCATCTTCAGCGGCTGTTTATGCCTCTTGAACGACGCAATCACCTTCTGTCGCAACGGCGAAGGCACATTGTGCGCCACGAAGCTCTCTCTCCCCAGCCTCTGCAGCGTCGCCTTGCCAGCCTTCGCCAGCGGGTGCGACGGGCTCACCACGCACACCAGTTCGTCGCGATAGACCGCAATCGAGCGCACCTGCGGGTCTTCAGGTCGAAAACTGACGACCCCCATGTCCACCGCATGCTGCAGCACCTCATCGGCCACACGGCTCGCGAGTGTGCGCTGCACCGCCACTTTCACGCGCGGATGTTCTTGCCGGAACGCATGAATCAGCGGCAGCAGATAAAGGCATGTGTATTCATTCGCTGCCAGCGTCAGCTTGCCCGTGTGCATCGAGCGCAAGTCCGCCAGCGCGGAGTTCGCGTCCGTCCGTAGATTCAACATCTTCTGCGCATACTCCTTCAGCACCTCGCCCGCATCCGTGAGGGTGCCGTCGCGCGAGCTCCGCTCCAGCAGCGTCTCGCCCAGTTCGGCCTCCAGCTTGGCGATCACCTGGCTCACCGCCGGCTGCGTTCGGTGCAGACGTGCCGCTGCCCGCGAAAAGCTCCGCTCCTCTGCCACCGCCAGAAACGTCTCCAGTTGAAAGAGATCCATCGTTGTCCTTATCCTTCTAGGTCGGCCACTTACGCCCGGTCTGGGAATCAGATTGCCGGGCTATAGGGCCATTAGAAATCGCGAATACATCGCATCTCAAGCATAAGCTCAGGTTATGCTTAGGGACAACGGAAAGGTCACCGGCCATGGCACTCTCCAACCAGATCGTCTTCTTTGACACCACCTTGCGCGACGGCGAGCAGTCTCCCGGCTGCACAATGCACCACAACGAGAAGCTGCGCATGGCGCACCAGCTTGCCGCGGTGGGAGTTGACATCATCGAAGCTGGCTTTGCGATTGCCTCGCAGGGCGACTTCAACTCCGTCAATGCCATCGCCAAAGAGGTCAAGCGGCCCCCGCATCGCCTCGCTCGCCCGCTGCAAGCGCGAGGACATCGAGGCCGCCGCCCGCGCCGTCGAGCCGGCCCAGAAGAACCGCATCCACACCTTCCTCGCCACCTCCGACCTACACCTCGAGGCCAAGCTCCGCATCACTCGCACCCAGGCCATCGACCAGGTCGGCGAGTGTGTCCGCCTCGCCCGCAGCTACACCGACAACGTCGAGTTCTCCACCGAAGACGGCACGCGCTCCGACATCGACTTCCTCATCCAGATGGTCAACGTCGCCGTCGCAGGCCGGCGCCACCACCATCAACATCCCTGACACCGTCGGCTACACCACGCCCGCCGAGTACAAGGCGCTCTTCGAAAAGGTCCGCGCCAACGTCCCCAACTCCGACTCGATCATCTTCTCCACGCACTGCCACGACGACCTCGGCATGGCCGTCGCCAACTCGCTTGCCGGCGTCGACGGCGGCGCCCGCCAGGTCGAGTGCACCATCAACGGCATCGGCGAACGCGCCGGCAATGCGGCCCTCGAAGAGATCGCCGCGGCGCTCACCACCCGCCATGACCGCTACCCCTACACCAGCAACATCGTGATGAACCAGCTCTATCCGACCTCAAAGCTGCTCGGCGAGATCATCAGCTTTAGCTGCAGCCCCAACAAAGCCGTCGTCGGCAAAAACGCCTTCGCGCATGAGAGCGGCATCCACCAGCACGGCGTCCTCGCCAACCCGCTGACGTACGAGATCATGACGCCGGCCTCAGTCGGGTTCACCGGACAGAACATCGTGCTTGGCAAACACTCCGGCCGCCGTGCACTCGAACACCGCCTCACCGAACTCGGCCACAAGCTCTCCAAGCCCGAACTCGACGCCGTTTACCTTCGCTTCACCGAACTCGCCGACCGCAAGAAATCCATCTACGACCAGGACATCCTCGCCCTGCTGCACGAGCCCCTGGCCGAGGTCGCCAACGTCCCCTAGCCGCAAGAAGCCGTGGCGCGTTTTGCGTCTTTCCTTCGCGCCCTTTGCGTTAAAGCGTTTGCAGTTGTCGTTGCCGTTGCTTTCGTTTCTGTCATTCCCGAAGGGAATCTGCTTCTCTTCACCACGTTAAGGAACCCATGAAGCTCAAGATCGCCATCCTCGCCGGAGACGGCATCGGCCCCGAAGTCACCCGCGAAGCCGTCAACATCCTCAAGGCCGTCGCCGAATTTACCGGCCGGCGGCATCGACTTCCAGTTCACCGAAGCCCTCATCGGCGGCGTTGCCATCACCGCCGAAGGAACGCCGCTGCCGAAGCAGACCATCGACATCGCGCTCGACTCCGATGCCGTTCTCCTCGGCGCGGTCGGCGACAACAAGTTCAATCACCTCACGCCCGACAAACGCCCCGAGGCCGGCCTGCTGCAGATCCGCCAGGTCCTCGGCGGCTACGCGAACCTTCGCCCCTGTCTCGCCTTCGCCGCGCTCGCCGACAACTCGCCGCTGCGCCCCGAGGTCACCAAGGGCGTCGACATCCTCTTCGTGCGCGAGCTCCTCGGCGGCCTCTACTTCGGCCAGCCGCGCTCCTGGAACAAGGACACCGGCGAGGCCATCAACACCATGCGCTACACGAAGGACGAGGTCGTCCGCGTCTCGCGCATCGCCTTCGAGCTCGCCCGCAAGCGCCGAAAGAAACTCACGCAGGTCGACAAGGCCAACGTCCTCGAGTGCTCGCAACTATGGCGCGCCACCGTCGACGAGCTCAAGTCCGAATACCCCGACGTCACCGTCGAGCACCAGCTCGTCGATTCGATGGCGATGCACTTGATGAATATCCCGCGCAACTTCGACGTCGTGCTCACCGAAAACCTCTTCGGCGACATCCTCTCCGACGAGTCCGGCATCATCACTGGCTCACTCGGCATGCTGCCGTCTGCCACACTCGGCGGCAAGGTCAACCTCTACGAGCCCGTACACGGCTCCGCGCCCGACATCGCCGGTCAGGGCAAGGCCAATCCCCTCGGCGCCATCCTCACCGCCGCGATGTTGCTCCGTCACTCCGCAGGCCTCGAAGAAGACGCGCTCGCCATCGAAGCCGCGGTCGACAAGGTTCTCGCCGCCGGTCACCGCACCTCCGACATCGCCCGCGGCAACGCCGGCTGCCAACGTCACCACACACGAGATGGGCAAGCTCGTGCACGAGGCACTGGCCCAATCCATCGACAAGCAGCAGTCACTCCACGCCGTGTAGTCCTTGTTTTTCTTTTTGTCATTCCCGAAGGGAATCTGCTTTTCGCAACCAACAATGCGCCGCACGCTCCAACTCGTCGCCATTACGCTGCTCATCACAGCAGCGATGGCCACGCGCGCACAGATCACCAGCCCCGACACCCTCGGACCCACAACTCCGCGCAATCCGGTCCACAGTCCCGTTCGACCGACCGACAGCCTCCAGTGGCTCTGGGCCTTCGCGAAGCCCGAACCCATCGGCCGCGCCGCCGACCTCCACCTCGACGCCCGCTTCCACGCGCTGCTCTCCAGCAACTTCCATCGCCCACAAACCTTCTGGGGCCCTGAGCCCGGCGCGAATCAGCCTCTCGACGCCATCATCCCGCTCTTTCTCTCGCGTTACGGCACCGTCACCGCGCAGCAGAACCGCTACCTCACCGTCGACGGCTGTGTTCCCGACTTCTGCGCCGCGCACGGCCTGCTCTGGGTCGACCTCGGCACGCCGCATCCCGCTCGTCATCTTCGCCGCAGTCAACTGGTCGCCCGAATCCCACACCACCGACGAAGCCGCGGCCAACTACAACCTCTGGATTTACCCGAGCCGCGAGCTGTCAGCCGACAACCTTCCGCTCGCTTTCACCGAGAGCCTCTCACACTGGGACGCGCGCCTCGCCGCAGCGCACCGTCTCGTACCGCACATCGAGCACGCCACGCTCATCGAGCCTGGCGGTGCTCCTTACGCCCTCACGCCCGCACTCGTCGGAGCCAACACCATTGCTCCGCAGCCCGACACCACAGCATCAGACGAGCAGCCAACTCACAGCTCGCAACTCAAACCGCACAACTGAACTCAGGTCACAACACCATCATGAGCACAGCCAACAGCACGAACCAGCAGCCACGCACCATGTTTGAGAAGGTGTGGCAGAATCACGTCGTCGCCGAACCCGCCGGCGAGCCGACGATCCTCTACATCGATCTCCAGCTCGTCCACGAGGTCACCTCCCCGCAGGCCTTCGACGGCATTCGCATGGCAGGCCGCAAACTCCGCCGCCCCGACCGTCACATCGCCACCGTCGATCACAACGTGCCCACAACTTCCGCACACGATCGCCTCGTCATCGCGGACCAGGTCTCCGCCGCGCAGGTCAACGCGCTGCGCAAGAACTGCGCCGAGTTCGGCGTCGAGTTCTTCGACGTGCAGGACGCCAATCAGGGCATCGTCCACATGATCGGCCCGGAGCTCGGCGCCACCAAGCCCGGCATGACCATCGTCTGCGGCGACTCGCACACTTCGACACACGGCGCTTTCGGCGCACTCGCCTTCGGTATCGGCACCAGCGAAGTCGAACACGTCATGGCCACGCAGACGCTTGCCGCAGTCGAAGCCGAAGACCTTCCGCATCAACGTCGAGGGCGAGCTTCCCTACGGCGTCACCGCGAAGGACATCATCCTCGACATCATCGGCCGCATCGGCACCGACGGCGCGACGGGCTACGTCATCGAGTACGCCGGCTCCGCGATCCGCGCGCTTTCGATGGAAGGCCGCATGACCATCTGCAACATGTCGATCGAAGCGGGCGCGCGCGCCGGCATGATCGCGCCCGACGAAACGACCTTCGCCTACCTCAAAGGCCGCCGCTTCGTTCCCAAAGGCGAAGCGTGGGATCGCGCCGTCGAGCACTGGCGCTCGCTCGTCACCGACCCCGGCGCGACCTACGACCGCGAGCTCAACATCGACGCGACAAAGCTCGTCCCCACGGTCACCTGGGGAACCTCGCCCGGCATGGTCACCACGATCGACGGCACCGTTCCCTCGCCCGAGGACGCGAAGAGCGATGCCGATAAAAAATCCTTCACCCGCGCACTCGAATACATGGACCTCAAGCCCGGCACAAAGCTCGAGGACATCAAGGTCGACGCCGTCTTCCTCGGCTCCTGCACCAACGCACGCATCGAAGACCTTCGCGCCGCCGCAAAGGTCGTCCGCGGCCATCACGTCGCCACCACCGTGCGCGCGATGGTCGTCCCCGGATCGCAGAAGGTCAAGCATCAGGCCGAAGAAGAAGGTCTCGATCTCGTCTTCAAGTCTGCGGGCTTCGAGTGGCGCGAGCCCGGCTGCAGCATGTGTCTCGGCATGAACCCCGACATCCTGCAACCCGGCGAACGCTGCGCCTCCACCAGCAACCGCAACTTCGAAGGCCGCCAGGGCCGCGGAGGCCGCACCCACCTTCTCTCGCCCGAGATGGCCGCCGCCGCCGCCATCACCGGCCACCTCACCGACATCCGCAAATGGGAGTTCGAAGACAAGTCTCGCAATTAATGCCGTCATCCTGAGCCGAAGGCGAAGGATCTCTGTATTTCGATTGGATCACCAAGGACGAAAAATGCAACCCATCAACATCCTCACATCCACCGCCGTCCCGCTGCCGCTGCCCAACATCGACACGGACCAGATCATCCCCAAGCAATTCCTCAAGCGCATCGAGCGCACCGGCTACGGCGACTTCCTCTTCTACGACTGGCGCTACAACCTCGACATCCCCGACCACGTCGAGCCTCGCCGCGACTTCGTCCTCAACAAGCCCGAGTACAAGGGCTCCGAGATCCTCATCGCCGAAAAGAACTTCGGCTGCGGCAGCTCGCGCGAGCACGCCGCCTGGGCCATCAACCAGTACGGCTTCCGCGCCGTCATCGCGCCCAGCTTCGCCGACATCTTCTTCTCCAACGCCGGCAAGAACGGCATCATCCTCGCCCCGCTCACCGACGCCGAAGTCGAAACCCTCATCCAGCGCAGCACCGCAAACCCGAAGCACCTCATCACCATCAACCTCGAAGCCCAGACCGTCACCGACGACCAGGGCTTCCACGCCCACTTCGACATCGACCCGTTCCGCAAGTACTGCCTGCTGAACGGCCTCGACGACATCGGCCTCACCCTCCGCCACGAAAGCGATCTCAACAAATTCGAATCCGAACACGACGACGAATTCTGGTCCGCACCCAAAGCCAACGATGAGCCATGCTGCGCAATACGAAGAAGAGCACGATGACAGATCGCGATTGTACCCTGCTACTCATCTGCGCTTCTCAGGCGCAGACCCGCTCGAATGACTAGGCCGTCCGAAAGGCGCCATCCAAATCGCAGAGGCGTCTTGGATGAGACCAACTTCTATGTGAAGTCGACGAGCCAATCAGGATATGTTTGGACGGTTCAGGACCACTGCAATAACGAACTATAGCGGCGAGAGGACTGGAGATGCGAATTGATAGCACCGCGCCATCTCGGCGATATTCGCAAAATGAGTGAGTAACACATGAGCAACAATCTCCCCGCAGGCAAGACAAACTCCGTCGTCCTCACCGAAGGCCCCTCGCGCGCCGCCGCCCGCACCTACTTCCGCGCCGTCGGCTTCTCCAAAGACGACCTGCACAAGCCCATCATCGGCATCGCCAACACCTGGACCGAGGTCGGCCCCTGCAACTTCCATCTCCGCCAGGTCGCCGAAGCCGTCAAGGAAGGCATCCGCGAAGCCGGCGGCACGCCCATGGAGTTCAACACCATCACCGTGCACGACGGCATCACCATGGGCACCGAAGGCATGAAGGCCTCGCTCATCTCGCGCGAGGTCATCGCCGACAGCATCGAACTCGTCACGCGCGCCAACTCCTTCGACGGCCTCGTCTGCATCGCCGGCTGCGACAAGAACATGCCCGCCGCCATCATGGCCCTCGCGCGCCTCAACATCCCCGGCCTCATGCTCTACGGCGGCAGCATCGCGCCCGGTGTGCTCCATCAGCCCGACGGCACCAACAAAGAGATCACCATCCTCTCCGTCTTCGAAGCCATCGGCTCGCACGCGGCCGGCCGCATCAACGACGACCAGCTCGAAGCCGTCGAAGCCGCAGCCTGCCCCGGCCCCGGAGCCTGCGGCGGCCAGTTCACCGCCAACACCATGGCCATGGCCGGCGAGTTCCTCGGCATCTCGCCCATCCAGCTCTCCGGCGTCCCCGCGATGACGCAAAGAAAAACACGCCGCCAGCCGCGAAGCCGGCCGCATGGTCATGGAACTCGCGCGCAAGCAGATCAAGCCGCGCGACATCCTCTCGCGCGACGCCATCGACAACGCCATCGCCGCCGTCGCCGCATCCGGCGGCAGCACCAACGCCGTGCTCCACCTCATCGCCATCGCGCACGAGCTCGATATTCCACTCTCGATGGAAGACTTCGACCAGATCTCCGAGCGCACGCCCTTCATCTGCGACCTCTCGCCCGGCGGCAAGTACGCCGCGAAGGATTATCAGGAAGCTGGCGGCTCGCGCCTGCTCGCCGAGCGCCTGAAAGCGCACGGCTCGTTGAAAGACATCCCAACCGTCAGCGGCAAGAGCCTCTTCGCCGAAGCCGACACCGCCGTCGAAACTCCCGGCCAGGTCGTCATCCACAACTGGGACAAGCCCCTCAAGCCCACCGGCGGCCTCGTCATCCTGCGCGGCAATCTCGCGCCCGACGGCTGCGTCATCAAGGTCGCCGGCCACGAACGCCTCAACCACACCGGCACCGCGCGCGTCTTCGACCGCGAACAGGACGCCTTCGACGCCGTCGAACATGGCAAGATCAACCCCAATGACGTGCTCGTCATCCGCTACGAAGGCCCGCGCGGCGGCCCCGGCATGCGCGAGATGCTCGCCGTCACCGCCGCCATCAAAGGCATTCCGGAACTGTCGGAGACCAGTTGCGCTATTAACAGACGGCCGCTTCTCCGGTGCCACGCGCGGCCTCATGGCCGGCCACGTCGCTCCCGAAGCCCAGCTCGGCGGCCCCATCGCCGCCGTCCGCGAAGGCGACACCATCACCTTCGACATCCCCAACCGCAAACTCACCCTCAACATCTCCGACGAGGAGATGAAGTCGCGCCTCAAAAACTTCAAAGCCCCCGAACCCAGATTCAAGCGCGGCGTCTTCGCCAAGTACGCCAACACCGTAAGCAGCGCCAGCGAAGGAGCAATCACCGGCTGACGCGCGACGTGCAACGGAAGACCTGGACCTCTACTCCCCACCCACCCTATGCAAATAAAAGCTCAACCACTAACGACTGCAGAGTCCCTCGCTCTGGACATAATCCGCACACTTGCGGCTGTCGTCGTTGCGGTTGGACATCTCACGCAACCATACTTTTCAACTCGCTGGCCTGACCTCACCTATCTCGCCGTCGATTCTGTCGCCGTTTTCTTTGTTCTATCGGGCTTCGTGATCCGGTACGTGACCCGCCGTCAGCCCGGCACGTTCCCGCGCTACCTTGGCGACCGCGCTTCCCGCATATATTCCGTTGCGATTCCCGCACTTCTCCTCACCCTGGTCTGCGACTCCATCTCGAAACACGTGAATCCCGGGTTCTACTCCAACTGGATCCTTGATTTCAGGCATCCACTGCGTCGCATACTCCTGAACCTCTTATTCTGCGGGCAAATTTGGAAGTTTCTGCGGGACCCGCTCTCAAATTCTCCGTTCTGGTCCATCAATTACGAGGTGGCCTACTACATCCTGTACGGTTGTTTCTTCTATCTCTGGGGCAGCCGACGCTGGATCGCTCTCATCCTCGTCGGTCTCTTCTTCGGCCCATGGATCCTCTATTTAGCTCCACTGTGGATCGCAGGTTGCTGGCTCTGCGACGCACACACAGCCTGGAACTCCAGTGGCAAGATGCTGCGTAATCTGCTCATCCTCACCTTGACCACCTCGGTCATTTTCGCGCTCATCTTTCTTTTGCAGTCCCACTGGCAACTTGCGCAGCACCTGCCCGGCAACGTGCTGAGCTTCGCAGAGCGAGCGCACATCAAACCGCGCTCTTACCGATTCGGCATTGTGTGGGTTGTCGTCTTCCTATGGATTCTTTGGCTGGCGCGTCACGTCTCACTTGCAAAAGACTCTCGAACCGCGAAAGCGATTCGTTTCATCGCCGAAGGTACTTACCCTCTTTACCTCATTCATTTTCCTCTCTTTGTACTCATCGCAGCGTGTGTTCCGTACAACCATGGTTCGGTGACGATCAAGATCACAATCTTCCTGTGCGTTTTCGTCCTGAGCGTTCTCGCCGGACACCCTGCCAACATCCTTAAACAGAAGCTGCGGGCCCTCCACCTGCCGTCCTTCTTTAGAACGAGCACACTCTCTGTGCCAGGGAGCACGTCCAATGAACTCTGACCATCAGACCAACCAACACCCCACCCTCACCGGCTCCGAGATCCTCTGGGCCACGCTCGCCGGCGAAGGCACCACCACCGTCTTCGGCTACCCCGGCGGAGCCATCCTTCCCGTCTACGACGCGCTGCGCAAGTTCCCCACCATCCACCACGTGCTCGTGCGCCACGAGCAGGGCGCCGCGCACATGGCCGACGGCTACGCACGCGCCTCCGGACGCCCCGGCGTCTGCATGGCCACCTCCGGCCCCGGCGCGACCAACCTCGTCACCGGCCTCGCCACCGCCATGCTCGACTCCATCCCCGTCGTCGCCATCACCGGCCAGGTCTCCTCCAAGGTCCTCGGCTCCGACGCCTTCCAGGAGATCGACATCACCGGCATCACCCTGCCCATCACCAAGCACAACTTCCTCGTCACGCGCGCCGAAGACATCGCGCCCGCCGTCCGCGAGGCCTTCCAGATCGCAACCTCCGGCCGCCCCGGCCCCGTCCTCATCGACATCACCAAGGACGCGCAACAAGCCTCCGCGCTCTTCGACTTCGACGCCGCCGCACCCGCGCCCTATCGCCCGCACCCCATGCTCCGCGCGGAATCGCAGCTCCATCCGCGAAGCCATCGAGCTCATCAAGCAAGCGAAGAAGCCCATCATCCTCGCCGGCCACGGCATCATCGAATCCGGCGCCGAGCGCGAGGTCATCGCCTTCGCCGAATCGCAGCAGATTCCCATCGCCTCCACACTGCTCGGCCTCGGCGCCATCCCCGCCGGCCATCCACTCTCACTCGGCATGATGGGCATGCACGGCGAGTCCTGGGTCAACAACGCCATCCAGCAGTCCGATCTCCTCCTCGCCTTCGGCATGCGCTTCGACGACCGCGTCACCGGCAACCTCGCCAGCTACGCTCCCACCGCGAAGAAGATTCACATCGAGATCGACCCCTCCGAGATCAACAAGAACGTCCGCGCCGACGTCGCCCTCATCGGCGACCTCAAAGAGGTCCTCCAACTCCTTCTGCCTCTCATGCCGAAGAGCACCGACACCTCCTGGCTGCGCGAGATCAACGCCTCCAAAGGCACCGCCGCCGTCCGCGACATCATCAACCTCCCCGACAACGGCCACCTCTACGCCGCGCACGTCATCCACGACATCTGGCGCGAAGCGCAGGCCGCCGGCCGCATCGAAAACACCATCATCGTCACCGACGTCGGCCAGCACCAGATGTGGGAGGCGCAGTACTTCAAGCACGAGTCGCCGCGCTCGCTCGTCACCTCCGGCGGCCTCGGCACCATGGGCTTCGCTCTGCCCGCCGCCATCGGCGCGAAGTTCGCCTGCCCCGAAAAAGACGTCTGGGTCATCGCCGGCGACGGCGGCTTCCAGATGACCGCCGCCGAGCTCTCCACCATCGTGCAGGAAAAACTCGCCATCAACATCGCCGTCATCAACAACGGCTTCCTCGGCATGGTGCGCCAGTGGCAGGAGACCTTCTACGAGAAGAACTACTCCGCCTCGCCCATCCTCTCGCCCGACTTCGTCATGCTCGCCGCCGCGCACGGCATCGACGCCGCCAACGTCACCAAACGCGCCGAGGTCACACCCACAGCCACCAAAGCCCGCACCAGCGGCAAACCCTTCCTCATCAACTTCGCCGTCGAGAAAGAAGACGGCGTCTACCCGATGATCACGCCCGGCGCCGCCCTCCACGAGATGGTCCGCCGCCCACAAAAAGACCCCCTCCTCGAAACCGCGGAGGACGAATGAGTGCTCTGCCCTTGAACTCGCGAATGCTTTGTGTTCCTGCCTTATCAATTATGCTGTCGACTTTTAGTTTGTCTGCCCAAAAGCCAGAAGCGCTCACCGTGGCCCAAGCAAAAGCGCAAACTGAACATCTCGGCACCAGCTTAATTGCACGCTTCACGGCCATTTCTGGGAAGCGCAAAGAAGGCTCGATGGTCTATGACGACCACTACCGAGCGGTACTCGCAGTTGGGCTATCACCTGAGTTCTTGAAAGAACATCCTCGATTGGTATGGCTTTCTCATGCAAAAGATACGCAAATCGGACGTAGTGACAATCACTGGGCACCTAGAGAAGAGAAGCGGAAAGCTATATCTGATGGCAGATAGTTTTGATTAAGGACGGCTTCAAGAGACATCACGTTAGATACGCGCTCAATGTTCCGAATTGAAAACAAACCGATTCTTATCGCTGCGATGATGCTGGCGCCTGGTCTTGCCGGCTGCAAATCAGCACCCGCGCCCGCTCCTGCGCCAACGCAACTAGCCGTCGCGAAATCCACCTACCCACCACGCCCCACCACCGCCCCACCACCCTTCCGCGTCTTCCACACCACCGACAACTCCATTACCCTCGTCACCGACACGAACGCCACCGACGACCAGATCGCCGCGATCCTCTGGCAACTCCACAACGCCGCCCACAACAACACCTTCGCCGCGCTCCACATCCCGCAGCAGCTCGTCGACAAGCGCGACCCGATGGTATGGTTCCACATCTACCGCGGCCCCAAATGCGCGAGCGAAAAGTACACCACCGGCGCACTTCCCTGCGGCCCCAGCTACCACGCCGCCGGCGACTACACCCTCGGCAGCTTCTCCAACAAAGACCGCGACGACGCCGTCCTCCTCCACGGCGACGACAAACAAACCGAACTCTGGAACCCCGACGCCCCACCTTCGTCTTAGCCTTATTCACTATTCACTACTCACTATTCACTGAGACCCCTATGCTCCACACCTTCGTCGCCACCGTTCAAGACAAGCCCGGCACGCTCACCCGCGTCGCCTCGCTCTTCCGCCGCCTCAACATCAACATCGTCTCGCTCACCGTCGGCGAATCTGAGCGCCCCGACACCTCGCGCATGACCATCGTCTGCGAGGCCCCCGACCACGCCGCGCATCGCATCCGCGCCTCGCTCTACAAGCTCGAGACCACCGTCGAGGTCGACGAGGTCAACCGTGCCGAGGCCGTCGTCCGCGAGCTCTGCCTCATCAAGGTCGCCGCCGGCCCCAACTCGCCGCACGGCGTCCACTCGCGCTCGCAGATCTTCGAGCTCGCCAACGTCTTCCGCGCCCGCGTCGTCGACCTCGCGCCCGAGTCCATCATGCTCGAGATGACCGGCTCCGCCTCCAAGATCGAAGGCCTCCTCCAGGTCCTCCGCGAATCCGGCTACGAGGTCCTCGAGGTCTCGCGCACCGGCCGCATGGCCATGCGTCGCGGCCACCACACCGGCCGCGTTCTCAAAGCCCTCGGCACCAAACCCGACGAACCACAGGACACCCTCGATCCGGCGGCCTTGCCGGACGACGAAAAACTTCCCACCGAGTTCGACGAGGCCTGAGTCGACACATGAACCGCCGCGAGTTCCTTAAATCGAGTGCATCACTCTCCGCCGCAACGCTCTCACCGCGCGCGCTTCGTGCCCTCGCGCCCGACTCCATCGCGCCACTACACCAGCTCGACTACTCGCAGGTTCAACTCCTCGACAGCCTTTTACTTCAGCAGTTCGACCACAACCACGCGCTCTTCCTCGCGCTCGACGACGACCGCCTCCTCAAGCCCTTCCGCCAGCTCGCCGGCATGCCCGCACCTGGCGAAGACATGGGCGGCTGGTACTCACCTTCACCAAAGTTCGATCCCGCCCACGATTTCACCGGCTACGTCCCCGGCCACACCTTCGGCCAGTGGGTCTCCGCGCTCGCTCGCGCCTACGCCATCACCGGCGACAAGGCCACACAACAAAAGGTTCATCAGCTCGTCACCGGCTACGCCGCGACCATCTCACCGAAGTTTTACGCTGATTACAATCTCCCTTGCTATACCTTCGACAAGATCGTCTGCGGGCTCATCGACGCTCACCAGTTCGCTCAGGATCCCGTCGCTCTCCAGGTTCTGAATCCGGCAACCGACGCCGTCATGCCGCGTCTTCCCGATCACGCACTCACCCGCGCCGAAATGCGCGCCCGTCCTCACCCCAACATCTCCTTCACATGGGATGAGCCGTACACACTTCCCGAAAATCTCTATCTCGCCTACACGCGCGGTGCAGGCACGCGTTACCGCACCCTTGCTCAGCGCTTCCTGCAGGACAAAACTTACTTCACTCCGCTCTCTCGCAACGAAAACGTCCTCCCCGGCGAACACGCCTACTCGCACGTCAACGCGCTCAGCTCCGCCATGCAGGCGTACCTCGTCGACGGCAGTTCCATGCACTTCGACGCGGCGCGCAACGGCCTCCGTTTCGTTCAGCAACAAAGCTTCGCCACCGGCGGCTGGGGTCCCAACGAGACCTTCCAGAAGCCCGACAGCAACGGCCTCGCCGACTCACTCACCCACACACACTCCAGCTTCGAAACACCCTGCGGTGCCTACGGCCACTTCAAGATCACACGCTATCTCCTCTGCGCCACCGGCGACCCCTCCTACGGCGACAGCATGGAGACCGTGCTCTACAACACCATCCTCGGCGCGCGCCCCATTCAGCCCGACGGCACCAGCTTCTATTACGCCGACTACAACAACGACGCCCACAAGTTCTGGCACAACGACAAGTGGCCCTGCTGCTCCGGCACCTTCCCGCAGCTCACCGCCGACTACGGCATCAGCTCCTACTTCGCCACACCGCGCGGCCTCGCCGTCAATCTCTATCACCCTTCGCGCGTCAGCTGGAAGCAGAACGGCGCGAGCCTCACCCTCACACAAACAACCGATTACCCAAACAACGGCGAGATCACGCTCAAAATCTCTACCGACCGCAATCGCACCTTTCCCATCGCGTTGCGCATCCCCGCATGGGCTGGCCCCGCAAGCCGCGCACTCGTCAACGGCCGCACCGCGCCAGGGCTCACTCCACACCCCGGCACATGGCTCATCATGGACCGCGAATGGCGCAATGGCGACCGCGTCGAACTCACACTCGACATGCCGCTTCGCCTCACTCCGCTCGACGCCGAACACCCCAACCTGGTCGCCGTCATGCGCGGCCCCTCAGCGCTGTTCGCTCTATTACCAGCGCCCGACACGCTCACGCGCGCACAACTCTTAAGCGCGCAGCAAACCTCACCCACATCAGGCAATCACCTGATCTCCCTGGACAACGGCGAGGTCCACCTCTGGCCATACACCTCCATCACCGACGAGCACTATCGTCTCTACCAGCAGATAAGCTGACGCCCTCAAAGCTCTATCATCAAACCAACGTTCAAAAAGAGAAGGAACATCATGGCAAAGACCTACCACGATCAAGACGCAGACCTCTCCCTCATCCAGGCCAAGAAGGTCGCCATCATCGGCTACGGCTCGCAGGGCCACGCGCACGCCCTCAACCTCAAGGACTCCGGCGTGCACGTCAAAGTTGGCCTCCGCCCCGGCTCCGCCAACGCCAGGAAAGCAGAACTCGCCGGACTCGAAGTTGTCACACCCGCGGACGCCGCGCAATGGGCGGATGTCATCATGCTCCTCGTCCCCGACCAGACCGCTGCCAAGGTCTACAAGGAGCTCGAAGCCGGCCTGCAGTCCAAAGGCTCCGACGGCCAGCCCAAGACACTGATGTTCGCGCACGGCTTCAACATCCGGTTCCGCACCATCAATCCGCCCGCAGACATCGACGTCTCGCTCGTCGCGCCTAAGGGTCCCGGCCATCGCGTACGTGAGGTCTTCACCGAAGGCGGCGGCGTCCCCGCGCTCGTCGCCGTTGAGCAGGATGCCAGCGGCAAAGCGCTCGCGGTCGCACTCTCCTACGCGAAAGGCCATCGGCGGAACTCGCGGCGGCGTCCTCGAAACCACCTTCACCGAAGAGACCGAGACCGACCTCTTCGGCGAGCAGGCCGTGCTCTGCGGCGGCACAGCCGCGCTCGTCAAGGCTGGATTCGAGGTCCTCACCGAAGCCGGCTATCAGCCCGAGCTCGCCTACTTCGAAGTCCTGCACGAGCTCAAGCTCATCGTCGACCTCCTCTACCGCGGCGGCCTCGAGTACATGCGCTACTCCATCTCAGACACCGCTGAGTGGGGCGACTACGTCTCCGGCCCGCGCGTCGTCACTCCGGAAGTGAAAAAGGCCATGCAGGCGATCCTCAAGGACATCCAGGACGGCACCTTCGCCAAACGCTTCCTCGAAGACCAGAACACCGGCCGCAAGCAGTTCGAGAAGTTCCGCGAGCAGGACCGCAATCATCCCATCGAAAAGGTTGGCGCCGAGCTCCGCAAAGCCATGCCCTTCCTCGACCCCGTCAAGGTCGAGAACGGCACCGTCGTCAAAGCCTGAACCCTTTGCCTTGTCATTCCGTAGCCTAGCGGAGGAATCTGCTCTTCCCCATTCATGCGTAGCTTCATCGCGCATGAATGGGGTTATCCTTTCTGGAGCATGCAAGCCACCGTCTCCGCCGAAAAACTCGTCGATTGGAACGACACCACCGCACAGCGCTGGCGCGACTTCATCCTCGCCAACCCGCTTATCCTCGGTCTGCTCTGCGACATCCGCAACGGCAAGACAGTCGCCGATACCCTTCAGCACATCGTCGCCGTCGAGCTCCGCTACGCACAGCGATTGGCAGGTCTTCCCGAATCCCCCTACGAAGAGATCCCCAAGAACTCAATCGACTCTCTCCACGGGGCGCATGAACTCGCACTCGGTCTTGTCCGCAGCCTTCTCGCCAGCCCCGATTACGATTGGTCCACCGAGCTCACCATCGACACCATCTCCGCCGGCCGCCTGCGCGCCTCCCGCGAGACCATCCTTGTGCACCTCACGCTCCACAGCATGCGCCATTACGCGCAGCTCGCCACACTCGTCCGCCAGCAGGGCTTCAAAACCACCTGGCCCATGGACTACCTCTTCACCGCCGCCGAGCGCATGTAAGCTGCGTCGGCGACGCTCGCGCCGCAATAGGCTGATACACTCTCGCCCATGCGCCGATTCGTTCTGTTCGCAATCGTTCTCTGCGCGACCTCGCTCACCGCGCAGGCACCCTCCCCAACTTCTAGCGACCCCCTCGCCCCCCTCGATTTCCTCCTCGGCACATGGTCCGCAAATACCAACACGGCCGCCAGTTCCGCGGGCGCACAAGGTACCGGCACCTACACGTTCCGTCGCGACCTCAACGGCCATGCACTCGTCCGCTCCTCCTCATCCGACGCCTGCAAAGGCCCTGCCAACTTCGACTGCAATCATCGCGACGAACTCACAATCTTCGCCGACCCCAACGCGGTGACCAGACACAATTCGTCGCTCCTTGCGCTGTATCTCGACAGCGAAGGCCACGTCATCTACTACACAATCTCAACGCCCGACGCGCACACTGCCATCTTCAACTCGCAGAGCCTTCCCTCGCTGCCAAAGTTCCGCCTCATCTATCACCTCGAAGGCGACGGCCCCAAAGCCATCATGAGCGGCAAGTTCCAGATGGCTGCACCCGGCTCCGACGACTTCCGCTCCTATCTCGAGTGGTCCGGCCTGAAACGCTAACTCACTTCAGCCACGACTCGCGAACAGCCGGGCCGGAAGCATCGCTTGGAGGCACAGCGGCGAAGTTAGGTGCCACGCCGCCGCTTCCATACCAGTCGACATTGCGCGTGATGTACATTGCGGCAGCGACGGCTGCGAAGCTGGCGATCGCGCCAACCAGCAGAGCGTACGCCTCCACGCGCAACAGTACATAGATGAAGGCATAGAGAGCCGTGAAGACCGCGAGCGCGCGTAAAGCAAGCATGTGGCTGCGAAAGACCCAGTCTGTGTTTATCGAGAGCAGCGCGATGGTCGATGCTCCCGCGACGAGAAAGCTCAGGTCAAAACCGAGATGCTCCGCGAACGACAGCAGAAGAAGATAGAAGACTGTCTGTGCGACTCCGACCAGGGCATACTGTGCCGGATGCACTCGTTTGCCTGTACTGACCTCAAAGAGGAAATACGTCAGGAAAACGAGGCCCAGAAACAGCGTGATGTAGTGCAGCGAACGCCGCGTCGAGCGATACGAATCGGCCATCCGGATGCCGAGCACCGTTGTTGGCTGCGCTGTAGGATGCTCCGACGAGGCCGCGAGAAGGCCGCGATTGTTTGCTCGTTCCGTCGTCAGGCCCTCCACGAAGAAGCCGGAAATGCTCATCACAAACGCGAGCAGCATGATGACGAAAAACTTTCCGCCGAGCGAGCGGGAGCTCAGTCGGGCCGTCGAAGGCATAGGTGAGGCGAAGGTGTTCATTTCTGGCATCTCCTTTGGCATTAACTTTGCATTACAAAGTTGATGGACACAGCGCAGCGAATTACTGACTCTACAAGCAAAAAGCTACTGAGCGTTTAACGGTGAGAGCTTGCGTGGAAGTGCATCATCCTTGTCTGCCTGAACAACAGAGGCGGCATCGCGGACCACCTGTTCGAGAATCGTCAGATATTCCAAATAGCGCTTGCGGCCTGAGGCCGTAATGCGGACCGTAGTCTGAGCGCGCCCACGATCTTCTTCTTTCGCAATATGAATCATCTTGTCTTCCTCAAGCACCTGCAGATGCCGCGCCAGGTTGCCGTCGGTAAGAGCGCAAAGCTGCTTCAACTCCACGAAGCTGAGCCCGCTGGGGTGTGTCATGAGCGAGGTGAGAACGCTGAGCCGCGCGCGTTCATGAATGACACGATCGAGGCCCTCGTACGCAAACTGTGCAGTAGATCTAGAACTCTTTTTCTTCATCGGTCGAGGACTTCTTTCCGGATAGGTAATGAATAACAGCGACCAGCATCATGCCCATGGCGTAAGCGCCGGACATCGTCGCCGGCGCGAGCGCTCGACTGTCTCCGATGGCAACGCACGCGAAGCCAGTGAGCAGAAACCATGCGCCCGCAAGGAGCATGGGCCGCGGCAAACAGCGGCAAGAGGCGAACACACCGAGGCTGAAGATGATCTGCCACAACCCAGGCAGCATCCAGAACACGTCACGCCCGACGTGCAGCAGCACAAAGGGCAAAATCGCACCCGCAATGCCCGCAGGCAGAAACTGCGCAACCGCCACGCGGATCATCTCATCTGCTATCCCGGAATGAAGCCGCCTGCTGCGCGTGAGCATCTGGCTCGCGATGAGGGCAGCGCAGAGAACGGCGGTGCCGAGCCACAGCGCAACATACTGCGCAGGACAATCTGCAGGCTCTGGGATCCAGTAGGATTGCACCACGCCGGCCAACAGCGCGAGAACGGCCGTTGCAGAGAGAGCCAGCGGACCGTAGCCGCGAAACTCCGTCGTTTGCGCTACCTGGCGGCGAATATTCCGTATGTCGATAAGCGCTCGGTCGAGGTCAGTCATGAGCACGAAATCCCCTTACCGAAAAGCCTACACTTTGCAACGCAAAGTGTAAAAGAAATTTATTTCTGCCACGACCCGTCCTCATCCAATGACAATGCCCACCGCCCTTCGCCTCAACGCATTCGGCCTCGACAGTCTCTCCCTCGAGCCGGCGTCGCTCCCCGCGCTCGGACCCACCGACGTCCACGTGCGCCTCCGCGCCGCCTCACTCAACTACCGCGACCTCATGACCGTCCTCGGACAGTACAACCCCAAGATGCAACTCCCTCGCATCCTCGGCTCCGACGCAGCCGGCGAGGTCACCGCCGTCGGCTCCGCCGTCACGCGCTTCAAGCCCGGCGACCGCGTCTGCACTCTCTTCTTTCAGGACTGGCTCGACGGCGAGATCCAGCCGCTCACCGGCAAGTCCGCACTCGGCGGCACCATCGACGGCGTCTTCGCCACCGAGCGCATCCTCCCGGAATCCGGCCTCATCCACGCGCCCGCAAACCTCAGCTTCGAAGAAGCCGCCACACTCCCATGCGCCGCACTCACCGCATGGAACGCCCTCGTCGAGCAGGGCCATCTTCGCGCCGGCCAGACTGTTCTCGTCCAGGGCACCGGCGGCGTCTCCCTCTTCGCTCTGCAAATCGCCAAAATGAGCGGCGCGACTGTCATCCTCACCAGTTCCTCCGACGAGAAGCTCGATCGCGGCCGCCGCCTCGGCGCTGCCCACACCATCAACTACAAATCCACGCCCGACTGGGACAAAACCGTCAAAGAACTCACGCACAACATCGGCGTCGATCACGTCGTCGAGGTCGGCGGTCAGGGCACCATCACAAAATCTCTCAACGCCGTCCGCCCAGCCGGCCACGTGCACGTCATCGGAGTCCTCTCCGGCACTGGTGCTGACGCCGGCCCCGCCGTCGACGTCCGTTCCATCCTCTCGAAATCCATTCACATCAACGGCATCTACGTCGGCAGCCGCGCCATGTTCGAGCGCCTGAACGCCGCCATCGCCGCCAACAACCTCAAGCCCGTCATCGACCGCATCTTTCCCTTCGCCGAAGCCCGCTCCGCCTTCGAACACATGCAACACGGCAGCCACTTCGGCAAAATCGTCCTCTCACTCTAGCCAACTCGATCCCTTTGAATCCCTCGTCATCCGAACCGCCCTCACCTCCGTCCCCGCGGCGCCGAGAGCCGTCGTCGTCAAACGGCATCCCTGAACGTAGAAAACCCCTGCGCTTTCGCAGGGGCTCCCAATCCGGATTGTGTTTTGTACTAAGTCGTGATGATCTCGACTCCACGCCAGAACGCCACATGGTGCTTCACGGACTTCGCCGCCGGCTTCGGGTCAGGGTAGTACCACGCCGCGTCCAGGTTCTCCTGGCCGTCAACCAGCACCGTATAGTAGCGAGCGCGTCCCTTCGACGGACATGTCGAGCTGCTCGAGCTGGGACGCAGATAAGCCCGGTTCACAGTTTCCTCTGGGAAGTAGATGTTTCCCTCAACGGTCTCAACCTTGTCGCTCTCCGCGAGGGTCTGTCCGTTCCAAATCGCCTTTGCCATATCAGCCTTCCTGTCTTTTCAGTCAGATAGCAGCAGCTGAACCCTTCCATAACTGTCCGGACAGTCTTACAGCCGCAGCTTATGCCGCTGGTCTGACATGAGTTTACCACGGTTTTACGGGAAATGGAAAGTCCTCCTTCGGGTTCCTACAGAACTCCATAGAATCCACGCGCTTTAGAGGACTACGCCACCGCCTCCACCACCGGCCGTGTCTTCTCCGGATCCGGTCGCTTCAGCTCCTTGGGCTCTTCCTTTGGCTTTGGCGGCCCAATCTTCTTCACGTACCCGCACACAATACCCGCTACCGGTTCCTCCGCGCCCTTCTTGGCACGACGCTTCGGCAACCGGTCGTGGTTATTCGGACACACCAGCCACGTGCCTTCCTTGTCCGAAACCTCCACCAGGTACGTCGACTTGCACTTCGGGCACGCCTCCGCCACCAGCTTCTGATTGCTCGTGAAGTCGCACTTCGGATACCGCGTGCAGCCGTAGAACACATCGCCGCGCCGGTTCTTCCGCACCGCAATCTCGCCGCCGCACTTCGGGCACGGAACGTCCAGAATCTCCTGCTTCACGTACTTGCACTTCGGATAGCCCGAGCACGCAATGAACTCACCGTACGGCCCCTCGCGCTGCAGCAGCGGCTTGCCGCACTTCGGGCAAGGCTCCTCCAGCTGCACCGGCGGCTTCGACTGCACCTTCTGATTCAGCTTCCGAATCGTCTTGCACGGCGGGTCCTCGTTGTATCCCGGGCAGGCCATAAACGGCCCCCACGGCCCATTGCGCAGCACCATCACACGTCCGCAGTTGTCGCAGAACTCCTCTTCCTGCTCTTCGACCGCGTCCGCTCCCGGAGCATTCAAATCCGGCTTCGACGCGTAGTTCTCCTTCGTGAAGTCGCAGCTCACCGGCTCCACCGCGACCTTCTTCCAATCCTTCATCGCCAGTTGCAGCGCCGCATTCAGCTCCTTGCGGTCCTTCGAATCCGTCACCTCCACCGACCGCTCCGCGCCGCCCTCGTCCGTGCCCTTCACCTTCAGCGTCGCGTGGTGGAACTTCGTCGTGATCTTCTTCAACACCTCGCGCTCGCTCTTCTTCCACGCCGCCGCGCTCACGCTCATCGGCTTCTCATTCGTATAGTTCGCGCAAGAGTAGAAGCTCCCAAACTTGCCCCACTTCAGATACAGCGGAGCCCCGCACTTCTCGCAGATCTCGTCCGTCTCCTGCTCCATCGCCTTCACGTCTTCCATCGTCTCGCTGGCGACCTTCAGCTCGTCCTCGAGATGCCCATAGAAGCCGTTCAGCAGATCCGTCCACTTCTCCGTGCCCTCTTCCACCGCGTCCAGCTCGTTCTCCAGCCCCGCCGTGTACTCCACCTTGAAGATGTACGGAAAGTTCTTCACCAGCAGGTCCGTCACGACCATCCCGATCTCGGTCGGCACCAGCCGCGCCTTGATCTTCTTGACGTAGTCGCGCTCCTGGATCGTGTTGATGATCGACGCATACGTCGACGGCCTTCCAATGCCGTTCTCCTCCAGCGTCTTCACCAGGCTCGCCTCGTTGAACCGCGGCGGAGGCTGCGTAAACTTCTGCTGCGAATCCAGCCGCACCTTGTTCAACGCCTGCCCATCATTTAATTCCGGCAGCCGGCGCTCAGCCTCATCCTCTCGCGTCGCCTCGCCGCCATCTCCATCGCCATCGTTGTCCGCGCGCGCATCCTGCGCCTTCTGCTCCAGCCTCGCAGCTTCCACGGAAGCCTTCGCATCGCGCGCAGCCTTGGCCTTCTTCGCCTCTTCCTCGTACCACAGGAAGCCCGCAAACTTCAGCACACTTCCCGTCGTGCGGAAGTCATAACTCATCTCAGCCTTCGCCTCAATATCCACCGTCGTCTGGTCGAACACCGCCGGAACCATCTGGCTCGTCACCGCGCGTTCCCAGATCAGCGAATACAACCGGAACTGCTCATCGCTCACATAGCGCCGCACAAACTGCGGCGTCCATGCAATGTTCGTCGGACGAATCGCCTCGTGCGCATCCTGCGCGTCCTTCTTCGACGAGTAAACATTCGGCGTCTCCGGAATGTACTTATCGCCCAACTGCTTCTTCACATGCTCGCGAATCGCCTCAATCGCATCCGGGCTCATGCGCGTCGAGTCGGTACGCATGTAGGTGATCAAACCCACCGTACCCTCTGCACCCAGATCAACGCCTTCATACAGCCGCTGCGCCACACCCATCGTGCGCCGCACACCAAATCCCAACCGCCCTGCCGCCTGCTGCTGCAGCTGCGACGTCGTAAACGGAGGCTTCGGTCTCCGCCTCGTCTCCTTCTTCTCCACCGACCGCACGCGCCACGTCGCGCGCTCCAGCTGCGTCATCACCTCATCGACCGCCGCCTTATCCGGCAGCGCATTCGCGATGTACTTGCCTTCCTCCGCGCGATCTTCCACGCGCACCGGAACGCCCTTCACACCAACCATCCGCGCCGTGAACTCGGTGTTATTTCCCTGCGGCGAAAGCACCGCATCTATATTCCAGTACTCCGTCTGGGGGAAGTTCTGGATCGCACGCTCGCGCTCCACGATCAGCCGCAGCGCCACCGTCTGCACGCGTCCCGCGCTCAGCCCGCGCTTCACCTTGTCCCACAGCAGCGGAGAGATCTGATACCCCACCAGCCGGTCCAGAACACGCCGCGTCTGCTGCGCGTCCACTAGGTTCTCATCCACATCGCGCGTATGCAGAAACGCCTGCTGCACGGCCTTCTTCGTAATCTCGTTGAAGGTCACGCGCTGAATCTTCTTCTTGTCCTTCATCGAAGGCAGAAGCTGCATCTTCAAATGCGCGGCAATCGCCTCGCCTTCGCGGTCAGGGTCAGGCGCCAGGAAAACGGAATCGCTCTTCGCCGCCAGCTTCTTCAGCCGGTCCACCACCTTCTCTTTACCCGGCGACACAATCAGCGTCGGCTCAAACGTCCGCCGCTTCAGCTCCACACCAATATCGTTCTTCGGCAAATCCATGATGTGGCCAATCGAGGCCTCCACCACGTAGTCGCTGCCGAGATACTTCCCGATCGTCTTCGCCTTCGCCGGCGACTCCACGATCACTAGATTCTTTGCCATCTGTTGCCTTTGCTCCGTTCAGCCCGAGCTCGCTCGCTCGGGTCCGGTAGTGGGAGGCGGCGCTTGCCAGCCCCACCATCAACCAATGTCAATGCACCCTAACACGCTTTGCCAAGGACAAGTCAAACGCCACAGCAAATCGCGGCAGGTCCAACCCTCCCTACGGCCCACCCCAGACGGTCGTTCCGTTGGACGATTCTCTGAAGAGGAAATCGACGCTAAATTGCGCTCACTATATACATCAGCGGCCTAAAAACACCGCAGATAATTCTTGCCGGGCATCTGCTTCACCTTCCCCGCAAGCTCCAGCTCGAACAGCGCCGTAAATATCTCACCCGAGACCATCTTCGGCTCCAGCCGTTCGATCAGCTCGTCCAGCTGCACCGCCTCATCTTCCCGTAACTCGCTGAAAACAAGGCGTTCATGCTCGCTCATCGGCTCTCCGCCGCCGTCTGAGCCCCCAGCGGTAAATAAAGATGCGGTCCCACCCACTTTGGATTCATTTCGCCCCTTCCGGCGCTCCAGTTCCTCCTCCAACGCCACCCGGTCCTGCGACCGCAGATCCTCCCAAATGTCCTCCCATGTTGCAGTTAGCTTCGCTCCCTGCTTGATCAGCGTATTCGGCCCCCAGGCATTCTTATTCGTCGCATTACCGGGCACCGCATACACATCGCGCCCCTGCTCGATCGCGCACCGTGCCGTAATCCGCGTCCCCGAGTGCTCCGCCGCCTCCACCACCAGCACCCCCACGCTCATCCCGCTCAGCGTCCGGTTCCGGATCGGAAAATTCTGCGGCGCCGGAAACGTCCCCAGCGGAAACTCGCTCACCACCGCCCCGCCGCTGGCCACAATCTGCTCCGCCAGCTTCTTGTTCTCCTTCGGGTAGATCACATCGATCCCCGTCCCCCACACCGCGACGGTCTTCCCACCGGCATCCACCGCACCCTTATGCGCGCACGTGTCCACTCCGCGAGCCATCCCGCTCTGAATCACCATCCCGCGCTTCGCCAGGTCCCGGCTCAGCATCTCCGCCATCCCCGCGCCATACGGCGTCGGATTCCGCGTCCCCACCACCGCAATTCCCGCCCGGTTCAAAATCGACGCATCACCCCGCAGCCACAGCACCGGCGGCGGATCGAAGATCTCCATCAACCTCTGCGGATACTCCGCATCATCCATGGTCAGAAAGTTCGCGCCCGCATCCGCCAGCCGGCTCGTCTCCTCCGTCGCCGCCTTGCGCCCCCGTCCGTCGAACACAAACTGAGCCGCACCCGCCGGCAGCCCCAGCCCTTCCAGCTCCGTCAGCGACGCTCCAAACAGCCGCTCGGCATCCCCACCCAGCCTCTGCACCGCTCTCACGCACCGTGTCGGCCCCATCCCCGGCGTCAGCACCAGCGCCATCCATGCCAGCCGTCTCTCGGCCAACGCCCCCGAACTCACCTCTACCATCCCGGCCCAACTCCTCAGCGATTTCCTCGCATCCTACCGCACCCAGTTCTATCGCAATTAGCTGCACACCCGAATCCCACTAAAAAATCTTTCAGCCAAATCCTATTAATATTGCCCTGTGCCCCTCCGCGTCGCTGCCATCTCCTTCCTCAATCCGGCTCCGCTCCTCTACGACTTCGAGCACGAGCCCACCGCCTCCGCCCTCCGCACGCGCTACGAACTCCACTACACCACGCCCGCACACTGCGCACGCGAGCTCCACTCCGGCGCCGCCGACCTCGGCCTCATCCCCATCGCCGAACTCACGCCCGAGCTCGCCGTCGTCCCCGGCTGCACCATCGCCTCTCTCCGCGAGGTCCGCAGCATTCTTCTCCTCGTCAAAAATCCCGCGAACCTCCCTGTCGGCGAGGCTCTTTCACACGTCACCACCATCGCCACGGACTCTGCCTCGCGCAGCTCCACCGCCTACGCGCACATCCTCTTCGAGCACTTCTACAACGCCCACCCCACCTTCACCGAGCACCGCGCCGACGCTGTCTCCATGCTCTCCACCGCTGACGCCGCGCTCCTCATCGGCGATCCCGCACTCCTCGCCCGCCAAAATCGCTCCCAAATCGAAGCCGAAATCACGAGCCAGCTCGACACTGACTTCGCCCCCGGCTCCCTCCTCTGGCTCGACCTCGCCACCCTCTGGCGTCAGCACACCGGCCTCCCCTGGGTCGCCGCAGTCTGGGCCGTTCGACCCGCGGCTCTCCGCCTCAACGGCATCACACCCGCACAGCTCTTCGCGGACCTCACCGCCAGCCGCAACGCCGGCCTCACCCACATCGACACCCTCGTCCGCGAGTGGACCCCCCGCATCGCCCTTCCCGCCGAGGTCATCCGCACCTATCTCACGCAGAACATCCACTACACCCTCGACCCCGACTGCCTCCGCGCCATCGAGCACTTCCGCGCACTCGCCACACAACTCGGCGTCCTCCCTCTGCTCCCCCAGTTGCGCCTGCTCGGCTAATGCTTGATGCAAGATGTTAGATCGCAGATTTTAGATGTTAGATAGAGAACCAAGCCGGGGTTCCCGCGTCTGCAAACTGTTTGCCTAACATCTAAAATCTAATATCTAAAATCTCCTGTCTCCGAGACTCCCATGCCGCCGGGGGCGTCCTAAGTACCAGCATGAAGACTGCTTCTCCAGCGATCGCTCTTCTCCTCGCCGCCACCGGCCATCGGCTCATGCACGTCTTCTATCACCTCGGCCTCGCCGGCCTGGTCCTCATCTCCACCGTCGACAGCTCCTTCGTCCCGCTCCCCATCCCCGGCGTTACCGACATCCTCGTCATCCTCTACGCCGCCAACCACACCAACGTCTTTCTCCTCGTCTTCATCGCGACCCTCGGCTCTGCGCTCGGTGGCTTCCTCTCTTACGTGCTCGCCGCCGCCGGCGGCATGGCCTTCCTTGAAAAGCACGTCTCCCCGCGCTATCTCAAGCCCGTAAAGTCCTGGGTCGAACGCCACTCGATCCTCTCCGTCGCACTTCCGGCGATTCTTCCGCCGCCCATGCCCCTCTCGCCCTTCGTCCTCGTCGCCGGCGCCGTCAAGATGGACCGCCGCAAGTTCATGACGGCCTTCACCATCAGCCGCTTCGCGCGCCACGTCATCGCCGCCTGGATCGGCCTCCGTTACGGCAAGGCCTTCCTTCATCTTTGGAATCAGTTCTCCGACCGCTGGGCCGTCACTATCCTCATCGTCTTCTGGTCGATCACGATTCTCTTCACCGCCATCGGCATCTGGAAACTCGTCCAGACCTCCCGCGCCGTGAAGCTCCGCCCCGGCTCCCAATCCGCCCAGCCCACCGCGCCTTGACCACTTTGACGCCGTCATCCTGAGCCGAAGGCGAAGGATCTCTGTATTTCGGATCTTCCACAAACCCTTCCACGGGCTTCCGTGTGTCTCTTCTTTCCGCCCTCGCGCAGTGATAAACTGACTCCTGTGCCGGGTCCTACGCGACGCGAACCCGCCAACCCCGCCAGGTCCGGAAGGAAGCAACGGTAACGGGCACGCGCGGGCGCAGTAGGTTAACCCGGTACACTTCTTTCCCCGCAAATCCAACGCCTTCTTCCAGCACGTGCTTTCGTGGCGAACCTCTGCGTTTCTTTGCGCCCTTTGCGTCAAGGTCTTTTCTCCCACGACCCCACACGCTCTCTCGCCGCGATAAGATTCTTTTTGGTTACATTCCTTTGGAGGAGCACATTTTGAGTCTCACCCTGAAGCCCCGGTCTGCCGTCCGCGCCAAAATCTCCGCCCTCGGCACTTACGTTCCACCCCGGGTCCTCACCAACGCAGACCTCGAAAAGATGGTCGAAACCAACGACCAGTGGATCGTCGAGCGCACCGGCATCCGCGAGCGTCATCTCGTCGACAAAGGCATCGCCACCAGCGACCTCTCCGTCGAAGCCGCCCGCCGCTGCCTCGCCTCCCGCGGCATCCAGCCCACCGAAGTCGAAGCCATCATCGTCGCCACCGTCACGCCCGACATGATCTTCCCCTCCGCCGCCTGCGTCATCCAGAACAAGCTCGGCGCCACCGGCGCCTGGGGCTTCGACCTCTCCGCCGCCTGCTCCGGCTTCCCCTACGCCCTCCAGGTCGGCGCCAAGCTCGTCGAATCCGGCGCGCACAAAAAAGTCCTCGTCATCGGCGCCGACGTCATGAGCTCCATCATCGACTACACCGACCGCTCCACCTGCATCCTCTTCGGCGACGGCGCCGGCGCTGTTCTCATCGAGCCCTGCGCTGACGGCGAAGATCGGCCTCATCGACTTCTGGCACGAGATCGACGGCTCCGGCGCGGTTTCGCTCAACATGCCCGCCGGCGGCTCTCTTCTTCCCGCCTCGCACGAGACCGTCGACAAGCGCCAGCACTTCGTCTATCAGGACGGCCAGGCCGTCTACAAGTTCGCCGTCCGCAAGATGGCCGAAGCCGCCGAGCGCGTGCTTGAGCGCAATGGCGTCGCTCGGCACCGAGCTCGCCTGCTTCATCCCCCACCAGGCCAACAAGCGCATCATCGAGTCCACCGCGCAACGCCTCGGCATGCCCATGGACCGCGTCATCATCAACATCGACCGCTACGGCAACACCACCGCCGGCACCATCCCGCTCGCCATGGACACCGCCATCGAAGAAGGCCGCCTCAAGAAGGGCGACCTCGTTCTCCTCGCCTCGGTCGGCGCAGGCTTCACCGTCGGCGCGACGCTTCTTCGCTGGGAGATGTAGCTATTTTCAGGACGCCTATGCGGCTTCGGTCGTGGAACAGCGGTGTTCCGCGTGGAACATCTATTTGCATGTCACTAAGAAATGTGGAATACGCAATTTTCTGTGGATACGAATGCCGATGACGTCGATTAGCGAACGCATAGCCTAAGGACAACGCTGCCCATGTCCCGCAACATCCTCGTCGCCATAAAATCCGGCACCGATCCCATCGTTCCGCTGCCCGCGGCCGCCTTCCATCGCACTCTCGAGACGCCGCTGTACTGCCCCAAGTGCGAGGCCACCTACTTCGTCATCGCCGACTACGACTGGGCCATCAGCCGCCACTTCGAAGAAGAGTCGCGCCACCACCTCAGGCTGCTGCTCAAGACCATCAAGTTCGGCCACGACCACGGCCACCGCATCACTCACTTCGAAACCAACGGCGTCGTCGTCACCCGCCACACGGGGCCCGACCCGCGTCCGTCACTCGAAGAGCTGAAGCCCGTCACAAAACTCACTCAGTAGAGTCCGCGCGGCTACCATCGAAATATGCCCACTCTTCGCCGCGCCACCATCGACGACGCCGCGCTCATCACTGAGCAACGCCATCTCATGTTCGCAGCCAACGACTTCACCACGGAAGACCGTCTCTGCGAGATGGACGCCGCCTTCGAACCCTGGGTCCGCACCCACCTCGCCGACGGCACCTACGTCGGCCTCTTCCTCGAGGAAGACGGCAAGGTCCTCACCTCTGCTGGCATCTACTTCATGGAATTCCCGCCGCACTGGATGGACCCCGAGCCGCTGCGCGCCTATCTGCTGAACTTCTACACAATCCCCGAAGCTCGCGGCCGCGGTTACGCCAAACAGATTCTCGCAGCCGCCGTCGCCGAATGCCGCACACGTGGGCCGCGCGTGATCACACTGCACGCCTCACGCTTCGGCCGCCCCATCTACGAGCGCTTCGGCTTCACCCAGAGCACAGAGATGATGCTCGTCCCACCCACCGAGTAAATCTTTACAGCCTCTCAACCGAGCAAGGCTCTGCGTCGCGCCACCGCAACGATTCCCAACAGCCCCGATCCCAACAGCGCCAGGCTCGCAGGTTCAGGTGTAGCGCCGGTCGTGACGACCCCTACAGACGTGGTCCCGGTGATATCAAACGCCGAGAAATTGTTCCCTGTCGTTGCCGCGGTCCACGGGCCGGTCTCGCTGTTCAGCTCGTTGTAAAACCAGGTTCCCGTATCGTTGAAGCTGTACAGCCACCCTGTCAGGTTCAATGGGTCGTCCTGCTGCGCCACGATCCAATAGGTTGTCCCCGCATTCAGCGTTGAACAGGTCACGACGCAGTCGTAGTTCACCACGGCAGTCGTGGGATACACCGGAATGCTTCCTGATTGCGTCAACGCATCGAGCAGAGCGCCCGGCGCGCCTCCGGAATCCGACTCGATAAACACATTCAGTGCCGTTGCCCCTCCTGCCAGCGACGCTACCGCCAGATCCGCGCCCGTCAGTGTCTCCGTCGCGGTCGGAGTAAAGGAAAACGCGACCACCTGCGACGTTCCCCCCACGGCACCCACATCCCACCATTTGGCCCCTTGATAGGTTTGCCCGGGGCCGAAGTTCGAGAAGATCACGTCTGCCCGAGCCTCTCTTGCCTGCGTCGCGAAAATTAACGCTAACGCCGCCGTAGATAACACACTGAAAATTCGCACACGCATGACAATTCTCCCGTACCCCATTTTGAGACCCAAAGTTTCCGCAAAGATGCCTACAAAAGCAGCCATTCACCACCATTTCACAGGTGGAAACCCGCACGTCTCCCTAAGAACATGAACTTGCAGGCTTTAGAGGTGGCTTCGATGTAACCCATCGGACTTCAGTCGCTTTGAGGTGGTCAGACTTCAGTCGCCTTGAGGAGGTCAGACTCCAGTATACCTTGCCGCGGGCTTTAACCCCCGAAGGAATACATCCATGGCCGACAAATCTATGTCACCCATGATTGGTCACCAGGCGCAGTTCGCCACAATGCCTCACAGACTCCGCGGCAAGTAATCCCTGATCTCCAAAAGCTGTATACTCCTCTTCCCATGTCTGTGTTCGTCATTCTGCCCGCTGCGGGCATTGGTACTCGTATGGCCTCTGCAACAGGAGGCGCCCCCAAGCAATTCATCGAGCTCGGCGGCATCCCCATCCTGCTCCACTCGCTCCGCGCCTTCCTCGCCGTCCCGCGCGTCACCGGCATTTACATCGCGGTACGCGAGCCCGACCAGCCGCGCGTCTCCGCGCTTCTCGCCGAGCACAAGCTGTCCAATCGCGTGCACGTCGTCTCGGGCGGCGACACCCGCCAGGACTCCGTCGCCAACGCTCTCGCCGCGCTTCCCTCCACCGACGAAAGCGACATCGTCCTCGTCCATGACGCCGTCCGTCCGCTCATCGACGCTCCCACCATCGACCGCACCATCGACGCCATCCAGCACCACGGCGCCGCCATCGTAGGTACTCCCGCCATCGACACCATCAAGCAGGTCGAGCGCACCGCCGACGGCGCCCTCATCACCGCCACCATCCCGCGCGAACTCATCGTCCACGCCCAGACGCCTCAGGGCGCCCTCGTCCCACTCATGCGCCGCGCGTTTTCCGAAGCCGAAGCTGACCAGTTCGTCGGTACCGACGAGGCCTCGCTCCTCGAGCGCGCCAACATCCCCGTCTACGTCGTTCCCGGGAACAGCCGCAACCTCAAGGTCACCCAACCCGGCGACCTCGAAATCGCCGAATTCTATTTAGCTGGCTGAAGGCTCCCTCGCCGGCCTGCCTGAAGCGCGCGCAAGGCACGGATCGCATCACTGGTGAATGCGCCGCAGCAGAGCGATGTAGCGCGGATCGTTACGCACTGGGTCGAGAAGCGGGTCAACGCGGATGAGAGCCATGTAGAAGCAGTGCCGGTCCAGCGCTCGGTTGAACGAATCGAACGCGTGGTCGAGTTCGTTGACGCGAAGATCGTCGACGCCAATCTCATAAGCGGTGCAGGGTGCAGCTGAGGTAGTGAGCAGAATCTTGCTGCGCGCGCGCCAATAGGCTTCCCATCCGTGCTGTTGATATACCGCAAGAAGAGCGCCGGTATCGATCTGTGGCCGGCCTTCGTGCAGCGCGCTGAGATCGTGCTGTACGGCCAGGTCTCGCTGGCCCTTCTGCTCGTAGACGAGACTCCTGTAATTGTCGACCGAGCCGGGATGGTCTTCCATTTCAGCGGCACGTTGTAGCGGGGCGAGTGCGGCATCGTAGTCGCGGGCGAAGTAGAGGGTAGCGCCGAGACGACGGTTCATGAGGTAGGAGAGCGGATCGAGCTCAAGCGCCCGGCGCATATGCGCGACGGCATCCTGCGGGCGGTTCACCGCGTCGAGATAGACGGCGTATTTGAACTCCGCGATGGAGTCGTTCGGGTTGAGGCTGATGCCGCGCGTAAGGTTCTGCTCGGCGGCGGTCCAGTCCCACTGATAGATGGTTTGAATGCTGCCCAGCTCGGTGTACGCCTCGCCGTTGTTTGGGTCCAGTTCGATAGCGCGCAGACTGGCTGCTTGTGCTTTGGGCATCCCGTCTTCAGGACTGATGAGGCCGAAGGTGGTGCAGGCGTCGAGCGCAGTGGCATAGCCCGCATAGGCAGACGCGTAGTTGGGGTCGAGGGAGATGGCCTTCTGGAAATACTCCACGCTGCGCAGAAGGTCCTGCTTGTTGAAAAAGTACAGGCCGCGCAGATAGGCGTCATGCGCGTCGGGGTTGATGGACGGGCGCGGCGGTGATGGAAGAAGAACCAGGCGGGCCTGCGACGCAATCTGCTGGGCGACGCTGTCCTGTAACCCGAGGACGTCGGTCGCGGGGCCCTCGAAGCTTTGGGCCCAGAGATGGCGATCGCTGCGCGCATCGATAAGCTGCGCCGTGATGCGAACGCGGTCTCCGGAGCGGACCGTGGAGCCTTCCACGATCGCGTCTACGCCAAGTTCGCGCGCGATGTCAGGCAAAGACTTTTTCGCGTTCTTGTCCAGCATTACCGAGGTGCGGGAGACGACGCGGAGGTTGGGGACGTGGGCGAGCTCGGTAATCAGCTCGTCGGTCATGCCATCGGCAAAGTAATCCTGGCTGGGGTCACCGGAGAGATTCGTAAGCGGCAGGACGGCGAGCGAGCGGATGGCGGGCGCCGCGTGGAGACGCTTGGAGAAGAGCCAGGCGGCGGCGGTGACCAGGACGACGCAGGCGCCGAGGATGGCTGCCAGGCGAAAGAGCCGGGGACGGCGGGCGGCAGCGATTGGAGACTGCGCCACCGGGACATCAGGCGGCGCTGCGGAGACTTGAGATTGGGAGCCGGGAAGTTCCGCGGGCTCAACGAACTCGACGTGGGCAATGAAGCGGTAGCCGACGGTTGGGACCGTCTCGATGAAGCGGGGCTCGCGGCTGTCGTCGTCAAGTGCTCTGCGAAGCAGGCCGATGGAGCGGGTAAGCGCGCCTTCGGTGACGGCTGTGTCCCGCCAGATGCCGTCGAGAAGTTCCTGCTTGCGGACGACGCGGCCGCGGTTCTGGATGAGGAAGAGCAGCAGGCGGAGAGTCTTGGGTTCAAGCGAGACCGGCACACCATCCGCGGTGAGGCGAAAGGCTGCGTCATCGGCCTGAAAACCATTGAAGCGGTAGATCACCCTGGACTCCTCTGCTTGGCTCACGGCGCTCTATTACCGGTTCACCATTATGGTCGGGCCAGCCCGGGATTGGAGAAAAATCGCAGTTCCGTGAGAGTTCCATCGCGACTTGCAGGGTGACGCGGTTTCAGCATGATGGCCATAGGGACATACCAGGCTTTGGCTCAAGGCGGGCAGCGTGAGATTCAGCGGGCGCCATGAGCGAACGGGCAGGAAGAAGGGTGAAGGCTCATGGCGTCGTGTCAATTGGGTGAGCAGGATTGCATTGGCGGTGTGCGTTGCGGGCGGGGGAACGGCGCGCGGGTACGCGGAGACCATTTCGTACACGGGCACGGTGGCTAATCCAGAGGACATCTTCACGGCGACGGTGTCGCGTAACGCGGATCGGGGCGACCGGTGCTGCTGCAGACCAACGGCTTCGACGGAGGAGTGAACGCCGCGTGGACGTCGATTGCGGCGGGAGGGTATGATCCGTTCGTCGGGCTGTTCCAGGGAACTGGACCGAGCGGCACAGTGTTTGTGGATGGGACATCGGACGTTCGTGACCAACTGCTCACTGGGATGTCCGCCGGCAGGAACGGTGACAATCGGGAGCGTTGGAGGACAGTGTGGCGACGTTAATTTCCAATTCACGGGACTGAGCGCGGGGACATACACAGTCCTGTTGACGGACGGCGAAGTATCTGCCGGCGGCGGTGTTTGAGGACACCGGGACGCTGGGCGACGGATTCTACGACCTCACGGCAGGCGTGTTTCAGACCTGCTACGACGAGAACAACTGCAACACGGATACGGCGGACTGGGCGCTCGATGTGACGACCGGATCTACGGCGCCTCCGCCAGTACCCGAGCCGTCGTCGATACAGCTTGCCGGACTGGGCATGGCCTTTGCTGCGGCCTGGATGTATCGGCGAGACAAGCAAATCGTAGGCGAGACAAACGAGGGGGTGCAGTGATGCGAATTTCAAAGACAGTGATGGCGGTAGGCGGTGTGGTTATTGCGCTGGTCGTGATTATCGGGTTTACCAACCCGAAGGCGGTTCATGCCGTGACAGCGGCGCTGGTGCAGGTGACAAATACGGCGTCAAACCCGGCGGTAACGCAAAGTGTGGGCGCGCAGGCGGGAAATATGGTGCACCTGTCTTGCTCTTTCGCGATGGAGAAGGTTAATAGCTCATGCTTTCAAGTGTCGCCAGACGGAAGCACGACACCTGACTATATGGTCCCGGCGGGGAAGTCCCTGGTTGTCACAGCAGTGGATCTGGACGCGAATCCTCTGGGTGGCTTGTGCGGGGGGGACTACGCCGTCAACCTTGGCACGCCCTCGAACAACGGGGCTTATCTGAACCTGGTCGCCCCAAGCAGCATATTGACCGCCCACTATACGTACACGTCGGGCCTGGTGATTGGCGGGGGAATTACGCCCACGCTGTGGGGCGCCTCGGAGAGCATCAGTGGTTTGTCAAACTGCAGCTCCCTCGAGGCGGTCACAATTACGGGCTATCTCACGACGCCTTGAGGCGTATGGGCCGGATCGGACCGCAGATGGCTCGCGTTGGGGGTGCCAGTTAGGTGATCAGGAAAAGCAAAGTTTTGCAATGTGGCTGCAACGGGAGGGGAACGGTGATGCGGATTTCAAAATCGGTGATGGCAGTGGGCGGTGTAGTGGTGGCGGCAGCGATGATCGGGTTTACGAATCCGAAGGCGGTGCACGCTGTGACGGCGGCGCTGGTGCAGGTGACGAATACGGCGGCGAACCCGGTAATTGGACAAAATACCACTGAGCAAGTTGCCCAACTGGTGGACGTTGACTGCGGCGTAAGCTTCTACCCCAATTGTGCCCCCGTTTATCCGAGCAATGGCACAGCCGGCTACCCGTCGTATTCGTATATGCCGCCGGCCAATCAGTCTTTCGTAATTACAGCCGTTGACATTACTTCGAACCAATCCTGCAGTTCTCCTACCTCCGCCTATCTGTACATCAACTATGGAGCCAACGTGGTCCCTGGCCTGCATCGATGGTATTTGCAGGCAAAGTCAGGCACGGTTCATTTCAGCTACCCGTCGGGCATTGTCGTGTCCCCGCAAACGTATCTAACCACCGGCTACGACTCCTCCAGCTGCCTGGTTGCGTACTTCAACCTCTATGGTTACCTGACCAATAACTAAGCTGACGCGGCCGTGTGTTTTGAAGGAGATTCCAATGATTCGCTTATCGAGATCGGTGATGGCGGTGAGTGGTGTGGTCGTGGCGGCGGGCGTGATTGGATTTACGAACCCGAAGACGGTACACGTTGTAGCAGCTGCGCTGGTACAGGTAACCAATACAGCGTCGAACCCGGTGGTAACGCAGAGCATCGGGCAGCAGGCTGCACAGTTTGTCTACCTGGATTGTGTTCCTTCCAGCAGTGGGACCGGCGGTACCTGTTACGCCGTCACCAACGGCTTTCGAGGCTCGACCCCGTATGTCGTTCCTGCGAACGAGTCATTGGTCATCACTGCCGCGGATGTCTACACCTTTATCGCCGATAACGAGGCCGTCAACGGCGAGCCCGCGTGTAATGCGGGCCGAGAGGACGGCGTATTCACTAGCGACGGGGCGATGCTGGTTTGGGAGATCGTGAACAATACGTCGCCGACACATTTCACCTATCCGTCTGGAGTGGTGTTCGGCCCGTCGTCGCCCGTCACATCGTCCTCGAAACATTACACCGCCGGGCTTGATGCCGAATGCGGAGGAGACCCGATTCTTCTGTATGGATATCTAACGGCCAGCTAACTGGAGTGTTTAGGCAACACGTCGTCGGGTTTGCGGCAGATTCATCAGCAGTGATTGAAACGCAGTTTCGTAAGGGTTCCCGTCACGACGGCGGAACGCGGGCAGGATGTGGCAAAAAACAGAGAGGAAGAGACGATGAGAATGAAATCAATTGCGGAAGTTCTGCGCAGTGTTGGGTATGTGCGTAGGCGGTACGTGTGACCTGCAGGCACAACTTCCGCCGGTGCCGGCAGGAGCGACAGCAGTCGCGCAGGGGTTGTTCGGTCCGCGTGGAATGAAGTTTGGGCCGGACGGCGATCTGTATGTTGCGCTGTCAGGGCCGGGCGGAACGAACAGTACTGCGGAGATATGCCCGCAGCTGCAGGTCGCGGTCGCCGTCGGTGGACCGTACACGAACGGCAACACCGCCAGCATCGTGAAGGTGGACAAGCGCGGAAATGTGACCACGGTGGCGGCTGGATTTCCCTCGGCGCTGAGCCAGAGGCCCGATGTGATGGGCGTAGCGGACATCGCTTTTCTGGACGGTAATCTGTACGCCGTCGTGACGGGCGGAGGGTGCTCGCACGGATCGACGATACCGAACCAGGTGGCGAAGGTCGATCAGCGCACAGGCAACTGGACCATGATCGCGAACCTCAGCCAGGCGGTGGCTGCGCATCCGTCAGCGGTGATGGCTCCGGACTTCGAGGCCGACGGTGTCTTCTACAGCATGTTCGCCAATCAGGGAAGGCTGTACACGGTGGAGGCCAACCACGGACAGATCTGGTCCGTGACCCCGAACGGCCAGGTGCAGATGGTTACGGACATCTCCAAGTATGAAGGGCACGTGGTGCCGACGGCTGCGGTGCCGAGCGGGGAAAGCCTGATCGTCGGCAACCTGGGCCTGTTTCCGATCACGCCGGATTCATCGATCTTGATGACCCTGAAGCCCGACCCGCTGGAAGGTCTCATCGATTTGCTCGATCCGTGGGCGCCAGATCAGCTGCATCTCACCGGAACCTCGTCGCCGGGCCTCACAACCGTTGTGAGCATGGCATGGGGGCCGGACGGTGCGCTGTACGTGTTGGAGCTTTCAGCCGAGGCAGGATTCCCGACGCCAGGCTTCGGCAAGGTCGTGCGCGTCCGCGGCGGTGGCATGGCCGAGGATGTGATCACAGGCTTGTCGGTACCGACGGGAATGACCTTCGGGCCGGACGGGGCGCTGTATGTCTCGAACTGGGGCGCGGCAGACGCACCGATTGGGCAGATCCTGCGATTCAACCTGCACTGAGCGATTGAGTTCACTCGATCTTTCAAGGAATCGAGTCTTCGCACGCCTTCGCCTCTCGGGCCTCCGGGCGAAGGCGTCTTTGTCTGGATTTCGCCGCTCAGTGACCACGAAAGCGCTCGGGCTCTTGACGCGCACGATATACTTGACTTAAGGGAAACACTCTCGCCCGGCCCGCGCCGGGCGCTTGCTTTTTGACATCCTGCCCGTTCGCTTTTTGACATCCCGCGCGGTTTAGGTCCACCCCTAAAGTCTCTCGATGGAAGACTTTGCGCAAAAAGTGGCGGGGGGAGGGGGGTCCCCGGCGAGCCCGCTCGCTCGCTGGGGTGCCGAGGGGTCCGCCCAACTTCGATTAGGATGAACAGAATGTCGATGCGCATCGGTCTCGGCTTTGACTCGCACGCCTTCAAGGCCGGAATCCCGCTGGTCCTCGGCGGCCTCAAAATCGACCACCCCGAAGGCCTCGCCGGACACTCCGACGGCGACCTCCTTCTCCACGCCATCACCGACGCGCTCCTCGGCGCCGTCGCCGCCGGAGACATTGGAACCTTCTTTCCGCCGAGCGATCCGAAGTGGAAAGGCGCAGACTCCACCGTCTTCCTCAAGACCGCCCTCGAGGAGGTCGCGCTCGCCGGCTACAAGATCGTCAACATCGACTGCGTCCTCGTCATGCACCGGCCCAAGATCGTCCCCATCGCCGCGGAACTCCGCGAGCGCGTCGCCGAACTGCTTCACCTGGACATGAAGAACGTCTCCATCAAGGGCAAAACCCCCGAGGGCCTCCCCCAGGAATCCACCGCCGTCGCCCACGTCGTCGTTCTTTTGGAATCGATCGAACTGCCGAACGAGAACAAGATGCTTGCCGTCGCCGCAGAGGCCCCCGACGAGGCCGACATCGATGGCGTCGTGAGCACCCTGCTCGACGACGCCCACGACATGTCCGCTCTGGGCCGCAAGCGTCCCGCCTTCGACCCCGACGACCTCACCTAATGAAAACGATTCGCCTGAGGCAAATCGCACAAAACCGTTAGAAATCTCTTGGTTCGGGTATCGGTTGTCCGATACAGTGACTGCAACTCAGGAGGCAATCTGATGGATCAGTACCAGCAACAGCACATCGCCGGCCTCATGGCAGGCATGGGAGCTTTCTTCTTCCTCTGCATCCTGCTCTTCTTTGCGTTCATGATCTTCTGCTTCTGGCGCATCTTCACCAAGGCAGGGCTGGCTGGGCCGTTGGCGCTTCTCGTGCTTATTCCGGGCGTCGGTTCTCTGGTGGTTTTGTGCATCCTCGCGTTCGCGCGCTGGAACGTCGTTCCGGCGCCGCCGCAGTATGGAACGCTGCCGCCAAACTATCCGCCGCCGTATCCGCCTGCGCCACCCAGTCCACCGCTCTAGCGCACTCTCGGGCGGCGCAGGGTTCCCGGCGAGCTTGCTCGCTGGGACAGGGAGCAGGCTCTAGTACCATGAAGTTGTCCCAATGATTGAGCCTTCCTCTGCCGCATCGCCCGCAAGCCCCCGCCCTGTCCGCGTCCGCGTCGCCCCATCCCCCACCGGCGATCCTCACGTCGGCACCGCCTACATTGGCCTGCTGAACTACCTCTTCGCCGCGCAGCGCGGCGGCAAGTTTGTCCTGCGTATTGAGGACACGGACCGCACACGGTTCGTCCCTACTTCCGAGCAGATGATCTTCGACTCTCTGCGCTGGATCGGCCTGGAGTGGAACGAAGGCCCGGATGTCGGCGGCCCCTACGGCCCCTACCGCCAGTCCGAGCGCACCGAAATCTATCGCGAATACTGCGAAAAACTGTTGGCCAGCGGTCATGCGTATCGCGCGTTTGAGACGCCCGAGGAGCTTGAGGCCGAGCGCAAGGCGCAGATCGCCTGCAAGCAGCCGCCGAAGTATGGCGGCCGCTCACGCAATCTCTCGCAGGAGGAGATCGACGCGAATCTCGCTGCGGGAAAGCCGTTCACGGTGCGGCTCAAGGTGCCGACGGAGGGCTCGACGACCTTCCGTGATGAGCTGCGCGGAGACATCACGTTCGATCACTTCAATGTCGATGACCAGGTGCTGCTGAAGTCCGATGGCTTCCCCACGTACCATCTCGCGAACGTCGTCGACGACCACCTGATGCAGATCACCGATGTGATTCGCGCCGAGGAGTGGATCAGCTCGACACCGAAGCATGTGCTGCTGTACCAGGCGTTCGGTTGGGAGTTGCCGCGCTTCTGGCACATGCCGCTGCTGCGCAACGCTGACAAGAGCAAGATCTCAAAGCGCAAGAATCCGGTCTCGCTGAACTATTACCGCGATGCTGGTTTCCTGCCGCCGGCGATGCTGAACTTCCTCGGGCTGATGGGCGGCGGCATGCCGCACGCCACGGAGCAGGAGATCGTCTCCAAGGGCCTGGATACGAAGCAGGCTGATCTCTTCACGTTGCAGGATATGCTCGAGCGCTTTGATTTCAACCGCATCTCGCTCGGCGGGCCAGTGTTCGATCTCGTGAAGCTGCGCTGGATGAACGGTGAGTACCTGCGCAAGCTTTCACCGGATGAGTTCTTCGCGGCGATGCGCGCGACGGTTTTTTCGGATGCGTATCTGAAGGCGATCGCGCCGCTGGTGCAGACGCGCATCGAGACTCTCGGCGGGTTCGGCGATATGGCCGACTTCTTCTTCAAGGACAACGTCATGCCGGCGGAGTCCGCATGGGTGCCGAAGAAGCGTACGCCGGAAGAGACGCTCACGTTCGCTTCGGATCTGCTGACCATGCTGGAGGGCGCGGCATGGGAGCCGGAAACCATCGAGGCCGAGATGAAGAAGCTCGGCGAGGAAAAGGGCTGGAGCGTGAAGGAGAACTTCATGCTGCTGCGGGCTATCATCACCGGCAGCACGCAGTCGCCTCCGCTGATGGATTCGCTGCTTGTCTTCGGCAAGGCGCGATCGATCGATCGTGTGCGACGGTTCATCGAGGCGCAGAAGAAGAGAAAGTAGACTGTCCGGGCTCACAATTCGCACCATCTGAGAGGAGGCGCGGCCATGGGCCTCGCACAGAATTCTCCGGTTGGATTTATCCCGACGACGAAACCTGAAGCCGCACGCGCGTTCTATGAAAAGACGCTGGGGCTTCGCTTTGAGAGCGCAGACGACTTCGCCATCGTGTTCCGCCTTGGACCCGCGGGCATCATGCTTCGCGTAACGATGGCGCCGGAGTTTACGCCCAATCCGTTCACGATCTTCGGCTGGCAGGTCGATGACATCGTGTCGAAGCGTGACAGAACTCGCCGCAAAGGGTGTGGAGTTCACGCGCTACGGCTTCATGGAACAGGACGATCGCGGCATCTGGAACGCACCCGGCGGAACGAAGGTCGCCTGGTTCAAGGATCCTGACGGCAATACGCTCTCGCTGTCACAACATCCGGCGTAGTTCTTCGCTGTGGACTCCGCGCTTATTTTGCTGTAACCACGATCTTCACGGGCAGAGTTCTCGCCGGGAAGCAGGCGGCGTTGTCACACGCCTGATAGCGCAGCGAGCCGCTGAGCGTCGAATCTCCCTTGGGCGCCTCGATTCGCAGCGCGACGCGGAATTCGCCCTGATAGACATCGAGGTCCTCGCCGCTGCCCACCTGCAAGCGGAAGTGCGAGCCGGGAGGATATTGCTGATTGGCGATGCGAAACGAGCCGGCATCGAGCCTGAGTTCGGTGGGGATCAGAAGCTCATCCTTCGGCTTGTGGGAGTTGATGTGGAAGCCGGGCTCGACGCGAAAGCGCAGCTCGACATCCTGCGGCTTGTTCGCGGCGAGTTGCAGCGAGTCGGTCAGCAGCTCGACGTGTTGTTTCTTCGCCTCGGTTCCGCGATCGAGTCCACCGAGTTGAATCTGCGCCGCTGCGATGAGAGGAAGCGCCAGCGCGAGGCTGACTGAAAGGATGCTGGGCTTCACGCTCCACCTGCAGCGATGGTCTTCTGGATGAGCGCTTCCATCTGCTCCTTGCTGGGTGCGCCTGCGGTGACCTCGACAACTTTGCCGGAGCGGTCGATGTAGAAGGTCTCGGGCAGGTAATCGACACCGCCGTATTTTTTCGCGACGGCTTCGTCGGGCATGAGGATGGTGTAGGTCACGCCGATCTTCTTCGCGGCGCTCGCGACATCATCGCGCGAGGCACCGTCATCCTGCGAGAGGCCGAGGATCTCGAGGCCCTGCTCCTTGTACTTTCCGGAGAACTCCTGGAACCACGGCATCTCCAGCTTGCACGGACCGCACCACGTAGCCCAGAAGTTGACGACGACAGGGTGGCCTTTGAAGTCGGCGAGCGAGACCTTCTTACCGGAGATGTCGCTGAGTGTGAATGCGGGCGCGTCCTTGCCGCGGAGGTTGGAGCCTTCGGCATCGGGAGGACCGGAGTCGTCCGTGGCTGAGGATGCTGGAGCCGCCGGAGTCAGTGTGATGTGATTAGCCTCGCTGAGGGCGCGGCGATGACGCAGATTATGCACGCCAGCCCAGAAGAGCACACCTACCAACGCAATCATGATTGCAAGTACAGCCAGTCGACGTCCCACGTTCACTTCCCTTCATTCGGCGCAGCTTTAAGTTTACCGCCGAGGCCCGATGCGCCTACGCCGGGACGTGGCGCTCTGCTAGCATGAGCGTCAGTTTGCAGCCCATGAACCAGATCGCGTCTGACACCTCGCAGGTCGTTGACAATCCGAGTCCCTCCGCGCTGGTGCGTATTGAGGCGGCTGCGCTGGAGCAGCTGGCCGCGCGGCTGGAGGGCGCTGGGGGTGAGACGTTCGAGCGCGTGGCGAAGTTACTGGCCGAGGCTGCACGCCAGGGCCATCGCGCTGTCCTGACCGGCATCGGAAAGAGCGGACTGATTGCGCGCAAGATTGCAGCGACGATGGTTTCGACTGGAACGCCTGCGTGCTTTCTGCATCCGAGCGAAGCGGTGCATGGCGATCTTGGAATGGTGGGGCGCGGCGATGTGGTGATTGCGCTCTCGTACTCAGGCGAGACGGAGGAGCTGCTGCGGCTGCTTCCGGTGCTGCCGCGGCTGGGTGTGACGCTGGTGAGTTTTTGCGGCTGCGCAGGTTCGACGCTGGCGCAGGCGAGCGAGTATGTGCTCGACGTGAGTGTGAGCCAGGAGGCGTGTCAGCATCAGCTGGCGCCGACGGCGTCGACGACCGCGATGCTGGCGCTGGGCGATGCGCTGGCTATCGACGTGAGCCGGCGGCTGGGCTTCCGCGCGCATGATTTTGCGGAGCTGCATCCGGGCGGGCATCTGGGACGGCGGCTGATGCCTGTCGCGAAGCTGATGCATACCGGCGATGCGATCCCGATGGTGGCTCCCGACGCGAGCCTGCCGGAGATTGTGCACGAGATGAGCGCGAAGCGGCTGGGCATGACGACGGTGCAACAGAACGGGCGGCTGCTGGGTGTGCTCTCCGATGGCGACCTGCGACGGCTGCTGGAGCACGAGGGACCGAAGGCGTTCGGCAAGACCGCGGCCGAGGTGATGAACCGCTCGCCACGCACGATTGCGCCGGAGCCGCTGGCGCCGGATGCGCTGGAGATCATGGAGCGAAACCGGATTACGTCACTGGTGGTGACGGAGGACGGCACGGCCGCGGGCGCGGTGCTTGGGGTACTACACACGCACGACCTGTGGGCGTTGCCGGGCGAGGGAGCGAAGGGCTAGCAGTCAGGGTCAGGGCTGGGGGCCCCAGACGCGACGGTGCGCGTCGGCGACGATCTGGTAGCACTCGCAGGCGGTCGCCATGGTGCCGGGGCGATCGAGGATCACGACCTTTCCACGCGAATAGCTGATGAGGCCGCGCTGCTGCAGTACGCCGGCTGCGACGGTGACGGTAGAGCGGCGCGCGCCGAGCATCTCGGCGATGTACTCCTGTGTGACCTGCACCTGCTCGGATTCGACGCGGTCGGCGAGCGTGAGCAACCAGCGTGCGAGGCGCTGCTCGACCTCGTGGAGACGGTTGCAGAGGACGCTCTGCGTGGCGAGCACCATGCGGAGGTAGATGGTGCGGTAGATGAGCTCGCGAAACGCCGGCATGGTGTGGACCGCATTGCGAAAGGCAGACGCGCGCATGCGATAGCCTCGACCGGCGACCTGCACAACGACGCCGTGCGCCATCTCGGGCAGGTTGAAAAGCGCGGCGACGCCGGAGAAGCCTTCGCGCCCGGCGAGGTAGACCTCGACGGACTCGCCCGCAGAGGTTGTGGCGACGGTGGAGATGGCGCCGGCGGTTGGGAAGTAGACGAAGTCGACCGAAGCGTCGGATTCGCTGAGCTTGAGGCCCAGCGGCATGTTGACCTCCTCCAGTTGGGGAGTGATTTGGAGCCACTCGTCGTCGGGAAGCCGGTCCAGCAGACGATTGCCAGTTGCTCGAACCAAACCCGTTTGACCATTCGTATGTAACACTTTGCCCTCGAATCTTCGGATCGTGCGTGGTCTGCTCGGAACGCCATCCGGTTGAAAAGTTGGATGCTTTGTGGCGCTTTCGGGTCAAGGGCACGGGTCAGATGCTTCGGTACAATCAAGGAAGGCATGCACCGTTGGTCAAAGCTCTTTATCCCTACCCTGCGTGAGGCCCCGGCCGACGCGGAGGTCGCCAGTCATAAACTGCTGCTCCGCGCGGGGTACATCCGCCAGTTGAGCGCCGGCATCTACAGCTACCTGCCGCTGGGGCAGCGTGCACTGAACAAGATCATCGCCATCGTCCGCGAGGAGATGGACCGGATCGGGCAGGAGTTCTATCTCCCGGCGCTGAACCCGCTCGAGTTGTGGCAGGAGTCCGGCCGCAACGCCGTAATGGGCGAAAACATGTTTCATCTCAAGGACCGCAAAGGAGCAGAGCTGGTCCTCGCGATGACGCACGAAGAGGTCATCACCTCCATCGCGCGCAACGAAATCCGCAGTTACAAGCAGCTTCCGCAGATCTGGTACCAGATCCAGACGAAGTTCCGCGACGAGCCTCGCCCCAAGGGCGGCCTTCTTCGAGTACGCCAGTTCATCATGAAGGACTCGTACTCCTTCGATCTCGACGCCGCCGGGCTGGACGAGAGCTACAACAAGCACGACGCCGCCTACCGCGCCATCTTCACTCGCAGCGGTCTCGATTTCATCTCGGTCGAAGCTGACTCGGGAGCGATGGGGGGCTCGGGGTCGCAGGAGTTCATGGTCTATACCGACGCCGGCGAGGACCTGATCGCCAGCTCGGCCAGCGGCTACGCGGCAAACCTCGAGAAGGCGACTTCGCAGCTGCCGCCGGTTGTCGATCTTGAAGCGACCAGCGATGCGCCGGAGCTTGTGTCCACACCGGGCAAGGCATCGATCGCCGATGTTACGGAGTTCTTCGGGATTCAGGCCGCGCAGGATATCAAGTGCGTAGCGTTCATGGGCTCAGGGCGCGACCATAAGCCGGGCGAACCGCTGCGGCCGGTGGTGGCCTTCCTTCGCGGCGACCACCAGGTGAACGAGACGAAGCTGAACGGCATCGCCGGAACAGCCGACCTGCGTCCGATGATGCCGGAGGAGTTGGCGCTGCACATTGGCGGACCGGCGGGCTTTCTCGGCCCGGTCGGCATCGTGCAGATCATGACGGAGGGCTCGCTCAACGGACTGAAGTCCGGCAAGGCGCTCGACAAGCTGAAGGGCGTACTGCGCGACAACCCGAACGAAGGCCTGCGCACCATTGTCGTCGTCGACCTTGGCCTGCAGGGACGGAAGAACCTCGTCGCCGGCGCGAACAAGCTGGATTATCACTACAAGAACGTCACGCCGGGCCGCGACTTCACATGGACGGTCCTCGCCGACATTCGCAACGTCAACGAGGGCGAACTGGATCCTGTGGGCGGACAGCCGCTGCGAATCGGTAAGGCCGTCGAGGTCGGCCATATCTTCAAGCTCGGGTGCAAGTACACGGAGAGCATGCACTCGCGTGTGCTCGATGCCAACGGCAAAGAGGTCATGCCGGTCATGGGCTGTTATGGCATCGGCATCGAACGCATCCTCACTGCTGCGATCGAGAGCTCGGCCGCAAAGTTTCGCACGCGCTTCCCGGATGCGGAGCCCTCAACGACCTCTGCCGACCAGTTCGCTCTGTCTCCCTCGATTGCGCCCTTTGAGGTGGTCATCACGGTGACCAATGTGCGCGAGCCGGAGTTACTGGCCGCTGGTGAGCGAGTCGCCGCCGACCTCGCCAAAGCCGGCGTCGATGTGCTGTTGGACGATCGCGACGAGCGCGCAGGGGTGAAGTTCAAAGACGCCGAGTTGATCGGCGTACCGTACCGCGTGAACATTGGCAAGAAGCTCGCCGAAGGCAAGGTCGAGGTCGTCGACCGCCTGCTGCACACCTCAGAGGACGTAACGCTCGAGGCGCTTCCGGCACACATCCAATCACTTCTGGCAGCGTCCAAGAGATAGCATCCTCAGACGAGGTTCTCTGCCGACTGGAATCCTAATGCCCGTAAAAGTAAAGATCGACCAATCGCAACAGCATTCGATCTGGTGGAAGCTCGCGCGAGTTGCGCTCGTTCTCGTCGTCGGGTTCGCCGTTGCCGGTGCAGCGATTTACGGGTACTTCTACCACGAGTACCAGGGGCTGGTGAGCGAGCGGTTGAAGCAGGGTCCGCTCTTCGCCTCGGTCGCCCAAATCTACGCCGCGCCGCAGGAGGTTCGTCCCGGCCAGCAGCGCACCGCGAGCGAAATCGCTGCCTCACTGCGGCAAGCCGGTTACAACGTCAACCCCCAGATGGGAACCTTCCGCCTGCAGGGCGACACCATTCAGGTGAAGCCCGGCCCGCAGAGCTACCTCGCGGCCGACGGCGCAACCATCGTCACCAGCGATGGCGTGGTGAAGACCATCACGGCGGAGGACGGCGTCCCGCTGGCAGGTTACAAGCTTGAGCCGCAGCTCATCACCGCGCTCTCTGAGGGCAGCAGCCGCACCAAGCGCCGCATGGTGACCTATGACCAGATTCCGCCGCAGATGGTGCAGGCAGTCCTCGCGATCGAAGACCGCCGCTTCTTCGAACACGGCGGCATCAATTACGTCCGCACCTTCAAGTGCGCCGTGCAGGATGTGCTTCAGCACCGGATGAATTGCGGCGGTTCCACGCTTACGCAACAGCTTGCGCGTGGATTCTTCCTCACGCCGGACAAGAAGATCTCGCGCAAGATCGCCGAGGTCATGATCACCTTCCAGCTCGAGAACCGCTTCACGAAGAAGCAGATCTTCGAGATGTATGCGAACGAAGTGAACCTCGGTCAGCACGGCTCCTTCGCGATCGACGGCATCGGGGAGGCCGCGCAGTCGTACTTTGGGAAGGATCTTCGTGAGCTCGATCTCGCGCAGACGGCGACGATCGCCGGACTGATTAACAGCCCCAACTGGCTCAATCCCTATCGCCACCCCACTCGCGCGATGGACCGCCGCAACCTCGTACTTGACGCGATGGTTGAGACCGGCGCGATCAATTCCTCCGAGGCGGAGCGCGCCAAGGCCGAGCCGATGCGCCTCGCGCCCCCGAACGTCGATGGCAGCGAAGCCCCGTACTTCGTCGATCTCGTACACGACCAGATTGTGCAGCGCCTGGGAGATACCGATACCGCGCGCTCCGGCTCGCTGCGCATCTATACCTCGTTGGATCCGTCGCTGCAGGCCGCCGCCGCCGACGCGGTCGATGCCGGCATGAAGCGCGTCGACGAACTGATACGCAAACTGCACAAGAAGGATGAGCCGATCACCTATCCGCAGGTCGCGCTGGTTGCCCTCGATCCGCACACCGGCCAAGTGCTCGCGCTGGTCGGCGGACGGAACTATGGTGTCTCGCAGTTGAATCATGCGCTGGCGGAGCGGCCGACTGGCTCGATCTTTAAGCCCTTCGTATACGCGAGCGCGTATAACACCTCGCTGAACGGAACGGACCTCAACGGCAGCGGTCCCTTCAACGCGCTTACGCTGCTCAACGATGACCCCACGACCTTCATGTATGAGGGAAAGGCGTATACGCCCGGCAACTTCGAACGCGGTGAGTATCCGGGCATGGTGACGGCGGTCGCGGCCATTGAACACTCGCTTAACATCGCGACCATCAATCTCGCTCAGATGGTTGGTTTTGATAACGTCGCGTCGCTGGCTCGGCAATCGGGTATCGTCAACGCACGCGGAACGCCGTCAGTTGCCATCGGCACATACAACGCCACACCGCTTGATATGGCGGGGGCCTACACAGTTTTCGCTAACAACGGCGTTCACATCAAGCCATGGATGCTTGCGAGCGTCCGCAATCCGAACGGTGACATCGTCGCGGACTATGCCCCTGAGGCGAAACAGATACTCGACCCGCGCGTGGCTTACCTTACACAGTCGCTGCTGGAAAACGTGATGATCTATGGCACGGGTTCCGCGGCGCGCAAGGCTGGATTCACTGCACCCGCAGCAGGCAAGACCGGAACCTCGCACGACGTGTGGTTCGCCGGCTACTCGTCGAATCTCCTCTGCGTCATCTGGGTCGGAAACGACGACTACACCGACATCTCGCGCGGCCTGACGCACGCACTGCAGGGTGCCGATGCCGCCGCGCCGATCTGGGCCGAGTTCATGAACCGCGCGATCAAGCTTCCGCAGTACTCGGACATGAAGCCGTTCAGTCCGCCCGACGGCGTGGAGGTTCTGCGCATCGACCGCGCAACGAATCTTCCGGCCGATTCTGCCTGCCCGAGCGACGGCTTCACCGTCGCGTTCCTCGTAGGCACTGCACCGCAAGGCACGTGCTCCCACATGGGTGAAGATTCGCAAACGCTTGCGAACAGGCTGTTCAATCCTGACGCCGTGCCGGACAACTCTGGGAATCCGAATAATCCGGACGATGCGACGAAGCATCGCAACTTCTTCCAGAAGATGTTCGGCCTCGGAAAGGATAAAGACAAACAGCAGCAACAACAGCAACCGCAGCAACCGCAGCAGCCGCAGTCACAGCCGCCGCCGACACCGCAGGATTAGCTGCTCTCAATCTAACGGCTGGCACGATGGACACCAGTAAGTCGACCGCGCACCGGTTCCCTGCCTTCGCATCTCGATGATCGCGCCGCAGCGCCGGCACTCCTGCCCCCGCCGGCGGTATACCCACAGTCGCGCACCGCGGTCCATCGCACTCTTCCTGCCGCGAGTGCCTGTATATGTCACGATGCCCTCGCTCTTTCTTTCCGCGACGTTCGCCTGCATGTAACGTCGTGCAGTTTCTGCGATGCGGTCGAGTTCGCGATCGCTGATCGTCTGCATGCGCCGGAACGGATTCACTTGCGCCGCAAATAGCGTCTCAGACTTGTAGATATTGCCGATCCCGGCGATCACGCGCTGATTCATCAACACGTTTCCGATCTCTGCATCAGGATGCGCCCGTCCATACTCGCGCAGTGCCTGCGCAGCTTCGTCAACGCGATAGGTTGCTCCAAGGACATCCAGTCCAAGCTCTGACATGTGCGCGCTGCGCTCGAGCGATCGCGCCGTGTGGAACTCCGCAACCGGAATGCTGAAGCCCACCGCCTGCACATCGCCACAGGTGATCACGATCCGCATCGCACCGCGCGGCGCCTGCCATCGCTCGCCGACTCTGTAGATGTGCCACGAGCCAGACATTCGCATATGCGTCAGCAGAATCAAATCGCCGGAGAAAAAGATCACGCACCACTTGCCTCGCGCCTCAACCCGCTCGACCGTGCGGCCTACGAGCGGAGCATCATCATTCACGCGAGCAAGTGGCGCGAGAGTTGTCTCGAATCCCGTCACGACCCGATCACCGAGTGCACGATTCAGCGCACGCGCAGTGCGAAAGATGCTATCGCCCTCAGGCATCGTTGCGCGTCTCGGCTGCCGTTGTGGACAGCGGTGGAAGACCGCGCCGCACATTGAAGCCAAGCGGCGCAGCATGGAATCCGGCGTCGAGCAGGAAGGGCGCCAGCGGATGCTCAGCCACAGGCACGCCATTCACACTAGTAATCAACATTGAGTTGCGCCCGCGGCCCTCAGGATTGCCCGCCCGCTGCACATAAGCAGCGAGAAACTCCGCGAGAACTCGTGCCGCTTGCGAACGCCCCGGCTCATCCTCCGGCAACAGCACTTGAATGTTCGGATTGCCGCGACGAAGGTAGGCGGTCAGTGCACCGTCGATCAGAACAACTCGCGCACCCACGCTCCGCGTCAAGGTCGAACCCTCTTCGGGCGCGGCGGGCCATCGCAGCAGTGCTCCATATGGATTCGCCGGGTCCGTTGCTGCGAGCATCACAGCCTCATGCTTGTCCTCAACCGGAACGCGCAACGAGCGCAGCAAATCCACCGCTGCCGGAAGCGCAAACTGTGTGGCTCCGAGGTCGGCAGCAAAATATCCGCGGCGAACCCGGCCACTCTCTTCAAGTGCCTTCAGCACATCATAGATTGCCGTAAACCCACCGGCCAGATTCTCCGCATGCGCCGTCTCGCGAAAGACGATGCCATAACGCGCGAGGAGCTGCTGCGCGATCGCGTGACTCCATACAGTCTGCGCTGCGGGTGTCGCGCGCGTCTCCGCAAACGCCGCTACGTTCAGGCTCCAACGGCCCTGCGCCGTTGGTGGAGTCGTTCTCCGGCTGCGGAAACCTTGTTGGCTATGAACTCGCCGCGTTTGCTTTGTGCTTCTCGATGACGTGGGTTTATCGCAGTACGCGCGCAGGGCGTTCACGGCGTCGTTCGTCACGAATCCGCGCCACACCAACGACCACAGCGCATCAATCGTCTCTCCCGGATATCCACCGCCGACACCGTCATGCAGCGGCTGAAAGAACGACGCTCCGTTGCGCTTCAAATACTCAATCACCGCCTTCTCGCGCTCGCTCATCGCTGTGGGCTCTGTCTGCGCTTTAGCATCCGCGACGACAACACGGTCGGGAGGCCATAGCAGCGTGAGCTTGTCCGCCAGGTACAACCCGACGCGGCCGTCGCGCTCGCCCAGCGGCTCCAAGCCAACCCACACGACCTCACCCGCCGCAATCAGCGTGTCCAGGTCCGACGGAGTGTAACCCGCAATGCGCGCCGGCAAGATCTCGGTCTCGAGCAGAGACGCTGGCAGCGCCGCGCCCTGCAGCGTCTCAATCACATCCAACAGCGCGTCGAGCCCGCGCCGCGGCTGCACCACTCCCTGCCAACGGGTGAACAGCCTTGCCAGGGTGCGCTGCTCAACAGGTTCCACTTCTTTGCGCAGCCGTGCCAGCGATCGTCTGCGAATCGTCCGCAGCACCTCCACATCGATCCACTCACGATTCACGCCGCTAGGGCGAAAACCTCCTTCGACGATGCGTCCCATCCCCACGAGCCGTTGCAGCACAGGCTCAACGGCTCCGTTCGAAAGCGCGTACCGCTTCGCAACCTCCACAGTCGTAAACGGCCCGTGCGTGCGCCCGTAGCGGCGAACAATATCGACCAGAGGTTCTGAAGCCGGCGCAAGAAATGCAGTGGGAACACCTGGTGGCAGCGGAACGCCGAGCGCGTCACGCACTCGCGCGGCGTCCTCAATCGCGATGAAGCGTGGCTCGCCATTGATCCTCACTTGTAGAACTCTTCGAGCGCGCAGGAGCCGTGCAACGCTCGCGTCGACATCGCTACCTTCGCATCGTGCCCCAAGCTCCGCCGCACTTAGATCGCCGAGCCGCAACAGCAGATCGTGCACCGCATCGAGATTACGCGCCTTGTAACCCTCCGCAAGCGATTGCAGCTGTTCCTCCGTCTCTTCGATTGCATTTGCATCCAGCAGCTCCCGAAGGTCCGCGTCGCCAAGCAATTCGCGCAACTGTTCCTGGTCGATCGACAACGCCTGTGCCCGGCGCTCCGCAAGTGGAGCATCACCGTCGTAGATGTAGTTCGCCACGTAGCTGAACAACAATGCGCTCGCAAACGGCGAAGGCGTTCGCGAGTCGGCAACGTGCACACGGATGTTACGGCCGGCGATTGCACGCAATGTCTCCGATAGCGCCGGCATGTCGAACACATCACGCAAACATTCGCGGTAAGCCTCGAGCAGAATTGGAAAGCTCGCATAACGCGAAGCCACACTCAACAGATCGTAGGCACGCTTTCGTTGCTGCCACAGAGGGGTCCGGCCGTCAGCCCGGCGGCGGGGCAGCAACAGTGCCCGGCTCGCAGCCTCACGAAACTTCGCGGCGAACAACGCCGTCGACCCAAGCTGATGCTGCACCAGATCTGCCGCCTCCGCTGCATCGAGCAGAAATGCATCAACCTCAGGCGGAGCATCTGTCTCCGGAAAGCGCAGCACGAAGCCGTCCTCGCTCCACATCGTCTCGACGTCGATGCCTGCAGCCTTCACTCTTGCTGTCGTCGCCATCGCCCACGGTGCATGCACGCGGCTTCCGAACGGCGTCAGGCAGCAGACGCGCCAGTCCCCGAGTTCGTCGCGCACGCGCTCAATCACAATCGTGCGATCATCAGGAACCTGCTGCGTCGCGAGCTCCTGATCGGCCAGATAGCGCAGAACATTCTCCGCCGCCTGTTGATCGAGATCGTGCTCGCTCGTCAGCTTCGCCACAGCGGCGCCTCGCGGCAACTCACGCAGCTCGCGAACCAGAGCGCCGATGCGCCGGCCGAACTCAATCGGCCGGCCAGCCTGATCGCCATGCCAGAACGGCATCTTGCCCGGCTCTCCCGGCGCGGGGCTCACGAGCACACGATCCTGCGTGATCTCATCAATGCGCCACGTGGACGCGCCGAGCACGAAGGTCTCGCCCTCGCGTGCCTCAAAGACCATCTCCTCGTCGAGCTCGCCCACGCGCACAGGCTTCGCATGCCTGCCGCTGAGGAAGACCCCGTAGAGGCCGCGATCAGGAATCGTGCCGCCGTTGAGAATCGCGATGCGTTGCACACCTTGCCGCGGTGTGATCCAGTTGCGGTGCCTGTCCCACGTGACGCGCGGACGAAGCTCCGCGAACTCGTCCGACGGATAGCGTCCGGCAAGCATATCCAACACGCCATCAAATACCGCGGCGCTCAATTCTGCAAACGGCGCCGAACTGCGGACAATGGACAACAGCCCTTCGTACGAGATCCCCGGCGACTCCGCATCGATGTCAGCGCGACTACGAAGCCGCTCAGCCTCGGCGAGCGACAGCGGCGGATGCGCCACAATCGCAACCATCTGCTGAGCCAGCACGTCGAGCGGATTGCGCAGGAAACGCGTCGACTCCACATGGCCCTCATGCATCGCCTGCGTTACAGCGGCGCATGCAATCAAATCCGCGCGATACTTCGGGAAGATGATGCCATGCGATGGCGCCCCGACCTGGTGGCCCGCGCGGCCAATTCGCTGCATTCCGCTCGCAACGCTCGGCGGAGCCTCGATCTGGATCACAAGATCGATTGCACCCATGTCAATGCCGAGTTCGAGCGACGAGGTGCACACCAGCGCGCGTATGCGACCCTCCTTCAGCATCTCCTCGATCTCGCTTCGCTGCGCCGCTGCGAGGGAGCCATGATGTGCTCGTGCGATAGGTTCGCCTGCAAGCTCGTTTAACGCTCCCGCAAGCCGCTCCGCCACTCGCCTTGCATTTACAAACAACAGTGTCGATGTACGCCCGCGAATAATCTCCAGCAGACGCGGATGAATCGACTGCCAGATGCTCGTGCGCTTCGGACCCTGTGCCGCAGGCCCACTCGGCAACTCCTCCATCTCGCCGAGCCTCGCCATGTCCTCTACCGGCACCTCGACGCGAAGCTCCAGTGGTTTGCGCGCGCCGGCATTAACAATTGTCACGGGGCGAGACAGCGATCCATTGCCATCGCGATCATCTTCATCAGCGGCGTTCGTCTCTCTCGCACTGGCAGCAGTTGGCTGCGATGCCCTCGAGGCGCTCGCTTCCGCGCCGCCGAGAAACCGCGCGACCTCCTCGAGCGGCCGCTGCGTTGCGCTAAGCCCAATGCGTTGGATCGGTCTTCCAACGAGTGCCTGCAGCCGCTCCAGCGAGAGCGCAAGATGTGCGCCGCGCTTTGTCGGCACCAGCGCATGAATCTCGTCGACGATCACCGTCTCGATCGATCGGAGCGCCTCGCTCGCGCCCGAGGTCAACATTAGGTACAGCGACTCCGGCGTCGTGATGAGGATCTCGCCGGGATGCCGCCGAAAGCGCGCACGGTCGCGCGGACTTGTATCGCCCGTGCGAACACTGATCTCGGGAACGTGCGCGGCAACACCCTCGCGCTCTGCTATGTTCGCGATGCCGGCAAGTGGCGAACGCAGGTTGCGCTCGACGTCTACTGCGAGCGCCTTCAAAGGTGAGATATAGAGAACGCGACAGCCGGGCGCGGTCGCAGGCTCGCGCAACATCAGCCGGTCGAGGCACCACAAGAACGCAGTTAGCGTTTTTCCTGTTCCTGTCGGTGCAAGAATCAGCGTCGACTCTCCGCGTGCGATCGCAGGCCAACCCTCGCGCTGCGGCGCCGTCACCTCCTCGAACACTGCACGGAACCACGCTTCAGTCACCGGATGAAACAACTTGAGAACATCATTCGGAGACGCCTGCACGGCCGCCGCATCTTCAGGCGTCCGGTTCGTCTTCGATGAACGTTCTCGCTTCGCCAACGAATTCTCTCCCAGATTCTGTCTCTGCTTTGGATGCGCTCAATCGCAGCTCAGAGTCAACCCAAGACCAACGCAGCCTTCTGGACTCCGGCTCGCCACCTTGCCTTCCTCCCGCCGAGCGTCTACTCTAAACAACTCACTATGTCGTCTGCCGTCCCCTCAAATCCGCTCTCAGATACCGAACAACAGCGGCTGCGAGATCTCGCGCAAACCGCCGCCGCAAACTCCTACTCACCTTACAGCCACTTCCGTGTCGGGGCCGCGCTCCTGCTCACCGACGGCTCGATCGTGACCGGGTGCAATGTCGAGAATGCCTCCTACCGGCTCACTAGTTGCGCCGAGCAGGCCGCTATCGCGCGCGCCGTCGCTGAACGCGGACCCAACATCCGCCTACGCGCCGTCGCCGTCGCCAACCTCAATGACGCTCCGTCGATGCCCTGCGGGGCCTGCCGCCAGACACTCAGCGAGTTCGGTGACGACGACGTGTTCATCCTCTATCCCGGCGAAGACGGCACCGACGAATCCACCACACTTGGCGCGCTGCTCCCGCACGCGTTCCGCTTGCAGTTCCTCGACCCAAAGTGAGTATGTCGGAGCCAGTCTTTCATCCCATCGATCTGATCCTTCGGAAACGTGACGGCGGGGAGCTGTCGACCGACGAGATCCGTCAGTTCGTCCAGAGCGTCGTCAAGAGCGGCGAGAAAACCTCCGGGCCAACCATCAGCGACGCGCAGATATCCGATGCCCAGATCGGCAGCTTTCTCATGGCCGTCTTCCAGCGCGGTCTCTCCCCGCGCGAGCTCGCCGATCTCACCACGGCGATGCGCTTCTCCGGCGAGACCTTCGACGCCTCCGGCCTCGACACCTTCACCGTCGACAAGCACTCCACCGGCGGCGTCGGCGACAAGAGCTCGCTGCTCATCGCCCCAGTGCTTGCCGCTGCGGGTCTCGAGAACGCGCCGAGCATCTCCGTGCCGATGATCTCCGGCCGCAGCCTCGGTCACACAGGCGGAACATTAGATAAGCTCGAAACCATCCCCGGCTTCGACACGCAGCTCTCACTCATGCGCATGCGCGAGGTTCTGCGCGAGTGCCACGCCGCGCTCGTCGGGCAGACGCCCCGCCTGGTTCCCGCCGACCGCATCCTCTACGCCATGCGCGACCACACCGGCACGGTCGAGTCGCCGTTTCTCATCACCGCCAGCATCATGAGCAAGAAGCTCGCCGAAGACCTCCGCGGTCTCGTGCTCGATGTCAAGGTCGGCTCCGGCGCCTTTATGCCCAGCTACGAGCAGTCGAAGCTGCTCGCAAACCTCATGGTCTCTACCGGCGAACTCGCTGGCACGCGCACCGTCGCCCTGCTTACCTCGATGGAGGAGCCGCTCGGCCGCTTCAGCGGCAACTGGGTTGAGGTCTGGGAATGCGTCGACATCATGAAGGGCACACGCCATCCGATGTCCGCCGACCTCATCTCGCTCTCGAATGTGCTCTCCGGCTGGATGCTCTTCCTCGCGGGTAAATCTGCATCACCCGAAGACGGAGCCGTGCTCAGCGATGGCCTGCTGCGGTCCGGCGCCGCCTACAAAGCGTGGCTCAACATTGTGCGCGCGCAGGGTGGCGATACCACCATCTTTGACAATCCCGCCGCATTCCACAAACCTCGCGCCACGCGAGTCCTCACAGCGGCACGCGGAGGCTACCTCGCCGGCATGGACTGCAAGCAGGTTGGCTGGGCCGTGCAACGGCTCGGCGCGGGCCGCTCCAAACCGGGAGATCCGGTCAGCGCCGACGCGGGTATCGAATCGCACGTGAAACTTGGCGCGAAGCTTGAGGCCGGCCAGCCCATCTTCACGCTCTTCAGCGAAGACGAAGCTCTACTCGACGAGCCTTTTCAGATGCTAAGAGAAACTCTATCCATCGCAGACGCACCTCCGGAGAAGGTGCCTCTGATACGCGAAATCGTTCGCCAGCGATAGAGTGCCGGCGCCTTATCGGAGATCGATTACGCCTTGTTCTTCTTCTTCAGGTACTCGCGCACGCTGGCCTGCCAGTCCAACGAGGTACCGGTATAGGGTCCGTTGTTCTGTTTCGGCAGAAGGCTCGGCGCTTCAGCGACCGCTTCTGCCTCGGGCGTCGCCGGCGTCGGCGCAGCCGCAGCAACATCCTTCGGACGCAGGGACCTCGGCAGTTCGTTCTGTTTGTACTCAATCCCGTCCGCCGCAAGCTGGAGTGCGCTCTTCACGAGAGCCGCCCGCTTCACATTCATCTTGCGCACGGCCTCGTCGCGTGCCTCGTCTGAGTCGAACTTCTCGAAATTCATCAAATGGGCAAGCTTACGGTCGAACAGGTCGATCTCTTCGTGAACTGACTTCAGGTGATACTTGTTTTGTGCAACAGCGGCTGCCATCATTCCTCCAGGCACGACAATTCTGATGAGGAGAAGCGTCCCCATTGCGCGACGAAATCCACTTCGTGCAGTCCCGCGGAAATGAAAAAGGGGCTGGTCAATCGACCGCCCCCTTCACTTTCGCTCGCTTATCACTTAGATCGCGCGAACGTTCTCTGCCTGCCAGCCCTTGGGGCCCTTCACGACATTGAACTCAACCTGCTGGCCTTCCTGCAGCGAACGGAAGCCGTTGCTCTGGATGGCGCTGTGATGCACGAAGACGTCCTCGCCCGTCGGGCGGCTGAGAAAACCGAATCCCTTAGCGTCGTTAAACCACTTAACTGTTCCCTGTTCCATTGACTTGTTCCTCTTTAATACGATGTACCGCTGAACGCAATTTGGATTGTTTTGCGAGTTGAGCGTACTGCCGGAACAAGCAAGAACCAGATCGTATTCGTCGATCTCTTTTAGTATACACTCCCAACCCCGTTCGGCCGGATCATTTCCCTCGGACCGCCTTTGTGCTCGTCCAGCCTTACCCGTCGGTCTTTAGTAGCCTCGCCCCGTTATAACCCGTTACACTGGCACATCTTCTCCGTCATACAGGAGCACCCGCGTTGGGCAGATTCACCGGACTGATTGGACTTGCTGTTCTTCTTGGCGTTGCTTACACGCTCTCCACTGCCCGCCACGCGATCCGGTGGCGCACGGTCGTCTGGGGTCTCTGCCTCCAGATCTTCTTCGCCGTCCTCGTCATTAAGTGGACCGTCGGCCAGAAGGTCCTCAAGTGGTCCGCCGACCACGTGACTGCCATGCTCGGCCACGCCGCCGACGGCTCCATCCTCGTCTTCGGCCCACAGCTCGGCGACCCGCACAGCCCGCTCGCCGTCTTCGCCTTCGCCGTTCTGCCCACCATCATCTTCGTCTCCGCGCTCTTCGCGATGCTCTATCACCTCGGCATCATGCAGCGCGTCATCCAGGTTGTCGCCTGGCTCATGCAGCGCACCATGGGCACCTCCGGCGCGGAGTCCACCAACGTTGCGGCCAGCATCTTCATGGGCCAGACCGAAGCCCCGCTCACCATCCGGCCATTCCTCGGCGACGCCACGCAATCCGAGCTCATGACCATCATGACCTCCGGCATGGCACACGTTTCCGGCGGCATCATGGCCGCGTACATCCTCTTCGGTATCCACGCGCAGGACCTCCTCTCCGCCGTCATCATGACCGCGCCCGGAACCATCCTCATCGCCAAGATGCTCGTGCCCGAGACCGAGGTCCCCGCCACGCTCGGCATGGTTAAAATGCCGAAGTCCGAGGAACACAGGGAAGAGAACCTCGTCGGCTCCATCGCGCGCGGCACCATCGACGGCGGCAATCTCGCCTGGAACGTCGCCATCATGCTCATCAGCTTCCTCGCGATCGTCGGCCTCATCAACGCCATCATGCTCGGCATCTCCAACGGCCTCTGGGCCCACGGCCACATTCCCTTTCCGCACTCGCTCGGCAACGCACTCGGCGCGCTCTGCTCTCCCATCGCGTGGATGATCGGCGTCCCCTGGCAGGATTCGAAGATCGTCGGCAACCTCATCGGCACGCGCGCCGTGCTCAACGAGTTCATCGCCTACACGCAACTCGGCGCACTCGCAAAGGCGCATGCCATCAGTGCACGCACGCTCTCCATCGCCACCTTCGCGCTCTGCGGCTTCGCCAACATCGGCTCCGTCGGCATGCAGATCGGTGGCATCGGCGCCCTCATCCCGCACCGCCGCAACGACCTCGCCCGCCTCGGCATGCGCGCGCTGCTTGCCGGCACCATGGCGAACCTCATGTCCGCATCCATCGTCAGCATGCTTCTGCCAAGGTAAAGGCCATGGCCACCGCCGCCGACTTCCGCCGCATCGCCCTCTCCATGCCCGGCGCCGAAGAGTCCTCGCACATGGGCTCGCCCGACTTCCGCGTCGGCGGCCGTATCTTCGCCACGCTTGCGTCGCAAAAGGAAGGCTACGGCAATCTGATGCTCACATCCGAAATCCAGGCCCAGTTCGTCGGCGACGCACCCGACATCTTCCTCCCCATCCCGGGCGGCTGGGGCCGCATGGGCAGCACGCACATCATCCTCGCCGCCGCGAACGAGGATACGCTGCACGACGCGCTCCAGACCGCTTACAAAGTCCGCGTCCAAAAGAACTCCGCAGCGTCGAAGCCCAAAGCACGCAAGCCGCGCTAGCCTCGTACAATCGTCTCGACGACCATGGCCGACACACCGAAGAACTCACAGGCGAATCAAGACCGCAAACCCGATCTCCACACCCGCGTCACACAGGCACTCACACACATCTTCCTCAGGACCGACCTGAAGCCGACGCTCGGCATCATCCTCGGCTCCGGCCTCGGCGGCTTCGCCTCGCAGGTTGAAAACGCCGTCGTCATCCCCTACTCGGAGATCCCGAACTTTCCGCGCTCCACCGTCGAAGGCCACGAGGGCAAGCTCGTCCTCGGCACCATCGGCGGCGTCGCTGTCGCTGTCATGCAGGGCCGCGTGCACGCCTACGAGGGCTACTCGATGGCCGAGGTCACCTTCCCCATGCGCGTGCTCGGCCTGCTCGGCTGCAAGGCAATCATCGTCACCAACGCCGCCGGCGGCATCAACAAGTCCTACGCGCAGGGCGGCCTCGTCTGCATCTCCGACCACATCAACCTCACCGGCCAGAACGCCTGCGGTGGGTCCGAACGAAGCACGCTTCGCGATCCGCAAAGACGCTGGCCTGCGCTTCTTCGACATGACGACCGCCTACTCGCCGCGTCTGCGCAAGCTCGCCGCCGACGAGGCCGCAAAGCAAAACATCCCGCTGCCCGAAGGCGTCTACATCGCCGTCCTCGGTCCCAGCTACGAGACGCCCGCCGAGATCCGCGCCTTCCGCACTCTCGGCGCCGACCTCGTCGGCATGTCCACCGTGCACGAGGTCATCATCGCGCGCCACATGGGCGTCGAGGTCCTCGGCCTCTCACTCGTCACCAACATGGCCGCGGGCGTGCTCGACCAGATCATCCATCACGAAGAGGTAATGGAGACCGGCCTCCGCGCCGAAGCGCAGTTCACCTCGCTCGTGAAGGCCCTCATCCCGCAGGTCGCAGCCGTTGTGGCAGGCTAACGCTTCCAGGTAACCCGAGCCTTTAGGCTCGGGTCTCTCGGACATGCAAGGGAAGAAGGGGCTTTAGCCCCTGGGGTATGCAGCCGATACACTATCCATCGTGCCCCAGCCCGAACAGCTAACACTTCCCCAGCGGCCGATCATTATCGGCATCGCCGGCTGTTCCGGCTCCGGCAAGACCACGCTCGCGCGCGAACTCGCCACGCAGCTCGACGCCACCGTCTTCCCGCTCGACCTCTACTACCGCGACCTCTCTCAATTCCCTCTCGACAGCCGCGATCAAGCAGAACTTCGATCACCCTGACTCGCTCGAGAGCGAGCTCTTCATCGAGCACCTGCGCGACCTCCGCCTCGGCCGCACCATTCAGCGCCCCGTCTACGACTTCAGCCGCCACACGCGCGTGCCCAACGCCTTCGAGCCGGTCGAGCCATCGCGCGTCATCATCGTCGAAGGCATCCTTGCGCTGCACTATGACGAGCTTCTTCCGCTCTACGACTTCAGCATCTACGTCGACGCCCCCAACCAGATCTGCCTGAAGCGCCGCATCTACCGCGACATGCGCGAGCGCGGCCGCACCGAAGAGAGCGTCCGCGCCCAGTTCGAAGCCACCGCCAAACCCATGGCCGACCTCTACGTCCTCCCCTCACAAACCCGCGCCACCATGACCGTCCTCGGCACCGACGCCCTCGACTGGTCCATCGAACAGATCTTCCGCGAGCTACGCACCCGCGGGTTGTTTTGAACTGTTAGACGTATGCAAGCAGTGATTCACATTCAAACAGATCCGGGAGTCGACCTAGCAACTTGTTAGCGCGCCCATTCCACAGACTCTCATCAGACTTCGCAGTTCTACGATCGACTCAAGTCACGCTCTTGGTTCGGGATCAGGACGGCCTCCGCATCTCATCCGAGATGCATGATGTCGCGTACCGAACGGAGATCGGGAGCTTATGCTTCGAACGAGTTACTCAACCATTGCCTGACGAGCTCCTGCTCGATATCGTCGGCTTCGCAGATTCAGTACGTGCGCAGAAGCTTACGATCTCGGACGAAGGCTACACGATTGAAGTCGGCGTCAGCTTCCGAGGTTCTGAAGGATCGGAACTTGTCATCTGTGCGGCTGCTTTCCCGTGCCATCGCTTCATTTCGGGATCAACATACCTCCTCAGAACGTCAGCTCCGAATATCTCTTAGAGATGTACTCGTGGACCGATATCGCCTAACGCAAAACGGCGGAGCCGAAGCTCCGCCGTTGCCTTATTCCTTATTCACTATACTATCACTGCTCTTACGCCGTAACGAGATCCAGCTTCTCCGCGAACGCCTTGCCTGTGCGGGCCGCGAATGCCTTCTTGTGATACGCGTAGCCGGCGATCAGCGGGAACGCGATCGTGGCTTCGGCGAAGACCATCTGCTCGTAGGTCAGGTCGACCTTGCCCCACGAGCTCGCTTCCTTCAGCGTCGAGCCCGAGAGAGCGCCGTCGCGCGCGTCGGCGACCGTGATCTGGATCGCGTACTTGTGCATCGAGGCCTCGACGCCGAGGATGTCGGCCGCGACCACGATGTCCTGCGCGAAGTTCTTCGGCACGCCGCCGCCGATCATCAGCAGGCCCGTCGTCGGGTTCTGAATCTTGATCTGCGTCAGCTCGTAGAAGTCCTTGCCGGAGTCGATGGAGCAGTGCGGCTTGCCCTGGCGCGCGTGCATGGTGCGCCACGATGCCGAAGCCGAACGAGCAGTCCGAGAACGCCGGGCAGAAGATCGGCACGTTCTTCTCGTAGCAGGCGAGCACGATCGAGTCGGCGTTGCCGGCCTCAGGAGTGCGGCCGTTCTCCTTCAGGTAGCGGCCCATCTCGCGGATGAACTCGCGCGAGCTGTACGCTCCGGGCTTCATGCCGTTGATGATCTTCTCGGTCGTCTCGTCGCAGATGCGGAGCTCTTCCTCATCGATGAACGTGTCATAGATGCGGTCGATCATCAGCTCGCGCAGCTCGGCATCACCCGCGCCGTACTTGTACTCGTCGCCGGCGATGTAGTGGCGGAAGCCCAGGGCCTCGAAGAAGTCCTGGTCGACGATGTTCGCGCCGGTCGAGACGATGGCATCGACCATGTTGTTGCGCACCAGGTCGACGATGACCTTCTGCAGCCCGGCCGAGATGAGCGAGCCGGCGAGGCAAAGGATGACGCCGCAGTCGGTGTCGCGGAGCATCATGTCGTAAATGTCGGCCGCACGCGCGAGATCGCGCGAGCTGTAGGCCATCGAAGCCATCGCGTCCACCAGCGGCACAACGTTGTGCTCGGTGATGTCGATGTGCTGAATCTGCTTGTTGAGGAGTTCTTTTTTAGTAGCCATAACGTTCACCAGTTTATCGTGTTTTCGCCAGTGATTACGCGGGGATTCTGCAAATCCGGCGTGAATTTGCGCAGATTGCTCTGACAGATTTCCTTGAATCGTCCAAAACGCTCTTTTAGTCTGAACTTCAGATGAATGTGAACTTCGCCGAGCGCGCGCACAACCACAACTGGAAGCTGGATCCGATCGTGCGCTCGCTGCTCGATACGGACTTCTATAAATTCCTGATGCTGCAGTTCATCTGGAAGAACTTTCCGCGCGTCACCGCGTCGAGTGAGATCTACAACCGCACGGTGCGGGTGCGGCTGGGGGAGCGCATCTCCGCCGAGGCGCTGCGCGAGCAGATGGACTACGTGATGCGACTGCAGTTCCAGAGGTCGGAGCTGGTGTGGCTGGCGGGCAATACCTTCTACGGCGTGCGGCAGATCTTCGAGCCTGGGTTTCTGGACTGGCTGGAGCATGGGTTCCGGCTCTCGGACTACGAGATCTCGGAGCAGGATGGTCAACTGGTGCTGCGGTTCAGCGGGTTGTGGACCGAAGTGACGATGTGGGAGGTTTACTCGCTGGCGATTGTGAGCGAGATGAAGACGCGCGCGGCGCTTGCCGAGCTGAACGAGCTGGAGCTGGACGTGTTGTACGCGCGCGCGAAGACGCGGTTGTGGGACAAGATTGAAAAGCTTCGTCGCGTTGAGGGTTTGCGGTTGTCGGACTTCGGGACGCGGCGGCGGCATAGCTTCCTGTGGCAGGAGTACTGCGTGGAGGCGTTGCAGGCGGCGCTGAACAACGGCGAGGATAGGTTCAGCGGAACGTCGAACACGGCGCTGGCGTACAAGCACAACCTGGAGGCGATCGGTACGAATGCGCACGAGTTGCCGATGGCGCTGGCGGCGATGGCTTCGCGGGGCAGTGATGAGGAGCTGAGGGCTTCGCAGTACAAGGTGCTGGAGCTGTGGCAGCAGAGCTACCACGGCGAATTGTTGATTATGCTTCCGGATACGTTTGGGACGACTCAATTTTTGGAGGGGGCGCCGGAGTGGGTGGCAAAGTGGACCGGGGAGCGTGTGGACTCGAAGGACCCGTTTGAGGCGGGGGACGAGTACATTGCGTGGCTGCTGCGGCACGGACAGGACCCGCGGACGAAGCGGCTGATCGCCAGCGATGGGCTGGATGCGGAGACGATCATTGCGCTGCACGAGTACTTCGAGGGGCGGATTCGGTTCGCGGCCGGCTGGGGGACGCTGCTGACCAATGACTTCCGCGGGTGTCATCCGCGGGGCGAGGATACGTTGGAGCCGATCTCGCTGGTGTGCAAGCTGACCAGCGCGGACGGCGTGCCGACGGTAAAGCTTTCTGATAATGCGAGCAAGGCGACTGGACCGGCGGAGTTGATCGCTCGCTATCGGAGGGTGTTTGGGTCGCCGGTGCTGAGGGAGCAGCCGGTGCTGGTGTAGCGGATACCCCTCCCCGGGATATTTGCGCAAATTCTTCAATCCAAAGGAGTTAGCGGTGGACTAACTTTGCAAAGTCTTCATTCGAGAGAATTTAGGGGCAAAGTCTTGATTTTGCGTTAGTTAGGGGTTTGGAGCGGACGATGTCTTCGGCTCAGATCCGTAATTTAATTGTAGCGATTCCGGCCGGAAAACATGTCGTGAGTTTTGCACGCGGAAGTTATTGACGTTGTGCGAGTTGCGGGGATTTCCAGAGGCACGGGGGCTTGACAGGATTTTTGAACGCGGCCTGACGAGTTATTCCGGGAGTTTGGGAGACAGTTTCGCGGGAGGGACGTATGGGGCGCCAGTCGCGGGGCGGTCGGTGTAGACGCCGATGGCTGTCAGGGAGTCGCCGGCTCCTACTTGCAGTCCCCAGAACCTTGGCGGCCTGCCGGTAGCATCGCCAGTAGCATGGCCAGTGTTTTGGGGACCGAGCTCCAGGTGTTGACGACCGTTCCGGGCATTGAACTCATGACCAATTTTGCCTTGCGCATCGACTCCGAGAACATAGGTGGCTGCCCCGGCGCCGGCGAGTGCGCCGACGATAAGGGCCAGGCCGATGGTTCTGAATGCGTCCTTCATCAGGGTGTTCTTCATTTTGGACTCCTTGTGAATCAGGCCTGGTCTTCGAATATCTGCTCGATGGGCAGGGCGAAGATTTTGGCGATGCGGAAGGCGAGTGGGAGTGACGGGTCGTAGCGGCCGGTCTCGATGGCGTTGACGCTCTGGCGGGAGACGTCGAGCTTCTCCGCCAGCGTTTGCTGCGACCACCCATGCTCGGCCCGTAAATTTCGCAGACGGTTATTCATCGGCCGTCACCCGGTTGCGCAGGTGCTGCACCAGTTCGGTCAGCGCCATACTCATGGCGAACACAAGGAAGAGCGTGAATGGCGGCAGGTCTCCGGTGTGCGCGAACGAGCGTAGGAAGTCGCTTACCACCAGGACTGCGAGCGTCGCTCCAGCTCCTGCCAAAATCGACTCCATTCGCAGCAACCGCTGATACTCGTCGGTCTCCTCGCGGAGATATCGTGCCATGCGGGCGATCAAGGCGATGACGGGAACCGCCGGAATGACCGCGCACATATAGAGAAGAAAGTGCGTCGGTGTTCCGTGCTTCACAAACCACGCGGAACACATGACCAGAACCAAATAGATGGACATGAAGATCATCACGTCCCGCTGGTAGCGCTTTTGCGCGATTGACTGGCTTTTGCAGAGCATCTGAAACCTCCAATTGATGACAAGCAAACTTTACGACAAGTATGCTTGTCATGTCAAGGGGGCTTTACAAGAAAATTGGCAACTTCGCGTTTATCGCCAGCTATTCGACTACTAGGGATTTCAGAAAATCTTGGAACTCCGGTTTGCTTCCCGCGAAGATTTGCGCGTTGGAGTCGAGGAGGACGAGGTAGTAGAGCTTTCCGGGGATTCGGTGGAACATGTAGTCGAATTGGAAGGCTACCGGCGTCTCCTGCGGTTTCGTTATGGGAGGGCCCTGGGGCTTTTCAAACGGGAGGCCGTCATAGCGGGGTTCGTCGCGCTCAAAGGCCACGACGAGAATGTGAGCGCCTCCCTGCTTCCAGTAGATCCCGGGAACCAAAAGATCAAGCGACAGGCAGCGCTCGACCGGGCAAGGAAGGTCGGACGCAGTGCTTACCTGCGTCTTGTCGTCCTGGAAGGTGTCATGGTCTTTGAGAAACGATTTGACGAAATCGTCGAGGCTTTGGCCCTCGGCGGGCGTCTTCGCCATGAGAAGAATTGTTGCGACGGGCGTTCCCTTCTTCGTGGGCGGATTGGACGTTACGGTGCAAACTCCGTTTGAGATGTCGCCGACTTGCAAGTCCCGGTTGTCTCCGACCGCGAAGGATATGCCGCACAGGTGGCTGGTGAGGCGGAGGCGGTTATTGGGTAGTTGTTCGCTCTGTCCAGGCATTGTGGGACGGGATGACCTTGGGTGAGGTCGGCCGTTTTGTAACGGCTGGCCGCAATCTCCGAGAATTGGTGGTAGGTTTCGGGCGGGTCCCCGCCGGCGACGGCGCGATCGATGGCGCGGAGCGTGTGCGCGGGAAGAATCGCAATGCTGGCGCAGGTGACGTAGTCGTACCAGAAGCCGGCCGGAGAGATTCTTATCTTTGGCCTCGACATTGAGGAGACGGTTCATGCCGTCGACAACCTGCAACGCCTGACATTGATGGATGCCGAGAAACCATTCGCCGCGGATGTCGGTGGGGTCGGCGGTTGCGGCCTTGGTGAGGTTGTCCGTGGCGATCTGAAACGCGGCTTCGTCGTTGACGTTGTAGGCGAAGTGTGCGACGAGGCCGGTGAGGAGTTGGAGCTCGTGGTTGGATGGGTCAGACTGGAGCGCCTTGGTGAGAATGCCGAGGTCGTCAGCGAGTTTGTCCTGAACCTGCGCTTTTGGGATGTCGTAGTTCCAGTTCACGGTCCAGGTGTCGGCGTAACGCTCGAGGTTCTGCGCGCTGCGGTAGGCGGCCTGGACGGCGGGGCTCTGCGGAAGTTTGGCGGCGTCGATGTCTTTGACCTGGGCGATGCAAGGAAGCGATACGACGGTGAAAGCGAGCGCGATGATACGCGCAGGTCTGGGTCCCATTTGTACTCCGTGGTGAATTCAGCCGAAGTGTATCAGGGGTCGTCTGCGGGAGGTGGCGGGTTCGAGGAAGGCAATTCAGGCGCTTCGTCCTTCGGACTTCGCTTGGGCCTTCGGCAGAGCGGAAGCGCGCGTGCGCGGCGATTACGGCGGGGAGACCCGAGGCTAAAGCCTCGCGCTGCCAGTCCCGCCTCTTCAGGATGGAAGAAGCTGGGTTTGATACCTGAGAAACGGAAGTGCCGCTGGAGGAAGCTTTATGCCCTGGGATGCTTCTTATCGTTTGCTACCGCAAACGACACCCCACCCTGCTTCGCGAGGGTGGGGCACCCGATGATCCGAGAGGCCGTGAACTGTTGTGCGTGAGAAGCGTATAGGCTGCTAAGCATTCGTGTGGTTGTCGGTGAGGTTTGAGCGAGAGGAGTGCGGCGTGCGAGTGAAGACTGCGGTGTCAATGGGTGCGGTTGTGTTGATGGGTGTGGGCGCGATGTCGTGCGGAGCGCAGGCGGCGAGCGGAGCGAGTGCAGCTAATGGACCCCTGACGGGCAAGTGGCAGGTGTCGGCGGATTTTTATGGGACGCCGACGTATGGGGGGCTGCAACTGGAGCAGACGGGCGACGAAGCTGACCGGGAAGTTTCATGGCGACAAGCTGGAGGGGACGGTCGAGAAGATGGAGGGCGGGCAGAAGCTGCACTTTGTGGCGAAGGACAGTGAGGGCGATACGGATGAGGTGACCGCGACGGTGGTGAATGGCGAGATGAAGGGAGAGGACATCGCGACTGGGGGCGGCAATCCGACGGGGCATGACCGGATTCCCTTCACGGCCACGATGATCAAGCCGATTGTGCGTGGGAATGAGACGCATGAGTTTGTGCCGACGGTGTTTTACCGGTCGTGGTCGCCGTTTAATAAGCCGGTGCTGACGGTGAAGCCGGGAGACACGATCCATACGACGACGGTGGATGCGGGCGGCACGAATGAGAAAGGCCAGCGGGTAGTGATGGGTGGGAATCCGGCGACGGGGCCGTTCTATATTGAGGGCGCGATGCCGGGCGACACGCTGGTGGTGCATATCGTGCGGCTGAGGCTGAATCGGGATTAGGCGATCAGCGATGACGATGTGGTGAGCCGGGCGACGAATGGCGAGCTGACGGTGCGATTCAAAGACTCGGGCAAGACGGTGCGGTGGAAGCTGGACCGGGTGAATGGGACGGCTTCAGTCGAGACGCCGGGCGAGCATATGAAGAATTTTTCGATTCCGGTGCGGCCGATGCTGGGGTGCGTGGCGACGGCGGTGGGACCGCCGCAGGCTCCTCCGCCGACGGGCGATGAGGGGTATTACGGCGGGAATATGGACTTCAACGAGATTGGCGAAGGAGCGACGGTGTACCTGCCGGTGTCGAACCCGGGGGCGTTGTTGTACTTCGGGGATGCGCATGCTCTGCAGGGGGATGGCGAGCTGAATGGGAATGCGCTGGAGACGTCGATGGATGTGACGGTGCAGGTGGATGTGCTGCAGGGCAAGCGTTTCCCGGGGCCGCGCGTGGAGACGGCGGATACGCTGATTGCGATGGGGCTGGGAGGGACGCTGGAGGACGCGCTGAAGGGCGCGACGGGGAACATGGCCGACTGGCTTCAGGATGAGTACAAGCTGACGCCAAGCGAGCAGGCGGAGTTCCTGGGCGTGGCGTCGGAGTTCCACATCAGCGAGGTGGCGGACAGGAATGCTGGGATCGTGCTGAAGATTAAGAAGCGGGATCTGGCGAAGCTGACGAAGTAGCCGGCGGCAGCAGGCCGTTGGCCAGGCCGGCTGGTGTAGAAGGTGACGAGCTTGCTGAGGAGCTTTTCGGCGAGCTGGTCGGTCGTGAGTTGCACTTCGGCGATTCCGGGCGCGGACCAGCGGAGTTGATCGTCTTCGAGCGATGGGTGGAGGGTGAACTCGCGGCGGAGTTCGTCGTGGGCGTAGACGGCTGTGTAGGTGGGCGCGGCGCCCTCTTCGGAGGTCTTTGCCAGGTCCAGATCGATGTCGCCCAGCTGGACGGTGCGGTCACGCCAGTAGACTCGATTCGCATCCCACGGCCTGCGCGCGGCGGTGAGCCGCATCATGGCGTAGGGCAGCTCCGGCCAATCGCGTTCGAGCAGGTTATGCAGGATTTGATCCTGCTTCTTCCTGGTCAGATTGGTTTCTTTGGCAGCGGCCTTGGAACGGAGCTGGGCGGGGATTGGCTCAATTCCGTTGCTGCCCGATGGATTGGCGAAGGTTCCTAGCACTCTTTGCTCTCCTGGTGTGCCATGGTCAATCGATGTACTTTTGCCCGAACTTTTGCGAAGTATAGACGCAAGAGTATCCAAAAGTCTTCGAATTCACATGATTTTCTGAATCGATTTTGGGCCCTGATGACAGTGTGGGGACGGCCGTGCCCTTAGCCTTCGCTAAAAGGGCATAGTTATACTGCGGAAATGCGTTTTGTTCGGGTTTTGGTTGGATGCTTCGCGATGGTCGCGGGGTTGGTTCTGGTGGGGGCTCAGCCGGCATGGGGTTGGGGACGAGATGGGCACATGATGGTGAACCTGCTGGCACAGCAGAATCTGCCGGCAGAGGTTCCGGCATTTCTGCGCAATGGACACGCAAGAGATGTGATCGAGTGGATGGGGCCGGAGCCGGACCGGTGGAAGCAGAGGGACGCGGAGCCGGAGCTGGTGGCGGAGCAGTCGCCGGACCACTTTCTGGATTATGAGTGGGCGATTTATGGAGCGACGAAGTGTGCGGAGGGGACGCCAGGGTGCGTCGACGGCTATAACTTCCCGAAGCGGCGGTATGACTTTATCCGGGCGCTGGCGGCGGCGCAGGCGCAGCATCCGGATTTGAAGCTGGATGAGCGCGTGGGGTTTCAGCCGTGGCAGGTGGAAGAGGTGTGGCAGCGGCTGAAGTCGGACTTGCGGGAGTACAGGAAGGAAGTGGCGGCGAACGAGGATACGTCGGGGGTGGAGACGGCGATTCTGTTCGACGCAGGGTGGCTGGGGCATTATGTCGCGGATGGGTCGCAGCCGCTGCATCTGACGATTCAGTACAACGGATGGACCGGGCCGAATCCGAATGGATATACGACGGAGCACAAGATTCATTCGCTGTTTGAGTCGGTGTATGTGAGCGCGAATATCAAGGCGGCTGATGTTGCCCCGCTGGTGACGGCGGCGCAGCCGGTGAAGATCGACGATGAGTGGACGCAGTACTGGAAGTACCTGGACCACTCGAATGGACTGGTGGAGAAGGTGTATCAGCTGGAGAAGGCCGGTGGGTTCAACGGCGCGGGCACACCGGAAGCGAAGGCTTTCACGGAAGAGCGGCTGGCGGCGGGAGCGATCGAGCTGAGGGATTTGATTTACTCGGCGTGGGTGCACAGCGCGGACCCGGTGGAGGAGTATCACGGGCCGCAATGAGTCAATTTGTGTTGGCGATCCGAGCGAAATACAGAGGTCCTTCGCCTACGGCTCAGGATGACGGCGTTTTGGAGAGGTTGGGACGGGACGAGTGAACTTTTTTTATACGCTGTGGCGCGCGGCGAAGCTGGGGTGGGTGTTCGTCGTGCAGTTGACGAAGGTAGTGGTGATGCGGCCGCGCACAAGGCCGGAGCGCGCGGCGTGGTTGAGCGGCTTCTGCAGGGCCGGGGTGCGGGCTGTGGGGATGTCGTGCGTGACCGAAGGACGCGTGCCGATGGAAGGTGCGGTGATTACGAATCATCTGAGCTATGTGGATATCGTGGTGCACGCGGCGATCCGGCCGTGTGTGTTTGTGTCGGCGATTGAGACGCGCAGGATGCCGCTGATTGGGTGGATCAGCATGATGGCGGGCACGGTGTATGTGGAGCGCGGTGCGGGTGGGAGCGCGGAGAAGGCTGCCGAGGTCATGGCCAAGGGATTTCGCGACGGACTGCCGGTGGTGTTCTTTCCGGAGGGTGGAACGTTTGTGGGCGATGAGCCGGTGATGCCGTTCAAGAGCGGACTGCTGGCGGAGGCGCTGGAGGCAGGGGCGCCGGTGACGGCTGGGTTTATCCGTTATGAGTTGAGCGCAGAGGATGTGGCGAGGGGCAAGACGGCCCGGAACGATGTGCACTGGGGACATCAGCCGCTGGTGCGGCACCTCTGGAATTTCCTAGGGCTGCACGGGCTGAAGGCGGAGGTGCGGTTCGCGGATGAACCGATTGCATTCAGCGCTGCGGCCTGCGAAGACCGCAAGGTGGCGGCGGCTGAGGCGCAGGAGGCGGTGCTTGCAATAAGTGGTGCGGAGGCGACCCTTAAGTCGTAAACTGGCACGTAACTTTCGTAAGGGTACCAATACCACGTCTGTAGCACGTCTGGGTTACCATAGGTTTCCGGCCCGCTCTGGTTTCTATGTATCTCATTTGGCTCTCTGCGGCTCTGTTGGTCGCGTTTCTGGTTGTCTCGGTGGCTCTGGTGCGGGCGCGCCGCCGAATTGCGCTGCTCTCGGATGAGCTGGCGAGGGCGATGCGGGAGAGCCTGCAGCATCAGACGGCGCTGCAGCAGCGAAAACAGCTCGATAATTTGAAGGATGAATTTATCTCGACGGTGTCGCATGAGCTGCGCACGCCGCTGACAAGTATTCATGGGGCGCTAGGGCTGCTGTCGTCCGGCAAGGGCGGGCTGGTAGATGAGAAGGCCGGGAATCTGCTGCGCATTGCGAACAGCAATACGGAGCGGCTGGTGCGGCTGATCAACGACATCCTCGATCTCGAGCGCATGGAGTCCGGGCGCGCGCCGCTGCAGATTCGGCGGCTGGAGCTGCGCGAGGTAGTGGCGCAATCGGTGGAGACGATGCGGTCGATGGCGGACAAGCTCGGCGTGACGCTGGAGATTGTGCCGGAGCCGGCGGAGACGCCGATTGCGTTCGATGGCGATCCGGACCGCATTCAGCAGGTGCTAACGAATCTGCTGTCGAATGCGGTGAAATTTTCGCCGCGCAGCGGAGTGGTGAGTGTGTCTACGGCCTCGGACGGCGAGAACCTGGTGCTGCAGGTGGTGGACGCGGGGCGCGGCGTTCCGCAGGACAAGCTGGAGACGATCTTCGACCGCTTTGGGCAGGTGGAAGCGTCGGATGCGCGACAGAAGGGCGGGACAGGGCTCGGCCTCGCGATCTGCCGGAGCATTGTGGCGCAGCACGGCGGAACGATCTGGGCGGAGCGCAACGATACGACGGGCAAGGGGCCGGGGACGACGGTGATCCTGCGGCTGCCACGTTACTCCAGTGTGGAACAAACGGCGGCGCTGCCTGCGGCTTCCGAGGGATCGATCCTGGTGGTGGACGATGATCCAATCGTGCGCAATGTGGTGCGCGAGCATCTGCGCCGGAATGGATACACGGTGATCGAGACGGCGAGCGGCGAAGAGGCACTGGAGGTCGTGAGCAAGCAGCATGTGGATGCGGTGCTGCTGGACCTGTGCATGCCGGGGATGTCGGGGTGGGAGACGCTGGAGCGGCTGAAGAAGAATGAGCTGACGGCGGAGATTCCGGTGGTGGTGCTGAGTGTGCTCTCGCCCGCGACGCGGACGCCGGATGTGCCGACGACGCAGGGGTGGGTTCAGAAGCCGTTCCATGAAACGCTGCTGCTGACGGAGATCAGCCGGGCGCTGCATCCGACCAGTGGGCCGGGGCGGATTCTGCTGGTGGAGGACGATGAGGACCTGGCGACGGTAGTATTGTCCGGATTTCGAACAATCGGCGCAGCTGGAGCCGGTGAGCCGGGGTCGATCAGCGTCGATCACGTAAGTTCGCTGGCGGAAGCGGAGATCTACTGCCAGGAGAAGGCACCGGATTTACTGATTCTTGACTTGACGTTGCGGGATGGATCGGGGTTTGCTTTGGTTGATTGGCTGAGGCGACAACCAAAGCTTCGCACTTTGCCACTTGTGGTGTACTCTGGCAGCGAATTGAGCGAGGCAGAGATGGCGCAGCTGAGATTGGGGCCTACTCAGTTCCTGACGAAAGCCCGGGTTCAACCGCGACACGTTGAAGACTTGATACTTGCAATGGTTCGACATTTGGGAAAACCTGCAATGGGATCGGTATCAGCGTAGAATGGCCCCGCAATCACCTACAGGTTTGTGCATGCGCCGTATTCTCATCATTGATGACGAGGACGACATCCGCGAGGTCGCGGCACTGTCACTTGAATCAGTTGCGGGCTGGAGCGTTTTGACTGCGTGTTCCGGGGCTGAAGGCATTCTCACGGCGCAGGTGGAGCAACCTGACGCAATTCTGATGGACGTGATGATGCCCTCGATGGACGGGCCTACAACCTTTCGGGAGATGCAAAGGTCGCCCGAAATCGCGAACATTCCCGTTGTACTGCTTACGGCAAAAGTTCAAGGTGTGGACCAACGCCGGTTTGCGGGATTGGGCGTTGCGGGCGTGCTGTTCAAGCCGTTCGATCCGCTGACGCTGGCGGAGCAGATGGCGGCGACGCTGGGATGGAGCTAGTAACCACCATGGAGTCCGGCTGTCATCCGCCGCCGAGCCGGCGGAACTCAATAAACGGATCGAGAAACGGGCTGCCGCGCGTCGCGAGCAGTGGCCGCACCACCAGCAATGGACATGTCGCTGGGAATGGGCATGGCGCCGGCAAGATGCATGCCTCGGGCAATGGCAATGGCAATGGCGTTGGCAACGGGCATGGTGGGGGCAATGGGCACGGAGCGGCGACGAGGCCGGGGGATGTCGCGCGGGAGTTGATCAGCGCACTGTGGGAGCGCAGCGTGCCGCTGATCTCCGACCGTTTGAATGGATTGGACATTGCGTGCGAGGCGGCGGTGGTGGGCAGGCTTTCGCCGATCATGCGGCGAGGCGCGATGGACACGGCGCATAAGCTGGCTGGGTCGCTGGGAATGTTTGGGTATCCGCGCGGGACAGAGCTGGCGCGCGAGATCGAACAGATGCTGGAGTATGAAGGCGTGGTGGACGCCGGATTGTTGCGCGAGCTGGTGGTGGAGCTGCGTGGCTGCCTGCCGCTGTAACCATTGCCGGGGCTAAAGCCCCATTTTTCGTGGCCTGAATTCAGTGGCCTAAAGGCCACTGCTAATCCTCAATTTCCGCGGGCGCGAGTTCGGCGGCGTGAAGGCGGCCGCTTGTGCTCATTACCCGTGGCGGAAGTTCGAACTAATTACAGGTGAGTGAGGTCCAGACCCCGGCGAGGGTGCCGGAGGAGTGGTCGATGCGCAGGTCGACGAAGCTGCCGGCGGGGATGGCGACGGAGCCGAGTGCGGGGCAGGAGCCTGCAGAGGGTGTGCAGGAGAGTGCGGTGTCCTGCATGGTGGTGCCGGAGGCGCCGAGGCGAAGCGTGACGGTGATGGCGCCGGTCTGGTTGGATTTCACGTCGAGCTCGGTGGCGGTGCAGGCCTGCGGGATCCAGGCGAGGACGGCGTCGCTTTCGCTGGTGGCGGCGTTGGGCGAGTTGAGCGCGTAGTAGGTGTTGTTGAAGTTGGTGGGGTGGTACATCGCGGCGAAGTTCGCCGGAGGTGGTCGAGGTCGAGCCGCCGAGCCGGCGGCGCCGGTGGCTCCTTGCGGGATGGCGAAGTTGAGGATGGCGTTTTGCGCTGTGCCGGAATTCGAGACCGTGGCTGAGGAGCCTGCGGGTAACGTGCTGACGGTGCCAACGATGACGGTGGCGGCGTCGCCTGCCGGGCCGGTGGGGCCCTGGCTGCCGGCCTGGGCGATGACGGTCCAGGCTTGCGCGTTTTGATCGGGCTGCTGGTTGGAGCCGGAGGCGAGGGCGAGGTAGGTTGAGCCGTCGAAGCTGACGGCGTCGTTGAGGGAGTAGAAGACGGAGGGCGACCACTGGCCGCGGAAGTTCATGCCGGGAGCGCCGGTGGCTCCGGTGGGACCAGCGGGGCCTTGTGGGCCGGTTGTGCCTTGAGGGCCCGTCGCGCCTGCGGCGCCGACAGGACCTTGGGGGCCGGGTGCGCCGGTGGGACCGGCGGTGCCCTGGGCGGCGAGGAGCATCCAGTAGGCGGGCGAGATGTCGGGGGCCTGACCGTGGTTGGAGGCGACGAGCGAGACGTAGCTGGAGCCGTTGTAGGTGACGACGTCCGCGATGGAATAGCTGTGGGTGGCGGAGTAGGCGCCGGTGAGGTTGAGCCCCTGCCCTGCCGGGCCGGCGGGACCTTGCGGGCCGGCTGGGCCGGTGGTTCCCTGTGAGCCTTGCGGGCCGATGGGGCCGGGGGCTCCGGTGGGGCCAGCAGGGCCTTGCGGGCCGGAGCCGCCGGCGGAGGCAAAGAGGGTCCAGGCGGAGGGGGATTGGTCGGGCGTGTTGCCGTGGTTGTTGGCGAGGAGCGAGACGAAGCCTGAGCCGTTGTAGAGGACGGCGTCGGCGAGCGCGTAGTTGTGGGAGGGGTCGTAGGGGCCCTGGAAGGTGAGGCCGGTGGGACCGGCGGGACCTTGTGGGCCAGCGGGGCCTTGGGTGCCGATGTCGCCCTTAGGTCCGGTGAGGCCTTGGGCGCCGGCCTGGCCGGGGATTCCCTGTTGGCCCTGGGGGCCGGTATCGCCGGGAGGGCCGGTGGGGCCGATGGGGCCTTGAGAGCCGGTGGGGCCTTGTGGGCCGGGGGCTCCGGCGGGGCCGGTGGATCCTTGCGTCGAGAGGGCGCCCCAGGCGAAGGGGGTTTGGCCGGGGGTATTGCCGTGGTTGCTGTTGAAGGTCGAAACGTAGCTGGAGCCGCTGAAGAGAACGACGTCGCCGACGACGTAGTTGTGGGTGGGATCGTAGGCGCCCTGATAGACGAGGCCGGGGCTGCCTGCGGGGCCGCTTGGGCCCTGGGGGCCGGTGGGACCGGCGGGACCCTGGATGCTTGCGCCGGCGGGACCGGTTGGACCCTGCGGGCCTGCCGGGCCGGCGGGGCCCTGGACGCCGGTGGCTCCGAGGGCGAGCGTTCCCCAGGCCCAGGGTGTGGAGGAGGGGGTGTTGCCATGGTTGGCGTCGGCGAGGGAGACATAGGTCGAGCCGCCGAAGGTGACGACGGCTCCCTGGGCGTAGTTGGTGGTGGAGGCGTAGGCGCCCTGGTAGACGAAGGCGCTGGAGCCGGAGGCTCCTGCGGGACCGGCTGGGCCCGTGGCTCCGGCTGGACCGGAGGGGCCCTGTGGACCGACGGGACCTTGCGGACCGGCGGGGCCTGCGGGACCGGTGGCGCCGACTGTGCCTGAACCGGATCCGGCGGCGAGGGCGATCTCGAGCTGGGGGGCGTGGGAGGTCTGGTCGTTCTCTTTGCTGTCGAACTGGAGGACGGCGGAGGGAGCAGTGAGGGCGAGGCCGTTGTTGCTGGAGGGTGAGGTGACCCAGGACTGGACGGCGGAGGTGACGTCGAGGGTGATGAACTCGCCGGGCGCGGAGACCTGCGTGGAGCCGATGGTTGATCCGATTGCCGGGATGGTGTTGAAGGTGACGCTGTACTCGCCCCAGGCGGAGGTGACCTGGGCGATGGAGAGGGTGCCGGGGGTGTCGGCGCGGTTGCAGTAGAGGCGGAGGGTGGCGCGGGTGATCTGGGCGGCGGTGGTGCCGGAGGGGAGGACGCCGAGGTCGAACTGGACGAGGGCGGTGTAGCCGCCGCCGACATTGAGGTTGGTGAGGGTTCCGGAGTTGACGTCAGGCTGCGCGGTGGAGACGTGGGTGTCGGCGACGAGGGTCGCCTGGACGGCGAGGGCCGGGCGGACAAGCAAAAACAACGCGGCGAGCGCGAGGGCGCAAGCTATGCGGCGATGCTGTCCCGACAAACCTCTGGCCCTCACAACGATCCCAGCTCAGCGTTTCACGTCGCTACAGGGAAGCAGCGAAATGGAGTGGATGCTCCCTTGTTTGTAGCGTTATGCGGCACTCGGTGCAATACCACCGAGGCTTCTTTTTGAGGGAATTCTGCGACGGGAGGAATTCCCTCAGGGGCTAAAGCCCAGGAATAGGGATCGCTCGTAGCGGACGGGCTAAAGCCCGTCCCTTTCAAAGCGATTTTTTGCGGGATCGGGAGGGGGCCGGAGCTACACTGCTGGCATGGCCGATCTGCCGCCAGGACGGAAGAGTGCGCTGCTGTCGATCGGCGTGCATGCGGCGGTGATCGTCGTGCTGGCGCTGATCGTGCGGGTGCATGGGCCGGTGATGGCTCCGGAACATCTGCCGGGGACGGCGCAGGGCACGATGCTGATGTTCAACTATCAGCTGCTGGGAGCGCCGCCTGGGTCGACGACGGCGAAGGCTCGCGAGCAGGCAAAGGGGCCGGCGCTGCCGCGGCCCGCGAAGAGCCTGACGGACAAGGCGAAACAATTGACGCAGGCGGCGACGAATGAGGCGCCGGGCAATGCGGCGGATGGATCAGAGGGCGATGGCAACATCAGCATCGCGCTGGTGCAGTTTCATCCGCGGCCGACGCCGGATCTTTCGACGCTGGCGCCGGGGGCGAGCGGCGATGTGGTGCTGGATGCGCTGATCGATGCGCAAGGGCATATCTCGAAGCTGTCGGTGGCGAAGAGCCTGGGGCCGAATGTGGACCAGCAGGTGATCGCGACGGTGCAGACGTGGACCTTCACGCCGGCGACGCGGAATGGGACGCCGATCGCGAGCGAGCAGGAGCTGCTGTTTCATTACGAGCGGCGAGGGAGCGCGGGGTAGAGCGCCAGTTGCCGGGACGAATCCGATCGGCGAGACAGGAAGGCATACCCCAGGGGCTAAAGCCCCTTTTTCTCTTTCCAGCCTGAGAGACCCGAGCCTAAAGGCTCGGGTTACCTAGAAGCAACGGCCGCGGGCTACCTAAGAAGCAACAACCGATCCTGTTGGGATCAAGGCGGCGGCCGAGCGGCCCTTTCAAAACGTCGATGAGCGAGATTCATTTCATGGTGAGGAGCATTAGCTGGTCTTCGAGGTAGAGGGTCAGGAGCATGCTGCGGCCGTCGGGGGAGACAGTGATGTCGTGCGGGTAGAAGCCGGTCTTGATCGTTTGCAGGAAGGTGGGCTTGTCGGGATCGGTGAGGTCGATGACGGTGGCGTTACCAGGGGTGATGGAGAATTGGTTGGAGTTGGCGACGAGCAGCTTGCGGTCGTGGTCGAAGAGGCCAAGGCCGACAGGTGCGATGCCGTTCGTCTCGATGGAGCGGAGGAAGGCGTGGTCGGGGTCGTGCTCGAGCGCGGCGGCGTCGAAGACGAGGACGGAGTCGTCGCCGCGCGCGGAGACGTAGAGGGTGCGGCCGTCGGAGGAGAGGACTTCGCGGACAGGTGAACAGCCGGCGTTGACGAGATGGATGGTGGCGTCGCGCTCGTGCTGCGGGCTGTAGTCGGTGGGCGGCGCGGAGGCTTTGACGGCATCGATGATGAAGAGGCCGCCGTTGGTGTTGGGAGCAGAGCCCGCGTCCTGCATGCAGTTTCCGTGGTGGAGCTCAGGGGTGTCGTTGCCGGGCAGGCGCTCAGGGAGATCTTTTGCGAGGACGTCGTCGAGGGCGTAGAGGCGTGTAGCGTCGGGCGAGAGGAGGATGCCGGCGGTGGCGAGCGGCGTGGGGAGCTGCGCGACGGCTTCGGGGACGGGATGGCCCTTGGGGTCGCGACGAATGGCGATGATGCCGACGCTGCCACCGTGGAGGGTCTCGTTGGCGACGAAGAGGTGGTCGCCTTTGGGCGTGACGGCGAGATAGCTGGAGCCGGGGTGGTCACCCTGGGAGAGGGCGTGGGGATCGGCGTTGCCCTGGAGCACGGCGTCGAGCGAGAGAAAGATGACGCCGGCGTTGGAAAGGCCGACGGCGACGAGGCCGGTGTTGGGGATGAGGACGATGCCTTGCGCGGGGTCGTGGCCGAGCGGCTGCCAGGCGACGCGTTTGAGCTTAGGGCCGTCGACGCGGAAGACCTCGATGCCGGATTCGATGGGGTGACGCGTGACGGTGACGAGGACGTGCTGGCCGTCGGGTGTCCAGATGGCCTGCGTGGGGTGGCCGCTGGTGTTGAATGCGTGGACGTTGAGGATTTGCGCGGACGCTGTCGTGGACGCGGCAAGTGCGGCTGCGAGGAGCAGAGAGCGCATGAGCAACCATATCGCCCGGCGAGCGCTCCGTCAGCAAGAGAGTTAGGAACTTTTCGGTGGAGGAGGTTCGCCGTATGCTTGCTCCTATGGCTAGTGAGACGATGAGTGTGAGCGCCACAACAACAGAGTTGAATACGCCGGGACATCTTTCCTCACCTGACCGGCTGGTGGATGTTCCGCGGCTGGTGACGGCGTTTTATGCGCGGCATCCGGATGTGGCGAACCCGTCGGAGCGGGTGAGCTTCGGGACGAGCGGGCATCGTGGTTCGTCGCTGACCACGAGCTTCAACTATGCGCATATTCTCGCGATCACGCAGGCGATCTGCGAGTATCGCGCGAATGAGAAGACGACGGGGCCGCTGTTTCTGGCGCAGGACACGCATGCGCTGTCGGACCCGGCGTTGACGACGGCGCTGGAGGTGCTGTCGGCGAATGGCGTGCACGTGCTGATCGATAAGGACCTGGGTTATACGCCGACGCCGGCGCTGTCGCATGCGATTCTGACGCATAACGCGGAGGTAAAGGACCAGCCTGCGGATGGCATCGTGATTACGCCGTCGCATAATCCGCCGGAGGATGGCGGCTTCAAGTACAACCCGCCGAGCGGTGGGCCGGCGGACACGACGGCGACGAAGTGGATCGAGGATCGCGCGAATGAGCTGATCGGCGCGAAGCTGCAGGGCGTGAAACGGCTGGCGTATCAGCCGCGCGGTTTCGGCGGAGACGACGCAGAAGTATGACTTTATTTCGGCGTATGTGGACGACCTGCCAAACATTATTGATATCGATGCAATTCGGAATAGTGGGCTGAAGCTGGCGGTGGATCCGCTGGGTGGAGCGGGTGTGCACTACTGGCCGCGGATCGCGGAGCAGTACAAGCTGCCGCTGGAGGTGCTGAACAAGTACGTCGATCCGACGTTCCGGTTCATGACACTGGATTGGGATGGGCGCATTCGCATGGATTGCAGCTCGCCGTATGCGATGGCGTCGATGATTGCGAAGAAGGATAAGTATGACGTGGCGTGGGCTTGCGATACGGACCATGACCGGCATGGGATTGTGGCGCGCAGCGCGGGACTGCTGAATCCGAACCACTATCTGGCGGTGTGTATTCAGTACCTCTTTACGCATCGGCCGGAGTGGAGCGACAAGGTGGGCATCGGCAAGACGCTGGTGTCGTCGAGCATGATTGACCGCGTCGCGAAAGGTTTAGGGCGAAGGATGCTCGAGGTGCCGGTGGGCTTCAAGTGGTTTGTCGATGGGCTGCTGGATGGCACGCTGGGATTTGTTGGTGAGGAGTCGGCGGGCGCGAGCTTTTTGCGGCGCAATGGCAAGGTGTGGACGACGGATAAGGATGGGCTGATCTGCGGGCTGCTGGCGGCAGAGATGATGGCGACGACGGGTAAGGACCCGGGGCAGCTGTACGACGAGCTGACGGCGAAGTACGGCGCGCCGGTGTATCAGCGGATCGATGCGGAGTGCTCGAAGGAGGACAAGGCGAAGCTAGCGAAGCTGTCCGCGTCGCAGGTGACGGCGAAGCAGCTGGCGGGCGATCCGATTACGGCGATCCTGACGGAGGCGCCGGGGAATCATGCGCCGATCGGCGGGATTAAAGGTGACGACGGATGAGGGATGGTTTGCGGCGCGGCCGAGCGGCACGGAGGATGTGTACAAGATTTATGCGGAGAGCTTCAAGGGTGAGGAGCATTTGAAGCGGATTCAGGAAGAGGCGAAGGCGCTGGTGAGTGCGGCGCTGAAGAGCTAAGAGGAGAGACGATGGCTGAGCAGAGTCCGCTGAAGTTTGTGTTCTACATCGCTGCACCGGCCGAGAAGGTGTGGGATGGTTTTGTTTCGCCTGAATCGAACCTTGTTTTGTTTGGGGCCGATCTGGAGGCTGATCTGAAGCCGGGCGGGCAGATGGCCTGGGTGGGCACAGGGCCGGATGGCAAGCGCGTGACGTTTGTGCACGGCGAGGTGATCAAGTCGGAGCCGCCGAAGGTGCTGCAATACACGTTTGCGATTGGGCCTGAGGGCAAGTTCTCGCGGGTGACGGTGGAGCTCACGCAGGAGAGCGAGGCGACGAAGATGGTTGTGACGCATGATCAGTGGGCGGAGGATGATGCGATGTATGGTCCCACCTCGGATGGATGGCCGCGCATACTTTCGCGGCTGAAGACGCTGATCGAGACGGGGAAGACGTTCAAGCCGCACTGAGGCGCGCAACTCTGGCGCACCGGTGAGTCCCTTTTTTTGACGCAAAGGGCGCGAAGGAAAGACGCAAAGGGACGCCACGGCAGTCGAGGTCGGGTTAGCGGTGGGCTTAGACCTCGACAGCGTGGCGGAGGTGGGGGCGGACGCGTTCGAGGGCGGCTTCAGCGGTGAGGCCGTACTTTGCGCGGAGGGATTCGACTTTGCCGTGCTCGATGAACTGGTCGGGCCAGCCGATGCGGACGACGGGGGTTTCGATTCCCTGCTCGGCGAGGCTTTCGAGAACGGCGGAGCCGAAGCCGCCGGCGAGGACGTGGTCCTCAAAGGTGACGAGAAGCGAGCAGCGCTTAGCGTAGCGCGCGATGCACTCGTGGTCGACGGGCTTGGCGAAGCGCGCGTTGATGACGGCAACGCTCTGGCCTTCCTTGCGCAGCATTGTGGCGAGGCGTTCGGCTTCGGGCAGCATGCCGCCGAGCGAGAAGATCGCGACGTCGGAGCCGTCGCGCAGGACTTCGGCTTTGCCTATCTCGAGGGCTTGCGGCGTTTCTTTCACGGGAGTGCCGGGCCCGACGCCGCGCGGGTAGCGGATGGCGCTGGGGCCGTTGTGCTGGAGCGCGGTGAACATCATGTCCTGCAGCTCGTCCTCGTCTTTGGGGTCCATGTGGACGATGTTGGGGATGCCGCGCAGATAGCTGATGTCGAAGAGGCCGTGGTGGGTGGGACCGTCGTCGCCGGAGAGGCCGCCGCGGTCCATGCAGAAGACGACGGGGAGTTCCTGCAGAGCGACGTCGTGCACTACTTGATCAAAGGCGCGCTGGAGGAATGTTGAATAGATGGCGCAGAAGGGGCGGAAGCCCTTGGTGGCCATGCCCGCGGCGAAGAGCACGGCGTGCTCCTCGGCGATGCCTACGTCGAAGTAGCGCTTGGGGTGGTGCGGGCGGAAGAGATCGAGCGCGGTGCCGTTGGGCATAGCTGCGGTGATGGCGACGACCCTGTCGTCCATGCTGGCGAGCTTGGTGAGGCTCTCGGCGAAGACCTCGGAGTAGGTCTTCTGGCCGGTGGGTTTGGTCTCGCCGGTTTCAGGATCGTAGGGTCCGAGGCCGTGGAATTTTTTCTGCTTTTCGAGCGCGGGCTGGAAGCCGCGGCCCTTCTGCGTGATGGCGTGGAGAATGACGGGGCGGTCGAGCTGCTTGAGGACGCGGAAGGTTTCGATGAGCAGCGCGCAGGTTGTGGCCGTCGATGGGGCCGTAGTAGCCGAGGCCGAACTCTTCGAAGATCATGCCGCGGCCTACGATGCCCTTAGCGGCCTCTTCGGCCTTGCGCGCGATGTGGCGCGCAGCCTTGCCGCCGAACTTTTCGACGAGGCCGGCGGCGCGGTCGTGCAGGCTGATGTAGGTGGGGTTGGTCGCGATCTTGTGCAGGTACTCGGCGATGGCACCGACGTTCTTGTCGATGGACCACTCGTTGTCGTTGAGCACGATGATCATGCGCTTGGTCTGCGCGGCGACGTTGTTCAGCGCCTCGAAGCTGATGCCGTTGGTGAAGGCGGCGTCGCCGGCGAGAGCGACGATGTGTTCTTTGCCGCCGGCCATGTCGCGCGCGACGGCCATGCCGAGGGCGGCGGAGAGCGCGGTGCCCGCGTGGCCGGCGCCGAAGCTGTCGTGCTCGCTTTCGGTGCGGAGCATGAAGCCGTTGAGGCCGCCGGGCTGACGGATGGTGTCGAAGCGCGGCTCGCGTCCGGTGAGCAGCTTGTGGACGTAGCTCTGGTGGCAGACGTCGAAGACGAAGCTGTCTCGGGGCGTGTCGAAGACGTAGTGCATGGCGATGGTCAGCTCGACCACGCCGAGGTTTGGCCCGATGTGACCGCCGGTTTTGGCGACGCCGGTGATAAGGCGCTCGCGGATCTCTTCGGCAAGTCTTTCCAACTCAATCATTCCAAGCCGCTTTACGTCCGCGGGCGACTTGATTCTGCTCAGGTATTCACTCATTCCTGCAACTCGATTCGCAGTAGCTGCCGGCTTATTTCACACCAGAACAGCGACTTTTCAGTGTATCAAGCGAGGAGCCTTGACTTTGCCGCGGGAGCTTCGGTTTGCGGTAGCATGGCTCGCATGAAATTCAAGGCCATCGCGATTGTGTTGTCTCTTCAGCTTTCCGGCGCTGTCCTCGTTCATGCGCAACAGGTTCTGCCGCTATGGCCTCACAGCACTCCGGAGCCGCCGCAGACGACGGAACCAGAAACAAACATGCTCGATCAGGAAGGCCACCGCACGAACCGTTTGACGAATATTACCGAGCCGTCGATGACAGTTTTTCTTCCACAACATTCGATGGGAGTTACGTCGGCAGCGGTGGTATTTCCTGGCGGAAGCTACCAGCGGCTGGCGTGGGATAAAGAGGGGCTGGATGTCTGCCGCTGGCTGAATTCGATCGACATGGCGTGCCTTCTGGTGAAATATCGCGTGCCTGAGCAGGGACATTATCCGGAGAATCGCGCGGATTTGCAGGACGCGCAGCAGGCGATGCGCGTGGCGCGCGCACATGCCGAGGAGTGGCACATCAATCCGGTGCGCATCGGCGTGGTGGGGTTCTCGGCGGGCGGACACCTTGCGGTGACGTTGTCGAATCATTTTGACGATACGAGTGTGGAGAGCACGCCGGCGGCGGCGGATGTGGACACGAAGATCAGCGCGCGGCCGGAGTTTGCGATCCTCGGCTATCCGGCGTATCTGCCGACGGGGCCGGACAAGAAGGAGCTCGACCCGAACCTGATGCCGACCCCGAGGACGCCGCCGACGTTCATCATCCAGGCTGAGAATGACAAGACGTACATCGACAGCTCGCTGGTGTACTACCGCGCGCTGAAGGATGCGGGTGTGCCCGCGGAGCTGCACCTGTATGCGAGCGGAGGTCACGGCTTCGGTATGCGTCCGGTGGGCATGCCGGAGGAGCATTGGGGCGACACGGCGGCGGAGTGGCTGCGCAGGATCGGCATGCTGCCGCAGGCGATGACAACGGCGAAGACATTAACAACGGAACCTCTAGAGCCGGTGCCCTGCCCGTCGCATCAGGTTGCAGTCGGCCGGCCTGCAGCACCAGCGACAACGCCGGCTGGGCCGCCGGAGAATCCGAACTGCCTGTAACTGCGAATGCCGTGAAGCTCGAGACCGGTGCGTCATCAAAAAAACTGCGCTACGCGGTGTTGTGGGCGGAGTCGCCGCCAGTGACGTCGTAGCAGGCGCCGGTGACCATGGCCGCGGCGTCGCTGGCGAGGAAGACGGCGACGGGCGCGACCTGCTCGGGCGTGAGCCACGGCACGCCGAGCGGAACTTTGGGCAGGCGCGCCTTGATGGTCTCTTCTTCGCTGGGGTGCTCGGGAGGTGGCGTGGTCATCGTCTCGCCGACGGCCATCGACCAGCGCAGGTCGTTGCGGGTGAGCGGGGTATCGATCAGGCCGGGCTCGATGGTGTTGACGGTGATTTTGTACTTGCCGAGCTCAAGCGCCGCGGACTTCATCAGGCCGATGATGCCCCACTTCGACGCGGAATAGGATGCGCCGTTCTTCGTGCCAAAGCGGCCCTGCATGGAGGACAGCAGAATCAATCGGCCGGCGCCGCGCTTTACCAGATGCGGCGCAAAGGCGCGGATGGTGTTGGCTGTGCCGTTGAGGTTGGTGTCGATGACGTCATGCCAGTGCGCGTCTTCCATCTCCAGCAAAGGCTTGAAGTTCTGAATTCCCGCGTTGGCCACCACGATATCCATGCCGCCGAACTCAGCGGCTACGCGTTCGGCTGCAGAGCGCAATTCGGCGATGTTGCGAATGTCTGCGGTGATCGCGAGCCAGCGGCGGCCGTGCGACTTCACGATCTCGCCCGTCTGCTCCAGTTGTTCAGGCGTTGCCGGCTGGAACTCGAGAATCGGCGAGACCTCGCGGCAGATGTCGATGCCGATGACGTCGGCGCCGTTGGCGGCGAAGTCGACAGCGATCGAGCGTCCAATGCCGCGGGCGGCGCCGGTCACGACGGCGACCTTGCCGCGCAGGATGTCGTTGAAGCTCTGGCCGGGCCAGGTCTGTCGCCGGACCTGGTCGGGCTCGTTTGCGCCTGCGTTGCCGCCTTTAGTCATGACGTCACCTCGCAGAGAGATGATATGCGGCCCGGTGCTAGAGACAGAAAGGCGCGGCCTCCGCGCCGCGCCTTTGCTGCTTCGCTGCACCGCAGCTTCGCCGTTTTAGAGCGAGCTCATGTTGTGCAGGAACTCCTGGTTGTTGCGGGTCTTGCCGAGCTTGTCGGAGAGAAGCTCCATGGCTTCGACCGGCGAGAGCGGGTTGAGGACCTTGCGCAGAATCCAGGTGCGCTGCAGGTCGTCTTTCGGGATAAGCAGCTCCTCTTTTCGCGTTCCAGACCGCTGGATGTCGATGGCCGGGAAGACGCGCTTGTCGACGAGCTTGCGGTCGAGGATGACTTCCATGTTGCCGGTGCCCTTGAACTCTTCGAAGATGACCTCGTCCATGCGCGAGCCGGTGTCGATGAGGGCCGACGCGATGATGGTGAGCGAACCGCCTTCTTCGATGTTGCGGGCCGCGCCGAAGAAGCGCTTCGGCCGCTGGAGCGCGTTGGAGTCGACACCGCCGGAGAGCACTTTGCCCGAGGGCGGGACGATGGTGTTGTAGGCGCGCGCGAGACGCGTGATGGAGTCGAGCAGGATGACGACGTCGCGCTTGTGCTCGACGAGGCGCTTGGCCTTTTCGATGACCATCTCGGCGACCTGGACGTGACGCGCGGCGGGCTCGTCGAACGTCGAGGAGATCACTTCACCCTTTACGGAGCGCTGCATGTCGGTGACCTCTTCGGGGCGCTCGTCGATGAGCAGAACGATGAGGACGACCTCAGGGTGGTTCGCGGTGACGGAGTTCGCGATGGCCTGCATGAGCACGGTCTTGCCGGTGCGCGGTGGAGCGACGATGAGACCGCGCTGGCCTTTGCCGATGGGGCAGAGGAGATCCATGACGCGGCCGCTGATGCCTTCGCGCACGGTCTCCATCTTGATGCGCTCCTGCGGGTAGAGCGGCGTGAGGTTGTCGAAGAGGATCTTGTTGCGCGTCTCTTCGGGCGACTCGAAGTTGATGGCTTCGATCTTGACGAGCGCGAAGTACTTTTCGCCCTCGTGCGGCGAGCGCACGTTGCCGGAGATGGTGTCGCCGGTCTTGAGGTCGAATTTGCGGATCTGCGAGGGCGAGACATAGATGTCGTCGGGGCCGGGCAGATAGTTGTAATCGGGGCTGCGGAGGAAGCCGTAGCCGTCAGGGAGGATCTCGAGGACGCCCTCGGCGAAGATGTGGCCTTCTTTTTCGCTCTGCGCCTGAAGGATCTTGAAGATGAGGTCCTGCTTGCGGAGGGCGCTGGTGCCGGGGATTTCGAGACCGCGGGCGAGCTTGCCGAGCTCGGCAATGCTCTTTTCTTTCAACTCAGTAATTGTCATGGGTATCGTGTGTGACTTTCGTTCGATGGGAGGGATTTTGGGTGTTGCGGGGATGTTTGGGGTGCGGTGCGGTGCGGAGACTCCGTGCTCAGGGGGTGGAGCGAAGAGCATCGCGCGCGGGAGTGGTAAAGCGGGGGGAGGAAACAGAAGGTATTACGGGAAGGACGTGACTACGATAGCACAAAGTATCGGAAGTTGCGGACCGGAGGAAAACACAGTCCTGAAAACGGCGAGGCCGCCGGCGGCCTTTAGGCCGCGCGGCGAACCGTTGCCACGGTCTCTATGGGCTCGTCAGCGGAGGCCAGACCCATAGGGATGGAATCCTTGAAGCGATCCAGCACCTCATTGGTGGTGTCCTGAAGACGGGTGTTCGGCTTGTGGAGCTTGCGGGTCGCCTTGGAGGCGAGCTGGCAGAGCTGGTAGCGGTTGTTGACGTGAGTGAGGGCTCCAAAAATCAAATCTGAGCGCATAACAATATTCTCTTTCCTCTGCGAAGTCTTAGGTGGCTGCCCTCAGTGTTATGAGCTCCACTCTGGTGTGGCCTACGTCCAGGATTGAGGTCCGCCAGTCGCAGTCCGGCACAGGTCCCCATCTGTTTAGACGCAGTCGGCCCGGAACGGATGCATCCGATTCCATGCCGGGTCCGCTTTTTTAAGTGGCGACGTTTGAAGGAGTTAGCCTCAAACGCAGCCTTAGCCCCGTCTTGCGGAGAGATGCCTCCGCGAGATTCAGGAAGGTCCCCAGTCACTGCCTGGTTGATTCCGAGACGGCCATCCGTCCCGATGGGATGGTGAACGCAACGGCCGAAAAACACCGACTTTCGCGTTCCCAAATGCACCTTATCTTCAGCGGCGGGGTGAGTCAATCCTTTTTTTTGAACAGGGACAATGTTTATCTCCCGAAAACGGAATATCGGGCCGGGATACGAGCAAGTCACTGATGACAATGGAGATAAGAGGACGGTATACGAGGCAATTTTGTGGCCGATTATCGTGCATTTTGGGCGGCGATTTTCGTGCCACGAGGTGCGGATCACGACCAGTAGCTGCGGTCGAGGGTGCGGTACTGGATGGCCTCCGCGATGTGCTTCACGGCGATGCTCTCGGAGGTATCGAGGTCGGCGATGGTGCGCGCGACTTTGAGGATGCGGTCGTGCGCGCGGGCGCTGAGGCCTTGCTGCTGCATGGCGCGCTCGAGGAGTTTTTCGGCGTCGCTGGAGAGCTCGCAGTGCGTGCGGATCTGCTTGGTGGACATCTGCGCGTTGGAGAAGACGGGACGGCTCGCGGTGCGAGGGTTGCCGTTGGTGCGTGCTCCGCTCTCGAGGAAGCGGGCGTGCTGGCGTTCGCGAGCGTTCATCACGCGGGCGCGAATCTCGGCGGAGCCTTCGGAGGCCTGGCCGCCGCGGAGCTCCTTGTACTGCACTGCGGGGACCTCGATGTGGATGTCGATGCGATCGAGCAGCGGGCCGCTGACCTTCGAGACGTAGCGCTGAATCATGGGCGGCGTGCACATGCAGTTGCGGCTCTTGTCGTTGAAGTAGCCGCAGGGGCACGGGTTCATGGCGGCGGCGAGCATGAAGCGTGCGGGGAACGAGAGTGACATGGCCGCACGGGCGATGGTGACGTGGCCGTCTTCGAGCGGCTGGCGAAGGACTTCGAGGACGTTGCGCGGGAACTCGGGAAGCTCGTCGAGGAAGAGGAGGCCGTTGTGCGAGAGGCTGACCTCGCCGGGGCGAGGGACCATGCCGCCGCCGATGAGGCCGGCGTCGGAGATGGTGTGGTGCGGCGCGCGGAAGGGACGTTGTGTGACGAGGCCCTCGTCTTTGTTGAGGACGCCGGCGACGGAATGGATCTTGGTCGTCTCGAGTGCTTCTTCGAAGCGCAGCGGCGCGAGGATCGAGGGCAGGCGCTTGGCGAGCATCGTCTTACCGGAACCCGGCGGTCCGATCATGAGGATGTTGTGGCCGCCGGCGGCGGCGACTTCGAGCGCGCGCTTGGCGACATGCTGGCCGCGGACGTCGCGGAAGTCGGCGACGTGATCCAGTGCCTCTTCGAGCAGGGCGCGCGTCTCGACGCGGAGCGGTTCGGCTTTGACCGGGCCGTGCGCGGCGGAGTTGAGGAGCTCGCGAACTTCGATCAGTGTGCGGACCGGGTAGACGCTGACGTCTTGAACGACTGCTGCCTCGCGTGCGTTCGCCGCAGGGACGACGAGGTGGCGGATGCCGGCGTTCTTCGCTGCGATGGCAACGGGCAGCATGCCCTGCACTGGGCGAAGGATGCCGTCGAGGCCGAGCTCGCCGACGAGGACGAAGTCGCTGACGTCGCCGATGGCGAGGCCGCCGTAGGCGCCGAGGATGCCGACGGCGATGGAGAGATCGAAGCCCGAACCCTCTTTCTTGAGGTCGGCGGGCGCGAGGTTGATGGTGATGCGGGTGGGCGGAAGGTCGAAGCCGGAGTTCTTGATGGCGGAGCGGACGCGGTCGCGGCTTTCGCGGACGGCGGCGTCGGGAAGGCCGACGACACTGAAAGTCTCCTGTTCCTGCTTGACTCCGGAGAAGTCGACTTCTACATCGATCAGGTGCGCGTCGATCCCGTAGACCGCAGCGCTGCGCGTCTTGAACAGCATGTCCCGCCTGGTTGAGCCCGTGAGGCCGTAAGTGGGCTAAGTCTAGCATCCGGAATACTCGTGCTCAGTACCACTTCCGTAAGCAGATGAGAGCGAGTTCACATGCCGAGAGAACAACCTCGTAGCACTACATGTGCGTCCTAACTTGTGTCTTCTGTGTATTTTGCGGCAGCCATCGCCCTCGCCAGGCGAGCTCGCCGGCGTGGCTGAACCACAAGAGGGAGTTCCAATGAACTTACGACGATCCATTACCTCGCTGGCACTGATTACTGCAGGATTTCTCGTCTGCCCAGTCAACGCGCAGGATGTAACGTCGCCACCGACTCCGGCGCAGCAGGCGCCGGTGCAGCCGCAGACCGTACCCGCTCCGCAGCCGGGAGTGCAGGAGGTGGCGCCACCTCCGCCGGCTCAGCGTGAGGCAGGTCCGCAGGCGGGGCAAAGCTTTGAGCCAAACGAGATTCGCGCGTGGTCCATGCTGACGGAAGCCGCCAGACCGGGCCAGAGCGCGCATGACCGCGTGCAGGCGATGGCGGCGCTGGGAACGATGGGCAACGACGAGCGCGCGGCTAGGCTGATCGAAGAAGGCATGACGGGCAAAGACTCGGATGTGCGCATCGCTGCGATTCTCGCCGCGGGGTTGACGAAGAACCCGAGGCTCATTCCAGCGTTGTCCCGGGTGCTCGACGATGACAATCCTGAGGTCGCGTATACCGCAGCCATCACGCTCTGGAAGATGCACGACTACACGGGAGAAGACTTTCTCATTGCCGCGGCGCTGGGCGATCAAAAGGTCAAGCCGGGTTTGATCAAAGCGTCCAAGCACAAGGCAGTGACAGACATGCACAGCCCGAAGACGATGACCATCATCGGCCTGAATGCGAGCGCAGGCTTCTTCCTTGGCCCGTTCGGCGTTGGCCTGAAGGCCATTGAGTATGCCAATAAACCGAACGGGGCGGCGGTCGCGCGTGCAGCCGCGGTCGATCAGTTGGCGCGCCAGCACAACGATCAGGTGCACGATGTGCTGATTGCGGACCTGACGGACTATGAGCCGGCTGTGCGCGCGGCCGCCGCCAAGGGTCTGGGACGCTGGCCCGATGCGGAGACAGAGAGACAGATGCTGCCGATGTTCGGCGATAATAAGCTGGCGGTACGGCTCACGGCGGCAGCGACCTACCTGCGCGCGCTGCATAACATTCCGACGCCACCGGATGAAGCATGCGAGTTCTAAAAGAAGCTTGCTGGAGCGCGTCGCAGCGCGTAGCGTTCCCTCAAGTCTCTTGAGCTGATTTTACGAATCCACTTTCATGGACACATGGACATGCTTGTTTCGCGCAAGACGATCACACTCGGGTTGTCGGTTTCACTGGCCTTGATTGGCGCACTCGTGCTTCCCTTCCATGCCTCCTTCGGGCTCGCGCAAAAACAGGTTTCGAGCGCTGACGGTCAGATCGTCACCGCAAGCTCCGCTGCGCAGGCGCAGGAGGAAGAGCCGGAGCTGAGGACGACGACGCCGAGCGCCGGCGCGGCATGGAACATGTTGACCACCGCGGTCCACAAACCCACTCAGACGCAGATCCTGGCGCTGGCGGCGCTGGGCACGATGGGCACCGACCCGCGCGCTGCCGGACTGATCCGGGAGAGCATGAACAGTACAGAGCTTGAGGTGCGTACGGCGGCGATCGTCGCGGCAGGGCAGACGAAGAACCGAGCGCTGATCCCGGCACTGCGTGAGCGATTGAAGGATTCAGAGCCTGAGGCGGCCTTCACCGCGGCTGTGACGTTGTGGAAGATGAATGACCACTCCGGCGAGGATTTTCTCAGGTCTGTCGCGGATGGCGATCGCAGGGCCAAGCCGACCCTGATACACGGCGCCAAGAATGACATGAACAAGGAGCTGCACAACCCGCAAGCCATGGCCAGTCTTGGCGCAACGACGGGAGCCTCCATTCTGCTCGGGCCGTTCGGCTTCGGCGTCAAGGCCTTCGAGTACATGCTGAAGAGCGGCAGCGATCCGGCGCGTGTTGCAGCGATTGACCTGCTGGCGCAAAGCCATGTGGCGGGTATTGATGCGGAGCTTATCGATGCGCTCAGCGACAAGGACCAGGGGGTTCGCGCGGCGGCAGCGAAGGCTCTCGGCCAACGGCATGTTGCAAGCGCGATCAAGCCCCTCGGCGCGCTGTTGAATGATCCGAAGCTGCCGGTGCGGCTGTTCGCTGCCGCAGCGTACATCAACTGCTCGCGTGGTTCGCCGGCGCATAAAGCGTAGCCGGATGGATCGAAGCCAGGGCGCAAGTGTTCGCGCCTACAATAGCCACGGATGAATACCAGCCTCTTCGAACTTTTCAAGATCGGCATCGGTCCCAGCAGCTCTCACACAGTCGGTCCCATGCGCGCGGCACTGCGATTTTTGCGCGAGTTGGATGCGAGCTCCCTGCTTGACCCGGTGGAGTCGATCACGATCGACCTTTATGGATCGCTTGCGCTGACCGGGCACGGACACGGGACAGATCGCGCGATCCTTCTCGGCCTGCTGGGCCAATCGCCAGATACGGTTCCGCTGGAGGAGATTGATGCGATGCTCGCGCGAGTGCGTGGCGAGCACCGGCTGAGGCTAATGGGACGTTGCGATATTCCGTTCCTCGAGAGCGAGCAGCTGCGATTTCACCGCGATCAGATGTACCCAGACTTGCAACACGCGACGCATCCGAACGGCATGCGCTTCACGGTCTTTGACGGTGCAGGGAATGCGATTGCGTCAGATGTCTTCTACTCGATCGGCGGAGGGTTCATCCTTTCGGCTAAGGAGTTGGAGCAGCCGTCGTTGGCTGGCGCGTCGAGGCGCAATGTTCCGTATCCGTTCTCGAGCGGAGCGGAGCTGCTTCGCCTTGGGGAGGAGCATCGGCTCTCGATTCCTGAGATTATTCTGCGCAATGAGGTCGCGCTGCTCAGCGATGCGACGATCACGCGGCGCATCGACCGCATCGTATCGGCGGAACGGCCCGGCAATGAGGCGCCACCGGACATGGCAGCGCTGACGCCAGAGCAACAGATTGAGGCGGCGATCCTGACGCTATGGCACACGATGGAGCAGTGCATCGAGCGCGGATTACACACGGAAGGCACGCTGCCCGGCGGGCTGAATGTGCGGCGTCGTGCGCCGGGGCTCGCGGCACGCGCGGCACGTTTGGATTCGGAAGGTAAAGCCCGCGATCCGCTGGCGCCGCTCGACACGGTGACGATGGTGGCGATGGCGGTGAATGAAGAGAATGCTGCCGGAGGCCGCGTGGTGACGGCTCCGACGAATGGAGCTGCGGGTGTAGTTCCGGCGATTGCGTACTACTATTTGCATCAGGCGAGCGAAGACCTCAGCGACGCAGAGAAGCAGCAGGGCCTGCTGCGTTACTTCCTCGCGGCGGCGGCGATCGGAATTCTGTACAAGGAGAATGCGTCGATCTCGGGCGCGGAGGTGGGCTGCCAGGGCGAGGTGGGCGTCGCGTGCTCGATGGCCGCTGGCGGGCTCGTCGCCGCACTGAGTGGAGATAACGCCGCAATTGAGCATGCGGCCGAGATTGCGATGGAGCACAACCTCGGCATGACCTGCGATCCCATCGGTGGGCTGGTGCAGATTCCGTGCATCGAGCGCAACGGTATGGGCGCGGTGAAGGCGGTGAACGCCGCGCGGCTCGCGATGAACGACCCCGGCACGCACAAGATCTCACTCGACCAGGTGATCGAGACGATGTACCGCACAGGCATGGACATGCAGTCGCGCTACAAGGAAACCTCGCTCGCAGGGTTGGCACTGAACATCATCGAGTGCTGAGTTCTCAAAACCTGCCTGCATTCAACCAGCAGCGTGTCTCCCAGGTAACGACGCTGTTCTTCTGGTAGCGGTCGAAGAATTCCTTCAGCGCGCGTTCGAACTCAGGGAAGCGTGGGTCGCCGATGCGCGGCGTGTGCGACAGCGATAGAGCCATGCCGCGCAGATGCTCCCAGTCCATGCGCAGCTCGCCGCCGCGCTCGTAGTGGTGGAATTCGCCTCCCTCAAAGAAGTTCTTCATGCGCGTGTAGGCGGAGTATGCCTCGAGCCTCTCCTTCGAGCTTCCACTGAACTGTTCCAGCACGCGCACAAAGGCCTCGTTCTCCTCCCGGCCAAACTCGGTACGTCCTGCTGCGACGCTCACCGCCCACCCGCCAGGGCGCACGACGCGCCGAAACTCGCGCATTGCGGCCTCGAGGTTGAACCAGTGCAGCGCGCGCCCGGAGCAAACCATATCGACGGACGCATCTGGCGAGTCGCGTCAGCTTCGGCAGTGCCTTCGCGGATCTCGAGCCGTCGGTTCGCTTCGCGTGCAGTTGCGCGCAGGCGGCGCGCATCTCCGCGTTGGGCTCGATCGCGATCACGCGATTGCCATTCGCAAGAAACACATCGGAGAGCATTCCGGTGCCGGCGCCGACGTCCGCGACGAGCCACTCCGGCGTCAATCCGCACCAGTCGCGCAGAGGCGCAAGGATCTCGTTGGGGTCGTAACGTTCGCGATAGAGATCGTAGTCGGCTGCCCTGCCGTCAAACCGCTCAACAGTGTTCGGCATGTAACTAGAATAGGTCACGCGCGAAGCTGCTCGTTGGGTGCTTGTTATAGTGGGCGCAATGGCTCTTTCTTCGCCGAGCGACTCCTCGCCGCGCCCGCACAGCACGCGGCTTTTGCTCTTCGTTATCGTCAGCCTCTTTCTCGCGAATGTTGTTCAGTGGGCGCTGTGCCGCGTTGCCGGGCTCGGCAACCCGGGCGGCATCAAGCAGTTCTTTTTGCAGTTTGTACATGTGCATCAGTGGACCGACTCGTGGCTGCCGATGCTGAAGTCGCTCGACTACTTCCACGCGCATCCGGCAGAGCCTATCTACTACGCACATCTTTACGACACGCTCATCTATCCGCTTGCCAGCCTGCTTCCGCTCGCTGCGCTGCAGAGGCTCGGGCTGAGTGAGCCTGCGATTCTCGAGATTCTCGCGGTCACCTCCTGGCTTGCAGTGTGGGGCGTAGGTGCTGTGGCGCTCTGGATGGGCAGGTGGTTATTGCGGCGGCGCGACGTTTCGCTCGACTGGCAATCGATCGTCGCCGTTATGCTGGCGTGTCTCGGCTGCTATCCGCTGATCAAAGGCTACGCGCTGGGTAACGCGCAGACGTTTCTGTCGCTTCTGTTTGCGGTTCTCTTGCTGCTGTGGACAACTGGGCGAGAACGCTCGGCAGGAGTTGTTGCAGCGCTGCTGGCGTTCGTGAAGCCGCAGTACGGGTTGCTGTGGATCTGGATGATAGTGCGCCGGCGCTGGAATGCGGCGGTCGCGTTTCTGGTCTGCGCGATCTTGTTGGTTGCGCTCTCGACGCTCGTCTTCGGATGGCACAACAACCTCGACTACATTCATGTGCTCGCAAGCCTCAGCCGCAAGGCGCAATCGCATTACGGCAATCAGTCGATGTTCGGCACGCTGAACCGCGTCATTGGCAATGGCGAAAATATTACCTATACGCCGCTGCTTTATACGCCCTACATTGCGTGGGTCTATCGCGCGACGCTTGTCACAGGGCTCGTGCTGATCGGCGCGGCGCTGTTGTTTCCCTGGGGGAAACTGCGCGGCTCGACTGCTGATCTGGCAGCGACTGGACTGGCATCGGTTGCGTCGTCACCGATGGCGTGGGAGCACCACTATGGCATCGTCTTCGCCATTGCCGCCTGGGTGTGGTTCGCCTACGGTTGCTGGCAGCATAGGCCGCCGTGGCTGCTCGCGCTGGCGAGCTTCCTCACGCTTAACGCACTGACGGCGACCAACTTCCTCGCGCCGTATCTTGGCTGGAATGTGCTGCAGTCGTATCTGTACTTCGGCGCACTGTTGATGCTGTTCGTTCTGATGCGGCTAGCGCGGAACGTGACGAACAACGTCGCCGAACCGACGCCATAAAGAAAAAGCGCGGCCTAGGCCGCGCTCTCATTTTCGAAGTACAAGTACTTTCGCCACGCTGCGTCCGCGCTGCCAATCATGCGCATGATGTGCCGGCTGGTGTGCAGCGTGAACGGCCGTGGCTCACGCAGCAGCCGCATGTCCAGGAGCTCATGCAGCATGTGGTTGCCCTTGCGGCGGTTGCACTCGCGGCAGCACGCGACGAGGTTCTCCCACGTGGAGAGCCCCCCGCGCGAACGTGGTACCACGTGATCCAGCGTCAGCTCTGCCGAGGTCAGCACGAGCTGGCAGTACTGGCAGGTGTTTCGGTCGCGCAGCAGAATGTTCTTGCGGCTCAGCGCGCGCGTCTGGTGCGGAATGCGCCGATACTCCAGGAGCCGAATGACGCTTGGCATCTGGATGGTCATCTTGTGCGAGTGCAGGATGCTTCCCTGCTCCTCTTCCGTGCGCGCCACGCCCTTCAGCACCAGCACCAGCGCCCGCCGCGCGCCGCAGATGTTGATCGGTTCATAGCTCGCGTTGAGCACCAGCACTGGCGTCTGCATGGCCGGTTGCCGGAAGACCCCTGCGCGAATCTCCAACGCCTCCGCACGCGCGGTGCCCGGCACCGGCTGCGTGGTGTGGTGTCGATTGCGCTTCCCTCTCATCTTGCCCGTCTGCATCACAACCCTCCCCGAAAAAGGTTCCGATCGCCCTATAAACCTGCCTGCGCCTCCGCGTTCAACACAGGCCCCGCATCCCAGCGAGCCACCATTGAGTCATGGGACTCGCCGAACGAATCTGCACGCGGAACTCTTACACTCTCCGGCTGCGCCTTCGCGACCGTCGCCACCCACACCTTCGCGGCGCCAGCGCGCAATAACACTCGCGCGCACTCTCTCGCCGTCGCTCCGGTGGTCATGATGTCGTCGACCAACAGCACCTCGCGCTCGCGGATGGCCTCCGCATCCGTCACGCGAAAGGCTCCACGCAGACTCTTACGCCGCTCGTGTGGCTGCATCGTAAACAGTGCATGCGTGTCCTTCACGCGGGCGAAGGATTTCGTGTCGATCGTGAGCTTCCACCCACGGCGCAGCTTGCGCAGATGTTTCACCGCAGCGGCCGCGAGCAGCTTCGACTGGTTGAAGCCGCGGCCGCGCTCGCGTGCGGCGAACAGCGGCACCGGAATCACGACCAGTTCCCGCGCGGCCTGATCATCGAGCTTCAGCACGGCCTTGGCGAGATACTCGCCAAGCAGATGACCGGCGACCTGGCGCACGCCGTTGAACTTGAGCAGGTGCAGCATCTCGCGCACTTCTGCGTCGTACTCCGCGTACGCCACAGCACGCGCAAACTCCGGCGGAGCCAGTCTGCACATCGTGCACTCGGTTATTCCCATTGCGCCGGCGAACCGCGCGGACTCCATGCCCAGCGCATCGCCACACCGGGCACAGAGCACGTTCTGCCTCTCGGCTATTTGATCTTGCGCCTCTACCCGCGCAACACAAGCCTCACAGACGCCAGCCCGGCTTATCGAGATCATTGGTCCGCCGCACAGCCGGCAGTCACCCGGCCAGACAGCGTTCACTACATCGACGACAGTCCCACCAACCGCCGCCCTGCAACTTCGGAGAACGCGCGTGACAGCGCGCCAGCTTTCGCCCGCGCCTGCCTCACGGCCAGGCGGCCCTCCATTTCCGAGCCGGACATCCTCGACGCTTACGCTGAAGACGGACCTCACCCGTGGCACTGCATGAAGAAACGCCAGCTGTGCCCAATGGCTGCAGTATAGTCCTGCCCTGTTTCCGCTGCAATCCCGTGCTGGCGAGCGCTAACCGCACCTGAACCATGCGTGATGCCATCTCGCTGGGCTACACTCGGCGCGACGCCATGCAACCACTCACGCAGCTCTCCCCTGACGAACAGCTCTTCCGCTCCACCGTCCGCGACTTCGCCCGTACCGAGATCGCGCCGCTCGTCCGCACGATGGATGAGGAGGCGCACTTCGACGCTGGCCTGCTGCGCAAGCTGCACGAACTTGGCTTTATGGGCATCCAGATTCCGGAGGAGTTCGGCGGGGCGTCGGGCACGCTGTTTGAAGCGGTGCTCGCGGTCGAGGAGATCTCGGCGGTTGATCCTGCCGTCGGCGTGCTCGTCGACGTGCAGAACACGCTCGTGATCAACGCTCTGCTGCTCTGGGCAACCGAGGCGCAGAAGAAGAAGTATCTTCCGGCGCTTGCGAGCAAAGCGACGGGGTCGTATGCGCTGTCGGAGGCAGCATCGGGTTCCGATGCCTTTGCGCTGCAGTGCCGCGCCACGCGTGACGAAACTACGGGCGACTACGTGCTGAATGGAGCGAAGCTCTGGATCACGAATGCGCTGGAGTCGTCGATCTTTCTGGTCTTCGCGACGATCGATCCTGCCGCCGGTTACAAGGGCATCACCTGTTTCATCGTGGAGAAGCGGCATGTCCGGCTTCACCATCGGACGCAAAGAAGACAAGCTGGGCATACGTGCGAGTTCGACCTGCGAGCTGCGCTTCGACAACTGCCGCGTGCCTGCGGCGAACGTTCTCGGCGAGCCGGGCAAGGGCTACAAAATTGCCATCGAAACACTGAACGAAGGGCGCATCGGAATCGGCGCGCAGATGCTGGGGTTGGCCGCAGGCGCGTGGCGTCACGCGGCGCGTTATGCGAAGGAGCGCAAGCAGTTCGGCAAGGCGCTCGCTGAGTTCCAGGCGATGCAGTTTCAGCTCGCGCGCATGGCGACTGAGATCGAGGCGGCTCGACTGCTGGTCTACAACGCAGCGCGACTCAAAGACGCAGGCGCGCCGTACCTGAAAGAAGCGGCGATGGCCAAGCTTTACGCCTCCGAGGTCGCCGAGCGCACGGCGTCGCTTGCGGTCGAGGTCTTCGGCGGCGCGGGCTTCGTGAAGGACTACCCGGTCGAAAAGTTTTATCGTGACGCCAAGATCGGCAAGATCTATGAGGGCACGAGCTTCATGCAGCTCGCGACCATCGCCAAGATCGTCCTCGCCGACGCGTAATCGCAGTGGCGTAGAATTCACCCGCGAGCCAACGATGTCCACTACAAATCAGCGCCCCGTCGAACCGTCTATCGTCAGCGACTTTTCCAATCGGCTCAGCTACTCGGGCTATCTGTCGCTGGAGGGCCTGCTCGCGCAGCAGCATCCGCTCTCGCGGCCCGAGCATCACGACGAGCTGCTCTTCATCATTCAGCACCAGGTCTCCGAGCTCTGGATGAAGCTGCTCATCCATGAGCTGACATCGGCGATCGATCACCTGCGCCACGATCGCCTGCCAGCCACGCTGAAGATTCTCTCGCGCGTGAAGCTCATCCAGATGCAGCTCTTTGAGCAGTGGGCCGTGCTCGAAACGCTCACGCCTTCGGAGTACATGCAGTTTCGCGGCGTGCTCGGCAACGCCTCGGGCTTTCAGTCGTTCCAGTACCGCAAGATTGAGTTCCTGCTCGGCAACAAGAATGCCGCGACGATCAAGGTGTTCGAGCACAATCCGGAAATTCACGACGACCTCGAACGCACGCTGTACTCACCCAGCCTCTACGACGAGTTCCTGCGGTATCTTGCGCGCCACGGTTATGCAATTCCTGCTGAATCGATCGAGCGTGACTGGTCGCAGCCGTACACGCGCAGCGACGCCGTAGTCCGCATTTTCCGTGAGATTTATGCCGACACGCGCAAGCACTGGGAGGCGTACGAGATGTGTGAGAAGCTCGTCGATGTAGAGGAGTACTTTCAGCTCTGGCGCTTCCGGCATCTGAAGACGGTCGAGCGCATCATCGGCTTCCGCCCCGGCACCGGTGGGTCCTCGGGCGCGAGCTTCCTGCGGCAGGCGCTCGAGTTGACGTTCTTCCCTGAGCTGCTCACCTCGCGCACTGAGGCGCCGAAGGAATGAGCCTCGCCGAAGCGATCGCCGCCATCGGCTCCGGCCCGCTCACCGAGGATGGACTGCGCGCACAGATCTTTCCGCTCTTCTCGCACACCATCGCTCGGCCGGGAATCTATCTCGCGAACCATTCGCTCGGGCGCCCGCTGAACCAGACGCAGGATGATGTGCGCGAGTGCATCGAACTCTGGCAATCGCATCTCGGCGACGCATGGGATGGGTGGATGGCCGAGCACCAGGCGTACCGCTCGCGCATCGCGCAACTCATCGGCGCGCCGCGTCCCGACGGCATCATTCCGAAGACCTCAGCGGGCCAGGGGCTGCGCACTGTGCTCAATGCACTGCCGGGCACACCGCGCGTGCTCTCGACCGACGCCGAGTTCGATTCCGTCGACGTCATCCTCAAGCAATACGCCGCGGTCGGGCGCATTCAACTTGAACTCGTCTCCATTCATGAAGCCAACGGCCGCCTCGACCTCTCGCTGCTGTTCGATAGGATTCGTAACGGGGTGGACCTCGTCGTCGTCTCGCAGGTGCTCTTCGCCACCGGCGAACTCCTGCCGAACCTCGATGTGCTTGCCGCGCACTGCCATCAGCAAGGCGCCCGGCTGCTTGTCGACGCCTACCACGCCGTCGGCGCGTTACCGGTCGATGTCTCCGCCATGGGCGCCGACTTCATGATCGGTGGAAGCTACAAGTACCTGCGCGGCGGGCCGGGCGCGTGTTTTCTCTATATGTCCCCCGACGCGCTCGCCTCTGGCCTGCGACCGCTCGACATCGGCTGGTTCGCCAAAGATGAGCCCTTTCTCTTCGAGCGACCCGACCCTCCGCGTTTTGCAGCCGGCGGCGACGCCTTCCTTGAATCCACTCCGCCCGTCCTCACCTGGTACCAAGCGCGCGCGGGGCAGCAGTTCACGCTGGGTGTTGGAGTCGAGCGCCTGCGCGATTACAGTCTCGACCGGCTTCGCCGCCTGAAGCGCTACCTCGCGGCGCATGGTGTTGAAGCGCAAGGCGCTGACGACGCCCACGGCGCCTTCCTCACAGTCGAACACCCCTCGGCTCCCGCGCTCGCCGACGCCCTTTGCGCCCACGGCATCCTGACCGACGCCCGCGACCGCTGGCTGCGCCTCTGCCCCGACTGCCTGACCCTGGATGGCGCGCTGGCCGATACGGCTACGGCCCTCGCCGCCGTTCTCCGCGGCGGCTAAGCCGCCGCATTCGCGCTATCCTTAAGACGGTGTCCGTCTCCGCCACATCTACGGCCGTCCGGGTCGCGCAGTCATAGCCTTGCGCTGCTCTCGGACTACTTCATCCTCACCAAGCCGCGCGTCTCTGCGATGGTCGTGCTCACGGCGGCCGGCGGATACTTCCTCGGCTGCCTGCGCTCGGGCATCAGCCCGTTTTCGATCAATCTTGTTCAGGCGCTCTTCGGCATCGCACTGGTCACCGCGGGCTCCAGCGCGCTCAACCAGGCCTTCGAGCGCGTCACCGACCGCCGCATGCCTCGCACCGCGCAGCGGCCCATGGCACAGCATCGCATCGGCCTCGCCAGCGGGCTCATCACCGGGTTCATACTCACGTTTTTCGGTTCGCTCTATCTCGTATGGACGACCAATCTCCTTACCGGCACATTGACGCTGCTCACTGCAGTAAGCTACGTCGGCATCTACACACCGCTCAAGCGCATTACCCGGCTGAACACCTTCATCGGCGCGTTCCCCGGCGCAGCTCCTCCGCTCATCGGCTGGACCGCCGCGCGCGGCGTCATCGAGTGGCCTGCCATCGCGCTCTTCGCCATTCTCTTCGTCTGGCAGTTCCCGCACTTCATGGCCATCGGCTGGATGTACCGGAACGACTACGGCAAGGCCGGCATCCGCGTCACCGCAACACAGCAGCCTGTCGCGCGCGCGGCACGCAGCTCGGCGATTCAGGCGCTGTTCTACGCCGTGCTGATGATCCCCATCAGCCTGTGGCCGACCTACCTGCACGTGACTGGCGTCCCCTACGCCATCGCGGCGTTCGCGCTCGGCCTCTGGTATCTGTACGCGACCGTGCGCTTTGCGCGCATCGTCCGCAACCCTGAGGATCCGGCGAACCGCGGCGTTGCCCGCAATCTGCTGAAGGTCTCGGTGATGTATCTGCCGCTGCTGCTGCTCGCCATGGCGTTGAATGCCAAAGGTCGTTTACTCTTCTAGCGTTCTCCCATCGCCTGATGAACGCTTTCGTCCGCCGCACAATCTGTCTCTTCGCGCTTGCTGAACTCCTGTTCGCCTTCGGCTGCTCCAATGGAGCCACGCGCATGCACCAGAAACTGCGTACACTTGCAGGCCCCGGCGCGATCGACTGCGGCGACAGCCTGTTCCCGAGTCTCGTCGCCAAGAACAACGCCTGCGCCATCGGAGCCACCGTCGAACACGCTCCCTTTTATATCCGGTGGGAGATTCACGACCGTACACCGAGGGTCATGCGCGGCATTGCGATGAACCACGTAGGCCTGATGTTCATCGTGACGGAAAAACTTGGCACACCGGACGCTGAGCTGCCGGTGACGCCATGCGATTCACCTAACCTGGTGCCTGATAAGTCGGTTACCTCGATAAATACCCTTATGTGCGCTCCTCGTCCTCCTGGTGTCGACCAGCCCTAACCGTTAAACCCATAGACTATTCACAGACATGCCCGCCGCCACGACCCAGCCGCACATTCCGCCCCGCGCCAAGACTCCGCCCTCGATCATCGCCGCCATTATCGGCATCAGCATCGTTGCATCGTTGTTCATCTTCTGGCTGGTCTATGTGCATCCGCCGGTCGATGCCGCAGGAACCTCGTTCAACTTTCTGCCCGCGGTCAACGCCGTGCTCAATGGCTGCTCGGCGATCTCGCTGCTCATCGGATTCCGCTACATCAAGCGCCTCAACGTTGTTGCGCACCGCAATGCGATGTTCGCCGCGTTCATCTTCTCCACGGCATTCCTCGTCTGCTACCTTGCCACCTACTTCCTGCACGGCGAGACGCGCCTGCCCATCGCACACACCGGCGCGCTCTGGTACACCTACGCCATCGTGCTCTTTGCGACGCACATTCCGCTGGCCATCATCGCTCTGCCGATGATCCTGATCACCTTCTTCTTCTCGCTCACCGGCCGCTTCCCGCAGCACCGCGCGATCGCTCGCTGGACCTATCCCATCTGGCTCTACGTCTCGGTCAGTGGCGTCTTTGTCTATCTGCTGCAGGCAGTCGTCCGCAAATGAATCTGGCGCCCGATACACGAAAGCTTCTCAAAGTCGGTTCGATCCTCATCCTCACCGGAGCCATCTCCGCCCTGCTGACGCTTACGGTATTCGGCGGCATCACGCGCCAGGGACCGCACACAAACCTCGGCTGGATGGCCTTGATTGTCACCATGGGCTGTCTTCCACTCGGCTGCATCTCGCTGCTGCTGGGCGTGGCGAAGCTGTTCGGCAACCGCAACAGCGACTAGCCTGTGTCAATTGGCGCGGTAGGCCGTGATCGTCTCACCCTTCGCCGAGAAATCATCTGCCAGCGGGTCCTTCGGCAGCGCCTTCAGTCCCGCCACCACGCTCTCCGCATTCATAATCGCGCCCGCCAGGGTCGTATGCGTGTGCGGATCGCCGAACAGCGGCTCGACCGCAGCCTCTCCCAGCGCGTCGTACTTGCGCGCCGTGATCTCGTTCAGGTCGATAAAGTCCGTCTTCGTCGCGACGGCCACCTCGCGCGTCCAGCCCGCGTACGTGTCCGTGTTGCGCACGATCTTGCCGTCCTTCCAGATCTTCCGTGGAATCAGCGAGCAGAGAACGGGGGTCGCACTCTTGGCGTGCGTGTCGGCCACATACTTGCGCAGATACCAGCCGAAGGTATGCACCGTCTCGTGCTGCTTCAGGATCGGGTTCTCTATCTCCTGCGTCTCGTCGCCGACGCCCGGCAGCGATGCGCGCGCCCGCGCCGGGTCATCGGGCGCTCCGCCATCGTTGTGGCCGAACTGAATCAGCACGATGTCGCCAGGTTTGATCGTGGCCAGCACCTCCGCCCAATGTCCCTCGGTGATGTATGTCTTCGAACTCCGGCCACCGATGGCGCGGTTCACCAGGTTCACCTTGTTGAGGTCGAGGTACGGCGCGAGTTCGTCGCCCCAGCCCATCTGGTTGTTCGCTCCGTCGCCGCGCCCGTTGCGCACGGTCGAGTCGCCCACCAGCCAGACGGTCGGAATCCCCGGCTTCAGCTCAACCGGAGCAAAGTGGATCATCCGTCCCGGGTCGGTATTCACTGTCGCACCGGGCAGCGTCTGCCCCTGCTGGCTCGCCGCCTGCGCGGCCGCCGCTCCCGGAACTCCCAGCAACACGAACAACATCGCGGCCCACCGCCACGCGCACAGCAAACGCTCGTTCACGGCATCGTCTCCTTCGTCCGGCTTCAGCCCCATCTTCGCGAATCAAACCGCTTTTGCACAACCGAAGCGGCCCGCGCCGGTTCTGCTATCCTCAACTCCGAACGGAGTAAACATGGCAAAGGGTGTCAACAAAGTCATACTTCTCGGCAACGTAGGCAAGGACCCTGAGATCCGCGCCACTGGCGGCGGAACGACGGTCGCCTCGTTCACCCTGGCGACAGCCGAGCGCACCAAGGATCAGCAGGGTAACTGGACGGACAAGACCGAATGGCACAACCTCGTCGCCTATGGACGCACCGCGGAAATCGTCCGCGACTACGTCAAGAAGGGCAAGGAGCTCTTTATTGAAGGCCGCCTTCAGACCCGCTCGTGGGACGACAAGGAGTCTGGCCAGAAGAAATATCGCACCGAAATCATCGTCAACGAGATGACGCTGCTGGGCGGAGGAGCTGGCCGCGGCGAAGGCGCCGGTTCCGGCTCCGAACGCAGCTCGGGCGGCTATGCCACGAACGCCACCCGCTCCGCGCCCAGCGCGCCGGTTAACGACTACGCCGATCAGGGCATCACCGACGAGGACATCCCCTTCTAAACGGAGTATGGACTCCGCCTCCTGACCATGCGCCGCTTCTTTACCCTTGCTCTCGCGCTCGCCGCCGCGGCTGTTCCCGCGTGTGCGCAGCGCCACAGCGGAATCACCTCCCCGCCCACCGCGCCGCCGCCGCCGCAGGCCGCTCCACCTGCGCCCGCGCCTATTGTCGCGGTCAGCTCCGGCATGGGGCCGCTGCAGTTTGTGCAGGCCAACGCGCCCGAACCCGCTCCGGAGACTCTTGTCGCGCAGCTTCAGGCCGAGGACGACCGTATCCGCGCCGCCGCGCTCTCCGCGATCGGCGCACCCACGGCCTACGTCTCACGCGAACACGCGCCCGTGCCGCATTCCGTCCAGATGACCTATGTCGCCCTCGGTGACTCCGGCGAGCTTGACGCGATCCTCACCGTGGAGCTTGATCTGCATCTTGTCAGTGCGATCTTCGTGCCCTCCGGCAGCGCCTGGCGGCGTGTCGGGACCGTCACCTACGCCACCAACTTCGCCGACCCCACTTCAAACCTCGGCACCTTTCTTCGCACGGTCCGCTCTCTCATCGGCCCCGACCACTACACGGCAGTCTTCCACGCGGTCTCCCTGACACCCGACGGCGACCTCACCGAACACGAGGCCCATCTGAACATCTTCAGCGGCCACGCCGCCATCACCATCAGCTTCGCCTCCACCGAGCGCGTCTGCGAGACCCCGCATCTGCAGCAGCACACGCCGCACGGCGACTGCGACCTCACCGAGCGCTGGCTGCAGGGCGAACCCGCGCAGGGCGACGGCGCCGCCATCCTCGTCACCGCCACCGGACACGTGGGTGCACATGATGCCATCGATCCCGTCTCGCGGATGCGCCTCTTCGACTTCGCCCGCACCCGCAACTACGACTGCCAGCCGTTCCAGTTCAACGACGAGACCTCGCACTATGAGCCCACGGCCAACTCCGCTCCCTGTTTCGACAGCAGCAAGCCGCCCGCGGCCTCAACAACCACGAAGCCGCAGCAGCCCGCAGCCTCGAGGCCCGACAAGTCCTCCAGCGGCGCACCGCAGCCCGGAGGGCCTCATCTCCGCACGCAAAGCTAAGCACATCTCCCTCTGAATCACCCACCGATTTTGGTGGAAGCACATCGCGCACTCGATGCGTCCAATCCTTCGTATGTCTTTGAAGTCTTTCTCCTGCTGCCTCGCTACAGCGCTGCTCTGCGCCTTTGGCCTCCGCGCCCAAACTCGCGGCCAGAACCTCCAGCCCCACACGCTCACCTACGCACCGGGCAAATCCATTACGCTCTCACTGCCCGCGAAGCTCGACATCAACGTCGCGGCCAGCGGCCTGCGCCGCGTACGCTTCCTCGCGCAGGCGCCCGACGGTCGCATCTTCGCCACCGGCATGTACAACCTCGCCGACAACACCCGCGGCAGCGTCTTCATCCTCGACGGATGGGACGCGAAGTCTCACACCTTCACGCACGTCGTCACATATCTCGACCACCTGCGCAACCCCAACAACCTCGCGTTCTGGACCGACCCCGCCACGCGTCAGTCGTGGCTTTACCTTCCGCTCACTGACCGCCTCGTCCGCTACAAATACAACGCCGGCGACAACGCACCCTCCGGCCCGCCGCAGATCCTCGCGCGCTTTCCCGACTACGGCCTGAACTATAAGTACGGCGGCTGGCACCTCACGCGCACCGTCGCCTTCGCCACGCTGCACGGCCGCACGCGCCTCTACCTCACCGCCGGCAGCTCCTGCGATTACTGCCGCGAGCGCGAGGTCATCCGCGCCACACTCTCCGTCATGGATCCCAGACGGCAGCCACTGGCAGATTCTCGCGCACGGTCTGCGCAACGCCGTCGATCTGCAGTACACGCCTGACCTCGACGGCGGCGCTCTCTTCGCCACCAACATGGGGGACGACCACCTCGGCGACAACCTTCCCGAAGACACCTTCTTTGAACTTGACTCCAACACCCGCCCCGCACCGAGCCACACAAACTATGGCTGGCCCACCTGCTACTTTGCGAACGGCAAACCAGTCCCAGATCACACGCCGCTCCCCGAGATGCCCACGCCCGGCGATCTACAGACCGAGTCAGAGCGCCCCAAGGATGCCGGGACCGCCAGCCACAGCCGTCCGCCTGAGGACACCGACTCCGTCTACGGCAAACAGGACGGCGTGGCTCATCAAGGCACGATGCTCGCCGCCGGCGGAGGCAAGGCCAACATCCCCGACCCTAATGCGAAGCTGGGAAGTATCCCCGCGCCACTCACAAACTGCAACGACGTGCCCGCGGCCTACACCACCTTCACCGCGCACTCCTCGCCGCTCGGCCTTGCCTTCTTCGGCGCCGACAATCCGACGCTCCACGACACATTCTTCGTCGCACTCCACGGGGCCAGCCATCCCCGCATCGGCACTGGGTATCGCGTCGTACAGTTCAGCCCCGCCGACCGCACGCCGCGCCCGTTTATCACCGGCTTTCTCACCACCGTCGCCGGCAAAGCTGTCGTCCACGGCCGCCCCTGCGGCATCCTCCGCCTTGGCCCCGACACCTTCCTCCTCACCGACGACTACCTCGGGCTCATCTACTACGTTCACCCCAAAGCCTGACACCTCCCGCTCCGCTACACTTAAATCCAACCACCATGCTTGACGAAACCACCTTTCGCCGTGAGTCCGACTCCGCCCTCGAAGCCCTAAAGCAATCGCTCTTCCGTGCCGAAGAAGCAGTTGGAGGCTTCGAGACCGAAGAAAAGAACGGCGTCCTCAACGTCCTCTTCGATGACGGCACCGCCAAATTCGTCTTCACCCCGAACACCCCCGTTCGACAGGTCTGGATCTCTGCTCAGTCCACATCCTTCAAGCTCGAATGGAGCGACTCTGCCCATGCCTTCACCCTTCCCCGCACCGGCGAAGACCTCCGCGCTCTCACCGAGCGGCTGCTCCGCGAGCAGCTCGACGACGCCTCTCTCACGCTGGACTAACTCTATGCAACGCGACTCTAATTCGGCTGTGCTTACAGATACAGCCTCGACGTACTATCGCTTCACGAGCACACCGAAGATGCCGCTGCTCTCCGTCGCGATCATCACGCACAACGAGGAGGCCAATCTCGCTCGCACGCTCGCGAGCGTCTCCTGGGCCGACGAGATCATCATCGTCGACTCCGGTTCCACCGACCGCACGCCAGAGATCGCACGCAGCTTCAATGCCCGCGTCATCGAGCACCTCTGGACCGGCTTCGCCGCGCAGAAAAACTTCGCGCTCTCGCAATGCACCGGCGAATGGATCCTCTCACTCGACGCCGACGAGGAGCTCTCCACAGAGCTTCAGTTCCAGATGCAGTCGATGCTGATGTCCAAGCCCGCCGCCGACGCCTTCTTCCTCAAGCGCCGCAATCTCTTCCTCGGGCGCTGGATCAAGCATGGTGGCTTCTACCCTGATCCGAAGCTTCGCCTCTTCCGCCGCGCCGCAGCCAACTTCGTCCGCACACCGCAGTTTGAAGAGCGGCCAGTGCACGAGACCATCGTCTTCGACGGCATCTCCGCGACGCTCGACTACGACCTCATCCACCACGCCTACCCGACGCTCACCACCTACATCGAGCACATGGACCGCTACAGCTCGCTGGGCGCCGACCTGCTCGTCTCAAGAGGCCGCACCAGCCGCTCCGCGCTGAGCTTCGCCTTTAACGTCTGGCTCATCCCGCATCTGACCTTCGCCTGGAACTACTTCTTCCGGCTCGGCTTTCTCGACGGCCGCGAAGGCCTCCTGCTGCACCTCTACCACGCCATCTACACCAGCTGGAAGTACGCGAAGGCCTGGGAGAGCGCCAGAAAAAGTAGTTAGTGGTTAGTCGTTAGTAGTTAGTGAAAAGCGTAGCTTTGACTAACTACTAACCACTAACCACTGCCTTTACCACGGAATGATCTCCGACCCATGGAAGTACCCTCCGGTCGGCCCATCGTCCGGCAGCGTCGCCAGCTCCACAATCGTCTTCGCGCCATCCTCCACGCTCATCGTCGCCGCGCTCCCGCCCATATCCGTCTTCGCCCACCCCGGGTGCGCCGAATTCACCTTAATCTTCGTCCCGCGCAGCTCGTGCGCCAGGTGAATCGTCAACATATTCAGCGCTGCCTTCGACGAGTTATACGCAAACAGCTTCGTCGTGTAGGTCGGCGACCCCTTCGTCCCCTGCAGAGTCACCGACCCCAGGATGCTCGAGACGTTCACAATCCGTCCGGCCTTCGACTTCTTCAGCGCCGGCAGCAGCGCCTTGGTTAGCGCGAACGGTGCAATCACATTCGTCTCGTACGTCGAGCGGATGTCGTCCGCCTTCAGTTCGCTCGTAATGTTATTTGTCCAGCTCTTCTCCACCATGAGGCCGGCGTTGTTTACCAGCACATCCAGCACGCCACCAAACTCCTCATTGATTAGCCGCGCGACCGCGTCGATGTCGGCCTGCGAGTTCATATCGAGCTTCACCGCCACAACATCCAGCCCCTCACCGCGCAGTTTCTCCGCTGCAGCCTTTCCCTTCTCCGCATCGCGCGAGCCCAGCAGAATCTTGTAGCCCATCCTGCCCATCTGCCGCGCCGTCTCGAACCCCAGCCCCTTGTTCGCTCCGCTGATCAGCACCACACCCATCTCGTCCATCGCACCTACTCCTTACTCTCGTCCTTCGCGCTTCCGGCCCGATGCAGCAGCGACTGAAACTGCTCCGCATATCTCTCCGGCATCTCGCGCCGCTTCATATCGCGCCCGACGACCAGATGCACCGTCTCTCCCTCGCACAGCAACAGCTCATCGGCCGCGCGCACCACAGCATACCTGAACCGCACAATCGACCCACGCACACCCGCCAGCGTCGTCCGCACAATCAGCTCATCGTCGTAGCGCGCCGGAGCCTTATACCGCGCCGTCGCCTCCACCACCGCGATCATCGCGTTCTCGTCCTTCTCCATAGAGCGGTAGTCCAGCCCCATCTGCCGAATGAACTCCACTCTGCCTACCTCAAACCACACCAGGTAGTTCGCGTGGTACACCACGCCCATCTGATCGGTCTCCGCGTACCGCACGCGCACTCGCGTCTCTGCCATCGTCATCGATTCACCACATCACCGCGCACCAGCTCAACCTCCTTCGCGTGCTTCCCATTCACCTTCAGGTGTTCAAACGTCGCAGGCAGCCCCTGGCTGCCATTCAGCTCCGCTGACGTCTGCAGTGAATACTCCAGCCGCGGAAACTGCGTGTTGCCGCTGTTGCCTACCTCCGCAATCTTCTCGCCTGCTTTCACGCGATCGCCCGCCTTCACCATCAGGCTCCCTTGCTTCAGGTGTGAGTACACGCTGAATTCGCCGTCGCCGTGATCGATCACCACAACATTCCCATGCTTCGCATCCGCGTCCGGGTGATACGGCGCATTGTCGAGGTAGCCATTCATCACCTTCGCCACCGTTCCATTCGCATCCGCCAGCACGGGCTGACCAAACGCAAACCACTCCTCGTTCGTCGCTCCGTTGTGCGTAAACATCTGTCCCGCATTCAACATCACCATCTCATACGCAAACCGCTCGCTTGTCGTGGTCGCAAGCTCGTTCTCCGGAACCATGCGGCCGCCCTGGTAGATCGTCCACTCGCCGCGCAGCGGAAACGACAGCTTCGTCCTGTCGTGGTAGTCCAGATACTTCGAGTCCGCCGCCGGCGGCACTGCCTTGATGTGGAATTCCTCAATCGTCCCACTGCCGCTGAACGTAAAGGTGACCAACATCAGCTCGTCGGTCTTCGAGTACCTCACGATCCGCTGATACTGCATGCCTGCCGGCGGCACGAACTCTGCATCCTGGTGGATTACCTCCGCCTCTGGGCCGAAGTACTTCGCCATGTGGTCTGTAAAGTTCTTCAGCACCTCCTGGTTCTGCACCGCCCCTCGCATCGCGGCCGACATCTGCGTCCACAGCGCCACCTCGTCCCCGTCATAGAACCGCTGAATGTCCTCTCCGCCCAGCTCCACCGCACGCTGCGGCGTAAGCATCAAATACGCTGCCCCGCCGCCGTGCATCTCTGCCCCAGGCGGCGTCTGCTGCTGCTGAGCACCCGCGAACCCTGCCGCCATAACCAATGCCACCGCACACACGCACTTCATGCGAGCAGCTTATCAGCGCAGCGCATCAACCTAATCCCTAATCCCTGATCCCTGAGCCGTGTCTCTCCACACCGGCTTCCGCTTCTCCAGAAACGATGCCACGCCCTCGCGAAAGTCCGCCGTCTGCCGCCCCTCGGCGTTGGCCTCCATTGCTTGCTCCAGCGCACCCTCCATCCACTCCTGGTGCTGTGCCCGCAACAGCCGCTTCGTCGCCCGCATCCCCTCCGGCGAGTTCCGCATCAGCTCCGCCGCCAGCTCCGCCGCTCGCGCTCGCAACGCCTCGCGCGGCACCACCTCCGTCACCAGCCCCAGCCGCCGCGCCTCTTCCGCGTCGAAGATCCGCGCGCTCAGCAGCAGCTCCCGCGCCACCTTCGCTCCTACCTGCAGCGACAGATAAGCGCTCACCAGCGCCGGTACAAACCCAATCCGCACCTCCGTGTACCCGAATCGAGCCTCAGGCGCCGCGAGCGTGAAGTCGCACATCGTCGCGAGCCCCGTCCCGCCGGCAATCGCCGGCCCCTGCACCACCGCAATCGTCGGCGCGTCGCACTCCCACACTGCGCGAAACATCTTTGCCGTTCGCGCCGCCTCCGCATGATGTTCAGCCGCACTCTTGCCCGCCATGTCGCGCAGCACACGCAATATCGAGTCCCGCGCAAAACGCCTCACCCTCACCCGCAATTACGACGACGCGCGCGCCCACATCCTCCGCGCCAGCAAACGCTGCAATCAACTCCTCCTGTAGCTCCGGCGTCAACGCGTTCCGCTTCTCCGGACGATTCAGCGTAATCGTCCGAACCCCACCCTCATCTTCCACCCGCACCAATGCCATTACTGCACCGCCTGCCCATACTTTTTCCCAATCTCCGCACTCCGCTGGATCAGCGCCTCCAGCGGCTCCAGCTCCGGGAGCTCGGCATTCAAATCGCGGAGAGTCGCCAGCAGCACCTCTGTCGGCAGATTGCCCACCAACGCATCCTGTGCAAACGGACACCCACCCAGCCCCGCAATCGCTCCATCAAACCGCCGGCACCCTGCCTCGAACGCCGCCCTCACCTTCGCCGCGGCCTCATCCGGACGCGTGTGGATGTGCACGCCCACTTCTAACCCCTCATGCACATCCAGCACCAGCCGCATCACACCGCCAATCAGGTCCGCGCCCGCCACACCTGCTGTATCCGCCAGCGACACCTGCGCCACGCCGGCGTCGACGAGCAGATCCACGGCGCTCACGACCTCATCAATGTCCCACGCATCGCCATACGGATTCCCGAACGCCATCGACAGATACGCCACCACATCCAGCCCCGACTTGTACGCAATCTCGCCAATCTGCTCCAGCTGATCCAGCGCATCCTCCGGCGTCTGCCGCTGGTTGCGCTCCAGAAACGTCGGCGAAATCGAGTAAGGAAACCCCAGCGTCGTCACGTGCCCCGTCTTCGCCGCGCGCTCCGCTCCCTTTGCATTCACCACGATGCCGATGATCTCGACGTCCTCCGGCGGATCCGTCAGCTCCAGCACTGCCTCCGAGTCGGCCATCTGCGGCACAGCCTTCTCGCTCACAAAGCTCACCGCATCGATCTGCCGAAACCCCGCCGCAATCAGCGTGCGCAGATACTCCGCCTTCACCTCCGCAGGGATCACCTTCGGCAGCCCCTGCCACGCATCCCGCGGACACTCGATGATCTTAACTTGCTCACTCATCTAAACCTCAACTTCACCACTCTACGGCCATCATCCCCCAAAGCTCCAACTCGACCCGGCGACATTCAGCTTGGGAAGCTGACGTTCTGGAATGACCTACAGCTTCGGAGGCTGTTGCTCTGCGAACGCAGCCATACCGAGAGCGTGACGTCTGGCGCGCAAGTAACGCACGACGTCACGCGCAAAGCTTCGCAAAAAACCTATCAGCGATACCAGCCAGCCAATCGCGCAGAACTTTACCCACAATGGCATACTTCGCCAGACGACTGCTGTGCAAGGGCTGAAACTAATTGCGTAAGTACCGTCGGGTTCTTTTTCGACAGTGTCCTTATCGGATCTTGGATCGACACTAGGATGAGCAGCCTTCCACTGCCGACATGGCGCAGCCTGCTGGTAGTCGTCATACCAAAGCGCAGCGCTGAAACCGAGCAATAGGACGAACCAGACGGCAGTGGCGCGCGAGATCAAGTCTGGATCACCCCCGGATTAAACCTTTTCACCTCCGGATTCAGCGCACACGCCTCCAGCGCCGTCATCAGCACCTCGCGCGTCTTCGCCGGGTCGATGATCGCATCCACCCACAGCCTCGCCGCTCCATACCGCGGGTCCGCCTGTGCGTCGTACGTGGCCTTTATCTCCTCGTAGATCGCCTTCTTCTCCTCGTCGCTCAGATGCTTGCCGCCGCGCTCCATCTGCTTCACTCGCACTTCAACCAAGGTGTTCGCAGCCGAAGCCCCACTCATCACCGCATACCTCGCCGTCGGCCACGCAAACATAAATCGCGGATCGTACGCCTTCCCGCACATCGCATAGTGCCCCGCACCAAAGCTCCCACCGATGATCACCGTAATCTTCGGCACCACCAAGTGCTCACCGCCGACACCATCTTCGCGCCCGCACGAATAATCCCCGACCACTCCGCATCCTTGCCCACCATGAACCCGTTCACATCATGCAGAAACACCAGCGGCACCAGCTGCTGATTGCAGTCCATGATGAACCGCGCCGCCTTCTGCGCGCTCTCCGTGTAGATCACGCCGCCAAACTCCGTGCGCTTCTCTCCCTGCTGCGGCCCCATCGCCACCGTCATCTGCTGATGCATCTTCTGGTTCGCCACAATCCCCACCGCGCGCCCGCCAATCCGCGCATACCCGCACACCACCGTCCTGCCAAACTCCGCCTTGTACTCATCGAATTCGCTGACGGTCGACGATCCGCGCAATCACATCGCGCACGTCATACGTATTCGTCGCCGCCTTCGCCGGATCCGGATCCATCAATCCATACAGATCCTCCTGCGCATACAGCGGCTTATCGCGCTCCGCATCGAACTCCACGCGCGAGAACGGCGCACTCGCCCGCTCGCCAATCTTCCCTACCAGACTCCGCAGCCGCTCAATGCACGCCTCGTCATCCTTCTCCTTGAAGTCGACCGTGCCCGAAACCTCCGCATGCATCGACGCGCCGCCCAGCTCCTCCGCCGGCGTCCGCTGCCCAATCGCCGCCTGCACCAGCGCCGGGCCGGCCAAAAATAATCCCAGACCCCTCCGTCATCAGCACCGTGTCGGTCATCACTGGCAGATACGCTCCGCCCGCCACGCACATGCCCATGATGGCCGTAATCTGCGGCACGCCCAGCGAGCTCATCACCGCGTTATTCCGGAACACCCGCCCAAAGTCGTCCTGGTCCGGAAACACATCCTCCTGCAGCGGCAGAAACACGCCCGACGAGTCCACCAGGTACAGCGTCGGAATCCGGTTCTCCATCGCAATCGTCTGCGCGCGGATCACCTTCTTCGCCGTCATCGGAAAGAACGCCCCCGCCTTCACCGTCGCATCATTCGCGATGATCAGGCACAGCTTGCCGCCCACGCGCCCCAGCCCGGCCACCGCCCCCGCGCCCGGAGCCCCACCCCACTCGCCGTACATCCCGTACGCCGCCCACAACCCCAGCTCCGTCCAGTCCGAGCCCTTATCCAGCAGCAACGCCAGCCGTTCCCTTGCCGTCAGCCGCCCCTTCGCGTGCTGAGCCTCCACGGCCTTGGCCCCGCCGCCCTCCCGAATCCGCGCCTCTTCCGCCCGAACCTCTTCCAGCAGCCGAAGCGTCGCCTCCCGATTCCTGCCAAACCGTGCCGCGCTCGTATCCAGTCGTGATTCCAATACGTTGCCCCCGAGTCCCTGCGCCATGCACTCTTCCTCGCAAACTTCAGAAAACTCGCGAAGGATAGCACGGCATCATGTCATACTGTCGTGCGCGGAGCACGCACCATGACCACCCTCGCCGAAAAAACCGCAACCTGGCCCCAGACCGAGGCCACCATCGTCTCCTCCACCCCGCACTCCTGCAACTTTGCGGCCGGCGGCGGGCACCACGAGCAGGAGTACTCCATCAGCTTTCGCTACGAGGTCGGTGGGCATCGCTACGACAGCGAGTTCGAATGTCACCGCCCCTGGGAGGTCGGCCACAAGTTCTGCATCCACTATGACCCCACCGACCCCGAAACCAACACCATGTGCGACCACAAGGGCGAACGCTGGGTGTACTACCTCCTCGCCATCGCCGCCATCCTGGCCTTCGTCGCCTACTTCTGGGTCCGCCACTCCCGCCTCGGCTACTAGCGCACTCATCGCATAGTTGTTTCATCACCGCGCGTATACTTCACTCGCATACGAGCCATGGCTACCACTGCCGACATCCTCCTGAAGCCTCGCGAAGCCGCCGCCGCGCTCGGCGTCAGCTATCCCACGCTCAAGCAGTGGATCCTCGCCGGAACCATCCACACCATCAAGACGCCCGGCGGCCATCACCGCATCCCAGAGTCCTCCCTCAAGCCGCTGATGAAGTCGCGCCCTGCCACCGCGAACACCAGGACCTCGCGCGAACGCTTCCGCGCCGTCAGCGGCCGAAATCAACTCGTCGGCCAGATTGTCGAGGTCAAAATCTCCGGCCTGCTCGCCAAAGTCGTCCTCGAAATCGGCGACCAGCGCATTACCTCCATCATCACCGCCGACGCCGCCCGCGAGATGCAGCTCCGCAAAGGCCAGACCGCCGCCGCCCTCATCAAATCCACCGAGGTGATGATCGTCCGCGTGTAGCGAGGCCCCAATGAGCGGCATCAGCGGCAGAGGATGGAAGCGAGCCCGAGCGACCGTCGAACTCTGCCAGCGTCGCCGCCGCCACCGCGATGGCACGAAGATCACCCCGCGCGACCGCTACCGCTACGCCATCACCTTCAGCTATCCCGTCGAAGGCGACCTCTACCTCACCGACGTCGTCAGCAACAAGCCGCTCAAAGAAGGCTCCCGAGTCACCGTCCAGTACGACCCCATCGACCCTCGCCGCAACAGCCTCAACCACCCGCGCCGCGAGCGCAAAGCCCTGCTCATCGTCGCCTGCTGCGCCGGAGTCCTCGTCTTCATCCTGCTTGTGATCGCGCTCTTCGGCCTCTAGGCCAGAACCTAATCCGTCTCCCGCACCCGAGCCGGCGTCATCCGCCGCAGCACAAACTCCTGCATCACATTCGCAAAGCCATCGAACGCCAGCGCCGACAGCCCATTCTCGAGCGCCAGCATCCCGCCGCGTTCGCCGCCCGGGTAATACAGCCCGGAGACCGCGCTCGACCCGAAGCTGCCCAGCACGTTCGCATACGCCGGCTGCCACCGCCCGTTATCGCCTTTGCAGACCACCGTCGTCTTCAGCGCGTACCACGTCCGGCTCACCGTGCTTCCCGAGCCCTTGTAGAAGTACCGCGGGTCTTGCCGGAAAACCATCGGCAGCACTGACCCGGTCAGGAGCGTCCCCACCGTCGCATCCGCCATACCCGCGCCAAAACGTTTTCCATATCCACTCATTCCCTGCCCGTATCCCGGAAACTGATTCCCCGCCTGCTCAAACCCGGCCACCACCGCGACGAAAGCAACGTTCGCCGGGTCCACCACCGACCTCCACCCCAGCTCAAACTTCAGCTTCTTCGTCAGCGGCTGCGGATTTCCGTCGTAGACGACGTAGTAGTTCGGCAGAATCCCACCGATCCTCTGCGTCTCCTCCTGCTTCACCTGGATGCCGGCCATCTGCTCCTGCGTCACCGCGGTCACCGACATCACCGCGCCGGCACGCAGCATCATCGGCTCCAGTTCCATCTGCTGCGCCGCATCCAGCGTGCCCTCCTTCACGCCATCCACCATGCCCTGCTCGCTCGCAGTCACCGTAAACGTGCCCGCCGGCACGTCATCAAAGGAGAACCGCCCATCGCTTCCGCTTGCCAGCCGATGGCTCGCCCCCTCAGCCACCAGCACGACCTGCGCTCCCGGAATCAGCGCTCCCTGCTCATCCTCCACAATCCCACTCACGCGTCCGGCACTGGGTATCAGGCCCGGCGACGACGCTGCCGGCCCCTGCGTCCACCCAAACGCCGCCGCCGCCAGCATCAGCCCCACCAACAGGCCCAGCCGTGCGACAGCTCTCCCTAACCGGCTCGCATGATTCACGCGCCCAGCCTATCGGGGGGGAATCACCAAAGCCATCACCCCTCCGTACAATCAGGTAATGACTCTTCGGCTCGCCCCCACAGACGTGCTTCTGGTCATCGACATGCAACGCGACTTCCTCCCCGGCGGTGCCCTCGCCGTCCCAGACGGCGACGCCATCCTCCCCGGAATCAACGCCATCGCTGCCCGCTTCCCGCACGTCATCCTCACCCAGGACTGGCATCCTCTCGGCCACATCTCCTTCGCCAGCTCCCACCCGGGCAAGCACCCCTTCGAAACCATCGAGGTCCCCTACGGCACCCAGCACCTCTGGCCCGACCACTGCGTCCAGGGCACCACCGGCGCCCAGCTCGACCCCCGCCTCCAGATCCCCAACGCCGAACTCATCCTCCGCAAAGGCTTCCGCCGAGACATCGACAGCTACTCCGCCTTCCTCGAAGACGACCACACCACCCCCACCGGCCTCGCCGGCTACCTCCGCGAGCGCAACCTCACCCGCCTCTTCCTCTGCGGCCTCGCCTACGACTTCTGCGTCGGCTTCTCCGCCATCGACGGCGCCGCCCTCGGCTTCGAATGCCACGTCCTCGAAGACCTCTCCCGCGCCGTCGATCTGCCCCGGTACGGTTGAGAAAACCAATACCCGCTTCCAGGAAGCGAATGTCTTACGACGGAGTTCCGATATGTTGGTCAGTACTCAAATATGACCAAACTCTGGGAACGTCTCCGCGGCTACGACAAATGGATAGAAACGACCGCAACCTTTGAATCAGCAGACATCGAAAAGATCCCCCACGCTGATCGCTATGGAAACATCAGCTATACCTACGATTCCTACGACACAATCGCCTGGATCGATCAGAAGGGCGAAACTCACAGGACAGACTTTAGGGTTCCCGACGACTCTCCCATCTATCAGCTCGTTGATGGCAACAAAACGATCATTCGCTACAATCCCGCCGACCCCGACCGCTTCTACTACCCCGAACTGCTTCGCACCCGCATTGCCACTCTCACGAAAAGGATCGCCATTGCCATTTTCTTCGTGGCGATCTTCCTTCTATTGGCTTGGGTGCGTTTCTCCTGACCTGCCCAGCCTTCACAAGGAGCAGTTTCGCGCCGGACTTGTCGCTGAGGCCGAATGCCTATGTCGCTAATCTACTGTTAGGACAGAGGCATCGTTCCAATGCCGAAGACGATTCAACCCGCGCACTCCTCCTGGTCCGAAGCCATGGCCACCGTCACCGCCTGCAAGTACGAGTCCGGCGCCGGCCGCGCCATGGCCTTCGGCCTCCCCACCACGCGCCACTTCCGCATCACCTTCAACTACTGGGCGGCGAACGCCGACGGCACACCCGAACTCCACACCGGCGAACTCACCTCAGCGAAAGCGATGCCGCAAGGCACACTCTTCCCCATCCACTACAACCCCGAAACACCCCACGAAACCACGCACTCCACCGCAGCGCCCACGACGACCCGCAACCCACTCCTCGTCATCGGCATCCTCGGCTCCGTAATCCTCTCGCTCGCCTGGCTCCTGATCCTCCGCGGCTGCGCTGGTCACTAACATCTAAAATCTGACATCTAAAATCTGCCTCATCCCTTCGGCGCATACTTCACCAAAAACTTCTTCAGCGCCTCCTTGTTATATCCCTGGTCGATCTTGTGATTCGCCTCCAGCTCACCCGTATTCGTCTCCGCCTTCAGCATTTCCCCGTCGGCGACAGCACATACCACGTCGGATATCCCACCGGCTCCGGATACCTCTTCAAAAACTTCTCGTTCTCGTTCTCCTTCGACCAGTTCACATGCATCACCACATAATTCTTCTCGAGCAGCGCATTCAGCTCCGCATCCCCATGCAGCGTCTCCTCGAGCACCAGGCACCACTCGCACCAGTTCCCACCCACATCCATCAGGATGTTCTTATGCTCGGCCTGCGCCCTCTGCATCGCCGCCTGCAGATCCTTCGCCGGGTCGCTCCCTGGATCGAACGGCTTCTCCACCGCCCACGCCGCCGCACTCACCAACATCACCGCCAACACCACAACCCAACGCTTCATCTTCTCGCCTCCCATCTTCTGACTCACCAAAACACCACTACCTACGACGGGATCAATCATCGGACTTCGGAATCAACTGACCGCCACCACGAAGGCGAGGACAGCACCCGCTGCTCCGATGCCATTCCGCCGACGAAGCCGGAGAAGCCATCAAAAGAACTGTCGGATAATCTCGAACCGCTCTCCTGGTGATCTCCTTGCACGAGACAATCCAAGAATGAAGAAGGTCGCAATAGCAATCCCAAGGGACTTTAGATTTTGACTGCCATATTCTCTTGCCTCCAGATTCTACAACCCCAACTCCTCCGCCCTCGCCTGCATCGCCGTCAAACAATTCCCAATATGCTCCTCCAGCGGAATCCCCAACAGCTCCGCGCCGTGCGTAATATCCTCGCGCTTCACCGCCCTCGCGAACGCCTTATCCTTCATCTTCTTCTTCACGCCCGCAACCTCAACCTCCGCAATCTTCTTCGAAGGCTTCACCAGCGCACATGCCGTCAGAAACCCGGCCAGTTCATCGCACGCATACAGCGAGCGGTCGAGATGCGTCTCCGGCTTCACACCTGAATAATCCGCGTGCGCCAGAATCGCATGCAGAATCTCCTCCGGCCAACCGTTATCCCTCAAATATGCGACACCCACAAACGGATGCTCCGCCGGCGTCGGATGCTTCTCATAGTCGAAGTCATGCAGCAATCCCGCGCACCTATATCTCTCCGCAAACGCATCCGCATCCGAATTCCCTAAACCCATCGCGGCCGCTTCCCGCACGCCATAGCTCTCCGTACACGCCGCCACCGCCAGGCAGTGCTTCACCAGCGACTCACTCTTCGTCCACTCCCGCAACAACTCCTCTGCCCTCTCCACACCAAACTCACTCATCAACATCGCCTCGCTTTTACCAACCACTATCGACTAACCACTAACCACTGCCTTACCTGTTTACCACCTTGGTTCAACTTCCGCTTTTCTCGGGCTTTTCTACCTGAATCATCCGCGATACCCCTTGACTCTTCCGGCACCGGGTGTCACAGTAGGCACATCGCTCACCTCTTTATCAGACGTGAAGCGCTGCGGTGCCCCGCTCTGGCAGCCGCCCGCAACACACAATATGGCAACTGGAATGGCTCCAATCGCCGTCCCCACGCCCCAACCACAGGTCGTCGCAGCTAGTGAACGCGAGGTCCTTCGTTGCGAGCACTGCAAGCTCGTACAATTCCGCACCGCCAACGACGTCTGCCGCAAGTGCAGGAAGTCTCTGCTTCCTGAGCTCCCCAAAGTTCAACCCATCGCCATCGCAGATGAGCCTGAGGCTCCGCGCGCCGAAGGCATTCAGGTCGCCGCCGCCGTGCGCGATCTCCGCCACGTCCGCAACCTCTCGCAGCGGCAGCTCGCCACGCGCATGAACGTCCCGCGCACCTACATCTCCAAGATCGAGAACGGCAAGGCCATGCCGACCCTGTCCTCGCTCGATCGCCTCGCCCGCGCCCTCCAGGTCGATATCTCCGCCCTGCTCCGCGACGCGCCCACGCGCCACAAGGACGAGACCGCCGTCCTCATGACCGACCCCTTCCTCGCCGAGATCGCCAAGTACACCGCGCATCTCACCATGACGCAGAAGTCAATCTTCCTCAACCACGTCCGCGAGATCGCGCAAGGCCGCGCCCGCAAGCTCGCCTAAACCAGCCACACCGCACCAACGTCAGACCTCCAGGCGTCGCACGTTAGCCCGCATCCGCAGGCAACGTAGCGACGCCTCTCCGCTTATTACTTCCCTGTCATCTTGAGCGCAGGCTTGCCGAGATGCCGTCATCGTGAGCGATCCCCAAATGCCGTCATCCTGAGCGAAGCGCGTAGCGTGCAGTCGAAGGACCCGAGACCGCTCGTCGTGCTTCCGCCGCAAACACCTTTTCAACCGGAACCCAAACTTTTCCAACTCGGCATGCATCATCGCTGTCCTCCGGTCCCTCGCATCGTCTATCCTCATCACAGCGAGCCGCACGTGCCACACTCCTCTTCCAGCCGCGCCTATCAACGCTCCAACCGGGCGCACGAGCTCTCTCCCGAGGAGCGCGCGGTCTACAACACCCTCGACCTCACGCGCCTTCCGCAGCACGTCGCCATCATCATGGACGGCAACGGCCGCTGGGCCGGCAAGCGCGCCCTCAAGCGCTTCCTCGGCCATCAGCAGGGCGCCGAGTCCGTCCAGTACGTCGTCGAAACCGCCTCGCGCATCGACGTCCCCTGGATCACCCTCTACGCCTTCTCGCTCGAAAACAATCTGCGCCGCCCCAAGTCCGAGGTCAGCTTCCTCATGAAGCTCCTCAAGGCCTACCTCGTCTCCAACGTCGAGCGCATGAACGCCAACAATATCCGCATGGCCTACATCGGCCGCACCCACGAGCTCCCCTCCGAGGTGCAGGACACCATGCGCTGGGCCGAAGCCGAGACCGCCAAGAACACCGGCACCACGCTCACCCTCGCGCTCAACTACGGCTCACGCTCGGAGATCGTCGACGCCGTCCGCCGCATCCTCACCGACCTCACCACCGAGGCCCACACGCGCGGCTGCTCTGTCGAAGACATCCTCGGCGCCGGCGCGCTCGACGCGCTCGAGGAGTCCACCATCTCCAACGCGCTCTACACCGCCGGCATGCCCGACCCCGACCTACTCATCCGCACCTCCGGCGAGCAGCGCATCTCCAACTTCCTTCTCTGGCAGATCGCCTACGCTGAAATCTTCATCACCGACCGCCTCTGGCCGGACTTCCGCGGCCTCCATCTCATCGAGGCCATCGCCGACTACCAGCGCCGCGACCGCCGCTTCGGCGGCCTCAACGAAAACTCCGACGAGAAGACCGATACCCTGCAGCCCGTCTCCGAACTCGAGACCGAGATCGCCAAAGAGCTGCAACCCCCACCGGCCCTCACCCGCCGGTAGATTCATTCAGCGTCAGACAACGTGGTCATCTCGACCGAAGCGTTCTCACAGAGAACGCTGATTGGAGTCTTTCAGCGCTTCTAGGCTGCGACCGTGGCGCGGGCCGTGGTCTTGGCTGCGGCTATGGAGGCCGAGACCGGCGTGGCGGTGTATTCGGAGGCCTTCCAGTCGCCGAGGCAACGGCTGAGCAGCGCGGCGGCGCAGCGCTCGCCGCAGAGGACGGTGACATTGTCCTGAAGGGCGAGGTTCGCGTCCCATGGCATGAATTTTACGTCGTGGGCCGAGGTGATGGCGAGGATCCAGTGGTTACTGGTCTTCTTCTGGACTCCGCAGGTGCAGGTGAATAATGGGGTGGCTGCCATGTGTCAGTCTCCTCACTGCTGAACGCAGTTGTCGTTCGCTTAGGTAGAAGCAAGTCCTATGCCAATCGTGGGAGAAGCTAAATTTCGGATCTAAATGGCTTAGGGAACAGCTGCCGACTTCGGTTTCCCCAGAAGACGCTAATCGAGGGAAGTTGTTTTCCACTGTGTGCAGAGAATTGCAACCTTGGTGGTACGATAGCACGCCGGGCGGGTGAGGTTGCCGGCCAGAGGTGGTACGAAAGGCTATCGTGGAGCGAGACTGTCTGGCCCTCTTCCTGATTATGGCTCGTGCGCACCCCTGCTCAAAGAATTTATCGGCAGCCTGAGCCGTTCCCTTGACGGGTAGAATTCGGGTCTTGCTCAACGTGTGCTGTCTGGTACCAGCTTAATGGCAAGCCGCAACGTCCTGGAACTGCCCACCGGGAACCGCAATCGCTGCTAATCCCTGCGCGCATGCCAGAATCCGCTGGTCCAGAGGGTCGTTATCGAGCAGGTCGGTCGGCGTAAAGGTCATGTTCCTGCGCATGTCCAGAAGGCGGTCGCTCAATTGCCGCATGTTGTTCAACTGGTTCTGCAGCAGTGGGACCGCCTTTCGGTCTGAATCCGTCGAGGCCGCCAAAGCTGCGACGGCGATCGAACTCTCCGATGCTCTCCTGAGCGGGGACACCCAGGAGTCAGTCACGGGGTTGCTCGTCCTCACCGCGTTCTCTATCGCCGCGCGCCACTCGCGAATCTCACTCATTGCTTCAATTCCGGCTCGCAGAAAGTCACGTGAAAATCCCGTCTTCTCCGGCGCTGAATCTGGCGCGGGAACACCTGGTCGCACGAGCGGCCCTGGCAGTGTCAACACAATCTGGCTCCCCTGAAACCCCAGCGTTCCGCCTGTTATTCGCGCCAATCCTTCCACTTCGACATACGAGCGCCCATCCTTCTGGATAACAGGCGCGTGCCCTGAATGACCCATCACCGTAAACGTCGAACTCGTTGGCTGCTGAGCCTGTGCGAGCCCCACTCCCTGCAAAACACCTGCGCCGGCCAGGACCGCGATTCTCCAGAGCGTATTCATGGGGACTCCTTTCGACGATTATGCCTCCGCCAAACTCGCCCCGCGCAATGCCCTCCAAAATCAAATCGAGATCAATTGTCGGCGCGCGGCGCTCTTCGCTGCGCGCTCCGGTCGAGATAACGAGTCGTCAGGGTGAGAGGCGACACTGACACCGTCCCGCTCACTTGTTGACCATGACGGAGACGATCTGGCCGGCGACGCGGGGGTCCTGGACGTCGGTGTAGGTGACGACGGCCTTCATGCCTTCGATCTTGCAGGGGTCGAGGCCGCCCTTGGGGTAGAAGTTTCCGGCCCAGTACTCGACCTTGTACATGTGGTTGGTATAGAGCGCGATGGGTCTGGCGCCGCCCTCGACGGTGAGGGTGAGGATGGTCGGGTAGGTGCACTGGACGTTGTGCAGGATTCCTTTGGCGGTGCGATGAGGGCCGACGGGTGGAGTGTCTGGGTAATGCGGGTCGGTGTCCGGGGTCACGGTGGTGACAGTTTTGACCTCGGAGACGGTGGTGACGGTACCGGCGGGATAGAGCTCCTGGCGGCGAGTTGCTCCTGGTAGCGGTGGACCTCCTAGACGCGGGCGTTGAGTTCGGCGACCTCGGCGGGTGTGTGGGCGTAGGGACGGGCGGCCTCGAGGACGGAGAGCGCCGAGGGAATTTCCTTGCGCTGCATGTGGATGCTCGCGTTGTTGAGCCGGTAGTTGAAGTTGTCGGGCTCCAGGGTGACGGCGAGGAGATTGAGGCGGAGCGCGTCGTCGAGCTTGCGATGCATGGCGTAGTAGCTGGCGAGCGCGTCGTTCGCGGGAGCGAAGCTAGGGTTGAGCTTGAGGGACTGCTCGAGATTGGTTTCGATGGCGGGGTCGTCGTGGTTGCCGGAGCGGAGGTTGAGGGCGGCAGCGTAGTACCAGGCGAGGAAGCTGGTGGAGTGAAGCGCGACGGCCTGGGTGTAGGACTTGCGCGCGGCGTCGAGGTCGTTCTCGCGAAGGTGGAGGATGCCTTCGGTCTCGTGGGCGAGCGCGTTGTTGGGGCTGGCAGAGAGGACGGAGTCGAGGAGCTTGCGGGCGTCGTCGGTGCGGCCGTCGGAGAGGAGAACGGCGGCGCGGTAGGCGTCGGCGTCGGAGGGGGTGAGTGTTGTGACCTGGTAGGAGGCTTCGTCGATGGGGAGGGTGATGGGCAGGCGAGAGGAAGGCGAAGTCGTCGTGGCTGACCTCGACGCGAGAGCAGCACTCTCGAGCTTTTTGAGATCGCCGAAGGTGGTGACGGCGGCGGTGAGCGAGGTCTGACCGGCGGAGAGCGCCTTGAGGTAGTTGCCGATGAGGTGTGGGTTTTGTTGCGGAAGTCGTTGATGTAGAGCATGTAGGTGAGGGCCCAGGACTCGGAGTAGAACATGCGTGCCCTTCTGCTCATCGTGGTAGTAGGGCGAGTCGTGATCGACGGTGAAGAGCGTAGGCAGAGGAAGCAGGCTTTGCGAGCGCAGAAGCTGGATGTCGCCGACGCTGGGCTGGCCGAAGCGGATCTCGTGGGCGTCGATGTCGGTGTTCTGGTAGAACTCGGCGATGCCTTCGTTGAGCCAGATGGGAAGGTTGGCGTGGCGGGTGATGTAGTGGGTGTACTCGTGATAGACGGTGGAGTAGGGGTGGTCGCCGCCGGCGTCGAGACGGACGAGGATGTAGCAGCGGTCGTTGTTCTGGAGAAAGAGGCCGGCGAGGTCGAGCTTGCCTTTGGTGAGATATTCGGCGGGCTCGACGGTCTGGAAGTCTCGGCGATTTTTGAGGGCAAGGACGACGATGGGCGCGCCGGCGTCGGAGTGGGCGCCGGGGAGGATCTTGTGGAAGACGCCCTGCATGCGCTCGAACTGACCGGCGATGTGGCGGGCCTGCTTCTCGGAGGCGTCGGTGACGACGGTGAAGTGAGGGGTGGTGACCTGGAGCCAGACGGGGGTGGAGTCTGCGTGGGCGCGGACGCAGAGGAGCGCGAGGATACAGAGGGCCAGAATGCGGGAGCGCATCGTTGGCCGACAATGTAGCGTAAGTGCGGCGCGATCGGCTATCGGAAGTTGGGGCTAGGTGTTGACGGCGGCGGGGACCGCTTCGGGGAGCTCGAGTTGTTCGCTGCCCTGGGCGTCGAGGTGAGGGGTGAAGTGGGCGCGGCAGCGGGCTTCGTAGAGGCCGGCGGCGCCGACGACAACGAGCTCCTGCGATGCGCCGAGGCGCTGGGTGTGGATGGCGGGCTGGCCGCAGACCATGCAGACGGCAGAGAGCTTGGTGACGCGGTCGGCGAGGGCCATGAGGTTGGGGACGGGGCCGAAGGGCTCGTTGGCAAAGGTGGTGTCGAGGCCGGCGAGGAGGACGCGCTTGCCAAGGGCGACGAGGTCGAGCGCCACGGGGATGATGTCGGGTGAGAGGAACTGGACCTCGTCGATGCCGACGACTTCGACTTCGTCGAGCTGCGGATAGAGCTGGGCGCGGAGCTCTTCGACGGAGGCGATGGGCACGGCTTCGTGAGTCTGCGAGGAGTGCGAGGCGATGGCGGCGCGGTGGTAGCGGAGGTCGATGTCGGGCTTGTAGACCGCGACGCGCTGGCGGGCGATGCGGGCGCGCTTGAGGCGGCGGATGAGCTCCTCGGACTTGCCAGAGAACATGGGGCCGGTGATGACTTCGAGCACGCCGGGGGTGGTGGGTTGCATGGGGATTAGGGTACTGGGAGGCGCGGTGGATTTGTGGGGCAGGCAGTGGTTAGTTGTTAGTGGTTAGTAGTTAGTGGAAGGCGAATACGAGTATGCTGGCGGTACCGTTTTTTGAATGCTTTCCAGTGAGGTGAGTGCCATGCGGCGAGTGATAGCTGTGGCGATTGGGCTGGGGTTGGCAGTGGGTGTGGGTGTGGCGTGGGGGCAGACGGATCAGAACGCGAAGAAGCCGTCCAATGAGCTGAAGGTGAAGCTGACGAACTCGCAGGGACAGTCTGCGGGGGCGGTGATCTTCAAGCCGGTGAAGCACGGCGTGAAGATGACGGTGAAGCTCGAGAATATTCCGCCTGGCGAGCACGGCGTACATATTCATGAGCATGCGGTGTGCGATGCGCCGGACTTCAAGGCGGCGGGCGGACACTTCAATCCGTCGGGCAAGCATCATGGGTTCCAGAACCCGGAGGGGCATCATAACGGCGATACACCGGGCAATGTGTCGGTGGGCGAGAATCATAAGGGCCAGGTGAGCTTTGTGCTGACGGATATTTCGATGGATCCTAACCTGCCGAATTCGATCTTTGCTAACGGAGGGACGAGCGTGGTGGTGCATGAGCACGCGGATGACGAGAAGACGGATCCCAGCGGGAACTCGGGGAACAGGATTGCCTGTGGGGTGGTCAAGGAATAGGGCTTATGGAGGCTGTCTGGCAGGAGCGAAAGGCTCTGTCGTGGGCCGGATTTAGGCGGGCGGGCGGCGAAGGATAGGGGAACTTTTCAGGCCGGGATTGCGTAAGAAAGACCATGACGGCGGCAACCATCCCGGCAGTGCTTGAGCGCGGTGCTACCGCGGGCTGGGGAACGAGGCTGGCCAGGCGCGAGCCAGCAGGACGACCGGTTCGGCGCGAGGCCCCAATGGGGGTGGCGCCGGGCAGGTCGCGTGAGGAGAAGGGTGTGAGGGAGACGCGGCCCGCGCCACAGGAGCCGAATTCTCAAGCTGGACTGGAACGGGCGGCGGTGGTGGCCGAGCAGGCCGCGCTGGCCGAGCTCGCGGCCCGTTGCCTCGCCGGCGACGCGATGGCCTGGGAGAAGCTGGCCAAGACACAGCACCGGAAGGTCTATGGGCTGTGCTACCGGTTTACGGGGTCTGCAACCGAGGCCGAGGACCTGACGCAAGAAGTTTTTCTGAAGATGTACCGCAACCTCGGGAGCTTTGACGCGACACGCGGGAGCTTTGGGACGTGGTTGACGACGCTGACGCGTAATCTGCTGGTCGACAACTACCGTCGCAGCAGAATGGACCGCGCGAGCGACTCGCTGGATGAGTCGGTGGACGGCGAAGACGATGGGCCGAGCAAACTGGAACGACTGGCGGACTCGAGGCCGAGCCAGGAGCATCATGTGGCCGGTCTCGAGCTGAAGGTACAGATTCAGAGGGCGCTGGCGCAGGTATCGCCAGAGTTGCGTGAAGCGGTTATCCTTCGTGACCTGGAAGATATGGACTACAAAGAGATCGCGGAGATTTTGTGTATCCCGCAAGGGACTGTGAAGAGCAGAATCAGCCGTGGCCGAAGTGAGCTGGCCCGGCTGCTGAAGAGCATAGAAGGGAAGGTGATGTAGGCGTGACGAATTGGAACCAATTCGATGAGATGAATGAGAACCAGCAGATTGCGTGTGCAGTGTGCGAGGCGATGTGTCCGGATGCGGTCGACGGCACGCTTACAGAGGCCGAGCGCCGGGTGTTTGAGCGGCACGTGGCCCATTGCCCGAACTGTGCGCAAGAGTTGGATGAGGCGCGGCGCGGAGCGGCGTGGCTGGGAATGCTGAAGGGCCATACACCGGAGCCTCCGGCGGCTCTTCTGGCGAAGATCCTGGCAGAGACGACAGGCGTGGCAGAAGAGACCGAGGCGGTCGGGAGTGCATTGCCGGAGTTTGTGCCGGTCATGCCGGTTCGCGAGCCTGCTCCTGCGTGGGCGCTGAGCTCAGTTCTTCGCAAGGTGGTGGGTGTCTTCCGCATCGAGACGGCGCGGGCGCACTTCCAGCCACGGATGGCGATGACGGCGGCGATGGCGTTCGTTTCGATCGCGCTGACGCTGAACCTTACGGGCGTGCGGTTGAAGAACCTGCGCGCCTCGGACTTTACGCCGTCGGGGCTGCGCCGCAATGTGGTCGAAGCAAGTGCATCGGCGGCGCGGGATTTCCAGAATCTGCGCGTGGTGTACCAGGTGGAGTCGCGGGTGAGCGAGCTGCGCGGCGAAGGTCCGCTGGCACAGCGCGAGGATACAGACTTTACGGTGCCAGGCAGCACGGCTCAGCCGCAGCAACAGCCGGAGCAACAGGCTGCCCCGGCACCGCATAAGAAGGGCTTGTAAGCAGGGCTGAGAGGTTTGATGGAACGGGTTTGACGGGCTAGCAGGTTCGAAGAAGGCTAAACGGGATCCATGGAGCGCAATTTTCGGTTCCCCGAAAGGCAAGACGAGGACCGTAAGAAGGGAGGGTGAGCGAGATGATCGACGAGACAACAGGACCGGGCGAGCAGAACAACGCGCCTGAAGGACAGACGACCGAGACAGGCGAGCGCGTGGCGTTCTGTCAGCATTGTGGCAAAGGATTGACCAGCGCGACGATTCGAAGGGCTGGGTCGGCGGTCTATTGCGAGCCCTGCCTGGTGGCGCGGTTAGAGGGAACCGGCACGGGTACCGGGCCGACGGCAGCCGGATGGACACCGGTGAGCGGTGCGGGTCCGGCGGTGGGCGCTGCGGGACAGCCGGTTGGGGTTCCGACGGGAAATGAGCCCAGTCCGTGGCTGGCGGCCTTTCTAGGACTGATTCCGGGTGTGGGTGCGATGTACAACGGGCAGTATGCGAAGGGTATCGCCCACCTGGTGATCTTCGCGGTGCTGGATTCGCTGGCGCACAACGTGCATGACATCTTTGGGCTGCTGGTGGCGGGGTGGATCTTCTATCAGGTCTTCGACGCATATCACACGGCCAAGGCGCGCAGGGATGGGACACCGCTGCCGAATCCGTTCGGCCTGAATGAGATTGGCGACCGCCTGGGGTTTGGACGGAACTGGCCGGGAAGCGCGGCACGCCCAGTGACAAGCTCGACGACGGCTGGATGGGCGAGCGCTACGGCAGGGCCAGCGGCCGCTGCGGCTTCGCAGGGGCCAGCAGGAGGGCCGGGCTGGACAGGCTATGTGCCGCCGACGAATTTTGGCGCGACGGCGACGCCTCCGCCACCTCCTCCTCAGCCGACGGCGTATGCCGGACCGCCGAATACTGGATCCTCTCCCGGACCCTCGAGTGGATGGACGCAGCCTCCATACGCGAATCCCTATACAGGTGAGGCGTGGCGAAGCCCATCGGGTGTTCCGGTTCCGCCGATGCCTCCCATGCCACCGATGCCGTCGCGGCGCTTCCCTATCGGTGCGGCGTGGCTGATTGTGGTGGGGCTGATCTTCCTGATGGCGAACCTGAATGCGTCATGGCGGCTGGGTGGGTCGTGGGTCGTGGCGATCACGCTGGCGGCGCTGGGAATCTTCATGCTGTTCCGGCGGGTGGAGATGGTGCTCGCATGGCAGAAGGTAGCCGGTGATACGGATGTGCATGACTCCGGAATTGCGCCGCGGATGATGTGCCAGCTGCGCGGACCGGTAATGCTGCTGGTGCTGGCGGTGCTGTTCGCACTGCAGGCGGCGGGCATCCGAACGCTGGGACAGACCTGGGGAGTGCTGCTGATTGCCTTCGGCGCACTGCTGATCGTGGAACGGACGGTGGGACGGAATACGTGGTATCCGGTGAATGCGCCGGTGGGTGTGAGCCCGACGCCATCCGTTGACACCCGAAAGGACGGGCAGTAACGATGGCGAGCTATCCTCCACCGCCGCCTCCGCCGGGGGGGTATGGCCCGGGACAGAACCCGGGGTTCAGCACGGGACCGAACTATGCGCCAGGAAACTATGCGCCGGGATCTGGGTATGACCGCAGGGCCTGGAGGGCGCAGCGGCGTGCGGCCAAGGTGCAGGCGCGGTGGATGCGCGAACAGTATCGATGGCAGCGGCGGAGCCTGAGACGCGGATCGATTGTGGGGCCGATGGTGCTGCTGGTGCTGGGAGTGATCTTCCTGCTGGAGCAGACGGGGCGGCTCTCCTGGGCGCACAGCTTTGAGTGGTACGCGCGCTGGTGGCCGGCGGTGCTGATCTTCGCGGGCATCATTCTGCTGCTGGAGTGGATGTTCGATCAGCAACATCTGGAAGAGACAGGCCGGCCGCTGCCGACGCATGTTCTGAGCGGGGGCGCGGTGTTTCTGCTGATTGTGCTGGCGTGCGTGGGGGTCTCGGCACGCTGGGCGGAGAGCAACACGGCGTGGCATGAGCACCTGATGGGGCATGATCTCGGTGGCCTTGACCGCGTGTTTGGTGAGGCGCATGAGTCGGACGACTCGCTGAGCCAGACACTGCCGCAGGGATCGATGCTGGTGGTGCATAACCCGTGGGGCGCGGTGTCGGTGACGGGCTCGAGCGACGACGGGCAGGTGCATGTGAGCGTGCACAAGCAGGTGTACGCGTGGCGCGACAGCGATGCCGATGAGCGAGCGCAGCGGCTGCAGCCGAGGTTTTCGACTCAGGGCAACAACCTGATGCTGGATGTGCCTCCGGTGAACCAGGGACAGGCGGATCTCACGATTGAGATGCCGCATGGCGCAGGGCTTTCACTGAGCGCAGACCATGGCGATGTGCATGTGAGCGAACTGCGCGGCGATGTGACGATTGCGGCCCGGAAGGGCGATGTGGACCTGAGCGGGATTGATGGCCAGGTGCTGGCGCAGGTGAACAACGACGATTCGGATGTAAGCGCGAAGAGCGTGACGGGCGCGTTGACGCTGCAGGGACGCGCAGGCGATATCTCGCTGACGAATATTGCTGGGCCGGTGATGCTGCAGGGAGATTTCTTCGGAACGACGCATGCCGAGCAGATCAATGGGCCGCTGCGCTTTGAGACGAGCCGCACGAAGTTCTGCGACAGCGCGAGTGGATGGCGAGCTCTCGATTGAGAGCGGCGACCTGCAGGGCAACAAGCTGCTGGGACCGGTGACGCTGACGACGAGGAATCGGACGATCGAGCTGGATGATGTGACGGGACCTGTGACGTTGACGAACCGCAATGGCGCGGTGTCGGTGACGAACGCAGCTCCGGTGGCGCCGATCAACATCACGAACCAGCACGGATCGGTGGACTTGGGGCTGCCGGAACACGGCGGGTTCGTGCTGGATGCGAAGACGAAGAACGGCGACCTGGAAAATGACTTCGGGCTGGAGTCGCAGGGCGAGGGCGATTCACACTGGCTCAGCGGCAAGGTGGGCGCGGGGGGAGCTCAGGTGAGAGTGGAGACGACGGACGGCGATGTGACGATTCGCAAGGCCGTTGCGACACCGGTGCCTCCGACACTGCCGACCGGCGCCGAAGGTCAGCGGCGCGCCGCCGGCGCCGGCATCGCCTGCTGCCCCGGCAATACCAGCTAAGGGTCGGCATCCAGCCACGCCGAAACCGGAGGCACCTTCATCCGAGGCGCCGGTTCCGCCGGTCAAGCCCGGAGATTCCTTTTAGGCAGAGTTGTGCGGTTTGCTTGTGACGGCGTGGCTTCTCGCCGTGGGCCGTCAGCCGATCGAGTGATTCTCTAACCAGAATCTCTAAAGGCGGATGACGCCGCGCAGCACAATCATTCCCGAACCCGATAGCTCAGGTTCAGGGACCATGCGAATGCGCAGGATGCTTCGCCGGCCCATCTTGGTGCCTTGCTCCACGACCAGTGTGTTGTCTTTGAGAAGACCGGAAGCCGCAAGATAGGCTGCCAAAGGACCGGCCGCGGTTCCAGTCGCTGCGTCCTCCCATAGACCGACGGTGGGGTTGAAAAACCGGGCGTAGGCTGTCTCCGGCGCATCCGGATCGAAGGCATAGATATAGCAGCCCTCGGCTTGCGCAGTCTTCAGAACGGCGAGCAAGGCGGCGGCGTTGGGAGACGCTCTGTCGACAGCTTCGCGACTTGCAACGCTGGCCATCAGGTGCTCCGCACCCGTATCTGCGGGGCGCGGCGCGGGTTCAATGAGGATGTCCTGCAGATCGAGACTGAGAGCCTCGGCCAGCGAAGTTACATCTCTCAGCGGTTCCCCCAGTTGCAATGGCGCCTGCCTCATGCGGCCGAAGACACGGCCTTCGATGCGCTCGAGCACGATGGGGAGAACACTTGGCCCAATCTCCTGGGAGAAGGTGCGGGGGTGGTCGAGCGGCCCGAGGTCACCCTGTTCGCCCAGCCAGAGCCATGCTCCCAAAGCGTTGTGCCCGGCGCCGAACACCTCCGCGCCACTCGCGGTAAAGGAGCGCAATCTGCGGTCGGCGTGTGTGCTCTGGAGAATGAACGTCGTCTCGGCTTGATTGAACTCGCGAGCGATTCGGCGCATCTGTTCGTCGCTCAGGTTATCCGCGCCCTGCACCACCGCAAGCGGATTACCGGTCAAGGGAGCGTCTGCGAAGACATCGATGAGGCCCGCAATTAATTCAGCCATCTGTACTCCGGAAGATCGTTTAGTGAGCATGGTGCAAGCCAGCCCCGCTAACCATTCGAATCCCGAATGAGCAACAGTGGATGCGAAAAGAACGCGCAAAAGCAGAAAAGCCCACCGCGAGGGTGGGCTTTTCTTTGTAATTAATGCCGGCGATCACCTAATCTCCCACACACTTACGCGTGCAGTACCATCGGCCCAACGAGGCTTAACTTCCGTGTTCGAGATGGGAACGGGTGGGACCCTCGCGGTAAACTCACCGGCAAATTGTCGAAGATCGCGGCGCGATCGTTCACAACTGAATAGATTGGGAGGCTTTTCTTCTTATCGTAGAAAGCCGATAACTACGAGGCTTGTGTTGAATGTGCTCTAGAGCAATGACTAAACATTGCGCAGAGTAAATTCTATGGACAAGCCGAACGGGCGATTAGTACTGGTAAGCTACGCGTGTTACCACGCTTCAACATCCAGCCTATCAACCAGGTGGTCTTCCTGGGCCCTTCATTACCCTTACGGGTTGGGAGATCTCATCTCAGAGCGTGCTTCCCGCTTATATGCATTCAGCGGTTATCACAACCGAACTTCGCTACCCAGCCGTGCCCTTGGCAGGACAACTGGAACACAAGAGGTTCGTCCATCCCGGTCCTCTCGTACTAAGGACAGCCCTCTTCAAATCTCCTACGCCCACAGCAGATAGAGACCGAACTGTCTCGCGACGTTCTGAACCCAGCTCACGTACCGCTTTAATAGGCGAACAGCCTAACCCTTGGAACCTTCTACAGCTCCAGGATGCGATGAGCCGACATCGAGGTGCCAAACCATTGCGTCGATATGAACTCTTGGCAATGATCAGCCTGTTATCCCCGGCGTACCTTTTATCCGTTGAGCGATGGCCCTTCCATACAGAACCACCGGATCACTAAGGCCTGCTTTCGCATCTGCTCGACTTGTAGGTCTCGCAGTTAACCACACTTATGCCTTTGCACTCGACGGTCGATTTCCAAACGACCTGAGTGTAGCTTCGCGCGCCTCCGTTACAATTTAGGAGGCGACCGCCCCAGTCAAACTACCCGTCTTACAATGTCCCTCACCCAGATAATGGGTGGAGGTTAGGATCACAACAATCGCAGGGTGGTATCTCACCGTTGGCTCCGCCAAGTCCGAGAACCTGGCCTCAAAGCCTCCCACCTATCCTGCGCAGCAATTGCCGTAACCCACTGTAAAAGTATAGTAAAGGTGCACGGGGTCTTTTCGTCTAGCTGCGGGTAACCGGCATCTTCACCGGTACTACAAGTTCGCCGAGCAACTCGTTAAGACAGTCGTACGATCGTTACTCCATTCGTGCAGGTCGGAACTTACCCGACAAGGAATTTCGCTACCTTAGGACCGTTATAGTTACGGCCGCCGTTCACCGGGGCTTCAGTTCAAAGCTTCGCCTTGCGGCTAACCTCTCTCTTTAACCTTCCGGCACCGGGCAGGAGTCAGCCCCTATACGTCGTTTTCGACTTTGCAGAGACCTGTGTTTTTGTTAAACAGTCGCCGTACGCGTTTCACTGCGGCCCTCCTGTGCTATGAACACTGGAGGGCGACCCTTCTCCCGAAGTTACGGGTCTAATTTGCCGAGTTCCTTAACAAGCCTTCACTCGAGCGCCTTTGGATATTCTCCTCGTCTACCTGTGTCGGTTTGAGGTACGAGTCCCAGTCTTTCTCCTTAGAGGTTTTTCTTGGCACCATGAAATCAGCTGCTTACACCCATTCGGGCTTGCTTTGCGCCTCACTGTTAAGACTCTCCGGATTTGCCTAGAGAATCCAGCTTCACGCGCATCGACCGCCATAGCCATATGACGACCAGCTTATCCTTATGCGTCACCCCATCGTGATAACGAACTACTGGGAGGTCCGGAATATTAACCGGATGTCCATCGCTTACGCCTTTCGGCCTCAGCTTAGGGATCGCCTAACCCTGAGCAGATTAACTTTACTCAGGAAACCTTAGACTTTCGGCGGGAAGGGTTCGCACCTTCCTTATCGCTACTTATGCCGGCAGGGTCTCTTCTCGAGCCTCCACGTATCTTCTCAGTTACGCTTCAATGACTTGAGAATGCTCTCCTACCACGCACACTAATGTGTGCATCCGCTGCTTCGGTATACAGTTTTAGCCCCGTTGTATTGTCGGCACCGGACCGCTTGACCAGTGAGCTATTACGCTTTCTTTAAAGGATGGCTGCTTCTAAGCCAACCTCCTGGCTGTCTGAGCGTTCCGACTTCCTTTCCCACTTAACTGTAATTTGGGGACCTTAGCAGGCGGTCTGGACTGTTTTCCTCTCGACTGTGAAGCTTAGCCCCCACAGTCTGACTGCCGGGCTGGTTGTGATCGGCATTCGAAGTTTGGTTGGATTCAGTAAGCCGGAAAGCCCCCTAGTCCATCCATGTCTCTACCACCGATCCAAATCACCCGACGCTAGCCCTAAAGCTATTTCGGAGAGAACGAGCTATCACGGAATTTGATTAGCCTTTCACCCCTACCCTCAGCTCATCCGAGCTTTTTTCAACAAACACCGGTTCGGTCCTCCAGTGAGTGTTACCTCACCTTCAACCTGGCCAAGGGTAGATCATCCCGCTTCGCGTCTATTCCTGCCAACTGAACGCCCTATTCAGACTCGCTTTCGCTGCGGCTCGCTCACGCTTAACCTTGCTGACAAGAATAACTAGCCGGCTCATTATGCAATAGGCACGCGGTCAGACATTCCCTTACGGGCATAGTCCTCCCACTGCTTGTAGGCACACGGTTTCAGGTACTATTTCACTCCCCTCTCGGGGTTCTTTTCGCCTTTCCCTCACGGTACTGGTTCACTATCGGTCAGAAACGAGTATTTAGCCTTACGGGATGGTCCCCGTGGATTCAAGCAGGGTTTCTCGTGCCCCGCCTTACTCAGGTACCTGCTTCGAGTCCGGATCTTTTTCGTCTACGCGCCTGTCACGCTCTGTGGGGCCAGTTTCCACTGGCTTCGGCTAAAGACCGGATTGGTAACTCTACTATTGCAGGCCCTACAACCCCCGAACTACCGAAATAGTACGGGTTTGGGCTGTTCCGAGTTCGCTCGCCACTACTATCGGAATCGAGGTTTCTTTATTCTCCTGGAGGTACTGAGATGGTTCACTTCCCTCCGTTCGCTTGTTCTCACCTATGAATTCAGTGAGACATACATACGGTTTGCGTATGTGGGTTTCCCCATTCGGAAATCTCCGGATCAAAGCCTGTGTGCGGCTCCCCGAAGCTTATCGCAGCTTGCCACGTCCTTCATCGCCTGTTTCTGCCAAGGCATCCACCGTGCGCCCTTAGTAGCTTGACCATAGAATTTACTCGCACGCATCGAGAGAACTTACCCTCGAATCGTAGAGTAATCTACGTTTTATTAGTCCGCCTTCGGCGCCTTTTCTAACTCTGGATTAGGGAGTTAGCGGTTGCCCGAAATTATCTAAAGACACTCAACACTGATTGACAGCATGCTCGATCACGGAAACAACCCGTGAGCAATGCTGCTCAGCCTTGTAGTTATTTAGCAATATTCTTTTGCGAGAATATTGCTTACCCAATCTATTCAGTTGTCAAAAATCGTCCGCGATGAGTTAGTCACAATCGCTACGCACCACTGGGGCGCGCTCGAGCTCATGCTCAAGCATCAGGATCCGGGCAGACTGTTGTGCCACGCGGATTCTGATGTTTGAGCAGGTCTCAAACAGTCCTTCAAAGAGTTGGTGGAGCTGAACGGGATCGAACCGTTGACCCCCTGCTTGCAAAGCAGGTGCTCTCCCAGCTGAGCTACAGCCCCATCGTTCTGACAGAACGCCCGCTAGCGATTATATCGCAGCGGGAAAGTGGTGGGCCTGGGTAGATTCGAACTACCGACCTCACCCTTATCAGGGGTGCGCTCTAGCCAACTGAGCTACAGGCCCGAAAGGACAGCCTTTAGCTCCAGGCCCCTAGCGATCAGCTGAAGGGCTAGTGGCTGCTTTCTCTCGAAGGGTTTCGAGGACACAGTTGAACGTGCGGACCGGCTACGCCGATCCTGACCATCGATGTTGAATAACAGCGAATAAGAGAAGGCTGAGTTCAGGCTCTTCCGTTCTTACTCCAGCCGGCCAAGACCGGATGGATGTAAAAGCGAAAGGTGTCTGGCCTCGCTTCAACTCGGCCGAAGCCGTCCGCAATCGCGGAGCGTTGAGAGCTATCCAGAACGTTCTCTCTTAGAAAGGAGGTGATCCAGCCGCAGGTTCTCCTACGGCTACCTTGTTACGACTTCACCCCAATCATGAATTACACCTTGGGCGGCTGCTCCCTTGCGGTTAGCGCACCGACTTCTAGTGCAACCCACTTTCGTGATGTGACGGGCGGTGTGTACAAGGCCCGGGAACGTATTCACCGCGGCATGCTGATCCGCGATTACTAGCGATTCCAGCTTCATGGAGTCGAGTTGCAGACTCCAATCCGAACTGAGGCCGGCTTTTTCCGATTAGCTCCCCCTCGCGGGTTTGCAGCGGTTTGTACCGGCCATTGTAGCACGTGTGTAGCCCTGGACATAAAGGCCATGAGGACTTGACGTCATCCCCACCTTCCTCCCCGTTATCCGAGGCGGTTTCGCCAGAGTGCTCAACTAAATGGTAGCAACTGGAGATAAGGGTTGCGCTCGTTGCGGGACTTAACCCAACATCTCACGACACGAGCTGACGACAGCCATGCAGCACCTATATACAGGCCCCTTGCGGGGCGCCGGTATTTCTACCGGATTCCTGTACATTTCGAGCCCAGGTAAGGTTCTTCGCGTTGCGTCGAATTAAACCACATGCTCCACCGCTTGTGCGGGCCCCCGTCAATTCCTTTGAGTTTCAGCCTTGCGACCGTACTCCCCAGGCGGATTGCTTATCGCGTTAGCTTCGACACGGAAGGATTGGGTACCCTCCACATCAAGCAATCATCGTTTAGGGCTAGGACTACCAGGGTATCTAATCCTGTTTGCTCCCCTAGCTTTCGTGCATCAGCGTCAGTAATGGTCCAGTGAGCCGCTTTCGCCACAGGTGTTCCTTCCGATATCTACGCATTTCACCGCTACACCGGAAATTCCACTCACCTCTCCCATACTCAAGCCCGACAGTTTCTAATGCAGACTATGGGTTGAGCCCATAGATTTCACATCAGACTTATCAAACCGCCTACGCACCCTTTACGCCCAATAATTCCGAACAACGCTCGCCCCCCTCGTATTACCGCGGCTGCTGGCACGAAGTTAGCCGGGGCTTCTTCTTCCGGTACCGTCATAATCGTCCCGATCGAAAGGAGTTTACATCCCAAGGGATTTCATCCTCCACGCGGCGTTGCTGCGTCAGGGTTTCCCCCATTGCGCAAAATTCCCCACTGCTGCCTCCCGTAGGAGTCTGGACCGTGTTTCAGTTCCAGTGTGTCCGTGCGCCCTCTCAGGCCGGATACAGATCATCGTCTTGGTGGGCCATTACCCCGCCAACTAACTAATCTGCCGCGAACTCCTCTCCAAGCGCATTGCTGCTTTGACTCGTAAGTGTTATGCGGTATTAGCCCAGGTTTCCCTAGGTTATTCCCCACTCGGAGGTAGATCATTCACGTGTTACTCACCCGTGCGCCACTGTACTCAGGTATTGCTACCCTTTCTCGTGCGACTTGCATGTGTTAGGCACGCCGCCAGCGTTGATTCTGAGCCAGGATCAAACTCTCGTTTAATCTTGGTTTGCTCGACACAGTCAGGACGGAGGTCCGACTGGTCAGGCGTCCCCCGGTCGCTCGAAAAGGACCGGAGGGTAATAAATAGTGAGAATGACTCAACCAAAGTTTCGCGTCATCTCACGACTGGCACGTTCAACTATGTTGTCAAAGATCCGGACTGCATTCGCACTAGGCGAGCAGTTTTGGATCAAGGACCAACGCCAGGCAAAGCCTAGCTTTGTGTCCTCGAACTTGATGCGCTGTATGTACTGAGTGAGGCTTCCGGGTAGTGCTCACCGGCCTCGCGACAGTGTTTTGCGCGAACTTTTCAAGGCTATCGAACGTTCGCTCTTCGTGTCAACACGAAATTTACAAGCATCTTTAGGCTAACTACAGCCTCAGTTGCCAGGGACGGCGTCCCTGAAGCTTCCCGGTTGGGCGGCACGACCTAAGTCTTGCCTTTTCAAGCCGGGCAGATGCCCATACAGCGCCAAACTTTCAAAACAACGTGACGATCGCATGCGATCGCGGAGCACTTAGCCCCTAAGAATCAATAAGTTGCAGTGGCTTGGGTTTGTGCGGCGGCCTATGGCCTGTTCTACCGCGGTCAAACGCTTGGACTGCGCTCCGTCGGCCGTCACCCCGGAAGGTTCAGGCGCGAAGCTGATGTTCTATCTAGACTATCCCAGACTGCGTCAGGATGCAAACTCTTTGCAAACAACTGCTGTTGGCTTGTTGCTCGGCGCCAACGACAAGATTGACTTTAGCAAGGGGAGACGGAACGCGCAACCGACTGCCCTGTGGGAACTGTGGAGTATCTGCGGAAAACCCACCTTTGCTGGTTAGAAGTCTCCGTCCACGCCCGTTAGAATCTGAGAGTTTCAGGGATTTGGAGCGATTCATGGAAGCAGCGGAGATTCATGAGTTTTCGGAGCAGTTGCAAGAGGGCGCGAGAGAAGAGACTGATGCACGTCTCGTTGACCATCGCGATACTCGCCGTTTTGGTGGCGATGGTAACGGTACTCGGGCACCGGGCGCACACGCACGCGGTGCTGGAACAGACGCGCGCGGCGGACCAGTGGAACGAGTATCAGTCGCGCAAGCTGCGCGTGCAGCAGACACTGATCGCGGTTGATCTGCTCTCGCTGCAGCCTTCGAACGACCCTGCCGCCACGCAGGCAAAGCTGGCGACCTACAAGGCTGAGATTACGAAGTGGCAGGCCGAGCTCGATCAGGACATGGAGAAGGCGCACGAGCTGGAGACGCAGGTGGACCATGCAGAGCGCGAGGCCGCGCGGTTTGATCTGGGCGAGGCGCTGCTGCAGATTGGGGTGGTGCTGGCTTCGATCACGCTGCTGACACGACACCAGAGATACGTGTTCGCGGCGCTCGTGCTGGCCGCAATTGGTGTGGTGATTGCTGGATCGGCGTTTTTCGTGAAGTAAGAGCCCGTCCGATTATTTGAAGCCGATGACCATGGACTCCGGCCCGACAAGATGCTCGACGCGAGCGTCGCGGAAGCCGGCCGCTTTCATCCAGCCGATGCAGTCAGCGCCGGTGTAGTCGAAGCCGCCCGGCGTTTCGATGAGCATGTTGAGGCTCATGAGAAGGCCGAAGGAGTTCTGGGAGCGGTCGTCGTCGATAATGCTCTCGTAGACAAGCAGCGCGCCCCCTTCAGGGATCGCGTCGTACGCCTTGCGGATGAGCATCTTTTTGACGTCGAGATCCCAGTCGTGAAGGATGTGGCCCATCATGACGACGTCGGCCTTTGGGATGGGCGCGTCGAAGAAGCTGCCGGGCTCGAAGCGGACCCGCTCGCAGAGGCCATTGGCGGCGACGTATTCCTCGAAGATGGGGCCGACTGCCGGCAGATCGAACCCGATGCCCCTGAGGTGCGGGTTGGCGAGTGCGACCTGCGTAACGAGGTCGCCCTGCGCGGTGCCGACATCGACGACCGTCTTGTATTGCTTCCAGGGAAACTGACGGGCGATGGTGAGGTTGGCTCCGTGGCTGATGCCGCTCATGGCGCGGAGGAAGTTGCGCAGGCGATCGGGATCCGCGTAGAGCTCCTTGAAGGGATCATCGCCGCCGTTGCGCGCCTCATTCTGAGGTTCGCCGGTGCGAAGCGCGGTGGTGAGATTGCCCCAGAAGCCGTAGAGACGAGCGTTGGCCATCTCCAGGATGCCGCCGATGTACTCGGGCTTGTTTTTGTCGAGGAAGAGCTCGGTGGACGGGGTATTCGCGTAGTGGCCGTCGCGGCGCTCGAGGCAGTTGAGCGCGACGAGGGCGTCGAGGAAGTCACGTGCCGCGCGCGGGTGAAGGCCGATGCGGCTGCTGATGCCGGCGAGAGTCTCGGGGCGTTCGGCAAGTACCGTGAAGAGCTCAAGCTCGACGGCGCTGAGCAGGACTTTGGAGGCCCAGAAGCCTGTGCCTATCTGAAGCAGACGTTCCGGTGTGGGTCCTTCCATGAAGGATCCTCCTGTGTTTTGAGGTGGTTGCACTCTGCAAGGAGAAAGTCTGCCGATGATACGCAGGCGCGACGCAAAAAGGAAAGTAAAGATTGAAGCGCGTCGTGCGAGGGTCAGGGCTTGGCGATGACGCCGAGGTCGACGAAGCCGTTGACGAAGTACTGCACAGCCAGCGCGACGAGCAGAAGGCCCATGACGCGGACAAGGATGCGGATGCCGGTCTGACCGAGGGCGCGAGCGACGCGGTCGGCACTGCCGAGGACAAGGAAACAGGAGAGAGCGGTGATAGCAATGGCGCCGAGGATGGCGACCATCTCCCAGGTGGACTGCACCTGACCGACGAGGACCATGACGGTAGTGATGCTGCCGGGGCCGGCGAGCATGGGGATGCCCATCGGCACGATGCCCGCGTCGTCCTTGCTGGCGGCAGCCTGGGCGTCTTTGCGGGTCTCCTGCGTGGGGGAGCGCTTGGCCTCGAGCATGTCGAGGCCGATGAGCAGAAGGATGACGCCGCCGGCGATCTCGAAGGCCGGGAGCGAGATGCCGAAGAGACGGAAGATGTACTGTCCGATGAAGGCGAAGAGCGAAAGCACGACCCAGGCGGTGAGCGAGGCTCTGCGCGCGGTACGCATGCGCCGCTTCGAGTCCTGACCCTCGGTGACGGCGAGGAAGGTGGGCAGGGCGGCGAAGGGGTCGACGAGGAAGAAGATGGAGCTGAGCGCCAGCAAAGAGAAGCGGGCGAGCTGGGAGCTCTCGATGCGGGTGAGCGCGGCTGGGTGCGGGACGAGCATCACGTCGATTCAGATTGTTGCATGGATAGGTGAACGTGGCGTTCGGAGTACCAGGCGATTGCCGTGGACTCTACGGCTCGGATCCATCCCGATTTCTCGTCGGTGTATGCATGGGAGTCCTGTGGGTGTAGATCCCGTGCGCGGCATTTCTCCTTTGCATATTCGTCGGCAACCTCTGGATTGGCGCGCAGATAATCTCTGAAGGCGAGATGGCGTTCCGCCTGTGTTGTGCCGGCTTCGAAGAAATGAAGCTGGGCAATGCGCCTACCGAACTCGCCGGAAAGAGTGCAATAGCGTCTTCCCGATAGCCCGAACTCCCCGTGCCAGGCATAGCCGAGCTGTTCAACAAGTCCACGCCTGCTGTCTAAATCGGTCAGATTTGTGACGAGCGGCATGAGATCGATAATGGGTTTTGCGACAAGGCCTGGCACCGAGGTTGAGCCGATATGGTGAACCTCTACCAGGGTTGGGCCGAGCACCTTTAACTGATCCGCGAGTTGCGCCGCCATACAGGGCCAATCGGCGTCGTATTCAGCGAGAACCACGGGAATCGGCGGCGGCATTCTTCGAAGGTACGGAAGCTTGCCTCAGAGAAGCAACCGGGACCGAGCGGCCTTGAAGACCACACGTATAATCATTGTTCATACAAGGAGATTCTGGATGCCGCTCGAGACGACCGCCAATATCTGGCATAACGGCCAACTGATTCCCTGGGAGAAGGCGCAGATTCATGTGATGAGCCACGTGGTGCACTATGGCTCGTCGGTGTTCGAAGGAATTCGCTGCTACGCGCAGGATAACGGCGCGGGCGTGTTCCGCTTGAGCGAGCACATGCAGCGGCTGATCCACTCGGCGAAGATCTACCGGATGCCGCTTCCCTACAATCTGGAGCAGCTGAACGAGGCGGTGGTGGAGTTGGTCGAGGCCAACGGCGTGACGCCGTGCTACATCCGGCCGATCGCGTTTCGCGGCTATGGAGAGATTGGCGTGAACCCGCTGAAGTCGCCTGTCGAGGTCTACATGGCGAACTTCCCGTGGGGCAAGTATGTTGCCGGGCACGGCGGCGCGGATGTGTGCATCTCGAGCTGGAACCGGCTGGCGCCGAACACGATGCCGTCGCTGGCGAAGGCGGGCGCGAATTACATGAACTCGCAGCTTATCCGCATGGAAGCCGATGTGAACGGCTATGTGGAGGGCATCGCGCTGGATGTGAACGGCTACCTGAGCGAGGGCTCGGGCGAGAACCTGTTCCTTGTGCGTAACGGTGTGCTGTTCACCACGCCGCTGGCGAACTCGGTGCTGAATGGAATCACGCGCGACTCGATCCTGGTGCTGGCGCGCCAGCTTGGGATTCCGGTGGTAGAGCAGGCGATGCCGAGGGAGCTGCTGTATATCTGCGACGAGGCGTTCTTCACCGGCACAGCGGCGGAGGTGACGCATCTGCGCAGCGTGGATCGTATTCTGGTCGGCGACGGAACCATGGGACCGATTACAAGTGCGCTCCACAAGGCATTCTTCGATATCGTGAGCGGAGCGGCCCCTGACAAATACAACTGGCTTACGCCGGTGAAGGTGCGCGAGACTGTCACAGCGTAGTTCTTTGCGGCGACGCGAAGGCTCAACCCAGGTTTAAGGATTGTTCTTGATGAGATTGCGGTACGTTCTTGCAGCTGTGGTGCTGGCTGCTGTGGCGGCGAGTGCCAGGGCGCAGGTTGGCGTGTATATCAACCCGGTATTCACAAAAATCAGCAACAACATCCCCGACACTGGGCCGTTTGCCTTTCTTGGAGACGGCGCGACTTCGCGAAACTTTGGCGGGCTGGATTTCGGTGCGTACTACAACATCTCGCACGGGCCGGGCGTGAAGTGGGGCGTCGATGTGCGCGATACAACGGTGCACAGCAACAACGCAGCGTTGAATATCTTTTCGGTGGCCGGCAGGGTGGAGTCCGCGCCATTCACGCATGGGATTCGTGCGTACGCGCAGATTGCGGCTGGAGCGGCTTCAAGCAAAGCTCAGCAGTCTCAGATCCACACGACGCGCGGGATGTTCGGCATCTTTGGCGGCATCGACTATCCGCTAACCAGGCATATAGACTTCCGGATCGTTGAACTGGGATATGGCGGCGTCACAACGCAGAACAGCTATATCTATGGTGGCCCAAATCCGATCGGATCCTCGAGGATGGTTCGAGGTGAGCAGTGGCCTGGTCTTCCGCTTCGCGCGTGCCTGGTGGACCTCCGAAGGAAAAGAAACGCTCCTACTAACGGCGCACAAGATTAGAGAAGCGGCGTTCTCTTCAGAGAACGCCGCTTCTCTTTGCGCTCGGCCGCATCGGTTATGGAGCGTGTAAATCCCAAAGCTTCTGTTGCGGGCTGTGACAGGCCGGGTTAGGCTGGTGCGCATGACGAAACACATCGTTTGTAGCGTGGCTGCGGCTGCGCTGTTTTGCGTTGGCGGCAGTCGCATCGCGGCACAGGAGATGCCCGGAATGCCGGGCATGGAAGCGCACCATCATCACGATGAGGCGGGCACCGAGAGGCTCGGAACCGTGCACTTCCCAGTCTCGTGCGCGGCGAGCCAGCAGGCGGCGTTTGAGCGCGGGATCGCGCTGCTGCACTCCTTCGGCTACACCGAGGCCGCCGAGCAGTTTCGAGCGATCGCAAAGGCCGACCCGAACTGCGCGATGGCGCACTGGGGCATCGCTATGTCGCAGTTTCATGAGCTGTGGCAACGGCCGCGATGCTTCAGCGGTGAAGACCGGCGCGGATGAGATGGCGGCGGCGAAGAGCTCGATTGCCGCGGGCGCCAAGGTGACGCCGCGGGAGCAGATGTACATCGATGCGCTGAGCGCTTTCTACGCCGAGGCTTCGGCGCGAACTTCCAGAGACGCTGCGGATGCCTACGCAGCGAAGATGAAGGCTCTGCACGAGGCGTATCCGGGCGATGTGGAGGCGGCAGCGTTCTATGCGCTGGCAGAGTTAGCGAGCGTTGCTCCTGGCGGACACTTCGTTGACGCATGAGCGCACGGCGCTTGCTGTGCTGGTGCCGCTGTTCAAGGCGAACCCGGAGCATCCGGGGCTGGCGCACTACATCATTCACACCTGCGACACGCCGAAGCTGGCGCAACAGGGACTGGATGCGGCGCAGGTGTACGCGAAGATCGCGCCGTCATCGCCGCACGCGCTGCACATGCCGGGGCACATCTTTGCGCGGCTGGGAATGTGGCCGGAGGATATTCAGTCGAACCTCGCGTCTGTTGCGGCCTCCGAGCGCGCTGCGGCCGCGGGCGAACCGGGCGTCGCGCATCAGATGCACGCGGACGAGTTCCTGGTCTATGCCTACCTGCAGGTGGGCGAGGACGCGAAAGCAAAAGATCTTGCGGCGAAGATGCCTGGACATCTCCACGCAGATGGCGGCGATGCCGGGCATGGACGACATGAAGGACGCGGGGCCGTTCTTCGTGAATGAGCTGAACGCGGTTGTGCCGATGGAGATGCACGACTGGAAGACGCTCGTATCACTGAAGCCCTTGGATGGATCGCCCGTGTCGACAACCTTTGACACGTACTGGGGACAGGCGGCCGGTGCCGGCCATCTGCATGATGCGAAAACGACCGCCACGGCTCTCACAAACTTCGACGCTGCCATCGAGGCAATGAAGAAAACGCCCTACGCGTTCATGGTCGAGCCGGAACAGGTGCAGAGGAACGAGATCATCGCGTGGGATGACTATGCGCGCGGCAACAACGATGCCGCGGTGAAATCCATGCGCGCCGCGGCGGACCAGCAGGACAAGCTCGGGCAGTATGAGGTCGATATTCCCGCGCGCGAGATGCTGGGCGATCTGTTGGTACTGCTGCACCGGCCAGAAGATGCGCTTGGCGAATATCTGATTGCGCTGCAGTTGAGCCCGAATCGCCTGAATGGCTTGCTAAGCGCCGGAGCAGCCGCCGAAGCTGCCAATAAACCGCAGATGGCAACAAAGTTCTACGAAGAGGCGGCGCGCAACACGCACGACGCGGCGACAAGCAATCGACCGGAGCTGCTGCACGCGGTGGCGTTCGTTCAGCAACACCCGGCTGGCAACCGCAAGCAGGCAGAGTAACGACAACGGTAGCCGCCAGAGTTGAGACCCCACGCAGACCCTGCGCGGTAGCCAGAGGCTCGCTGATTCTTCGATCAGCGGCCTTCGCTGGGCCGATGCACGCCCACAAGTTCGGGTTCTTCAACCTTGCGAAGCTCCTGCGCCTGACCCATCGTCGGCCGCAGTTTGCGCACGTACGGCTCGAGCTTTTGCGGCTCTCCGGTTTCGAGCGCGCGCTCGACGGCCGCGAGAATACGGACGTCGAGAAGGCCCTCCTCGCCATCGGCCTCCGGATGTCTGTTCCGCTGGATGCAGTCGGAGAAGTATCTGAGTTCGCCACCGAACTGATCCGTAGGATGGAAGCTCTCTTCCGATTTCTTTTCGCCGATCGTGATCGTGTGTTTGAAGTCGCCGGGCATGGCAAACGCAGGCGTGGAGTAGAGATCGCCTAGAGTGCCCACGATGCGGAAGTCGTCGAGGTCCGCTCCCGAGTAGCTCAGCAACATCGTGGCGATTCGTCCTCCGGGGAAGCGCAGATTGACTGCGACCTGATCATCGAAGCCGCGAAAGCGTTCGGGCTCGGTGCGCGTGCCCATCGCGGAGACCTCAAGAGGCTCGGCACCGAAGAGATTTCGAGCGGTGTTGATTGGATATGGTCCCATGTCCGGCACAGGGCCGGCCCAGTAGCCATTCCTCGCGCGGTGGTTCTGATAGTTCACCGGCTGCGAGAACGACGAGTTGAAGTAGCGAAGATGACCGAGCTTGCCGCTGCGTGCGGTTTCAAACGCCTTAAGCATTGCCGGTTCGTAATGCATGCGATACGCAATCATCAGCTTCGCGCCGCTGCGTTCTGAGGCAGCGAGGATGCGCTCGCAGTCTTCGACAGAAGTGGCCATCGGCTTTTCGAGCAGGAGATGGATGCCCGCATCCAGCGTGCGCACGGCAAGATCGACGTGGTCCCAATTGGGCGTCGCGAGGTACACCGCATCAATCCTGCCTGAGCGCAACAGGCTGTCGTACTCGTCGTAGCTGTAGAGGTCTTTGACGCCGTACTTCTCGCCGACCTTTGCGGCCTTGTCTTCATGCCCACTCACGAACGCGACGACCTCGCTGTTGCCGGTATGTTCCACCCCAGGCAGAAACGCAGTTTGCGAGATCCATCCAATTCCGACGACGGCATAACGAACTTTGCGATTTGTGACAACGACTGCATCCGGCATAGTGTGAACCCCTCGAGACGCCATGCGCCTGAGGGGTTCGGATGCGATGCAGTGGATGGCGGTGGCTTCAGGGGTGCGTGGTCATTGTGCGCTCGTCCTCTTGAGGCACCGGCGACGGCGCCAGGGCATCCCATCCCGGAAGATCCTGTGAGCCCACGATAAGTCGCACGCCGTCCTGCTTGCGGATGTACGTGTACGCCCACTGACGGAAGACGCCCCAACGATTTCGGAAGCCGATCAGGAAAAAGATGTGCACCACCAGCCATGTAAACCACGCCAGGAAGCCTGACCAGTGAGCGCGAAACGGCCATGCAATGCGCGCAACCGCAGCCTTCCGGCCGATCGTCGCCATGTCGCCCTTATCAAAGTAGTGGAAGGCCTTTTGTTTAGCGGCGGCGGCTGGATTCGTCGCCAGCAGGCCAATGCGATTAGCCGCATAGACGCCCATCTGCATGGCGGGTTGTGCAGTGCCTGGAATCTGTTGTCCGCTCTCTTCAACGTGTGCAAGATCGCCGATGATAAAAATTTCCGGGTGGTTCGGAGGGTTGAGATGTTCGTCCACCTGCACGCAGCCGCGACGATCGAGGCACTGGGCCATGCCCAGGGAGTCGGCGAGCATTCTGCCGAGCGGTGACGCTTGCACGCCCGCAGCCCATAGCGTGCACACACTCTCGATGCGCTCGTCACCGACCATGACGTAGCCCGGCTGGATGTCGGTTACATGGGCTCCGGAGCGCACCTGCACTCCAAGTTTTATGGAGTTGCTCGACTGCCTTCTGCTGAAGGTCCTTTGGATAGGCGCCAAGGATGCTCGGGGAGCCCTCGAGGATGAGCACGTGGGCGGTGGAAGGATCGATGTGGCGAAAGTCGCGCGTCATGTAGAGGCGCGAGATGTCGGAGATGGCGCCGGCGAGCTCAACGCCGGTAGGACCGCCGCCGACAATAACGAAATTGAGCGGGGGGTGCGTGCCGGTTTCAAGAGTCTGGCGTTCTGCAAGCTCAAACGCGAGCAGCACACGGCGGCGAATCTCGGTTGCATCTTCAAGTGACTTGAGGCCCGGCGCGAGCTTCGCCCACTCATCCTTGCCGAAGTAGCTGTGCATGGACCCGGTGCCGAGGATGAGGTAGTCGTAAAGCAACTCGGCGCCGCTCTTGAGGTGCACGCGTTGCCCGTGGACATCGAAGGCGACGACCTCATCCATGAGAACCTCTGTGTTGGCGTTGTCGCGGAGGATCGTGCGGATAGGCTGGGCGATTTCGCCTGGCGAAAGAACGGCAAGTGCCACTTGATAGAGCAGCGGCTGAAAGAGGTGGTGGTTCTTGCGGTCGACGACAGTGACGTCTACGGGCAGCTTGCCGAGAGCCTTCGCTGCATAGATGCCGCCAAAACCCGCGCCGATGACGACGACGCGGGGACGGACGCTCGCCGGAGTGCTGGTGGCCATGAACCCTCCTATGCAACTGATGCGCTGAGGACCTGAAGCGTCGCGAGCAGAGCAACCTCCGCAGGCCCCACGACGCACTCGCCGAAGGCCTGACGGAACGCGGAGATGTCTTACTGGAACAGGATACGCAAGGATGCGGTAATCGGGCAGACAGGGACAGAGAGGGGCGGAATGGGGTAGCTTGCTTGTGCCCTCCGGAGAGACACTGGAGGTGGAGAAAAAAAGCATGGCCGCAGCAGCCCCAAAGAGCGCCCAGGTTTCGACCCGGGTGTTGACTACCAATAAGCACCTGATCCGCTGGGTAGAGAAGATGGCCGAGCTGTGCCAGCCGGAGGCGATCCACTGGGTGGATGGGTCCGACGCTGAGAACGAGTACCTGTGCAATCAACTCGTAGAGGCTGGGACCTTTACCAGGCTGAACGAGAAGCTGTGGCCGGGATGCTACCTCGCGCGGAGTTCGCCGAACGACGTTGCACGCGTCGAGGATCGCACCTTCATCTGTTCGCTGAGTAAAGACGCGGCCGGACCGACGAATAACTGGGAAGATCCGTTCAAGATGCGGCGCAGGCTGAAGGAGCTCTTTCGCGGCTCGATGCGCGGACGCACGATGTATGTGCTTGCATTCTCGATGGGACCGATCGGAGCCAAGGCATCGCAGATCGGCGTGCAGCTCACGGACTCTGCTTACGCGGTCGTGAACATGCGCATCATGGCACGCGTGGGCGCACCGGTGTTTGCGGAGATCGACAAGGACATCAAGCGTGTTGTGCCGTGCATGCACTCGGTGGGCGCACCGCTGGCGCCGGGCGAGCAGGATGTCTCATGGCCGCAGAACGACACGAAGTACATCGTTCATTTTCCTGAGACGCGCGAGATCTGGAGCTATGGCTCGGGTTACGGTGGCAATGCACTGCTGGGCAAGAAATGTTTCGCGCTCCGCATCGCGAGCAACATCGCACGCGATGAAGGATGGATGGCGGAGCACATGCTCATCCTGGGCGCCGAGTCGCCAGAGGGTGAGAAGACATACATCGCTGCAGCCTTCCCCAGCGCGTGCGGCAAGACAAATTTCGCGATGATGATTCCGCCCAAGGGCTTCGACGGATGGAAGGTCTGGTGCGTCGGGGATGACATCGCCTGGATTCGCCCGGATGGCCACGGCCACCTGCGCGCGATGAATCCTGAGGCCGGCTTCTTTGGCGTGGCACCGGGCACGAGCGCGAAGACGAATCCGAATGCGATGGCGACGCTGAGCCGCAACACCATCTTCACCAACGTCGCGCTGACACCGGACGGTGGCGTGTGGTGGGAAGGCATGACCTCGAAACCGCCGGCCGAATGCATCGATTGGCGCGGCGAACGCTGGACGCCTGAGATCGGCAAAAAGACAGGCCGCACCGCCGCGCACCCGAATGGCCGATTCACCGCGCCAGCGATTCAGTGCCCGGTCTTTGACCGCGAGGCGTGGGAGTCGCCTGAGGGTGTGCCCATCGCAGCCTTCCTCTTTGGCGGACGAAGGTCTGACACTGTGCCGCTTATCTTCCAGTCGTTCAACTGGTCAAGCGGCGTTTACGTCGGCGCGACGATGGGCTCCGAGACCACGGCGGCCGCCGCGGGAAAGACCGGCCTCGTGCGGCGCGATCCCATGGCGATGCTTCCCTTCTGCGGATATCACATGGGCGACTACTTCCGTCATTGGCTGAGGATGCAGCGCGAACTCTCTTCCACGCCGCGCGTGTTTCATGTGAACTGGTTCCGCAAGGATGAAGATGGGAAGTTTCTCTGGCCCGGGTTCAGTGAGAACATGCGCGTGCTGAAGTGGATCGTCGACCGCGTACACGGCCGCGCACAGGGCAAGGAGACGCCCATCGGCTGGACGCCCTACTACCACGATATGAACTGGGACGGCCTGGAGTTCTCACAGGAGCAGTTTGCAAAGCTGCAAGCCGTCGACCGTGATGCGTGGCGGCGCGAGGTGATGAGTCACGAGGAACTGTTCCTGCTGCTGCACGACCATCTGCCCCCGGAGATGATCTACGAGCGCGAACTTCTAATCTGCAGGCTCTAGTTCAACACGATCAGCTTGCCACGCGATGGCTGATGTCCTCGCCGCGAAGATTGGCGATGCCATGTTCGAGCGTGGCATTGAGTTGATCGAGGCTGTGCGCGGAGACGCCGGTCCAGATTCGCTCTTCGATCTCGGCAGCCGCGGCCATCCCGCTCGCGAGAGCCATTTCACCCTTCCTCGTAAGAGACGTAGTCAGTATCCGGTGATTCACCTCGGAGATGCCGCGGGTGATCCAGCCTTCGCGCTCGGCGCGCGTAAGCATCGCCTGTAGAGTCTGCGGAGTCACCTGGCACGTGCGCGCGATGGTCGCTCCACTCACACCCTCCTGCTCGTCGATCGCGTGGAGTAGCCGCAGTTGGGGGAGCGTGAGACCCTCCCCACGCAGCGCGTCCTCGAGCAGTGATCGGTAACCCAGCAGAAGCTCGCGCAGGCTCTTCGTGCATTGTCTGGCGAGCTTTGCCTTCTCCATCCGGTAGGGAGCCATATATCAGTACCCTGATATACTGTATCAGTACCCTGATATGACCGCCCAGCTACAGGCAGCATGGAAACCTAAGCATAACCCGTGGCTGATTGCGCTGACGGTGACGATTGCAACGTTCATGGAGGTGCTGGATACCTCGATTGCGAACGTCGCACTGCCGCACATCGCCGGCTCGGTGGGTGCTTCGCAGGAGGAGGCAACCTGGGTACTGACCAGCTATCTGGTCTCGTCCGCCGTGATTCTACCAATCTCCGGCTGGCTTTCGGACCGCTTCGGCCGCAAGCGCTTCTACATGGTCTGCGTGGTGATGTTCACCGCCTGCTCGCTGTTGTGCGGCCTCGCGCCCACGCTGCCAGCTTTGATCATCGCGCGCATTTTGCAAGGGCTTGGTGGCGGCGGACTGGCTCCGAGTGAGCAGGCCATCCTTGCCGACACCTTTCCTATCGAGAAACGCGGGCAAGCCTTTGCGCTCTATGGCATGGCCGTAGTCGTGGCTCCGGCTATCGGCCCCACGCTCGGCGGCTGGTTGACGGACAACTACAACTGGCATTGGATCTTCTTCATCAATCTTCCGTTCGGCTTGTTGTCGCTCTTTCTCACTAATCGCATGGTCGACGATCCGCCGGAGATGAAGGCGCGCATGCAACGGCGGTCGCCCGTCGACTTCATTGGGCTTGGCGCGGTCGCTCTGGGCGTGGGGCTGTTGGAGTTCACGCTCGACAAGGGCCAGGAGAAGGACTGGTTTGGCTCCGGGCAGATTCAGTTCACGGCCTTCCTCGCAGTCATTACCCTCATCTTCTTTGCCTTCTGGGAGTGGCGGCATCCTGATCCGATTGTGGATCTGAAGCTGCTCAAAAATCGCAACTTCGGCACCGCAGTGTTTCTCCAACTCATCCTTGGCATGGTGCTCTTCGGCTCGACCGTGCTCATTCCGCAGTATCTGCAGGTGCTACTCGGATACACAGCCGAGCGCGCAGGCATGGTGCTGTCGCCGGCGGGCTTCGTGATGATGGTGATGATGGCGGTCGCCGGGCGAACGCTTGGCAAGGGCGATCCACGTCTGATGGTCATGCTCGGCTACATGGCAACGGCCATTGGGCTCTTCAACCTTACCCGCCTGGACCTTTACACAAGCTTCGGAACGGCGACCTTGTGGCGCATGCTCCAGGTGATTGGACTTCCGTTCATCTTTATTCCGATCAGCACGTTGAACTACGTGGGCGTGCCTCGAAATAAGATGAACCAGATCTCCTCGCTCTCCAACTTCGCACGAAACATCGGCGGATCAGCCGGCACGGCTCTGTTGACGACCTATCTTGCTCGCTCGGCGCAGGTGCATCAGTTGAACCTGGCCTCTCACCTGTCTGCGGGATCTGCCGCTATAACCGCACAGATCCAGCGCTTCGCCATGCTGACGCACAGCACGTTCGCGGCCGCGCAGTTCCCCGCCCTGGCCCAGATCTACGGACAGATGCAGCGGCAGGCAATGATGCTGGCGTACAAGAACGCATTTGCGATCCTGGCCGCGACAGTAGCGCTTCTGTCACCGCTTGTGTGGATCATGCGGCTGCCGCCCAAGACCGCAAAGGTCGACCCGGAGCAGTTGGCGGCACACTAGCAATTCCTGCACCAACGCCAGTTGGCCGCGCATCTCACTTGCCATGAGCACAACGGCGAAAAGTCTTGGCACGACGCGGCGTCTCGGCAACTCCGACTTGAACCTCACATCCATCGGCTTCGGTGCATGGGCGATTGGTGGCGGCAACTGGCAGTTTGCCTGGGGCGCTCAGGATGACAACGACTCCATCAAAGCAATCCTTCGTGCGCTCGATGGCGGTGTGAACTGGATCGACACGGCCGCTGTGTACGGCTTGGGGCACTCCGAGGAGGTCGTCGGTCGAGCGCTGAAACAGACGAGCCACAAGCCCTATGTGTTCACGAAGTGCTCGATGACCTGGGGCGACGACCGCAAGATCGTGCAGACGATGAAGACTATTCGGAAGGAGTGCGAGGCGAGCCTGAGACGGCTGGCCATCGGTACGATCGACCTCTACCAGATTCACTGGCCGGTTCCCGAAGAAGAGATCGAGGAAGGCTGGCGCACGATGGCCGACCTGCAGCGTGAGGGCAAGGTGCGATGGATCGGCGTCTCGAACTTCAGCGTGAGCCAGATGGAGCGCGCGAGGAAAATTGCGCCGATTACGAGTCTGCAGCCACCGTATTCGGTGATCAATCGCGCAGCGGAGAAAGAGCTCCTGCCCTGGTGCAAGAAGCATGGAATCGGCGTGATCAACTACTCGCCAATGGCGAGCGGGCTATTAACAGGCGCAATGACGAAGGAGCGCGTCGCCGCAATGCCCGCCGACGACTTCCGCAAGCGCGCAAAGGAGTTCCAGGAACCAAATCTCTCGCGCAATCTTGCACTGGCGGACTTGCTGAAACAGATTGGCGCACGTCATGGTGTCAGTGCAGGTGTCGTCGCAATCGCGTGGACACTGCACAATCCGGCGATCACTGCGGCGATTGTCGGAGGCCGGAGCGCAGAACAGGTCGACGGAGTTCTGCCCGCAGCCACCTTCCGGCTGAGCGAAGAGGAGTTCGCAGAGATTGAAGACTTCATCAGGAAACAGCAGATCGCCTGAGCTGAGCTATCGCGTCAGGATGAGCGGGCCGTCGTCGGTGATGGCGACGGTATGCTCGAAGTGAGCGCTGTAACTGCCATCGATCGTAACCGCAGTCCAACCATCGTCAAGCACCTTCACCTCAGGTCCGCCGAGGTTGATCATCGGTTCAATCGCAAGCACCATGCCGGCCTTCAGCCGTGGTCCCTTCCCGGCATCACCGACGTTTGGTAGCTGCGGATCCTCATGCATACTGCGGCCGATGCCGTGGCCGACGAACTCGCGAACGACGCTCAACCCTTCACTCTCGCACATCGACTGCACAGCGTGTGAGATATCAAACAGTCGGCCTCCAGGCACAGCCTTTTCAATCGCCGCGTACAGCGACGCCTCCGTGACGCGAAGAAGCTTCTGTACTTCTGGCTTTGTTGTGCCAACGGGATAAGTGACTGCGCAGTCCGAATAAAAGCCGTCGACGACCACACCGCAATCAATCGAAACGATGTCGCCATCCTTGAGCGTGCGGCGCTCATTCGGAATGCCGTGAATCACCTCGCTGTTGACCGAGGTGCAGAGCACGGACGGATAGCCGTGGTAGCCCTTGAAGGCCGATTTGACTCCGAGTTCCTCCACCTTGGCCGCGGCCGCGCGCTCGAGATCCATCGTCGTAGCACCGGCAGCGACAACCGCGCGCACGGCTTCGTGCACCTTGCGCAGCGCCTCGCCGGAGCGACGCATCGCTTCGATCTCAGCCGCGGATTTGATCATGATGGCCATTAGTAACGTAGATGTTAGATCACAGATCTTAGATTTTAGATTCCAGCTTGCTTGCCATTTGGCTGCAACGCCCGCCGTTACAACCCTCTAACATCTAAAATCTGGAATCTAAAATCTCCTTTTTTACTTCTCCGGATGATGGCGCAGACGCAGCAGCGTTTCGCGGATGCTCTGGGTGACCTCGTCGATGGGCCGGTCGCCGTCGACCTCGGCAAAGCGGTTGCCATGCTCGCGATAGTACTCGATTACAGCGAAGGTCTTTTGCTTGAAGGAGCGCATGCGTTCATGAAACGCCTGAGGGGTATCGTCAGAACGCTGGATAAGCGCCGCTCCATCGAAGTCACAGACGCGATCATGCTTCGGCGGCTTCGAATAAATGTTGTAGATGGTCCCACAGATTGGGCACGTGAGGCGCCCCGTGATGCGCTCCAGCAATACGCTTTCGTCGACAACGATATTGATCGCGACGACGGGCAAAAGATAGGCGACGAGCTGACGATCGAGCCATTCGGCCTGGTTGAGAGTGCGGGGAAAGCCGTCGAGGATGTAGCCGTGCTCGGTGTCCGGATCCTGGAGGCGCACCGCAACCATCTGATTCACGAGGTCGTCCGGCACCAGCTTGCCCTGCGACATCAGGTCGTCGGCGAGAAGACCCAGCGGCGTGTGGTCGCTGCGATGCTGACGGAGGAGATCCCCAGTCGAGATCTGCGGAATGCCGAACTCCGCCATCAGGCGCTGTGCCTGCGTGCCTTTGCCGACGCCCGGCGCGCCAAGCAGAAGAACTGGACCGGGAAGAAAGTCGCTCGCGTTCGGGAGTGGTTTCGACATATAGAAAGACAGTAAGAGAACCTGAAAAACAAGACAGCAAGATAACTTGAAAATAAAACTACAGCTACAGTGAAAACCCACGCCCGAACTGCGGACGTGGGCACGGATGAATGTTACGAATTACCAGCTGCGTCGCCCGCGAATGCGTCCCGACTTCGGTGTGAAGCCGTCGTAGTGACGCATGATAAGCTGCGCTTCCACCTGCTGCACCGTGTCCATCGCCACACCGACGACGATCAGCAGTGAGGTGCCGCCGAAGTAGAAATTCAGGCCGAGGCCGTTCGTGGTCCATGCGGGCAGCGAGTCAAAGAAGTGACCGATGAACGGCAGATGATTGAAGTGAACGCCCGAGATCAGGAACATCGGGATGATGGAGATAACGCACAGGTAGATCGCGCCGACCAGCGTAATACGCGTGAGCACGTCATTGATGAAGTCCGACGTACGCTTGCCCGGACGGATGCCGGGAATAAAGCTTCCGTACTTGCGCATGTTGTCCGCGATATCGTCCGGACGGAAGATGATTGAGATGTAGAAGTACGCGAAGAAGATAATGGCAACGATGTAGAGGAAGACGTACAACGGCTCAGCCGGGCCAAGCATGCGGAACAGGGGGCCGAGGTACTTGGTGTCGCGCAGCGGGCCGGAGCCGAACAGGCTGACGTTCTGCAGCAGCATCGGAGCCGACAGGATCGATGCAGCGAAGATGACCGGCATCACGCCGCCGGAGTTCACCTTGAGCGGAAGGAACGAGCTCGAGGCCTGCGTCATGCGCCGGCCAACCATGCGCTTGGCCGACTGAATCGGAATGCGGCGCTCGGAGCGTTCCACGAAGACAATGAACGCCACGACCACAATCATCATGACGATGATCATCGCGATCGCGATGGGGGTAAAACCTCCCCACGCGTCTGTCGTCGCCTTGGTGTACAGGTCCTGAATGCCGCGCGGGATGCCGACGACGATGCCGGTGAAGATGAGCAGCGACATACCGTTGCCGATGCCGCGTTCTGTGATCTGCTCACCGAGCCACATGATGAACGCCGTGCCGCAGGTGAGCGTAAGAACGCACAGCGGAATGAAGAACTGCTTGGGGATCGTCACCATCGACTCGCCGGTCGTGGTGTTCGTCAGCGTCAGCGCGATGAAGAAGCTCTGCACAACGCCCAGCAGCACCGTGACGTAACGGGTCCACTGCGTGATCTTGCGGCGGCCCAGCTCGCCTTCCTTCTGCAGCTTCGCCAGCGGCTCATATACAACGGTCAGCAACTGGAAGATGATCGACGCGGTGATGTACGGCATGATGCCCAGCGCGAAGACTGTTAGCTTGCGCAGGTTGCCGCCGTTGAACAGGTCAAGCAGACCGAGCGCGCCGCCGGCGTTCTGGTTAAAGAACAGCGCCAGCTTGGCCGCATCGATACCCGGAGTCGGGATGTGCGCACCGAGCCGGTACACCGCAAGCATGGCCAGAGTGAAGAGAATCCGCTTGCGCAGATCGGGAATGCGGAAGATGTTGAGAAACTTGTCGAGCATCGGTATGAAAAGCCTTGCTGCGGAGCGTGGAAAGAACGGTGGAAACGGCTGACGCTCGGCCTGGGTTCGTGTCCGTTATTTTACGCGGAAGGAAGCACCGCCGAACAGAGGCAATAAAAACGGCGCAACGCGGGGCCTTGAAACAAGGCCGGAGCGCTTGGCTCCGGCCTGAATCCTTACGCTGCGGGAGCGGCCTCGGAACTTGAAGCCCCGATAACGACGGCCTTTCCGCCTGCAGCCTCGATGGCCTTCTGCGCGCCCTTCGAGAACTTGTGCGCATGAACCGTAACCGCGGACTTGAGCTCCCCGTTCGCCAGGACCTTCACCAGGCCGTTGCGCTTCTTGAGGATGCCGCGCGCCGAGAGCACGTCGAGCGTCAGCTCCGTCTCACCGAGCTCGGCGATGCGGTCCAGCCCGAGCACGGTGTACTCGGTACGGAAGATGTTCGTGAAGCCGCGCTTCGGCAGACGGCGGTGCAGCGGCATCTGGCCGCCCTCGAAGCCGCGCATCAGCGACGAGCCCGAGCGCGAGCCCTGGCCCTTGTGACCGCGGGTCGAGGTCTTACCCATGCCCGAGCCCATACCGCGGCCCACGCGCTTCTTGTTGGAGTTCGCACCCTTGGGTGCGCGCAGATTGCTGAGATTCTTTGCCATGTTTTCCTCGCTTAACGCCAACCTGTGGTCAGGCCGACTCGCATTGCCTCAACTGAGGCGTGATGGACTGAACTAGTCGACGATGCGGACCAGGTGAGGGATCTTGTTCACCATGCCGCGGATCGACGGAGTGTCCTCGCGCTCGACGATCTGGTTCAGCCGCGTGAAGCCCAGGCCCTTGACGACGAGCTTGTGCTTGACGGGCGTGCAGATCTGCGAACGGTAGTACTGGATCTTGATCTTGGCTTTCTCAGCCATAACGAAACTCCTTACAAAAAATCCTGCGAACTGCTTAGAGCTCTTCCACTGACTTGCCGCGCAGCGCGGCGACTTCGGCCTTATCGCGAAGCTGCGACAGCGCATCGAAGGTGGCCTTGACGACGTTGTGCGGGTTGGCCGAACCGATGTTCTTGGTCAGCACGTTCTGCACGCCGGCTGCCGTCATCACCGCACGGACCGTCTTGCCGGCGATGACACCCGTACCTTCAGGCGCGGGCTTCAGCAGAACCTCACCCGAACCGAAGTGTCCAAGCACCTGGTGCGGAATCGAAGTCTGGGTCAGGTTCACCTTGATGAGGTTCTTCTTCGCAGCCTCAATACCCTTGCGGATGGCCTGCGGAACCTCCTTGGCCTTGCCCGATCCATAACCCACAACACCCTCGCCGGGGTCGCCGACGATGACCAGCGCTGCGAAGCTCATGTTCTTGCCGCCCTTGACCACCTTGGTCACGCGGTTAATGCTGACGACCTCATCCTTGAGGTTCATCCGGTTGCCGTCGAGTCTCTTACGTGTCGCCATTGCGTGTCTGCTTTCTTCGTATGTATTTGTCCCCGGCACACCGGTCCGGGGCCGCGGCCTCATGGGCCGCTTGTGAAATTGCCGGAACTAGAACTCCAGCCCAGCCTCACGTGCTGCATCGGCCAGGGCCTTGATGCGACCGTGATACAGGTAGCCGCCGCGGTCGAAGACCACCCTCTTGATGCCCTTCTCCTTCGCGCGCTCGGCGATGAGCTTGCCCACTTCCTTCGCTGCCGCGACGTTGCCGCCGGCCTTCTTGCCCTCACCCTTCTTCGAGACCGTTGAAGCCGAGGCGATGGTCGTGCCGGTTGCGTCGTCGATGACCTGCGTGTAGATGTGGTTGAGCGAGCGGTAGACGTTCAGGCGCGGACGCTCGGCGGTGCCGGACATCTTGGCGCGGATGCGGTCGTGAACACGCTGGCGGATTGCATTGCGCTGCGGAATGTTGATCATCTTCGTTCTTCCTTCCTAGTGGCGTCGCTGACCTTCAGCGACGTTCGGAGTTACTTGGCGCCGGTCTTTCCGACCTTCTTCTTCAGCTTCTCGTCGGAGTAGCGCACACCCTTGTTCTTGTACGGATCGGGCTTGCGAAGCGAGCGCATATCCGCGGCCACCTGGCCGACCTTCTGGCGGTCGATGCCGGAGACCGTAACGTGCGTCTGCTTCGGGTCGATTGCAACCTCGATGCCCGCGGGCAACGGGAACTCGATCGGGTGCGAGTAGCCGAGCGTGAACACGACCGTGCTCTTGCCCTTCATCTCCACGCGGTAGCCGATGCCGACCACGTCGAGCTCCTTCTTCCAGCCGTTGGTTACACCCTCAACCGCGTTGAACACCAGCGCGCGCGCCAAGCCGTGCAGCGCCGCCTGCGAGTCGTTCTGGCGCTCAACATGCAGAATGCCGTCCTTCTCCTCGAGCGTGATGCCCTGCGGAATCAGAGCGGAGACCTTGCCCTTCGGCCCCTCGACCACAACCATGTTCGTCTGGACCGTGTACTTGACGCCCTTGGGCAGCGGGATAGGCTTCTTGCCGATACGTGACATCGAAAATTCCTTTTGTGGCTTGCGAGTCCCGAGCGCAACTAGCTATCTATCGATTCCTTGCTAGTTGTTTTTCGTTCCACTGCAGCCGCACGGGCTCGTCACCCGTGTTGCACTACCAAACTTCGCAGAGAATCTCGCCGCCAACGCCCTCACGGCGCGCCTGACGGCCGGTCATGACCCCCTTCGGAGTCGTCATGATCGAGATACCCAGACCGCCCTGAACGCGGCGGATCTCATCCTTGCCGACGTACACACGGCAGCCCGGACGCGAGACGCGCTGCAGGTCGCGAATGACAGCCTCGTTGTTCGGGCCGTACTTGAGGTAAACGCGCAGCTGCTGCTGGCCATTCTCCTCAACCGGCTTGAAGTTGGCGATATAGCCCTCTTCCTTGAGGATGCGGGCAATCTCCGCCTTCAGGCGCGAGGCCGGGACATCGAGCTTCTGGTGACGCGAACGGTGCGCGTTGCGGATACGGGTCAAAAAATCTGCTACTGGATCGGTCAGATTCATCGTCTTCCTTTCACCCCCCGTTCGCTCCTGACATTCAGGAGAACCTGCGGGAATGTTTTGTGGCCGCTCAAGCAATCGAGTCAGCCGATAATGTTTCTCCCGGTACGCTTCGGGAGCGAGCCGCAACACTGAAGGTTGCGGAGCCAGTCAACGCTTGCGCGTTAGAACACCCTGCGAGCAAAGGACGCTCGCCGGGGCCCGTTACCAGCTCGATTTCACAACGCCCGGAATCTCGCCCTTGAGCGCCAGTCCACGGAAGCACAGACGGCAGACGCCGAACTTGCGCAGATATGCGCGCGGACGGCCACACAGCTGGCACCGGTTGTGCTGACGGGACTTGAACTTCGGCTTGCGGGCGTCTTTGACGCGCTTTGCAGTAGTAGCCATCGCTTCCTCTTACTCCTGACCCCCTTGTACCGGGGTCCCCGGCGAGCGTTCTTTGCTCGCTGGGGTGGTTATGCTCCCTGGCGGAACGGCATGCCGAAGTACTTCAGCAGGGTGCGTGCGCCATTGTCGTCCTTGGCCGAAGTGACGATCGTCACGTTCATGCCCTTCGTCTTGTCCACCTTCGCGTAGTCAATCTCCGGGAAGATGAGCTGGTCACGCAGACCCAGCGTGTAGTTGCCGCGACCGTCGAAGCTCTTCGAGCTGACACCGCGGAAGTCGCGCACGCGCGGCAGAGCTACCGAGATCAGGCGGTCGAGAAACTCATACATCGCATCGCCGCGCAGTGTCACCATCGCACCGATGGGCATACCCTCGCGCAGCTTGAACGCCGCGATCGACTTCTTCGCCTTCGTGATGACCGGCTTCTGTCCGGCGATCGATCCGAGATCGGCAACCAGCGGGTCCATCATCTTGACGTTCTGCGTCGCCTCGCCGAGACCCATGTTGATGACGATCTTCTCCAGCTTCGGAACCGCCATCAGGTTCTCAATGCCGAGCTCCTTCTGGAGCTGGCTCTTGATCTCTTTCGAGTACTTCTCTTTCAGTCGTGCTGCCATCGTTCCTGCTCTTTTCTCCACGGTTTCGGAGTGGGTACCGGTTCGTGGGGTGCTCCTTCAAATTCAAGCAAATCAATAGAACGATCTGCTGTCTTTCTATGCCTTCTTCTCCGCCAGCGTGCCGCCGTTGGAGCGCGCGACACGAATCTTCTTGTCGCCCTCAAAGCGGAAGCCGGCGCGCGTTGCCCTTCCATCTGAGTCGAGCAGCGAAACGTTCGAGATGTGAATCGGCGCCTCCTGCTCGAGAATGCCGCCCGCGCTGTTGCGCTGCGGGTTGGGCTTCAGGTGCTTCTTGATCATGCCGACGCCCTCGACAAGAACCCGGTCCTTGTCGGCGATCACGCGCAGCACGCGGCCCTTCTTGCCCTTATCTTTTCCGGCGATCACAATCACCTGGTCGTTGCGTTTAATCTTTGCCATGACTTCAAAATCCTCTTGTGTGGCCTCGGCGATCTGTCGGAGCCGGAATCCGCGTTTGAGATATCAGAGAACAGAGATGAGAGATCAAGTCGATGATTTCTGCTCTCTGATTTCTGATCTCTCGCTAAATAACCTCAGGCGCGAGCGAAACAATCTTCAGAAACTTCTTCTCGCGCAGCTCGCGGGCGACCGGACCGAACACGCGCGTGCCGACCGGCTCCATCGCATCGTTGATCACGACCGCTGCGTTCTGATCGAAGCGGATGTATGTTCCATCGCGCCGGCGATACTCCTTGCGCGTGCGGACGATCACCGCCTTGACGACCTTGCCCTTCTTGACCGTGCCATCGGGCGAGGCTTCCTTGACCGCCGCCGTAACCACATCGCCGAGACCGGCCTTCTTGCCGAGTCCGCCGCCCAGCGGCAGGATCATCTGCAGCTTGCGTGCGCCGGAGTTGTCGGCCACGTCCAACATGGTGCGCATCTGAACTGCCATCGCGAATCTCCTTACCAGGCGCGAGCCTCAGGCCCGCGCGAAACTTCTATTCCAATCGCAGCCGCGCAAACCTCGCACGGCCTGACAGCAGCTACTTCGTCGCCGACTCTTCGGCCAGCGGCTTCTCTTCCGGCAGCGTCCCCAGCGACGAGCGGCGGATGATCTCCTCGAGCGTCCAGCGCTTCAGCTTCGACAGAGGACGCGTCTCGCGGATGCGAACCACATCGCCGATGCGGGCCGAATTCTGCTCGTCGTGCGCGTAGAACTTCTTGTTGAACTTCATCACGCGGCGGTACTTCGGATGCGCCTTGCGCATCTCGATCTCAACCACGATCGTCTTGTTCATCTTGGTCGAGACGACGTTGCCGACCTTCTCGTTGCGTCGGGTCGCCTGCTGCTCAGTGCTGTTCGCTGTCGTATCAGCCATTACTTACCTGCCTTGGTTGCCGCGATCTGACGTTCGCGTGCAACGGTCTTGAAACGGGCGATGTCGAGCTTCAGCGTGCGCAGGTTCTTCAGGCCCTCCTGCTTGCCGAGGCTCTTCGCAAAACGGATGCGAAAGAGCTGCTCAGCCGCCTTGGCCTCTTCGGCCTTCAGCTCGTCGTCGCTCAGATTTCTGATCTTGTCGAGTTCCATATCAAACTTCCCTTTTATCTCCACGCCGTCATCCTGAGCGGAGCGAAGGATCTCTGTATTTCTGGCTGCCGCGCCTACTTAGCCGCGACCTCAGTCTTCACATTCGGCCGGACAACAAACGTCGTCCGCAGCGGCAGCTTGTGCGAAGCCAGGCGCATGGCCTCCTTCGCGATATCGACCGGCACGCCCTCCATCTCGAAGAGGATCTTGCCCGGGCGAACCACCGCGACCCAGTGGTCCGGCGCACCCTTGCCCTTACCCATACGGGTTTCGGCAGGCTTCTTCGTGATCGGCTTGTCCGGGAACAGACGCAGCCAGACCTTTCCGCCGCGCTTGATAAAGCGCGTCATCGCGATACGCGAGGCCTCAATCTGGCGGTCGGTGATATAACCGCACTCCAGGACCTTCAGACCGTAGTCGCCAAACGAGAGATCGGAGCCGCGCCACGCCTTGCCGCACATGCGGCCGCGCTGCTGCTTGCGATACTTGACCTTCTTGGGCAAAAGCATGGGAAAACTCGCCTTTCAAACTTGAGGACGGAGAACTTCTGAGAGTGAACCGCCACAAAGCGGGAATCAGAGAAGCTCAGCCGGGGTCTCTGCACCAGTTACTGCAAGGCGCAGACTCAGGGCCAAACCAGTTAATTATACGGCAAAGACGCGGCGAGGGGAAGCTTTTTGCCTCGCCGCGGCCCTGCCTTTAGGACTAAAACGCGCCGGTGGTAATCCCCGGAGCCTGCTCGCGGCGCTTCTTCTGCTCGTAGATATCGCCGCGGTAGATCCAGGTCTTGACGCCGATGACACCGTACGTGGTCTTCGCCTCGGCAAAGCCGTAGTCGATGTCCGCGCGCAGCGTGTGCAGCGGCAGACGACCCTGCAGGTACCACTCGGAGCGCGCAATCTCGTTGCCGTTCAAGCGGCCCGAGACACGCACCTTGATGCCCTTGCAGCCGAAGCGCAGCGCCGAATCCACCGACTTGCGCATCGCGCGGCGGAACGAGACACGCTTCTCAAGCTGCAGCGCGATATTCTCAGCGACGAGCTGAGCATCGAGCTCCGGCTTGTTGACCTCGAGGATGTCGATAAACACCTCGCGGTTAGTGCGCTTCTGGATGTCGGCCTTCAGCTTGTCGATCTCCGCGCCCTTGCGGCCGATGATGATGCCCGGACGCGCAGTGCGGATAATCAACCGCAGCTTGTTGCCCGGACGCTCGACCTCAACGGACGAGACGCCGGCAGCCTTCAGCTTGTCGCGGAGCTCAGCCTTCAGCTTCACATCCTCGACCAGCAGCTTGTCATAGCCGCGCTCCACGAACCAGCGCGACTTCCACGGCTTGTTGATGCCGAGGCGGAATCCATACGGATGGACTTTCTGTCCCATAAGCTTCCTTCTTCTTTCACGCCATAGCCGGTTGAGCCGGCGCGGCAGTGTTGCTTGTGTTGCGATAATGCCTTTACTGCAAAACCTGTCTTGCGGACTTCAAAGCCCGTTTACTTCGCTGCAGCCTTCTTCTTCGGAGCCGACTTCTTGGCTGCGCTCTTCTTCGCCGCGGCCTTCTTGGCCGGAGCCTTCTTGCCAGCGGTCTTCTTCGCTGCCGGCTTGCTGGTGGTCTCTGCCGTTGGTGTCGAAGCTGCCGCTTCAACAGCTGCCTTCTTCTCCGCAATCGTGATCACGATGTGCGCGATGCGGCGCTGATAGCGGAAGGCGCGGCCCATCGGCGCCGGGCGGATACGCTTCATGCGCGGACCCTCGTTCGCCACCGCCGTCTTCACGTACAGCTTATCAACGTCGACGTCGAGCCCGCGCTCATCCGCCAGGTACTGCGCGTTCTGCACCGCCGAGCGCAGCGTCTTCTCGATCACCGGCGCGATGCGCTTGTTCGTGAAGGCGACAATGTTAATCGCCTGTCCCACCGGCTTGCCCTTGATCAGGTCCAGCACCAGCTTGGCCTTCTGCGGGCTGACGCGCTGGAACTTGGCCTCAGCGCGATACTCCGGAGCAGTTGTCGTTGTCTTTGCCATCTCAATCTTCCTCGAGGCGAAAAGAAGCCTCTGCTCAATCTTCTTTTACTTGGCCTTCGCCGTGTCCGCAGCCTTCGCGGAATGTCCCTTGAACGTGCGCGTCGCTGAAAACTCGCCGAGCTTGTGGCCGACCATGTTCTCCGTGCAATACACCGGCACAAACTTCTTGCCGTTGTGCACTGCGATCGTGTGGCCGACCATATCCGGGTGGATGGTCGAGCGGCGCGACCAGGTGCGAATCACCTTCTTGTCATTCGCCGCATTCATCGCATCGATCTTCACCATCAGGTGCGTGTCGATGAACGGGCCTTTCTTCGTAGAGCGTGCCATTTTGTTCTCCAGTACTTCTTCTGCTCGATACAACGAATCTCGCGAGGAGCCTTCGAGACTTGGTTATGCCCTACTGCACTCGACCGATCCGACCAGCCGCGTGCTCCTCCGGGCGCTGCTCTTGAACTGCAGATGTCAGATGTTAGGTCTTAGATCGGTCCCTCTAACATCTAAAATCTAGAATCTAAAATCTACTTACCCTTGTTGCGCCGCGTCACGATGAACACATCCGTGCGCTTGTTATTGCGGGTCTTGTAACCACGCGTCGGCTGACCCCACGGCGTCACCGGGTGACGTCCGCCCGAGGTCTTACCCTCACCACCGCCGTGCGGATGGTCGACCGGGTTCATCGACACACCGCGGTTGGTCGGGCGAATGCCCTTCCAGCGGTTGCGTCCGGCTTTACCGATCGACACATTCTCGTGATCGGTATTGCCAACCTGGCCAATCGTCGCCATGCACTCAACCAGCACGCGACGCGTCTCGCCCGAAGGCAGCTTCAGCAGAGCGTACTCGCCTTCCTTCGCGACCAGCTGCACCTGCGCTCCAGCCGAGCGAGCCATCTGCCCGCCCTTGCCAGGACGCAGCTCGATGTTATGCACCGTCGTACCGGCAGGAATGTTCTTGAGCGGAAGCGCGTTGCCGACAAGAATGTCAGCCTCCGGCCCGCTCATCACCTTCTGCCCAACCTTCAGCCCAACGGGCTGCAGGATGTAGCGCTTCTCGCCGTCCGCATACGCGATCAGCGCGATGCGCGAGCTGCGGTTCGGATCGTACTCGATCGTCGCCACGGTGCCCGGAATTCCGAACTTGTCGCGCTTGAAGTCGATAAGCCGCAACTTCTGCTTGTGACCGCCGCCGTGGTGCCGCACCGAAAGCTTTCCGGTGTTGTTGCGGCCGCCGGTGCGCTGCTTCACTTCAAGCAGAGGCTTGTACGGCTTGTCGGTCGTGATGTCGTCGTTCACCAGCTTCGTCTGGAAACGAAGCGTCGGTGTTATCGGTCGAAAACTCTTAATCGGCATTGCTTCTTCCTTTGCCTTTGCCGCGCCTTATTACTCCCGGCGCGATACTTGGATCTAAACTGCCGTAGTTTGCGTTCTTTACTAACCACTAACTACTAACCACTAGCTACTGCCTTACTAAATCTCTGCGGCGAAATCAGGAACCTTCTCGCCCGCCTTCAGACGCACATAGGCCTTCTTCCAGTCCGGAAGGTAGCCCGAGTACTTACCGCGGCGGCGCTCCTTGCCCTCAACGTTCACGGTGCGGACAGCCGCAACCTTCACGTTGAAGAGCTGCTCTACAGCCTGCTTCACCTCGGTCTTCGAGGCGTTTGCCGCAACCTCAAATACCAGCGATCCCTCAGTCTCACGCGTGGTGAGAGCCTTCTCGGTGATCAGCGGACGGCGGATGACGTTATAAACGGTCGGCATTATGCAACCTCCTTCTTGGCGCCCGCAGCGCCAGCGGCATTGCGCTTAGACACGCTCTTCTTCAGCGTCTCCTGCAAGGCCTCGAGCGCGGCCTTCGAGAAGATCGCGTGCTCGTAGCGGAGCAGATCGTACGGGTGAACCTCGGACGAGAGCACAAGCTCCACACCCGCGAGGTTGCGCGAACCGAGGTACAGCTTCTCGTTCAGCTCACGCGACGTCTCAACCAGCAGCGCCGTCTTCGTCGCCTCGAGCTTATTCAGCGCGGTGCGATAGTGCTTGGTCTTCGCCTCGTCGACGTTGAAGCTGTCAACGACGGTCAGCTTGCCGTCCGCCAGCTTCGAAGCCAGCGCCGAGCGCAAAGCACCCATCAGCTTCTTCTTCGGGAACTGATAGTCGTAGCTGCGCGGCTGCGGTCCGTGAACCGTGCCACCGCCACGCCAAAGCGGGCTGCGGATCGAGCCCACGCGAGCGCGGCCCGTGCCCTTCTGCTTCCAAAGCTTCTTGCCCGCGCCCGAAACCAGCTTGCGGTTTTTCGTCGCGTGCGTACCCTGGCGCAGACTGGCGCGGTAATGCTTCACCGCCTCCCAGAGCAGCGCCTCGTTCACTTCACCCGTGAACACCTCATCGAGCAGTTCGAAGTCACCGACTTCCTTGCCCGCGAGGCTCTTGATCTTAATCTTCGCCATCGTCTTACTTCGCTTTCTGTGCCCGCGATCATTGCCGCGAACCCTGACGTTGTTACTCTGTGTTACCCGGTCTGTTCCCCGCACAGAGGTTGTTGCGTTGCGAACGGCAAGCTTTGCGCGAAGCGCGTCTCGCCGTCCGCGCAGGACTACTTCTTCTTCGGTGCAGCCTTCTTCGAGGCCTTCAGCGGATCGACCGTGCCGGCACCGGCAAAGCCGCGACGCTCTCTCGGGGGCGCCTTCGCCTTCGAGACCAGAACATATCCATCACGAGGACCCGGAACCGCGCCCTCAACCATCAGCAGGTTGTCCTCCGCATCAATCCCGCGAATACGCAGGTTGCGAACCGTAATTTGATCCGTCCCATAGTGACCCGGCATACGCTGCCCCGGGAAAACACGCGACGGGAACGACGATGCACCGATCGAGCCCTGGACCTGGAACATGTGACCGTGCGACTTGGGACCGCCGCCGAAGCCATGGCGACGAACGACGCCTGCAAAACCACGGCCCTTCGAGGTGCCGATCACGTCAACGAACTTCGTCTCGCTGAAGATCTCAACCGTAATGCGATCGCCGGCCTTGGCACCCTGATCCTCGTCGCCGCCGGTCACCGACTCCAGCTGAACTTCCTTCACCAGCTTGACGGGCGGCACATTCGACTTCGCAAAGTGGCCGGTCATCGGCTTGTTCACCTTGCTCGCCTTCACAAACTCGACCAGACCAATCTGCGCGGCATCGTAGCCGTCCTTGGCCTGCGTCTTGAGCTGCGTGATCACGCACGGCCCGACCTTCAGCACGGTGATGGGATGAACCTCACCGCGGTCGTCGAACACCTGCGTCATGCCAATCTTCTTACCGAGAATTCCTGTAACTGCCATCTTTCTCTCTCCTCATCATGCTCGGCTTTCCGCAAAGCACTGTAGGTAAAACAAACTTCCTAAACCTGCGACCAGTTACTTAGTCACCGTCTTGATCTCAACGTCCACACCCGCCGGCAGGTCGAGCTTCATCAGCGCGTCCACCGTCTGCTGCGTCGGCTCGAGAATGTCGATCAGCCGCTTGTGCGTGCGAATCTCAAAGGCCTCGCGCGACTTCTTGTCGACGTGCGGGCTGCGCAGAACGCAGTACTTGTTCTTCATCGTCGGCAGGGGAATCGGCCCCGCAACCTGTGCTCCGGTGCGCTTGGCGGTCTCGACGATCTCGCCGGTTGACGTGTCCAGAACCCGGTAGTCGTACGCCTTCAGGCGGATGCGAATGCGCTGCTGTGCCATCTCAGTTCTCTTTCTTCCTACTCAAAGATCGGTTGGGAGTAGCTGCCGGCCGTCGTGAATCTTGGCGAACCGGCAGCCCTCGTGAAGTTGGCTTACTTGATGATTTCCGAGATCGTTCCGGCGCCGACGGTCCTGCCGCCCTCGCGGATAGCGAACCTGAGGCCCTTCTCCATGGCCACCGGGGTGTGCAGCGTGACGTCCAGCGCGATGTTGTCGCCCGGCATCACCATCTCCGTGCCCGCCGGCAGCTTGGCCGAACCCGTCACGTCCGTGGTGCGGAAGTAGAACTGCGGACGGTAGCCGTTGAAGAACGGCGTGTGGCGTCCACCCTCTTCCTTCGACAGCACGTAGACCTCGCCCTTGAACTCCGTGTGCGGCGTGATCGAACCCGGCTTCGCCAGCACCTGGCCGCGCTCCACCGCTTCCTTCGCGATGCCGCGCAGCAGCAGACCAGCGTTGTCGCCAGCCAGACCCTCATCGAGCTGCTTCTTGAACATCTCGACGCCGGTCACAACCGTCTTCTGGGTCGGCGTGAAGCCCACGATCTCGGCCTCCTCGCCCACCTTCACCTTGCCGCGCTCGATACGGCCCGTCACAACAGTTCCACGGCCCGAGATCGAGAAGATGTCTTCGATCGGCATCAGGAACGGCAGGTCGACCAGGCGATCCGGCTGCGGCACATTCTTGTCCACCGCCTCCATCAGCTCGTCGATCTTGGCCTCCCACTGCGCCTCGCCGTTCAGCGCGCCGAGCGCCGAACCGCGGACCACCGGAACGTCATCGCCCGGGAAGTCATACTTCGACAGCAACTCGCGAACTTCCATCTCGACCAGGTCGATCAGCTCCTGATCTTCCACCGCATCGCACTTGTTCAGGAACACCACGATGTACGGCACGCCGACCTGGCGGGCCAGCAGCACGTGCTCCTTGGTCTGCGGCATCGGGCCGTCCGTGGCGGCGACAACGAGAATAGCGCCGTCCATCTGCGCGGCGCCCGTGATCATGTTCTTGATGTAGTCGGCGTGGCCCGGGCAGTCGACGTGCGCATAGTGCCGGTTCTTGGTCTCGTACTCCACGTGCGAGGTCGAGATCGTGATGCCGCGCTCGCGCTCTTCGGGCGCGTTATCAATCGTGTCGAACGAACGGAACGCGTTCTTCGGGTTGTGCTTCGACAGTACCTTCGTGATCGCCGCCGTCAACGTCGTCTTGCCGTGATCAATATGACCAATCGTCCCTACGTTCACATGCGGCTTGCTGCGATCAAATTTTTCCTTCGCCATGACTACTCTCTCCGTCTTGGTGTTGCTACAAAATCCATTTGTTCTGCGCGCGCCGGCTGATCTCAACCGGCTCCAGCACGCGGCTTACGTTGCTACAAAACTCCAGAAAGACGTTCCGCTGTCTCTCCTTACTTCTTGTCACCCTGCACCTTGGCGATGACCTCTTCGCTCACCGACCGCGGCGCCTCTTCATACTGCTTGAACTCCATCGAGAAGTTCGCTCGTCCCTGCGTGCTTCCACGCATCGCCGTCGCATAGCCGAACATGTTCGACAGAGGAACCGTGGCCTTGATGGCCTGCACACCGCCGACCATCTCCATGCCCTCGATGCGTCCGCGCCGTGAATTCAGGTCGCCGATGATGGTGCCCATATACTCCTCCGGCACCGTCACCTCAACCGCCATCACCGGCTCCAGCAGCACAGGCTTGGCCTTGCGTGCAGCCTCCTTGAACGCCATCGAACCGGCGATCTTGAAGGCCATTTCGTTCGAGTCAACATCGTGATAGCTGCCGTCATACAACGACACCTTGATGTCGACCATCTCGTACCCTGCCAGCACACCACCCGCCATCGCCTCCTGAATACCCTGGTCGATCGGCTTGATGTACTCCTTGGGGATCGTACCGCCCTTGATGTCGTTCGAGAACTCGTAGCCCTTGCCCGGCTCGTTCGGCTCGATACGAATCTTGGCGTGGCCGTAGTTGCCCGAACCACCCGTCTGACGAATGTACTTGCCTTCCGCCTCGGCTTTGCCGCGGATGGTCTCGCGGTAGTTCACCTGCGGCTTGCCCACGTTGGCCTCGACCTTGTACTCGCGCATCATGCGGTCGACGATGATCTCCAGATGCAGCTCGCCCATGCCGGCGATGATCGTCTGCCCGTTGGTGATGTCGGTGCGGACCTTGAAGGTGGGATCTTCCTGCGCCAGCTTCGCCAGCGCCATGCCCATCTTCTCCTGGTCCGCCTTCGTCTTCGGCTCGACGGCAACTTCGATCACCGGCGCCGGGAAGTCGATGCGCTCAAGCACAATCGGCGCCTTCTCCGTGCAGATCGTGTCGCCCGTCACCAGGTTCTTGAGCCCAACTGCCGCGCAGATATCGCCCGCGAGGATCTCTGTAATCTCCTCACGCTTGTTGGCGTGCATCTTCAGCAGGCGGCCGATACGCTCCGTCTTGCCGGTGCGCGGGTTCAGCACCGAGTCGCCCGTCTTCAGCGTGCCCGAATAGACGCGGATGAAGATCAACTGCCCAACAAACGGGTCGGTCATGATCTTGAAGCCCAGCGCCGCAAACGGTTCGTTGTCGTCGGCGTGCCGGACGAGCTTCTTCTCCGGCTCATCAGGATCGATGCCTTCGATCGGAGGAACGTCCAGCGGGCTCGGCAGATACTCAACCACCGCGTCGAGCAGCGTCTGAATGCCCTTGTTCTTGAACGCCGTTCCGCACATGACCGGGAAGATGTTCATCGCGATCGTCGCCTTGCGGATCGCCCGCTTCAGCTCCGCGACCGTGATCGTCTCGCCCTCGAGGTACTTGTGCATCACCTCGTCGTCCGAATCCGCGACCGCTTCGATGAGCTGGTTGCGCATCTCTTCGGCCTTAGCCTGCAGGTCCGCCGGAACCTCGATGACGTCATACTTCGCACCCATCGTCTCGTCGTTCCACACGATGCCGCGCATCTCCACGAGATCCACAACGCCGCGGAACTTGGCCTCTTCGCCGATGGGAATTTGAATCGGAATCGCCTTCGCGCCCAGACGATTCACGATCGTCGAGGTCGCGTACTCAAAGTTCGCGCCCGCCTTGTCCATCTTATTGATGAAGGAGATGCGGGGAACCCTGTACTTATTGGCCTGCCGCCACACCGTCTCCGACTGCGGCTGCACGCCGGCAACCGCATCGAACGCCGCCACCGCGCCGTCCAACACGCGCAGCGAGCGCTCCACTTCGGCCGTGAAGTCCACGTGCCCCGGTGTGTCGATGATGTTGATCCGGATGCCATTCCAGGTGCAGGTCGTCGCGGCCGACGTAATCGTGATGCCGCGCTCCTGCTCCTGCTCCATCCAGTCCATCGTCGCGGTGCCCTCGTGCACCTCGCCGATACGGTGCGTGATGCCCGTATAGAAGAGGATTCGCTCCGTCGTCGTCGTCTTGCCGGCGTCGATGTGCGCCATGATGCCGATATTCCGACACTTGGCTAGAGGTACTGTGCGTGCCACGGTAGTTCTTTCTGCGGACTCAGTCCGCCGTTCCTCGAAACCTTGTTCAGATCAAAGTCGCTCGTACCCGATCTCTGATCTCTAATCTCTGCTCTCTCGCTCTTACCAGCGATAGTGCGCGAACGCCTTGTTCGCCTCAGCCATGCGGTGAACGTCTTCCTTCTTCTTCATCGCGGCGCCACGTCCGTTCGCGGCATCGAGCAGCTCAGCCGTCAGCTTGTCGACCATGCCCTTCTCTCCACGCGCGCGGCCGAACGTAACCAGCCAACGAATGGCGAGAGAGGTCCGGCGCTCCGGGTTCACCTCGATCGGCACCTGGTAGTTCGCTCCACCGACGCGGCGGCTCTTGACCTCAAGCATCGGCTTCACGTTCTCGACAGCCTTCTTGAACAGCTTGATCGCCTCTTCGCCGCCCTTCTTCTCGAGGTTCTCCATCGCCTCGTAGAAGATGGCCTGCGCGGTCGACTTCTTGCCGCCCCACATCATGCTGTTGACAAACTTCGTGACCAGCGTCGACTGATAAATCGGATCCGCTGCCACTTCACGCTTCGCAATAAAACCTTTTCTCGGCATTCTTCTCTCTCTTCTTCCCCCAGCGCGGGACTTCTCACGAACTGGGCCTCAAGCTTTTGTCCTTCACTAACCACTAACGACAAACCACTGCCGCCTTACTTCGCTGCCGCCTTCGGCCTCTTGGCCCCATACTTCGAGCGGCTCTGCTTCCTGTTCGCGACGCCAACCGAATCCAGCGTTCCACGAACCACGTGATACCGAACTCCCGGCAGGTCCTTCACACGGCCGCCGCGGATCAGCACAATCGAGTGCTCCTGCAGGTTGTGGCCGATGCCCGGGATATACGTCGTGACTTCAATGCCGTTGGTCAGGCGAACACGCGCAACCTTGCGCAGCGCCGAGTTCGGCTTCTTGGGGGTCTGCGTGTACACGCGCGTGCAAACGCCACGGCGCTGGGGCGAACCCTGCAGCGCAGGCGACGCGGTCTTGTACTTGGTGGGCGTACGGCCCTGCTTCACGAGCTGATGAAATGTAGGCACTTCGTAATCCTCTTCCTTCTTGCAACTCCGGCTTGGCTGTCTAATTCGCCAACCGGGCTTCCGATTTCTCCCTCGGACACGGCGCAGGGCAGCACCTTCACGCTTCTCCCGCTCATTCACGCTGGATTTACCCAACCAGCGCACATGCGAAAGGCAGTGAGACTCAAATCTCACCGGCGAAGTTCTGAATCCTGCACGCGGCCGCACTACAAACTGCACAGACTGCGCGTTACTTCACTGCTCAGGCTTGAGACAGGCGACGTAAACCGGGTCTAATGCCCAACTTCCGTTTCGCTCTGTTCCGGCCCACATAGCCCGTCCTTATAGGGTCCCCATTGCGCTGCCAGGGGAAGGAGGGTTTCGCAGGCTCACAGACAGGTTCCGCTGGCTCAAATCTTCCCGTCCAGTCGGAGTCGTTCCCGAAATACGCGGAACTTACTAAAGATAACAACTTGGGCGGGTGGAGTCAACAAAAGCCGGTGGCATGGCAGATCCAATGCATCAGGACCCGAAGCCCACTCGACTCCCTCCGCCGCCTCACCTGAATATCGCCTCACGCGCCATTCGAGTGATACGCTCCATTCCATGCTCCTCAAGCGTCATCTAGCCTCTTTTGCCCTGTCCTCCATAGCCCTCGCCGGCCTTCCAGCCGCCTTCACGGCGCATGCCCAGCGCGGCATGAACATGCACGCCCCCGGCAACGTCGCCCTCTCGCCCGACGGCTCGACCCTCGCCTGGACCCTCCGCGCCCACGACGGCTCGACCCTCCATCTCACCCCCGTCGCCACCCCTACTGACGACAAGCTCATCGCCATCCCCAACGCCACCTCCTGCGGCTACTCCAGCCCCATCTGGTCGCCCGACGGCGCCACACTCGCCTTCCTCGGCGCCTGCGCCCCCGAGTCCAAGGACCCCACCGTCCCCCGCCAGTCCCAGATCTACCTCTGGTCCAAATCCACCGGCGACGTCAAGCAGCTCACCCACGTCACCGGCGACATCAACCAGCCCGCCTGGTCGCCTGACGGCAAGTCCATCGCCTTCCTCTTCGTCGAAAACGCCACCCGCACCGCTGGCGCGCTCGACGCCATGAAGCCCTGGGCCGGCGTCATCGGCGAAGACGGCGTCGAAGTCCAGCGCGTCTACGCCGTCGACTCCACCTCCGGCACCGGCGGCTTCCTGACACCTCTCACCCTCCACGTCTACGAGTTCAACTGGGCTCCCTCCAGCAAAGAGATCGCCTACATCGCCGCCGACCCGCCGGGCGAGAACAACTGGTGGATCGCCCAGCTCTGGGCCGCGCCCGTCCACATCGACGCCACTTCCGTCCCCGAGCAGCCGCGCTCCGTCTTCAATCCCAACACCACCAAATCCGCGCTCCACGGCCTCCAGATCGCCGTCCCCCGCTACTCCCCTGACGGCAAGCGCATCGCCCTCATCGCCGGCCTGATGTCCGACCAGGGCTCCACCGGCGGCGACATCTGGGTCGTCAACTCCAACGGCAAGGGCCAACCCACCGACATCACCCCCGGCATCGACGGCACGCCCACCTGGGAGGTCTGGCTCAACGACCACACCCTCGGCTTCGTCGAAGACCGCCGCGGCCACACCCTCCTCACCGACGCCGACGCCGACAAGCACACAGTCGTCCCCAACTCCTCCGACGACCTCGGCGAGGTCAACATCTCCGGCGGCGGCCCCATCAAGAACGCCGTCTCCGGCTCCAACAACGGCCTCATCGCCTACGTCCTGTCCTCCTACAACAAGCCGTCCGAGATCTACGTCGGCGCTCCTGGCAAGGCCACCCAGTTCACCCACGTCAACGACGCCACCCAGCTTCACCCGCCTCGCTTCGAGTCCATCGAGTGGGAGAACGAAGGCTTCCACGTCCAGGGCTGGCTCACCTTCCCCAAGGACTACGACGCCTCCAAAAAATACCCGCTCATCGTCGAAGTCCACGGCGGCCCCTCAGCCTCCGCCGGCCCGCGCCCCGAAACCCTCTGGTCCGAGCAGGGCTACTTCGTCCTCAATCCCAATCCGCGTGGCTCCTTCGGTCAGGGTGAAAAGTTCACCGCCGCCAACCGCAAGGACTTCGGCTACGGCGACCTCCGCGACATCCTCAAGGGCATGGACACCGTCGAGGCCAAATACCCCATCGACAAGAACCGCGAAGGCATCACCGGCTGGAGCTACGGCGGCTTCATGACCATGTTCGCCGTCACCCAGACGCATCGCTTCCGCGCTGCCGTCGCCGGCGCCGGACTCTCCGACTGGCAGAGCTACTACGGCCAGAACTCCATCGACCAGTGGATGATCCCCTTCTTCGGCGCCAGCGTCTACGACGACCCCGCCGTCTACGCCAAGTCTTCAGCCATCACCTACATCAAGAAGGCGACCACCCCGATGCTCATCATCGTCGGCGACCGCGACGGCGAGTGCCCCGCTCCGCAAAGCTTCGAGATGTGGCATGCGCTCAAAGATCTCGGCGTCAAGACGCAGCTCGTCGTTTATCCGGACGAAGGCCACGGCTTCCGTAACCCGGAACACATACGCGACCGCAACGAGCGAATGATCAAGTGGTTCGCCGACAACATGCCCGCCACCACCACAACCCAGACCGCACAGAAGTAACCAGCATCGCCACCACACCGCAACCGCCACCCACATCCGGCGCCACCACACGGTCGGCGCCGCCACACAACAAGGACGGGCTTCGGCCCGTCCTTTCTCTTCGGCCTTTGCTTCTAGATACCCCGAGCCTTCAGGTGCTTCTAGGTACCCCGAGCCTTTAGGCTCGGGCGCTTCTAGGTAAGCCAAGGCTTTAGCCTTGGCCCTCCCGCCACGGCGGGAGAGTGGGGCTTTAGCCCCTGGGGTATGCCCCTTGGCTTCTACGCACTCGGAGCCTTCACTACGAACCACTTTTCCCGCACTCCCTATTTGCTCACTACCCGTCCAACACCTACACTGGAGGCTCGGAGATTCAGCGATCCTGCGGTTGCCCAATGACCGTTCAGCATGAGTTCCGGTTGAACGGGGAGGTTCTGAGTGCGGTTGTTTGTCGAGAGATCAGTCCGGCGGTGCGTCGGTCTGGCTATTCTGCTTTTCTTTACAGTTCCCTTTGGTCTGTCGGTCATCGGCTGCGGTCATCACTCCGCGCCTCCCGTCTACTGCAGCGTGAACGTCAACTCAGGTCCCGTCGTCGGTCAGGCATTCACCATCACCCTCGCTCCCACGCTGGCCGTCATCGGTGAATCGCTCAACTACGGTCAGATCGGGCAGGGCCTCAGTGCCACCACCACCGACTGCAAAGGCAACAGCGTCAGCGTCAGCAAATACACCTACTCCACGACGAACCTGAACTTCGCTGACATCAACCCGTCGACGGGCGCGGTCTGCGGTGGCACCTGGAACCGCAACACCGGCAGCGGCATTCCTGACTTCACCATCTGCAGTGCGCCCGTCAATCCCCCGGCGAACGCGATGGCCTTCATCACCGCCAACGCGGACGGCGTCACCTCCAACGCCATCGCTGTCTACGTTCATCCCACCGTCACTGCCGTGCAGCTCGCGACACCACTGTCCGCCTCCAACTCCTGTCCCGCAAACCCCACCAACCCCGGTACAGATCCCACCAGCGACTGCTGCCCCAACGCCACCACCACGCCTGAGCCGCCCGCGCCCGGATACGACGGCACCTCCTGCGTCTCGCAGAACAATCGCGTACAGCTCGCCGGCAAGGTCTACTACGGCGGCTTCACCGATGCGGCGCACAACATCACCTGCCAGGTCGGTCACCTCACCTTCACCGCTCAGGGCAGCGCCAACGTCGTCACCATTGACTCCGAGGGATTCGCGACCGCCAATCAGCCCGGCTCGTCCACCGTCACGGCAACTATCTCCAACTCGAACACGGCTTCGAACGCCGGCTTCTTCTCCACCTGTCCGCCCGCCAGCATCGTGCTCACGGCCGTCGGTCAGACCGGCAATCCAATCAACGTCGGGCTCAACAATCCGCAGCCGCTGGTAGCTACCGTTCTCGACACCAACGGCAAGCAGATCACCGGCATCAGTCTCGAGTACAACTCCACCACTCCGCAGACAATCTCTGCCTCGTCAGGCTCCGTCCTTCCCAGCTTCCCCGGCTCGGCCAACATCACCGCCGTCTGCCAGCCCGGCACCTGCAATCCGTCGCCGCTCAGCCAGGTCGGCTATCTCGGCAACGGCACCCCGCTCACCTCCAACAGCATCACGGTCAACACCGCGGGCAACAGCGGCGAGGTCATCTACATGGCCAGCACCGGCTCGCAATACGTCGTGCCCTATGACTTCACGCTGAAGCAGCAGGGTGCGCCCATCAAGCTGCAGTACCCTCCCAACTCCATGGTCATGAGCCAGGACGGAACGGCCATCTACTTCGGCAGCCCGCAGGGCCTCATGACCCTGTCCACCTCCGGCAACACGGTCACCGCCGCCAATCAGACCATCCCCGGAGTCGTCCTCGCCGTCTCGCCCGATGGCACAACCGCTGTCGTCACCGATCCCACGCGCCAGACCGTCTCGCTTGTCGGTAACGGTGCCGTCACCACCAGCTACGGCAACGTCGTCGGCACCAGCGCCGCCTGGTCCCCGGACAGCGAGACTGTCTACATCACGACCAGCAGCACGACCGGCAACAACATCCTGCTCACGCACTCGGCCTTCAATAACTGGCAGGTCACGCCCACGAACACCGTCTATACCGACGTCACGGTCACCGTTCCGCACATCGGCGCCTACTTTGCCGGGGCCGAGACCGACGGCCGCAGCTACTGCCCGACGACGACCATCGTCACCCCCGGCTCCAACGGCAATCCGCCGACCACGGCCAACGAATATTACCCGTTGGTCGACTCCTTAGCCGTCCAGAACGATCGCGTCGCCGCCACCACCGACGGGCAGCACATCCTCGGCGCCGCCGTGGCGAACGGGGCAGCTACACTCAACGACATCAGCGTCACGCTCCCCGTCACGACGCCCTGCCCGCAACCTCCGAACGCCGTGCCACCCGACTATTTCAAGGGCACCAACAAGCCTGCCGCGCTCTCCAGCATCACCGCCACCCAGATCGACGACGTTGTGCCGGCCACGAACTCCGCCATCGCCTTCGTCACCTACACCGGCTCCAGCGGCCTGCTGCCCGAGTACATCCCGGCAACCGGCGCCGTCACCTATGTGCAGCTCGGCAATGGAGCCACAACGGCAACAGCGCCGCTCACCGGCGTCTTCTCGACCGACAACCTCAACTTCTACGTCGGCGCCTCGGACGGCCAGGTTCACCTGATCTCGATCAACGGCACGACCGCCACCGAGACCGGAGTCCTCAAGCCTGCCCTTCCCGCCAGCAGCGGCAGCGGCAACGCCCCGGTCAACCTCATCGCCCAGCACCCGAAGAAGCTGCAGTCGTAACTCATCCCTAAGTCAAGTCAGAGGGCGCGATCCCCGTCGCGCCCTCTGACTCACTTGACACGGCATTTAAACTAAAGGTGTGGGAAATACTGTCCGTCCGGCACTCGCCAGACAAACCTGCTTAGCTCCAAAACACACTTAGGTCCAAGCCTAAGTCCAATTTATGGAAGATTTTGCGCAAAAAGTGACGGGGGGAGGGGGTACCGCCCGGAACTTCGATTCAAGAGCCACGATTTAATCTCGCATCCAGCAGTTCCCGCCCGATCGCGTCCAGCACTCCATTGAGAAACTGCAGGCTCTCCGGAGCTGCATACCGCTTCGCAATCTCCAGAGTCTCGTTGATCACGATCGGAGCCGGAGTCTTCGGGAACCCGATCATCTCCGCAACCGCCATCCGCAGCAGGTTCCTGTCCACCGCAGGCATCCGCTCCAGCCGCCAGTTCTTCGCATGCTTCTGGATGAGCTTGTCCACCTCATCCTCGCGTGTGGTCGCCACGCGGTGAAGATCATCGGCGAACCCTCTGGTCTCGTCGTCGACGTCGTCGCGCGACTCCCAGAACAGACGCTCCACCTCATCCGGCTTCTGCTTGCCCAGATCGCCCTGGAAGAGCATCTGCATGGCCAGCTCCCGGCTCTTGCGGCGAGTCCCCATCACCGACCCGCTTCCGTCGGATGGCCCTGCAGCTTCGCCCCCAGCTTGGCGCCAATCGACGCCATCTCGATGGCCGCAATGCCAGCCTCGAAGCCCTTGTTGCCGGCCTTCAGCCCCGCGCGGTCCAGCGCCTGCTCCAGCGTCTCGCAGGTCAGCACACCAAACGCGTGCGGCACGCCGGTCTCCTGCTGCGACTGCCCAATCCCCCGCGCCACCTCGGTGTAGATCGCCTCGTAGTGCGCGGTTTCGCCACGCAGCAGCACACCCAGCGTGATGATCGCCGCGAACCGCTTCGACTCCGCCAGCGTCCGCGCCGCCGACGGAATCTCCCACGCGCCCGGAACGCGCACGATCTCGATCATCGTCGAGTTGCCGCCGGAGCGCAGCAGCGCGTCGAGCGCGCCCTGCAGCAGCCGATCGGTGATGACGGAGTTCCAGCGCGCGACCACGATGGCAAAGCGCTTCCCCTCAGCCGAGAGATCGCCCTCGACGGCCACCGGCCGTCCGCGCAGCGGGTTCTCCGACTGCCAGAAGCCTATCTTGAGTCCCGGAGCGAGATCGGCGGTGAACAGCCGAGAGTTCCAGTGCGTCTCCGCCGGCGCGCTCAGCCGAACCACAGCCTCTTCCGTGCGGAAGTTGGCCGCCATCCACGCGCGCACGACCGCATACACCGCGTCGAGCTCCGTCGTCTCAATCAGGATGCCCGGTACAGCAGGAGCGCGGCCGAACACCAGCTCCAGGTTGCCGAGCGGAGCCAGAAACGGCGCACCCTGGCCGCCATCGACCTCCAACCTTTGCCCTCTTCAAACCCGAGGGAGCGGAAGAGACTGGCGAGCTTCGCGTAGGCGTCCTCCGACGCGATGGGCGCGATGCTGGTGATTCCCTTGATCATAGTTTCGATTGTATCGTCAGCTTGCTGAGAGGTTTGGAGGACGCGACAGATGTCGACGCAGGACGATACGAAGACGCACCGTGGACAAGACTGCGAGTCGAGCGCGAGGGCGCGATTGCGACCGTGACGCTCGACCGTCCTGAGGTGCTGCATGCGCTCGACGCGGTGATGTTCGACGAGCTCGAACGCGCCTTTGGCGAGCTCGCGGCCGATGCGAATGTGCGCGTGATTCTGCTCACGGGATCAGGCGAGCGCGCATTCGCCGCGGGAGCAGACATCCGAGCGCTGGCTGAGACTGATTCGTCGTCAGGTCGCGTGGCATCGGAGCGCGGACAGCAGGTGTTTCTGGGGATTGAGCGTTGTGGCAAACCTGTGATTGCGTGCGTGAACGGAGTCGCGCTCGGCGGAGGATGTGAGCTCGCGCTGGCCTGCACCTTCCGCATCGCGAGTGAGCGCGCCAAGCTCGGACTGCCGGAGTTGAAGCTTGGGCTGATTCCGGGCTACGGCGGAACGCAGCGGCTGCCGCGGCTCATCGGCCGGAGCGCGGCACTGCGGCTGATGCTGACCGGAGCCGCGGTCGACGCAACGGAAGCCCTGCGCCTTGGACTCGTGGATGAAGTCGTGCCCGCGGCAGAGTTGATGATGCGAGGACGTGCGATTGCGGAGTCGATAGCGACGATGGCTCCGCTGGCCATCTCTGCGGTGATACGGGCAGTTGCGCACGGCGAAGGCCTGCCCATCGAGGACGCTCTGCAGGTGGAAGCAGAGATCTTCGGTGAGCTATGTGGGACAGCCGACAAACGCGAGGGATTGGCGGCATTCCTGGAGAAACGCGCGGCAAAATGGACCGGGACGTAGCTGGTATTCTTGACGCGTGACCCGCCGCAATTCCCTGCTTCTTTTCCCTCTCGTTGCTCTCCCGCTTCTCGCTGTGTTTTACGGCTGCCACAGCCGCACCTTCAGCCAGGATGCCGAGCAGGCACGCACGGAGAGACGTGCACAGCAGGACACAGCGCGGCAACAGCTGGACATGATTCCCCCGCCATCGAAGAGCCGCTTCATGGCAATTCACACGGCAGAATCGTGGGAGAATCCGTCGCTTACAGTGCAGCCTGGGATGCTTGAACTGCGCGTAACGCTGGCCGATCCGAATCCGTCCCTGGGCAGCGGCGGCATGCTGCGGCCGGTAGCAGCGCGGCAGCAGGAGCTGAACATCAGCCTGGACAAGCTGGACGAGGCCGTGAGCGCGATTCCGCAGAGCGCGTGGCCGTATGGCCGCGTGATCTCCGTAGAAGAGCCGACAAACACGCCGCAAAAGGCAGAGCCACAGGTGCGTCGCAACCTCGAGGTGACAGTCCGCGAGCTGAACGACCTCGGCATTGTCGTCTACGACGTGCACGACGGAATCGTGCGCTAGCAGGCCAATTCCTCGATCTATTCTTCGCCTTCAGAGAGATCAGCTTCGACTTCGCCTCGATTGACGGCGTCGACGAGTGCGGCATGATCGCTTTCGGTCTGGTCTCCGTAGCTCTCCGCCCAAACCGCTAAAGCTTCGTCGAGAACGGCTGAGTTGCCGCAATAGCCAGCGATGCGAGCGGGATCGCTGGTGCGAGCGTGAGCGCGTGCCAGGATTGCGCCGCATATCCATCCGTAGAAGTTGAAGGAGGTACCTGTCAGCCACTCAATCGGCACGGACGCTTTAAGATTCTTCATCTGCCGGACGTAGAAGTCACGGCCGTCGATGCTGGTACAGCCAAGCATCGGGTCAGAAGATGCCTGGAGAGCCCTTTGTCCGATGACGACCCGGTGTCCGTTGTGGTGAAATTCCTTTTCGAGCGCGGGGAGATATGGAGCATGCGCGGGGACGGTGGCCTCTTTGACCTGCAGAAACAACGGGTCGCCATCGCCGTTCCCAAAGAGCAGAACAAGATAGGCCCTGGTTCCAACCGAACCGACGCCGACAATTCGATGAGCGACATCGGCGACGTGATAGCGATTGAGCATGATACGTCGCTCGCGAGAGAGAGTCTGAGAGTAGGGATTCAGTGAATCGATGACCTTTTGCCGTGTGGCTTTGTCGACACGAGTCAGAACGGGAGGGTCATCGCGAAAGGTCCATGACCCGTCACGGTTGTGGTCTGTGATCTTCGGAAGCAACGCGCGATTGTCGGTATGCTGCGCCTTCGCCAGTGTCTTCCGGACGACTGCCTTGGATTTTGCATCGGCCTGAATCAGAGGATTGTCCCGGCCAGGATAGGCGTGCAGATACCAGATATCGAGAACACCCATGGACTGCAAACGGCGCGCGTTGAATCGATAGCCTTCGACGCAGCGCTTCACTGCGGCGGCTCGTTCGCGCGCGTTCAAACCATTCGCACGGCCGGCGACGTTGACGCTCGCCGCGAGACGCTTCAGATCCCACTCCCAGGGACCGACGAGCGCCTCATCAAAGTCATTGAGGTCGAAGACGACCTCGCGCTGCGGCGTGCCATACATCCCGAAGTTGTTGAGGTGGGCATCACCATCCATCACGGTCGAGATTCCGGTGATCGGCGTGGTTGAGAGATCGCGGGCCATAACGCAGGCCGAGCCGCGCAGAAAGGCGAATGGTGACGCGGCCATTCGGCCCATACGCAGAGGAATCAAGTCCTTCTGGCGTCCCTTGTTGTTTGCCATGACGGTCTTGACTGGATCCGGCCGATTTTTGGGCGGGGTCCATTCGGCGTGGGATTCGCGCGGTATCGCTTTGCGCAGCCTTTTCCCGTCGGAGCGACGCTCTTCCCAGGGAACGGCCGCCCGGCCAAGGTCAAACTTTGGCAGGGGCTCCAATTTGGCGATGGTCATAGTGCCCCTCCACAGGAGTGTGCTCTCCGAGCGCGTTCCTTACGCCCGCGATCTCGAGAGACAGAGGGTTTACGCCCGACTAATGGACGGTAAACGGCAGTATGTCGCCACTCCACTGGCAAAAGTGTCAGCTGCGGGAGACCGGAGGCCGACGGGTAGTGGCCTGATTCAGGATGGAATTGAAGAGGAAGTTGGTGGACCTGATCGGGATCGAACCGATGACCTCTTCCATGCCATGGAAGCGCGCTCCCAGCTGCGCCACAGGCCCACTCTTTGAGGACTTAAGCATTGTCGCCCGGCGCTTCGCTCCGCGTCAAACGAGCGTGGAAGCGTGCAGGAACAAAAGGACATAGCGCGGTGTCTATATCGGCAGAGTGGGCGAGAAACGTGTAGCCTGCGAGATTGTTCCGAGTCTATGAGGGTGGAAGCGCGGTGTCCATAAAAATGTGGACACCGCGTCGGACACCGTTCTTTTTTGGCAGGGCGATACTAGGGCGTTTCCTAGGTGCCGGTTTCCGTCGATCGGAGCGGCATCAAAGGCACCATGCCGGATGAGGATTTTGCCAACCTTATCGCCAGGACCCGGCTGCTTCTCGCCATGTCCGAAGAAGCTGTTCGGCGCAGTGATGTGCTGATTAGGAATCTCGACCAACTGCTGAAGCCCGAGACATCTGAGCGGAAAGAGCCCGGGAAATTTGAACCGCCGAAGAGTTAGTTGTTTGGGCCGCGCGCAAGCGCGGCCCAGGTCTTTGCTGTTGCTTGTTTTCTTTAGGCCCGCGCCCCGGAACTTCGAGCAGGGCGCACGGCAGTCAATGCCCTTGTAGCCCGGAGGGTGACGCGCTACGCGCGGCAGGCTTGACGGCCGTGCGACCCTTGACGCACTTCGAGGCGCGGGCCGGGTGTGACGCAGGATGCCGGTTCGAGCGCGGGAGCTCGCAACGCGAGCGAGCGCGCGCAGCCGATGATGCGATGCCGCGGGCACGCAAGCGCACGATGACTGTGCTGCCACAGCGCGGGGCATTTGAAGCGCGGCGGGCCGAAGCGGGCCGCGCGCCCCGCGCAACGGGAGGCCGGTGGCGGCGCTGCGACGGGACGGCGGGCCCGGAGCCGCCGACACGAGCGTGCCCAAAGTGAGCACCCGCGACCGAGCGCGAGCGAGGCGAAGAGCGGGCGCGGAACGACGGCCCAGCGAGAGGCGGGCCGAGCGCGGAAGGAGCGCTGCTGCGCGACGCACCCGGCCGCGCAGCGGCGGCGAGGGCAGGGGCCCCGCGCGCGAGGAGCAGCCTGAGGAGGACGCGCCAGCGGCCGACGAACACTGTCTGTTGAAGTCCGAACGAGCGGAGCGAGTGAGCCCGTTGCTGCGCGGCGTTCCCGCGCCTGCGACTATGCAGGCGGCGTGTGGCGTGCTCCGCACGACGCATGACGCCGTCGAGGGCCGAGGTGTCCGACTGCGATCGACGGCCTGCGAGGCTTCGGAGGTGGAGGCACGAAGACGGGCACATCGTAGCGGCGCGCGATCATGCCGGGGAACGTGCGGCAGAGCCGGATGCGTTCGGCGGCCGTCGCGATGGCGACGCCTGGGGTGGTCTGGAATGGCGACATGGGCGGACTGTAGCATAGCGGACTCGCGTGGCCCGACTGCATAGCCCGAAAAAAGGGGCCCTGCGTGATGCAGGGCCCGTGTGGTGGCAGGTGTTCAGGGAGGCAAGATGCGCGGCCGTCTCCCACGGCCGATTCGAAATTTACAACATCACCCGGCCGGGTGGGGGGCGGGGGGAGGGTCGATAATTCCTTGCTCGACGAGCGTGTGTTGCGTTGCCTTGTTCTGCGCTGCGCCCATCTTCAGCCGCACGACGAGCTCCGCGGCCGTCAGGTGGTGTTCGAGCTCGCCCCGCGTCATTGAGCGTTGGTGCGTGAGGGCCCAATCGAGATACTCGGGCACGTTGTCCAGCGTGAGGGTGGGGCGAGTGGTCATACGTGCACCTCGAATCCATTGGGCGGCGCCGCGGCTTCCATGATGCGGAGCTCGGCAGGGTGGGGCTCGAGGAAGAGGGCGCGCTCGACGAGCTCAGGCGCGCTTCCGTTCGTGTCTGAGGGTGGCGTTCCTGGCGCTGGCTTCGCCGTGGCGCTGTCGAAGAGATCGTGAACGGCCCGGACGATGGCGCGGCGGGCCGCGCCCTGCAATCCGGCCATCGCGTTCAGGAGCTCGTCGAGATCACGACGGTAGGGGGTGGGGGTGGTCATCAATTGGCCTTTCTGCCGCGATTGACGCGGCGATGAGGGTATGCGGCGAGTGCGAGTTGTGCCGTGTAGAGCAGCGCCTTTGACTCGGTTCCGGTGACGTACTTCCGCTGGAGGCCGACCGCGATGCAGGCGATATACGCCTGCACGTTGCGACGCCCGGTGACCTTCGGCATGCAAGCGCGGAACGCTGTCGCCCCGGCGTCAATCATGGCCGCTGTGCGACGCCCGCGCCCCGCTACCTCAAAGATCGGGTCGCCTTCCTCGCGCGTCTCGTTCAGGAAGTCGACCAGCATCGTCGAACCATCCTCCGGGTCTGGGGGCGCGTCTGCGACTGCCGACTCAGCTTCATCGGCAGCCGTGATGCAGAGGTGCACCCATTCTTCCGGGGTGCGTGGCTCTGATGTCGCGGCGAAGATTGCGTGCGCCACGCCGTGCCCGACTGCGCTGGCGTGGACACCTCTGCGCCTCATTCGTGTTTGCGTCATTGTGGCCTTTCTGTGAGTGGGTTGAGCTTTGCGACTTCGAGCGCGGACACCGGAACGGTTTGCAGGTTGTCCTGCAAGTACCAGAGGGTTGTGCTGAGCTCCGCGTGACCGAGGAGGGCTTGCACCGTCCGCAAATCGTGAGTGATGGCGTACACCTGGCGCGCCGTGGTGCGGCGCAGATCGTGAGGAGTGAGCTTGCGGGTGATGCCGAGTCGGTGCTTGAGCCGGCCGAACGTTTTGCTGAGAGCCTGATAGTCGAGCGTTCCGACCTTCTGGCCTTGCACCGGGCCGCGGTCGAGTTGCTGCACGAAGGGCAGCGCCGTGTCTTTGCAGGCGTCGAGGAGCTTTGCGAGCTCCGCGGTGACGGGTAGCTGTTGCGCATTTTGGTACTTCGTTCGAAATGTGAGGATGCGCTGCGCGCTGTCGTACTCGGCAGGCGTGAGGCGCGCGGCGGTGCCGCTGCGAATCGCGCAGTCCGAACAGAGCAGCAGCCAGCAGCGAAGGGCAGGCGGAGCGGCGGCGATGATGGCCGCGCGCTCCTCTGTCGTGGCTGTGACGTTGCGAGGTTTGGGCTTCGTTACCTTCGTGATTTTGCTGTGGAGCCGCGGCGCGCCGAACTCCTCCCAGAGGTAGCGGAGGATGCCGTTTCGCAGCGCCCGCTCTGCGATGTTTCGAGAAGGCGTTTTGGTAGCGGTTGAGCCACGTGTTGAGGAACGCTGCGTGGATGCTGCTGAGTTCGCGGCAGCCGATTTGGCCGTGCGCTTTGACGAGCGCTTTGGCGACCTGTGTGGTGTGCTGTGTGCGAGGGTCGCCGCCGAGAAATGGCGCGAGTGCGTCTGCGACCGTGACGCCCCGCGCTTTTGAGGGCGTGCTTTGGCCTTCTGCGCTTCCTGATAGGCGCGCGCTTCAGCTTCCGTGGGGAAGCCTTTGCGGCGACGTTTGCCGTTGCGGTCATACCAGTCCGCATAGTATTTGCCGTACTTTTCGAGCATTGGACACCGTTGGACACCGCCGGAGCGGCAATCACACTTTCTAAGTGATTGCAGGAACAAAGTTTCCGCGGTGTCTATATCGGCAGAGTGGGCGAGCACTCTGCCGCCGGCGGCGCAGCACCCTCCTGCTCTGTGAGACCCGATGTGCGTTGGCGATGTGTTTGCACGATCGTCTAAACCAAAGGGTCTCTGGACAGTTATCGTGCCGAGGTCCTAGTCTAAAGGGCACTCGGATTGGGGATGCCAATGCGAGCAGGGGCTGCGATGAGCGATCTGGCAGGCGCGATCGGGATCCGTGCGGAGGAGCAGGAGCTCGTGCGCGAACTGCAGAGCGGGTCGGAACAGGCCTTCGCTCTGCTGATTGCACAGTACAGCCAGCCGATTTACTCGCTGATTGCACGCAGCTTGCGGGACCCGTCCGAGGCCGCGGACGTGACCCAGGAGGTCTTCGTCAAGGTCTTCCGCAGCATTTCAGGATTCCACGGCGACGCCAGCCTGCGGACTTGGATCTACCGCATCGCGCTGCATGAGACCAGCAATCAGCGGCGGTGGTGGAACCGGCACAAGAGGCAGGAGTTAGCGATCGACGCGCCCATAGAGAACGAAGAGGGCGAGTGCACGTGCCTGGCAGAGACGCTGGCGACCGAGGATGCGTCGCCGTTTGAGCAGGCCATGCGGACCGAGACCCGCCAGAGAGTTGAAGCTGCCCTGAGACTGCTGCCCGACGCCTATCGCGAGGTAGTTGTATTGCGGGAGATCGAGGGCTTTGGCTATGAAGAGATTGCCGAGATCCTGAATGTGAACCTCGGAACGGTGAAGAGCCGGCTGACTCGCGGGCGGGCAGCGCTTCGTGAATGCTTGAAAAATAAAGAGTTGGAACACGCGACTCCAATAGGCTCCACAGGGTTAACCGGTACACTGGAAACGGTGATCTGATGAACACGCAATCAGAAATCGAACAGATGCAGCCCGGGAGCGAGTGTCTGGCGGCGCAGGCTGCGTTCTCTTCGTATCTGGATGGCGCGTTGAGCGGCGTTCAGATGGGACGGGTGGCGGACCACATGGCAGGCTGTGGGCCTTGCTCGACGGAGTTTGGTGCGTGGCGGGCAATGCAGACGGCCCTGGGTGATCTGGGACCGGCGAAGCCGCCGGAGCGGCTACAGGAACGGCTGCGTGCAGCGCTGAACGTCGAGCGCGATCACGGGACCCATCTTCCTCTCTTTGCACGGATTAGGCTGATCTGGCAGACCTCGGTTGCGCCGCTGGCGGTGCAGACTGCCGGGGGAATGGCGGCGGCAGTGCTGCTGCTGGCGGGTCTGTTCCGGTTGTTTGGGCCGGGCGTTGAAGTCCAGGCCAATGATGATGGGCTGGCGAACCTGGTTGCGCCCCACTACCTGTATTCGCAGGTGCCGCCGACGGCGGTGGAGACGGGCCGGGACGTTCCGGTTCTCATTGATGCGAAGGTGGATACGAGCGGACGGGTGTACGACTACACGATCCTCGATGGACCGAGCGATTCGGCGGTGCGGCGGCAGGTGGAACAGAACCTGCTGACCAGCGTGTTCAAGCCGGCGACAGTCTTCGGCGTGCCGGTGGAAGGACACGTGATGCTGACCTATACGGGCGTTTCGGTACGCGGTTAGGCGCGATGCTTCGCGATTAACCGGACAGTTTGCCGGGCGTTGTGTGGCTTCCATAGACTAAGCGGGTGCGTCGAACCGGTACGGTGCCCTTCTTGAAGTCTCTTCTCCAATCAGCTTGCGCGTTGGCTCTCGGCCTTGGGCTGCTGTGCCCTGTTGCGTATTCGCAGAAATCCTCGTCGTCCTCGGCCCCCCCGGGGCAACAGGCGGTGGACGATGTCAACCCGACGGCGCGTCCGCGTGCAGCGCAGATTGAGCCCGGCGGAGCAGCGGTGACGCTGGAGACGAGCGAGCCACTGTTCCAGATGGCCGCGGCGCTGAATGCGTGTGGCTACGATGCGGACCTGGATCACTCGGCGCCGGTGCGGGCCGAGGTGCGCGCGGACATGAATGCTGCGCTCCAGCAATCAGAGGATGCGCGCAAGAGCCGCGACGCGCTGTGCGCTTACATTGCGCAGCATCAGCTGACGGACAAAGGGCTGGGCGTGGGACAGTATGTGTCGCTGGCGTTGTATCTCTCGCCTGCGCCGGAGTTGACGCCAAACGTCGACGAGACGGAACTGCCCCCGCAGGCCGCGCAGGTAGTGAATATTCTGCCGCTGTTGCGAGCGTTCGCCGAGCAGGTGCAGCTGCACTTCATCTGGATTCATCATCGCGCGGAGTATGAGGCGCTGACGGCTCGCGTGCATGACCCGATGGTGAAGATGATCCTGGGCACGAACATCTATCTGCACCAGCCGGTCTCGAGCTACGATGGGCGGCGCTTCCTGGTGTTGCTGGAGCCGATGCTGTCGCCGGCGCTGACGAACGCGCGGATCTATGGCTTCGACTACATCATCGTGATGTCACCGGATAACAGCGCGGGCGATCCGGTGCGGATGAATGAGATTCGACACATCTATCTGCACTACGTGGTCGAGCCGATGGTGTACAGCCGCGGGCAGGCAATGGAGCGCATTCAGCCGGTGCTGCGCGGCGTTGCAGATGCTCCGATTGAGTTCACGTATAAGAGCGACGCAGTGGCCCTGATTACGGAGTGCCTGATCAAGGCGATCGAGGCGCGGCTGTTTGTCATCGACTCGCCTGCTCCGGAGAAACCTAAGGGAGCGGTGGGACGCGCTGAGACGGAGCAGTACCAGGCACAGAAGGCGGTCTACGATCGCGAGACGGCGTTGGCGCGGCAGCGGCTGGTGGATGTCGATGAGTCTCAGGGATGGGTGCTGACGGGATATTTCTATCAGACACTCGGCGTGATGGAGCACAACGGTGATGGGCTGCGCGACGAGATCGCCCCGATGATCTACGGCATGGACGTCGATCGTGAGCGGAAGCACGCAGAGCAGCTCGTGTTCGTGAAGGAGGCGCCGGCTGATCCGCTGAGCCGGGGCTCGGCGCGTCCTCACCAGCTCGCGGGGCTGGAGCTGGCGGAGCTGGATCTCGCGAAGGGAAACGTCGCCGATGCGGCCGATCTGGCGGACAAGGCGATGCAGGATCCGAAGGCCGACCACGGCGAGGCGCAGTACCTGCTGGCCCGGTTGGACCTGATGCAGGGGCACCCACAGGACGCGAAAGACGGCTTCGAGAAGACCCTGACCCTCACCAAGGACCCCCGAACGCTGGCCTGGACCCACATCTACCTGGGACGGCTGTACGACACCATGGAGACTCCCGACCGGCAGCATGCGGTTGCGGAGTACCAGGCGGCGCTGGAGGTACGGGACGGCAGGCCGGATACACGCCAGGCGGCCGAGGCCGGGCTGAAGAAGCCTTTTGCGCTGCCTCAGCGGGAGCAACAACCCGACCCGAGCGACGACAATGCGAAGTTCGATCCGACCGGAAAAGCGCAGAAAGAGGCTTACAAGCCGGACGCGCCCAAGTAGGCGCTGGAACAGGTTTGGGGGAGGGTTCGCCCACCTTCGTTGGAGCGGCATCCCCCGTCATAGCCGCGTAGACTGGAGCAGCAGACTATGGGGACCGAGCGGAGCAAATCGCCGGCAGTCCAAACGTCGCCAGCCGCGCCCAGCGTGGAGCGGCGGGGACGGACGTCTGCCGCTGCGCGGACGAACAATCCGAGATCGGGACTGGAACAGATTCTCGGCTACAAGTTCGCGAAGCCGACGCTCCTGGAGTTGGCGTTGACGCATCGCTCCCACCCTTACGAGGCGCGGACCGACCCCGGCGAGATCGCCGGGCACGAGACCCGGAACACTCCTGGAACGGACAACGAACAATTGGAGTTCGTCGGCGATGCGGTGCTTGGACTGGCCGTGACGGAGCTGCTCTACCAGCAGTTTCCTGATCGCAGCGAAGGTGAGCTGACACGGATGCGCGCGAGCCTCGTGAGCCGCCAGCGGATGGCTGCGCTCGGTGTGGAACTGGCACTCGACGAGCATCTTCTTGTAGGCCGCAGCGCAGAACAGAACGGAGCGCGTCGCAAGCCGGCGCTGATGGCCAACGCAGCCGAGGCGGTGATGGCGGCTATCTATCTCGACGCCAATGCAGCCGGCAAAGACGGCTTTCGGGAAGTGCGGCGGTTGGTGGAGCAGAAGCTGGTGAAACCCGAACTCGCAATGCTGCAGGCGGCACTGAAGAGTGACGGAGGCCGCGGTGCACTGCGCGATGCCAAGACCCTGCTGCAGGAACGCGTGCAGGCGCGCGGCGTGGGTCGTTTGCGCTATGCGGACATCGATCAGAGCGGGCCGGCGCATCAGCGGCACTTCAAGGTGGAGGCGCGCATCGAAGGCCCGGGCGGCAATGTCTCGGTACTGGCCTCGGCTGAAGGGGCGAGCAAGAAAGAGGCGCAGCAGAAGGCTGCCGAACTTGCACTGAAGTACTGGAAGGAGCCGCTGCCGAGTGAGGCCGGGGCAGGAAGGAGCGAGGACGCCGCATGATGCCGCACCTCACCATCCCGGCGGACGCTTGCCTGGAGCCTCTTGAGGTTGCCCAGGCAGAGCAGCGTCGTGCGCGCATGATGGCGGCGTCGAAGGCGCACTACGGCGTGCTGGCGAGCTTCCGCTCTCTGCTTGAGTTCCTGGTGGTCGCGCTGTTTGCGCTGACGTTCATCCTGCAGCCGTTCCGGATTCCGTCGGAGTCGATGGTGCCGACGCTGCGCGTGGGCGATTTTCTGATGGTCGACAAACAGTCGTATGAGCCGGAGGGAGCGCTCTCATGGATGCTGCCTTCGTCGAACATCCATCGCGGCGATCTGGTTGTCTTTCACTATCCGGTGGACCCCTCGATGCATTTGGTGAAGCGCATCGTGGCGGTTGCGGGAGATCGTGTGCGGCTGAAACATGGGCATGTGTGGATCAACGGGCAACCGGTGCAGGAGCCGTACGCGTTTTATTCACCAGCGGCGGTCGACGACTTTCGCGACAACTTCCCCTCGCTGCGGCAGGCGGACCCCAGCCTGGACCCGAACTGGTGGATGCGTCTGCGGCGTAGCATCGTCGACGGAGAGCTGACTGTGCCGCGGGGCCAGTTATTCGTGCTGGGTGACAACCGCAACGACAGCGAGGACAGCCGCTACTGGGGCTTTGTGCCGGAGGGCGACGTTGTGGGCCGGCCGTTTGTGGTCTACTTCTCGATTATTCCGATAGCCGACGATGCAGCTCCGCCAACGCTGCGGGACCGGCTGCGGACCGCGCTGAACTTTCACGTACTGCGGTAACGAAGCCACTGAGGACAGCGCAAGGTACACTGGCAGAGCCACGTTTCCCGTGGCAGGAGATGGACCATCTTGACCAGACTTGCAGAGACTGGCTCGGCCGAACGCAGTGAGGCCGCCGTGGTCAGCGCGAACACTGCTGCCGGACGCGCGGCCGACGCGGAGATCAAAGAGACACCGCTCGAGGCGCTCGCCTCCATCTGCTCGGTCCTGGTCGTCGGGCTCTTCATCATGGGCTTCATCTTCCAGAACTTCGTCATCCCATCGGGCTCGATGGAGAAGACGCTGCTGATTGGCGATCACGTTCTGGTAGACCGCATCACGCTCGCGCCGCCAACTTCATGGGCACCGTTTGTGCACTATCGCCCGGTGAAGCGCGGCGACATCATCGTCTTCCTGAAGCCAAATCCTGAGACGCCGGACCTGATTCTCGTGAAGCGCGCGGTCGGCATTCCCGGCGACCGTATTCATCTGCGGCAGGGCGTTCTGTACGTGAACGGCGTGGCTCAGAAGGAACCCTACGCGGCGATGCCGACGGAGAACGGGAACTTCGAGGACGCGTACCAACCGTATCGCGACGACTTCCCTTCGGACCTCGCCGGCATCAGCCAGGCCGCCACTCAGAACCATGCTGCGCTATGGGCGGTAGAACTGCCGACACACATCCAGGGCGACGATCTGGTGGTTCCCCCAGGAAAGATCTTCGCGATGGGCGACAACCGCACCGAGAGCCTCGACAGCCGCTTCTGGGGCTTCGTTCCTATGGAGAACATCATGGGACGGCCCATGTTCGTCTACTGGTCGTTCCAGACGCCGGCGGACCAGGAGGACAAGACCAGCATGGGCGACCGGCTGGCCTTCATGGTGCACATTGTGACGCACTTCTTCAGCGGAACACGCTGGAGCCGAACCTTCCACATCGTTCGTTAGCGATTGAATGAGCATGCGTGCCGTGTGTGATGACGGCACGCGAAGCTGCGTCACACGCGAAGCCAAAACAGATGATAGAGCTGCAGCTGCAGAATAGAGATCCGATGGATTCAAGCGAGCAGATCGCGGTGGGGCGCGGCCGACGCCGTCAGACTGTGATGATGGTGGTCGCGCTCCTGCTGGTTGTGCTGCTGCTTGCCATCACGCCGCCGCTGCTGAATGTAAGCCGCTATCAGCGCCGTATCGTGACGAGCATGAGCGAGAGCCTGGGGCGGCCTGTGCATCTCGACAACGTGACGCTGCACCTGTTGCCGGTGCCTGCATTCACACTTCAGAACTTTGTCGTGAGTGAAGATCCTGCCTTCGGCAACGAGCCGACGATCCGCGCGAATGAGGTCGTCGCCACGTTGCGCCTCAGCTCGCTGTGGCAGCAGCGCGTAGAGTTCTCGAGTGTGAAGTTCGAAGATCCGAGCATCAACCTGGTGCGCAGTGCGGACGGGCGGTGGAATCTCGAAAATGTCCTGCTGCACGCATCGCATGTGGATACCGCACCGACTGCACAGCAGCGCGCCGGGGCAGCGCCGCGCTTTCCGTACATCGAGGCGACCGGCGGCCGCATCAACCTGAAGCTTGGGCAGGAGAAGATGCCTTTTTCACTCACGGATGCCGACTTCGCGCTGTGGTTGCCGTCGCCGCAAGTGTGGCGCGTACGTCTGGAGGGCAAGCCGACGCGCACCGACTCGAACATTGGCGACCCGGGCACGGTGTGGGTGGAGGGCAGCCTGCAGCGTGCCGCACGCATGCAGGATGTACCGGTCGATCTGCATGCGAGGTGGTACGACGCGCCGCTGGGCGAAGCCAGCAAGCTGGTCTCCGGCAACGATCGAGGCTGGCGCGGCACACTGCATGCCGACGTCTGGCTGCAGGGGTCGCTGGGCTCCGCCGCGTTGAAGACGAAGACCACGCTTGTCGACCTGCGCCGTGCAGACTTCGTGCCGGCGCGACCGCTCGATGAATCGATAAGCTGCGCCAGCACCGCCGATGTGCCAGCGGTTCAACTAACGAACGTGACGTGCTCCGTGCCGGTCGACAACGCTGAGCCGCTTGAGATCGCTGCTCCGCAGATGGACCTCACCGCACCGCGAGCGGCCCAGGCGACGTTGCAGGCACAGAAGCTTCCGTTGGAATGGGTCTTCGGTTGGATGCGACTTTTCTCCGCGCGTATCCCGCCTGAGCCGAATGTGCAGGGCACGGTCGATGCCGATCTCGTGCATGTTGCGCAGGCACCTGTGACTGACTGGAACGGCACTGTCGCCCTGACGATGCCCGTCCCTGCGCGGCATGCGAATGGCGAGGTCGTGCCCGTGAAGAGCGCCACAAGCACGCCGCAGCAACAGTTTGAGGCAACGGTGAATTCAACGGGTGATAGTTGGACCGCGACGCTCAAGCCCACACCTGTTCGGCTGGGGCCGGGAGCGGAGTTGATTCTTAGCGGTCAGGCCTCGCCCACCGGGTACAGCTTCACGCTCGCGGGTGAGGCAAGCGCCGCGCAATTGGCGACCGTCACCCACGCGTTGCCGCAGCTTGCCGACGATTCCGGGCTGGCCATGTCCAGGGCAGCGGCCCTAACGGACGCGATTCGTCCGGTGGCACTGTCGTGCACGCGAGTGCTGAGCGGCGGTCAGGCGTGTTCTGCACCTGTGCCCGTGCCCCGCCATCCCTCCAGGCGGAACGCGCGGTTTCGGAGGTAGAACTCAGTCCTGATGGATGACGACAGTGCGGGTGTGCGTGCTGGGCCCAGCCTCCGGCGTGCTCCCGTCGTTGAGGATGACCTCCGTCGGCGCGCTTTCCACGACGACACGCTCGGTTGTGTTTGAAAGCCCTGGAACGCGGATCCGCTTGGTCGTGCTGAGGGTACCGGAACGAATGACCAGCGGAACCTCGACTACAGCGGCTCCTGCATTGTGCACGGTCACTGCGACGAGCCAGCTTTGGCCGTGGCCGGTGCCTGCGGGAAGTTGGCGCGGCGTCACGTCGACGATGCTGAGCGAAGGCAGCCCGCGGTCATGCAGCACCCAGTCATTGAAGAACCAGGCGAGATCTTTGCCGCTGGTCTTCTCCAGCAGCGCTTCGAAGGCCTGTGCCTGCGCCTCAGCCGAGTGGTTGCTCGGCTTCTGCGTCCGCCATGCGCTCAGCGCAAGTTGCAGTGGCTGCTCGCCGGCGATGTCGCGCAGCATCCACCAGACGGCTGCGGCCTTGCGCCGGAAGAAGAGCTCGTCGTAGGCCGCGATGAGTGGCTGGCCAACGACGCTGTTCTCGCTGCTGGAAGAGCTCGCACTATCATCCGGGTTGGCATTGGCTGCAGCGTCACTCAGCGTGTCCGCAGCCGCAACGGGTTGCATGATGGAGTCCAGCTGCGCAACTGCAGCATCACGTCCCTTCTCGTGCTCGGTCCAGAGCAGCGAGACAAACTCGGCGAGGCCCTCATCCATCCACGGCTGGCCCGTCTGCACCCACGCATGCGTGAGGCTGTGCGCAAGCAAGGGAGTGGAGGTTGACGCCGCCAGCGTACCGACCGGAGCGACGAGCAGAGGGCCGTCTTCGAACGGTTGGCCCGCATGATCGATGACCGTGAGCGCCGTGAGCGGATGCGGCCCAAACCACTGCTGTATGAGCGGAGCCACCCGCTCGGCGGACTGCGCGAGCCGAGGAAGCTCGCTATCATCTGTGCTCTCGACGGCGAGCATCGGAGGCCCACTCGCGCCCTGTTTGCCTTGCACCGATGACGGAGCCGGCAGCGGAGCGATCATGCTCTCCGGTTGCGCGATGACAAAGAGGCTCAGCGGGCGCGGGCCGATCGGTTCTGCAGGAAACGTTGCTGTTGCGATGCCGCTCCCAAAGGCGATAGGCGCGTCCGCGTTGTCATGGAGTGCTGCGAAGGGCTGACGGCGACCGCAGAAGTACGCAGCCGTAGGGGCCTCGCCGCTGAACTCGACACTGAGCCGCAGACTCACAGGGGTTGTTGCGTGCTCCAGCCGCTCGCGACCGACCGCCGGAACGAGCGTGCCGTCCTGCAGGAAGAGTTGCGGCGCGGCAATGGGAAACCACAGCACATTTCCGAAGCCGCGCAGCGCGATTCCGTCTGAATTAATCGCATCCCAGTCCATCTCGAGCGCCTGCGAGGACGACGCGCCGAGGCGTTCGAGCCGCTCACCGTTCGCGCCAATCGTGCCCGAGTAAAAGGTATCCAGTGTGAGGCTCTCGCCCGGCGCAAGCGGCTTCGGCAGTGTAAGGATCAGCTCGCGCGCACGGCCCGTGCGGTCGGCATCGGTATCCAGCAGATGTTGTGAGACAGGAAGCACGCTTCCCTGCACCGACGCGCTCTCCCATGTGAGCGTCGACGAGATCTGCAAAGCGATGCGCGGCAGTGGATTCTCGCTCGCGTTGTGCAACGTCAGCCGTGCGCGGCCTGTGAGCCGCGAGGTCGCCGGCACAATGCGGAGGTCGAGATCGTAGCGCGTGATGCTAAAGGCCGCGCGGTCGGCGTCGGTGAGCTGCGCCGTCGCGCTCGGCGGTACTTGTTTCGCGGCCTCGGCTGGCTGCGCCTGCTGTTGATCGGGTGAGGCAGGAGCATCGCCGTGGCTCTGGTAAAGGACCTTGCCGTGCGGCGCTGCGGGCTCGGGTGTCTGCGCTGCCTGCGCCGGGGTTTGCGTCTGCGGCGCGGGTGCTGAATTCTGCGCGGAAAGCTGCGAAACAAAAATGCACGCGCATGCAAGAAGCATTGCGCCAGACACACGGCGTTGTAACAAACTCACGATCCTAAACCTTTGCGGGGCCTCTGCGGTTTGGACTCTACGGCCGCTGGAACAGCACCAGTGCGCCGCTGCCGCATCGCCTCGTACATCACAACCGCGCCGGCAACTGACACATTCAGCGAGCTGACACTGCCCGCCATGGGAATGCGCAGAAGAAAGTCGCAGGTGCGTTTGACTAACTCATGAAGCCCGGCGCCCTCGCGGCCCAGCACCAGGCAGCAGTCCTGGCGCAGATCGAAGTCGGTGTAGTCCGGCGAGCCGCGCTCGTCCAGGCCAACGATCCAGATGTGCTGCTTCTTCATCTGCTCCAGAGCGCGCGTCAGATTCGTTACCCGGGCGATGCGCACGTGTTCCGAAGCGCCAGCCGAGCTCTTCGCGACGACCGCACTCAGCGGAGCTGTTCGCCGCTCCGGCAGAAGCACTCCCGTGATGCCTGCGCCGTCGGCCGAGCGCAGCAACGCGCCCAGGTTGTGCGGGTCCTCCACGCCGTCGAGCGCCAGGAAGAACCGCCGGCCGGAGGTGTCTGGCGGCGCCGCCAGCAGGTCCTCAAGCTCCAGCAGCCGGCGCTCGCGCAGGAAGGCGACGACGCCCTGATGCATCTCCGTGCGGACGTGCCGGGCGAGCTGTTCACGGGGTTCAGAGTCCACCCGGACGCGGGCAGCCCGAGCCAGTTCCAGGAGCTGGGTCAGCCGGGGATCGCGGCGGCCTTCGCGCTCGCGGGCCACCGAGATGTGGTCGACAGCCTCCGGGCGGGCGCGCAGCGCCTCCTCCACCGGGTGCAGACCGTACACAACGTCCATCTGTCCAGTGTACGGGGCTGAAGAGGAGCGGATTCCCGCGAAAAACCGCTTTCCGCGCCTTGCGAAGCAGGGTATCCTAAGAAGGATTAGGAGCTAAATTCCCCGCGCGCAGCGAGACTTTTTGCGCCGGAATCGCGTCTTCTGAAACGTGAAGTCCTCTGTCGTCCTCACCGCCGAAGCCGTCAGGCAGATTGAGCGTGAAAACGCTGCGATCGCCCGTGGCCTGAAGCGGCAGGACCCCGAACTACTTGATCGTCTCATCGAGACCTATCAGCACCGGCTGATGCGCTACCTCATGTTCCTGACGAACAAGCGCGAGGTGGCCGAAGACCTCTTCCAGGAGGTCTGGATTCGCGTTCTCAGACGCGGATCACAGTACAACGGCAAGGCGCGGTTCGACACCTGGATCTTCACCATCGCGCGCAACCTCGTGATCGACCTCTCGCGCAAGCGCACCATGGCTTCGCTGGACGAGATGCGCGAAGGTGGCGAGGACGAGCGCCCCTTCGAAATCGCGCAGGACGGACCATCGCCGCTTGAACAGTTCGAGGGTCGCGAAGACGCCGCCGAGCTCGCCACCGTTATGCTCACGCTGGAGCCGAGCTATCGCGAAGTGCTCACACTACGCTTCCACGAAGAGCTCTCGCTCGAAGAGATCGCGATTGTCACGCGCGCTCCGCTCTCCACCGTGAAATCGCGCCTCTATCGCGGCCTTGCATCGCTGAAGCCGCGCCTTCTGCATCTGCGCGAACTGCGCAATGGCGAAGATCATCATCCTGTTCATCGTTCGGAGGTGCGTTCGTGAACGCTCTGCCAAACGATCCGCAGGATCTGCTGCGGGCCGCGCGCCTGCACGGAGGTGCACGCGCTCAGGTCGTCAACCGCACGCATCGCGTGGTGCGCGAGCAGGCGCTGAGCATGCGTGAGCTTCAGTCGCGTAAGCGCGGCCTGTGGGCTCCCCTGCTCATTTGCTCAAGCCTGCTTCTGGTAGTCTGCTACGCCGTGTGGGGAATGCTGGACGGCTATGACCTGACGCCGACCGGGATTCCTGACGCAAGCGATCAGGTTGTACTGCTGATGATCTGGCTGCTGCCAATAACCGCGTTTGCACTCGGTATCGTCTGGATCCGCCGCGGTCGCAACCGCGCCAATGAGGTGCCGAGATGACCTGGTGGACAACGGCGACTCAGACAGACATTGCCTCCGCAGGTGACGATGAGCTGCGGATGATTCCGCGCTGGTCGATGGTGCTCGCAGCGGTGGTGTTCGCGGCGATGCAATACGTCTTCCACGGCGTCATGCCGCACCACAAGCACGAGCTTCTGCCCTTGCGGCTGATCATGGGGTATGCGTGGGGCGCGCTGTTTGCCAGCTACGTGCTGCTGGTCGGCTACGTGAGCCGCGATGTAAAGCGTCGCGGCATGTCTCCAGGGCTGTGGATGCTGGTGTGCGTTGTGCTCCCGGGCGGGATCGGCGCGGTCGTCTACTTCATGCTGCGACAGCCGATTCTCTCGCGCTGCCCGAACTGCTCCACGTCGCTGACTGCCAGCTACAACTTCTGCCCGCAGTGCCAGTTCCAGCTGGCTCCGGTTTGCGGACGCTGCCATCGCGGCGTGAAGATCACCGACGTCTTCTGCACGCAGTGCGGACACGATCTGGCGCAGGACGGAGCTCCTTCGCGGCTTCGCGTCTACAGTGATTGATTCCTCCGGTGTGAATAGTGAATAGTGAGTAGTGAATAAAGCAGAGCGTTCGTCTTATTCCCGATTCGCTTCTCACGATTCACCGCCTTCATGCCCCTTACAGCGCTGATCATCGACGACGAACCGCTCGCACGCCAGGAGCTGCAATACCTTCTCGACCGCGACGGCGACGTGACGGTTCTCGCGCAGGGCTCGAACGGCATTGAGGCCGTCGAGCTCATCCGCACACACAGGCCGGACGTCGTCTTCCTCGACGTGCGCATGCCGGGGCTGGACGGCTTTGCGGTTCTCAAGAAGCTGATGGCGCTTGACCGCAAGGCACGCCTCCCACAGGTCGTCTTCGCTACAGCGTTCGACCAGTACGCGGTCAAGGCATTTGAAGTCAATGCAGTCGATTACCTGCTAAAGCCATTCGACAGCAAGCGCGTTGTCAAGACGCTTGAAAAGGTCCGCGCGCGCGCCGCCGGAGAAGGACGCGAGGCCACTGTCGAGCCCTTCGAAGCTGCGCTCGCAGAATCCTCACTTTCCCGCCCGAAGTCGGGACATCACGCAACGGTCGTCCATCAGCGCAAGGACCAGGGCGCCGCGAGGATTCGCCTTTGGGATGCAGCCGAGGCGAAGCTCGACGCACTGCTGCGGATGGTCGAGGAGCAGGCCGCAGCCATCGGCGATCGCGTGTCGCACGCGACGCGGCCGGAGGAGGAGACAGGCGAATCGCGGCGTTCCGGTAAAGTCGTCCTGAAGGCGCAGAGCCGTCTGTTGCTCGTCGATCAGCGGGACGTCTGCTTCGCCTCCATCGACGAAGGCCGCATCACGGTCGTCACCAAGACGCTCGAAGGGGAGTCCAATGTGCGCACGCTCGAGGAGCTGATGGACCAGTTGAACCCCGACCAGTTCTGGCGCGCACACCGTTCGTACGTCGTCAACATCGAGCACATTCGCGAGGTCGTGCCCTGGTTCAAGTCCAGCTACCAGCTGCGCATGGACGACCGCAAGAATACCGAGATCCCCGTGAGCCGCTCGCAGACGCGGCGGCTGCGCGAGCTGTTCAACCTCTAGTCATGATCGAAGACCATGAGAGACGCATCATTCGCTGGCTCGTGCGCGGCGCCGTCGCGATCTTCGCGGTCGCCCTGCTGATCTACCCCGCCGACTGGCTCGTGTGGAAGGTGCAGACCCTCTTCGGCGGCGGAATGGGCTCCGTGCAGGTTAGCCGCGTCACCGTAGCAGAGCTCAAGGGCAACAAGGAGGAGTACTACCCGGAGGGCACCGACACCGCCGCGTGCAGCCGGTCACTCTTCCCGCAGGGCGGCAATAGCGCCTGCTGGTGGCTGCACCGTCATCCGCAGATCATCGACCGCTATTGACTCACGGCGCCGCGGGATATCCGTGCCGATTGAAGTTGAACCGGTATCGTGCACCAACCAGAATCGGCGTTGCCCAGAGGCTGCCGGATGGTGTTGCGGGACTATCCCAGTGCTGAAACTGCACGTCAACAAGCCCGGTCAGATGGTCGGTCAAGCGGTACTCCGCTCCAACTCCGGGCGAGAAGACATTCCCGGTGCTCCTGAGAATCAGGAAGTCGCCGCTCGGCGAAGGGTAACCGCCACGCTGATAGTCGATCTGCCCACGTCCCAATAGGAAGTCGCCGTACACGCGCAGACTGGGAAGAACACGGCGTTCCACCCGGATGCCGCCGAGCGCGCTCCTCTGCGCATCGATCGTACCGCCATCGACCGGATAAGTTCCCCGCCCCTCGAGAAATGGACGGAAGCCATAGTAGGAGCGAATGCCGACGTCGACGCCAGCGGTCAGGCCGAGATTCTTGCCGCCGCTCAGACCGGTGTAAGTTCCGTTGATTCCACCAAAGGTCGAGATCTCGAACAGCTTGCTGGCCGTCGGCTGAGAGCTCTGTGCGTGGGCGTTCGCCGCGAGGAGCACAGTGGCAGCGGCCAGGTTCAATGCGAGATTTCTAAAGCGCAATCCTTCTCCTTGTTTCCTTAGAGAATAAGACGGCGTAGCGCCGTGAAGGTGATGATTTCACGCCGGTAGAAGCTCGATTTTCCCAATTTGGATAAGGATTTCCACCGAAAAAAGTAAGCCGACCCTTAGACCGGGATCGGCTTAGCGTGAGGTTTGGAGATGTGACTACGAGGCGCGGCGAAGCACCGCAGGGTCGGCTGCCGCCGGCGTTCCAAGCAGTTCATCAAAGAGGGAGCGGTAGTAGACCATCGCCTGGCGGAGATCCTCAGTCGAGGCGCGTCCGCTGCTGTGGCGAACGAAGATATCCCGCGCCGAGCGGTAGTTCTGCACAACGACCGGATAGTTCACCGAGATATCCTCGGCACGCTGATCGAAGTCAGCCATGGGATAGCCGCGTGCGTTCATGACACGGTTGACGAGACGATCGGCTTCGCTCACGGCCATCGACGGGTCGTCGACAAAGCGACGCTGCACTGCAGCCCACTCATCCGCATAGGCTGCGCGATCAGTCGCCGGCAGGTCGCGAATCGTGAGCTTGTGCACGCGGGCTTCGCGCTCCGCAAGGACAGCCTCGGCCTTCGCTTCGTTTCCATGCAACAGGACCGTGCGCTCATACTCCGGACCGAACTGCTGCTTAAGATGCGTAGACCTGTTCCGGCGGCGGGCGATCACAATAGCCGCTATCACAATGATGGCCAATACAACGATGATGGCTACAACAACTTTGGGATCCATCGACCTTTATCCCTCCAATCACTCTTCGATGCGGGATAAGGCGCAGCGCGTGGCACGCACGCAAAAGAGTTTTGCGCGTCTGTAACCAAAGGCCCTGCCGGAGGGAGTCTGTCGAGGCGAGGCGGCAGGCGCTAACTCACCCACCGCACCGCGGTTACAGATTGGAGGATCGGTTGCCTGTAATAAGTCGAAGAATCAGCGTAAGGATGACTGCGCCGAGTATGGCGATGATGATCGTCATAATAAATCCGTGATCTCCGCCAAAACCGATATGTTCGGCGATGAATCCCCCAATAAGTGCGCCGACAATGCCAACCACGATGTCCATCAGCGCACCGTAGCCGGCGCCCTTCATCAGCTTTCCTGTGACCCAGCCAGCGATAAGACCAATAATGATCCACGCAATGATGCCGTGACCCATAGCGAAAACCTCCGGGTAAAGTTTTGACTACGCGGAAAGGCTAGCAGAGCCCGATGAAATCTGCACAGGGCTGACCCTAAACGACTAAATGAGGACAAGCAACTTGACGCATCTCACTTCAAGGTGCGGATCGACGGTGAGAAGAACAGCTCACCGTCCTTCGCACGAATTCCCCACGGGAGCCTTCAATGAGTCAGATAGTTACAGACGATCGCCTTACCACGGCCGACATCGCGAACTCTCCGCGACCGGCGCAGACTGTGAACGCAACCACGGATGCAGACCGCGACCCGAACTTCCCTGATCTGCGCAAGGACACAATTGTTCTACCGGCAGAGACGAATGCGGCCGGTAACGGGCACCCTGCCCTGTTTCCGGAAAACGAGATGACCGATCTGCGCTCGCGCTGGGACAAGGCGCAGGGCCTGTTCGTCGACGAGCCAAGGAAAGCGGTCGAGGAGGCCGATGCATTGGTTGCGACTGCGGTGAAGCGCATCGCAGAACTCTTCGCAGAGGAGCGCGCGAATCTCGAGAAGCAGTGGGACCGCGGCGACGAAGTCTCCACCGAAGACCTTCGCCAGGCACTGCGACGCTATAGAGGATTCTTCGACCGCCTGCTGAGCTTTCAGTAGCAGCAACCGGGTATTTCTCAAGCTATAGAACAACCGTCGCGCTCCGATCGGCTCGGAACAGGCGTATGCTGTCCCTACTGAAGGGCCCTCACAGGAGAAGACAGCATGGATATAGCGAACGAGTATCCCGTGCGTTCAATCGCCCGGGAGTCGGTTGGATGGACCATTGCCTTCGGCGTACTGCTCATCATCATTGGCCTGTTTGCCCTGATGGCCCCGCTGATCGCGGGCGTTGCCGTCACGGTAATGATTGGGTGGCTGCTGATTCTCGGCGGTATCGCTCACCTGGTGCTGTCGTGGCATCTGCGTCGTGCAGGCGGCCTCATCTGGGAGCTGTTGGTCGGCCTCGCCTACATTGTGATGGGCGTATTTCTGCTCGCGCATCCGCTGGCCGGTCTCGTCGCGCTCACAGCATTCCTCGGCGCGTATCTCCTGATCAAAGGAGTCTTCGAGATCATCATGTGGTTTCGGCTGCGTCACCTGCGCGGCATCGGCTGGGTTCTGTTCGACGCCGTCGTTTCGCTGCTGCTGTCCGTCTTGATCTGGATGCATCTGCCCAACTCAGCCATCTGGGTTATCGGGACGCTGGTGGGCTTCGGCATCCTGTTCAGCGGAATCTCGCGGCTGGTGTTGGGCATCCATGCGAGGCGGCTCATCGCGGCTATTCCATAGCAGTCGGAGATCATCCCTTCACCGAAGGAGCTCAAATGGCGGTCAGTTACACGGCGGACATTCGTCCGCTCTTCCGTGAGGGCGACATTGAATGCATGAAACCGGCCGGCGTTCACCTGGACGACGCCGCGTGGATGAGCGTGCCTGCAAATGCGCAGCACGTCCTCCACGCGGTCAGCTCAGGCAAAATGCCGCCGGATGCCCCATGGCCAAAAGAGCGCGTTGCGCTCTGCAGGAATGGATCAACGCCGGCTATCCCGCGTAGACACAGCTCTAGTCGCCGTCTTCGTCAGAGTCTTGTGGATTGTCGTTGCGGAACGCTAGGGATGCGCCTTAATCCAGCGATGGGCGGTAAGGTCCATGAGGATCGACACGGCCAGCAGGAAGAGGGAGATCGCCAGCGCGCCGACGATCCACTCAACTTCGATCCGGCCCTTGAGCATCAGGTAGTCAAGAATTCCGAAGACGAGCACGAGCACCGCCGCCTCCGCGAAAAACGCGGAGCATCGTCGCGACACGATGGCGATGAGGTCGAGGTTCACGCGCTGCTCTGTGGACTGTGAACCCGGCTGCGCGAGATGGATGGAGCGGGTCCGATCTGTGGCGGGGGAAGTGGCGGAAGTAGAGCCCGTTGCAGGGCGAGCAAGTCGATTGTGAAACATAAGGCACCTTATTTGCTGCTGATTCCAGTGTGCCTCAGGCCATTGCTTCCAGCCAAGTCAATTTCCTGTAAATCATTGATTCTCTATATACTTATGCATAAGTATCCGGCGTCATTGCATAAAGTTTCATTGGTCCTTCTCATGTCTTCATTCCGGGACGATGTTACGGATTTTTAACCGCACTCGCTGAGAGACTAACCGCGGTACATCGCCGATTCAGGCGAGAAGGGGGCTTTCAATGCAACGTCTCCGCTGGATTGATTTGCAACGCGTGACGGCTGGGAAGTGGATGACACGCGCGATAGTAATCAGTGCCCTGCTGGCAATGCTGACACCCTGCCTGGCATGGGCAAAGGAGCGGAGTGACAACTCTGAAGCCCAGCAGATCGAGCAGCTCCGCGCGATGGTGCTGCAACTGCAAGATCGCGTGGACGGACTCGAGCGCCAGCTGAATGAGCGCCGCACCGTGAATCCGATTGTGGTCCCTGCAATCGCTGCGCCGGAATTGATGCGAGCGAGCATCACATCACATGGCCCCGCTGCAATACGCGCCGACGCTTCAGAAGTTGCCGCGAGTGTCCCACCTGTCGCAGTGCTGCCTGTAAGACCGCAGACCGAGCCGCAACCGCCAACAGACCTCGGCTCCGGCGTCACGCCTCGCGTCCGTACTGCCGGCAACACTTCCCGGCGGCGCGACGCTGAACTACATGCTGGACACCTACTACGAGTTCAACTTCAACCAGCCGCCCGGCCGCGTGAACGACCTCCGCGCGTATGACGTGCTCAGCAATGTCATCAGCATCAACCAGGCGGATGTAATGCTCGACTGGCAACCGAACGTCAGCGAGGGACGGCGCTACGGTGTGCGGCTCGACCTGCAGTTCGGACAGGCGACCGATACGCTGCAAGGCAATCCGGCCAACGAACCACGGCCGCAGATCTACCAGAACATCTTCCAGGCGTACGGAACATACGTGGTCCCACTCGGCAGTGGTCTCAATGTCGATGTGGGTAAGTGGTCGAGTTCGCTTGGGGTCGAAGGAAACTACACGAAGGACCAGATGAACTACACGCGCTCCTACTTCTTCTACTTTCTGCCCTTTTACCACGAGGGCTTCCGTACGAGTTACAAGTTCAACGACAAGATTCAGGCAAACTACTGGCTCGTGAACGGTACGAACCAGTCTGAACCCACCAACGGTTTCAAGGACGAGATGCTGGGCTTTGTGCTGACTCCGACGAAGTCCGTCACCTGGACAAGCAACTACTACCTTGGGCAGGAACACCCTGACTCTATGCCCGCCAGTAATTGCATAATTCCTGTGCAGCCCGGGCTATGTGTAACTCCGATCATTCCAGCGCCCAACGGCAAGCTGCACATCTTCGATAACTACGTCACGTGGCAGGCAACGCCGAAGTTCACGGTCGTCGGCGAAGGCGACTACTTCATCGAGCGCGAGTGGGCGAACGCAGCTCCAGGCAAGTCCGCCGCGCCATCACACGTCGACGGAGGCGCAGCCTATGCACAGTATCAGCTCAGGCCGAAGACCGCACTCGCCACGAGGTTCGAGTACATGTCCGACCCGCAGGGGCTCTTCAGCGGCAAATCGCAGGCGCTGAAGGAGTGGACCGGAACGTACAAGTACAACTTCGGCGACGGCTTCGACGCGTTCCTCGAGTACCGAACCGACTGGAGCAACCAGCCGTACTTCCTCACCCACAATCCCGGCATGCTCTCACAACACCAGACCACCGCGACGCTCGGTCTGGTGTGGTGGTACGGCGGAAGGCAGGGTGCTTGGTAGTGCCGGTTACTTCACTGATTGAAATACCGGCTACTTCACGGATTTAATAGTCAGGGTGCCCTTGTCGAGCGTCGCGTCGACCGTGACCTTCTCGCCGGCGTGATCCTTCAGCATGTCAGGGTTCGAAACCGGGTAGACCTTGCCGGCAACAATGAGGACGGCAGGCGATCCGCCTTCGATGCACTTCTTCGCGCATGAGGCGTGGTCGGGGCTCGAGGCCTTGGCCGGATCCTTGGCGCACATTGCGTCAGAGACCACGCCGGTGAATGACTCGGCTAGAAGCGGCGCAGCGGCGAAGGTGACGGCCAGGGTAGCGAGAGCGGCGATTCGTTTCACAGATGCCTCCTGAAGATAACTCTTAGTGGCAGCAATTATAGGCCGCGAGGCCAACCGCAATTGTCACGGAAATTTCTTACAAACCAAACCTATACTGAAACTACAGGAGTGCTCAATGACGATCTTGACGGATGGTATCCCTCCCGCATGCTGAGCAGATCTGCCGCCCGGCTCTCCGAGTTCGCCTCACGGTACTCCCTGATCCTTCTGATGGTTGCATTGACGGTGGCAGCCATCTTTTATGCCGTCTACGATCTCTGCTTTGCTCCCGCCTATCCGATCGCAGACTGGCTCATCAACTACAGCGCCGGGTTCGTTCGCCGCGGATTGTCTGGCGAGTTCATCCTTCTCGCCGCCCGCGCCACCCACATTCCGCCACCGTGGATGGCCGCAATTGTGCAGCTCTCCATTTACGTTGCGTTCCTGTGCGGAGTTTATCGCCTGGCTGCGCCCCTCCGGCGAGATGTCCTCTGGTATTGCATGATGTTCTCGCCGGCGGCGCTTGCGTTCATGATCCTTGATCCGATGAACGGAAACCGTAAGGAGCTTCTGCTGTACGCCGCGCTGACTGCCACGATCTTTCTGCTGCGGCGAGGTCTCTCTGCGATCTCCCTCTCACTGAGCGTGGCTGCACTGCTGGCAATCCTCGTGCTCTCTCACGATGCGCTCATCTGTTGTTTCCCTTATTTTTTTGCTGCAATCGCGATCCAGACGAGAAGTCTGAAGTATGCCTCGAAGGTCATCGCAGTCCCATTCCTTGTGTCTGCGTTCCTGGTCAATCTCGTGCGGCAACATCCGGGCGATGACACCGTCGCAATGGCGGTATGCAAATCCGTCGGAGGGCGCTGGGTCGCTGAAGACGGCACGAGGGACCTTTGTGCAGGGGCCATCCGGCATCTGGGCTGGACCATCGCGAAGTCGCGCCAGGAGGAGTTGCAGAACCTCTCTTACTGGCCGCTCTACACGGTGCTCATTCTGCTCTCGTTCGCGCCCTACGTCGTGGCACTCGTGGTGCTGTACCGAAGAGACCGGCTGCGCTTCGAAGTCAAGGTCATCGCCTCGATTGCTGTGCTCTGCGCTTTTACGACAGCACCGCTCTTCTACCTCACGATCGATTGGGGCCGCTGGATCCAGATGCAGATCATCTGCCTGCTCCTGGTTATTCTCCAGGCGGCGCAGCGTGCCCCCGGCTTCCAGAAGACATCCAACGCACCGCCGTTTGGAGCGGGCAAGTCCTGGCGCCCGGCTCTGCTGGTCGCCGCATTCCTCTACTGCACCTGCTGGACTCTTCCCGTACTCGGCATGCAGGAGGTGCGTTTCGGCTACGGCGAGCTCCCCCTTTACTTCCACAGGGAGTTCCGCCTGATGCGGAATATCCACGCCTGGCAGGTCATCGATCGCGGCTGGTGACCCCGGGCACGCGAGCAATATCGCTGCAGTTGACGCATTCGAAGCGCTTTGTGACACTCGCCGATATGCGATACGGCGGTCCGGTGGAGTACGCGCACGAGCGGAGAATTCGTGAATGGAACAAACCTCACTATCGGCTGGCACACTGGCCTATCTGGATCTGGGTCTTCTTCCTCGTGCCCGGCCCGCTTACGTTCCGCCTCTTCGCCGGCGGCGTGGGATGGCCCAACCTGGCGTGGCTTCTGGCAGTCCTCGCAGGAACGGGTACAGCAGGTCTGCGCGGGCAATTGCCCGGCGTTGAGCCTCGCCCATACATTCTCCGCTTCGATGAGGACAGGCCAAATCCGCTCTACCGCCGCGTCTGCTACACCTTCGCGTGGAACGCTCTGCTCACCTTCGCAGCAATCAACATACTCGCGTTGACGATTGCGACAGCAACCGGTGCGTGGCGCATGAAACAGCTCTATCAGTGGGCCTACGCGCCGGCGTGCGCTCTTGTCGTCATCGCTGGAGTTGCGGGTTGGCTGCCGCGCGCTGGATTCTCGACCAAGGGTGAGGGCACTGAGCGCAGATACTTCTACACCGCAGTGTGGAGCGTAACTGCCGCGCAGACGCTGCTGCTTGTCCTATGGAAAGCGTTGCCGCTGAACCGCAAGACCGCTCTCGTCAAGCTCGTGCTCTTCGCCGGCACGCTGCTCTTTATGGGCATCGCCGGACTCCGCGGAAGACTGCCGCGCACACGTCCTATCGTTGCAGGCGAGCTCATCATCGCCGACTGAGCCTCAGCGATTTACCGGGTGGCGATCGCGGCTGGCTTTCGCTGCCTTTTCCTGCGCCTTTTGCTGCGCCTTTTCCTGCTTCTGATGCTTTTTCATGAGGTGCTTTTGATATTCGTCAGCGCCCTTGTGCTGCTGGTAGTAGTCCGGTTTGGCCTTGGACTGGGCGAGCCCAGGCAGGCAGAGGAAGACAGCCAGCAACAAGAAGCAAACGCGAGTCGTTTTCACAGGCTCACCAGCGAAAGAGTGGTTTGGGGGAATGGTACACCCTCGGTCCCCCTCCCCCACTGTTCAGGGCCGAATCCTGCCAACTGCCTGGCTGAATATGCGAGCGCCCGTATTGAGGAGATTCCCCTTGATATCCGGAACCGGGTCAGCCGAGTGACGAAGCACAAGGTCTGAGAATCCAACCGTGCGAAAACGATCACGATTGGAGGTGAGGAACCCGCACAAGCGCTCAAAGCGGTCGACGAACCGCTGGCGAATCATGGGAGATTTTTTCGGATTCCAGCGATTGGCGATCATTTCAAAGGAGTGCGACACGATGACCGCGAACTCCCATCCCTGACGCTCGGCACTCTCCAGCGCGAGGGACATCTCCGCGAAGCTGACAGCAGCAAGCTGTGCCGGCCGCATGTGTGAGGGGCGATCTTCAAAAACGGTTATAGGGAGCTCCTGGACGGACCCGAAGTGCGTGACCTGTCCATAGGAGCGGGGCATGGGCAGATGCAGATGCGCATTCTCGTAGCAGGGGTTGAAGCTCGAGTCATACCGAACGTCACAGTTCTCCAGGGCCGCCAGGGTGTCGTTATTTGCGGCGAATCCGCCCGCACGGAATGCAATCGGTGTGGGTGCGCCGGCGGCCTCCAACTGCTGTCTCGCGAATCGAATGATTTCGATCTGGTCCTGCAGCGGATAGTCCCGGAGAAGGTGACTTCGGTAAGGCATGCGGAGCGCGGGAACGTGCGGGATCCATTCGGTGTGAGGATGAAGCTGGACCTCATGTCCGCCGGCAAGGATGTGCGAGACGATTTGCTGCAGGGGACCGGGACCCACCTCGGGACACCCAGAAAACAGACTCTCGACCATGAAGTTCGCTTTAAGGCCGTTTTCCGCGAATACCCGCAGTTGGTAGTCGAGTCCGACTTCCCCGCCGTCGACCTTCCCGTAGATATCTCGCGCAATATCCCGATGCAGCCCGTCATCCTTCCAATCCGTGAGGATCGGATAGGTCTCGGTGTCTATCGTAATGAGAATTTGAAGCATCGGTTGATGAGTTCAGACTACGAGACGCCATTTGTTGGCGTCAATTGATAATCCGAACCTGATAAGCCGAACCAGTCGCTCGCAGCTTTATCCCGGAATTTTCCGGCTGGTCTACTTTGGGGCCGCGAGACCCGGTAGTTTTACCAGTTTTGACTCCGCGGCTCTCGAAATAGGGTGAATGTGGCGTCACGGATACAGCGTATGCCTCGCTCAGAGGCAAGCTTGCGTGGAATGGAGAGTTTTCATGAAGAAGACCGCAACAATCGCTCTTATGAGCATCGCAATGGTGCTTCCGACCTTCGCTCAAAACAAGATTGACAATCGCCTGGGCGACGCGGCCGAGGTTCTGTCGCAGATTTTGGCGAAGCACGATGAGATTCCTCAGCAGCTTCTCGACCGGGCACGGTGTGTGCTGGTCTTCCCGGCCGTTAAGAAGGTGGCCGTCGGGATTGGGGGGACGTATGGCCGCGGCGTCATCCTGTGTCGCAGCGGACAGGACATGACCGGACCATGGTCCGCCCCGGCGATGTACAAGCTGAATGTGGGCACCCTTGGTGTTCAGCTCGGCAGCTCCAGCACCGATTACGTCCTGCTGGTCGAGACCAAGCGAGGCGCACAGAAGGTCCTCTCCGGCAAACTGAAGCTGGGTGCGGATGCGAGTGCGGTCGCGGGGCCGTCGGGAGCCAAAGCAGTCGGAACGAACGATCCGAACGTCGACGTCCTCACCTACTCGAGGGCAAAGGGCGGATTGTTTGCCGGCGCTTCACTGGGCAGTGCCGAACTGGACACGGACGATGACGCCAACCAGGCTGTATATGGCAAACCGATCACAGCGACCGATATCGTTCGCGAAGGAGCAGTGAAGCCGACGCCGGCAGGCCAGCGGCTCGTCGACGTCCTGAAGCGTGCGTCGCCGAAGTTCAGTGGCGCCTGATCGGCGGATCTGAGAATCCTGACGACCAGAGTCTGCGAAACCGAAGAGCAGAGTCTGCGTGGGGAGGGGTATCCCTCCCCATGTTTTTTGCGCAAAATCCGCTATCGGGCGGTGGTGGGGAGTATCTCTGCCCGGACGATCTCACACTCGACCTTCTTGTTGGCGGGGGTTTTGATCTTGGCTTTGTTGCCGTCGATCTCGATGTGAATGGGAGAGCCGACGACAAAGTCGGTGGCGTTCATTGAATGGCCCGAATCGGTGCGGCAGGTGTAGTTTTTGCCCTGTGCGTCGAAGGAGAGCTCGTATGCCTGATGCTTGTGCTCCTTGTCCTTGACGCCATAGGGCTGGGACTCTTTGAGGGTGGTGTCTGCCTTGAATTTGTCGGCGGCGGATGGGAGCGTGAGGCCAACCATCGCGATCCCGAGGACCAGGAACGAACCCACTTTTCGCATCGTTCTCACCTCGCGCCGATTGTAGCGCGGATGAATCGGGATCGCTGCGGCTCGCCCGGAGCGCCAAAACTGACCGCCGGGTTCTCTTTTCCCTCGCAAAGCTTTGCGCAGGACGGGCGAATATCCGTGCACGACCAATGCTTTCAGCGGAAATATTCGATGCTGGGTTTGGAGGGCGAATTGCATCCAGTGCTGTTAGCTCTTCTTGATGTTGGATTTGCTGGAGTTAGCTTCCGGGTGTCCGTATGGCACTGGTCAGCATAAGTGTGCTCACCGAGGCTCCCGTGATGCTGCACGTAAATTGTTCTGCTTTCACCCGGCCCTTCCCCCAAAAGAAATCTAAGACCTACCTAATCGAGGGAAAATTATGAAATTGATCAAGTTATCAGTGTGTGCGGTCGCCTTTCTGCTCACCGCACCCATTTGGGCTACTACAACAACCATCTGGGGCGGCTTCGAGGACACTACCGGTTCAGGGTCGGACTATGACTACAACGACCTGGTATTTTCCATCAGCGGCAACAACCTTACGCTCAGCCTAACTACTGCTGGAACTGGCACCTGGCAGAGTTCCAGTGGAGTGGTACTGGGCACAAGCGGTTCCCCTTTCTGGAATGATGCATCGTTCGATGGCCCGAAGGACAACATCGGCTATTGCATCTACGGAGGCGGGAGTTGCAACGGTGGCGTTGCGCTGGATGCCGGCGCCAATTTTCTGGCGACCACCGGCACCGAGAAGGACGTCAATGATGTCTATTTCTCCGTAGACGGGCAGGTGGGCACAACGATCTCGCTGACCATCACTTCCGATACGGATACGCTGGGTTGGGAACTGGTCGGGAGCAACGTGGTACATACCCTTGGCGACACGCCGGGCAGTTATTCCTTTACTCCGGGCGGCGATTTCCAGCTGGTCGGAATTGTCAACGGCAACACGGACTACGGTTCCGATAGCAGTTCACAGTTTGCCTTCTTTGAGTCGCCTGCTGCGACGCCGGAGCCGAGCAGCCTGATGCTGCTGGGCAGCGGTCTGCTGGGTATGGCAGGGATCGCACGGCGCCGTTTCGGCCGGAAGTAATCGTAATAGGAATGTGCAGGAGACGAGCCGCCTTCGGGCGGCTCGTCTGTTTTGCAGTGGATACCCCCTCCCCCGTCTTTTCGCAAAAGATTCAGCGGCACGCCCGGCGGCAGGCTGGAATCCATTTACAGGTGTGCGGGCCGGGGTGAGTGTGGTAGTTTTCGGCCAAGCCCGTTCTCAAGGTGGCGCAATGGCAGAGGATCGCAGTTCAGCCGGAATTATTACCGTCGTTGTCGCGGTGATCACCGTGGCTGGCGGCATCGCTGTGGCGCTTATCAACAATAGTAGTCACAAGCATTCTCCGAAGCAGCCTCCCGGTGTTTCCGACGGAGCCTCGCCGGGACAGACTGGCGGCGGGCCCGTGGGGGGTGCAGCACAGCAGCCTGCGGGGGGTGCTGGAGCGCAAGGTGTCGTGGTGGCGCCGGCGCTGATGGGTCCGTTGCAGATGAACATGGGGCTGATGGGCGGAACAGACTACGCCAACCCCCATGCGGACAGCGCAGCGGAATGCTCCGATAAGTGCGGCAGCGACAGCAAGTGTGTGGCGATGACGTATCTGACCGACACGAAGGTCTGTTACCTCAAGTACAAGGTGACGAGCAATGGTCCCGGCCGGCGGCATGGTGACTGCGCTGAAACAGTAGGCCGATGGGAGCGAAGCCTGGCTTAGCTTGTCAGCTTTTTCTTGATGGTGAATCCGAGGTTTTCAAGCACCTTTACGGCGCCGGTTTTGCCGCCCTCGAAGTCAGCGGAGTCGAGCCGTTTCCCCGTGGCGAATTCATAGGCCGTGCCGAGAATCGCTTTGGGTGGGTAACGGCGTTTGTTCCAGACCAGATCGTAGGTCGTGGTCGGGCCGAAACCATGCTGAGAGAAGAACTGTTCTGGGCCCAGCCGATCGTACTCGCCTATCGCGCGCGACACGTGATCACGGGTCACGCGGTCCCATGCCACTTTGATCATGGTTCACCTCGCGGCGATTTTAGCGCGGAGGAATTCGGTCGAGAACGTCCCCGAAACAATTCTGATGGCTTGTCGTGCGAACAGGCTTAGGATTTGAGGAAGTTCTGGGGAGGCTCAACCTGGTTCCTACCGCACCCCTCCGCGTTGAAGCCGGGTTCGCATGGGACAGCCGACGCCGTTTTCCTGCTTCTGTTTGGAGCGCAGGGTGCTTTTGCTCAGCAGTCATCATGACTTTGCTGGCTGCGACTCCGATGGCTCTCGGGCAGCAGGGGGATGCGGCGGGTGGGGTTTCGTCCGCTGGGGACGATAGCGTCGTTGCCGTGGCGAAGCCGGCGAAGGCGAAGAAGAATCCTGATGGCGAGATCGCAGTGATGGGGATGATCCCCGACGGGGATTACCGGCTGTTCGCCGCGACGGTGCGGTGTCATGTGTGGAACATCGCGGTGGAGTACGACCGGCGGTGGGGGCACGTGGGCAAGATTCGGCTGGATTATGTGGCGGAGATTGCTCCGTTCACTCTCCTGAGCCAGCCAGCGGAGGCGGATTTCTGGGGGAATGCGCTCACTCCGCAGCAGGAGCTGGTTCCGGGGCTCTCGGTCTCACCGTTCGGGCTGCGCTTTGTGTTCAGAGAGGGAAAGAAGATCAGGCCGATCTTTGTGGGGAAGCTGGGCGTGATTGCGTTTACGAAGAGGGCGTTCTCGCCGGATGCGACGTATTGGAACATCAATGTGCAGGCTGCGGCCGGCGTTCAGTATGCGGTGAATGACAGGTTCGATCTGCGCGTGGAGCCGTTCCAGTTTTTCCATGTGTCGAATGGCTACCTGGCGAGGAGCAATCCGGGGATGGATCAGATCGGATGGAGGATCGGGTTCAGCTATCACCTGCGTAAGAAGGGTTGGTAGATCCTACCCCCTCCCCCGTTTTTTGCGCAAAGTCTTCAGCGGATTGGGGTTAGGGGTGGACCTGATGCGTGAGCCTCGCTAAAGTATCTGGAATCTAGGACTTAAATGCAAAGTCTTGGATTCAGAGGAGTTAACGAGTGGGGGGTCACTTTCGCCGCGGCGAACTCGTCAGAAGTTGCGGATGCGGCCGGCGGTGAGCAGGCGAAGAAGCAGGGTGAGGAGGATGGCTCCGATGACGGCGATGAAGACGGTATAGAGAAAGCCGCCGGTGCCGGCATAGCCGAGCGTGACCATGATCAGGCCGCCGACGATCGCTCCGATGATGCCGACGATGATGTCGACGATGGGACCGAAGCCCGCGCCGCGCATGATCTTGCCGGTGAGGTACCCGGCGACGAGGCCGATGACGATCCAGACGAGGAGCGAGTGCGTGCCTTCGGTGGACTGGATGTAGCGGCTGAGATTGACGTGATGGATATGCGCTTCCAAGGTGTCTCCTGTGTTGTTTCTCTGACAAGAGATTCAGAGGCAAGGAGATACGCTGGGGGTTGTGCGGAGTGCGATGTTTTTGGACAGAATCCGCTATCGCTCAGGAGCCGGTCTCTTTCGCGGCGTGATATTCGCGCCATACGAGCCAGATGAGCAGAAGGTCAAAGGCCGCGAGCAGGATGAGTCCGACGCCGTGGGTGAACGTGAAGCGGTAGACCAGGTAGGCAACCAGGCAGCCGAAAACCGCCATGGCCAGCGGGTATGCCCATAGCTTGCCGCGAAGGAGAGCAAGTACCAACACGACCTTGACGACGCCATTGATGAAGAGATAGGCGGCCATGAAGTGATTGCCCGAGACGGAGATGTGGGAGGCCGCGTGTCTAAGTTGCGTGGCGACGAGTTCGTGGGGGTTTTCGCCGATCTTGTCCTGAGTGATGCGGTAGACGCCGTTGATGATCCGACCTGGGGCGAGGAGCCAGAGCGCAATCGCGCCGAAGACCTCGACCAGTCCGTCCAGGCCCTTAAGAACAACGACGGCGCGGAAAAGGCGGCCAGGGGGTCGTGCGTTGGTCTGTCTCGTGGCGAGTGAGGGCGACATGCGGCCATTCTAGGCCTGCGAACCCGGATCACACCGCCTATCGGCTTGGCTTAGCTTGTGCCACCGGCCGGCCTAATTGGTGCGGTCGTAGACGGTGGTCTGGTTGAACTGTTTGCCGTCCTTCATTTTGGTGACGCACTTGTTGATGTACTTCTTCTTATCGGGGCTGAGCTGAGAAGCTGCAGTTCTGGACGCTGCCATCCGGGAGGTTCTCGATGCTGACGTCGGTGGCGGCGTTGGTGCTGTAGGTTCCGTTCATGCCGGTGAAGGGCTTCGGGGTGCCGTCGGCGGGGCCGCTCCAGGAGTACTTCCAGGTCTTACCGTCGCCGTCGACCATGTTGTCGGACCATTTGGCCCATTTTTCAGTGTCCATGGTGATGACGAAGACGTCGCTCTTCATGGAAGGGCCGCCGCCGAAGTCGGACTCGGCGAGATTGAGGGTCCAGGTGCTGGGCGTGGCGACGTGGGTGTGGGCGGCGAAGGCAAAGGGTGTGAGTGTCGACGCGAGAAGGATGGCGGACACACGAAGGGTGGATTTGAGCATGGGCTCTCCTGACAGTTCAGGTGGATTTTTTAGTCTGGCCGAGGGTCGGTCCACTATACGGGTTCGTGGAGAGAGGATGGTACGGTTAACGGCTGTGGTCGCGCTGCGCCCCGCGACCCCATCGGTGCGCGATGAAGCCGTTCCGCGGAGGGGCATTGAGGCCGCGGGCTACTGCTTGTCGTACACGGAGGTGCTGGAGACCTTTTTGCCGGAGGGGTCGGTGGTGTGGAGCGTCACGGTGCGGGTCTTGCCGTCCGGTGAAACGACGACGCGACCGGTGGTGGTGACTTTGCCAGCCTTTTTCATGTTGATGGACAGGGTGTGGGCGTTGACCTGGGTGTAGGCGCGCGTGTCATCCATCGATGAGCCGGTCATCGGGTAGTCTTTGCCATCGAACTTGCCCGTCCACTCGGTGTGAGTCTGGGTGCCGGCGACGGTGCCATCGGTGGTCACTTTGACTTTGTCTCCCTGGGATTCATAGGTCACGGTGTCGCTCTTAATGGCTCCGGCGGGGATGTGGGACTTGGCTTCGTTGAGTTTCCAGGTGCCGTCCATCGGGCTCTGGGCAAACGATACAGCCGCTCCGGCGAAGAATAGCGCCGAAGTGAGGATGAGGGCTCGTGCTTTCAATGTTTTCTCCTTTTGATTTGAGACGAAATCGGGCCCTGTTCTCCAACAGCGGAGAACTATACACGTTGCGATTCGTCAGTCACAGGAAGATTCGGCGAGCGAGGTGATGCGGACGTTCGGTGTCGAAGGGGGCTGAGGCATCCTGCTTCCCCACCCATCCGCGATAAAACCGCGTATGAATGAGGCACCCGGATTGGCGGTGGTCATGGGTGGGCCACCCGCCGGCGATTGTAGCGTGGGTGAACTTCGGACAGGAGCGGCCACCGGTCCGATAGCCACCCACCATAACCAGTTCAGCCTTTATTCTGTTCTGGAGGCCTTTTTCCCGATAACTACGTCTGATTTTGAGAAGGTGGTAGTAGTTGGCATGAGAGCGCCGTCCTTGCGCAGCGAAACTGCCAGCGTGGACTTCTTCCAGTGGGCAGCTCTTGCAAGCGAGGTCAACCCTAAGGATTACGATATTTGGGTGTTGGTTCCCGATCTGATGGACGGGATGCAGTCGGCGAACGGTTTATGGAGTTTGCTTAGTCCTGAATATGTGCAAGATGCGCTTTTTCACGAGAGGGACATCTATGTTCTTGGCGATTCGCGCGTTCGCGTTACTACTCAGGGGTCGGCAAGCAGCCGTTTCTTTATTGGACCGGCCTAACGATCAGTTGGGATGATGCGGCAAGTACAGTCATCGCCTCTAGCTCCAACGAGACCGACGCGCACGGTTGTGTCGGTTTACCTTGAAAAACGGGCGCAGTGGGACTACGCCATGGAGAGCGCGAATAACCACGGTCAGGCTTTCGGTGGCACTAAGTTCGGCTTCGCAAGCAACCTTCACTTCCAGTACGACTGGACAACAGCTCCTCTTTGTTGGAACCGGTATAAGCGGGCGATTTCGTTCGCGATGACGATGGCAAGTTTCCATCGGCCGTATTCTGGCGGAGACTGGCAAACGAAACGTCTATTCGGCAGCATCATCGTGTTATGTGTAGTCCCGTGTTTGTTGGCAACTGTTTCCGCCAGCTGATCAAATGATCGTCAAATACGTATTTGGCAGCATCCTCGCAGAGGGTTTGATAATCAATCGCGTCTGGCCGGCCGGGTTGAGTGGCACGCAGTTGCGCGCAGAAATCGGCTCCTTTCTTAGAAGGTAAAGTGGTGAAGGCTTTCTTAGCTGCGGCCTCCGGTGATTCGACTTGGCTGCGTCGCGCCTCAAAGCCCTTACGTGGCTGAGGGTCGAAGTTATAGGCCTCCCGCTGGAAATCCTCCAGACTCGTTGTCAATCGTTCGTTGGAGGCAGCCATCGCTTGCAGGTCGCTGTAGTCGATGACCGTCACATCGAAGTTCTCTCGAATTCGAAGGCCTTCATCGCTGTCGACCACGACATTCGTAACGAGCATCGCGCCGTCGGCGTGTTGAACAGTTCTCGAGTAGGCCAGCTGTTGGGCAGCGCGGTCGAGGGTTGACCTGGGAACGCGAGGCGAGCGGTAGACCTTCAGCTCGACGATGAAAAAGCCCGAGGTTCGCTGCACGAATAGGTCGGCCCCGTAGTCGTTGGCGTCGTGCGCTTCAACGGCAGAATATCCGCTGGCTTCAAAGATCTCCTTGAGAAGCTGCACGAAGAATCTCTCAAGATCATAAGTTCGAGCCATTTATCTTACCGATCGCATTAATGAATCATGGTTGAAATTGAATAATAGTTCCGCCTACTCAACGGGATGATCCAAAGGACTTAGCAGCCACCGCCGATCTGGATTGTGCGCTATTTTCGCCTACAACCTCTGTCCTGGTGCCAGCACGCTCCAAGTGTCGAGCGCTAATTCTTCCTACTCGCCTCATTCAATAGCCCGAAGAGTCAAGGCACTTCAGCGCGGCGTCCGTGTAACCCGGATGCCGGGGTCGGCCCTTTTGGTTCAAACTGGTGATTGTCCCTGTCGCGTTTATAACTCGAGCGACTCTACGTCGCCTGCTCGTGAGGCTCACCGAAGTCGTCACATTTTAACCCGTTTTCACACGATCAATGGCAGGTGCACACCAGCGCCATCACCTTGTGCTTTCCAATCTCCTCACCTGCGCATCTATGCATGTGCGACGGTACGAGTGTGCTTCCTGTCATTAACGAGTTTGTCTCCGGTTCACGGTCCTATGAGTCAGCAGATGCTTGGCTATTTCACCCCAATGCGGGACGACGAACTTCTCTACAGCATCGCGTGCGAATAGAAAAGCACGCTCCGCCTTGGCTCCGACAAAGCGGTATTGCAGGATCTATTTGGTGTGAGCAGGATCCATGACATCGTGGATATTCCTGGGCATCTTCAGTATCTCGAGAATGAGATCCCAAGGAAATTCAATATCACTGCGGATCATCTCATTCAGGCATCAACTAATTTGCCATATTTTGCGCCGTTTCTTCGGCCGGACCTTCTAGAATACGTATAACTTCAATGAAGGCTCAGGCATCCCAAGGTAGGTTGTTTCTCTTTGCCGTAGGCCACATTGCGCGCCGCAATTCCTCCGAGTCTGCGCAAATTGCGTGATCGAGGACAGACGCGAGAATGGTGGGAAGGCCTACTGGAGACGTGCGCATCAACTTCCTTCCGCACATTTTTGCCACCAACATGGAATTATGCTCATCACAACGTCGGTTGTTCGTGGGGAGATGGTTGCAAATCGGTATATTCACGCCGATGAGGTTGTTGGCTGGGCTCTACTGAACCGAAAGATCCCACAGTGCTCGGATCGCGCGAGACCGGTCCTCCTTTGGTTGAGTGAGCAAACGCAGTCTCTCCTAAACAGTACGGTTAACCCCATCGAACGCCGGCGATTCCGAGGTGCTTACCTTTATCGCCTGCATGAGATGGGTCTCGCAAGCGCGATTGGCACACTTCACGTATCGAAGATAATCGACCAGATGGCGAAGCGCTACTCGAATGCTGGATTGGAGGAGTATTCAGGACCCCAATTCACGATGCTGTCGGATTGGATGGTGGAGCGCATACTAGACGGAGGCGCCCCTCTTCGCGGCCTCCTTATAATGCATTTTCTCGACTTATCCGTTTCGGACTTTCTTCGCTTGACTACTCAACCACCTTGGTTTGGAGATGGGCCTTGGCCATGTCTGCATCCCACATGCCCCAATCAGGGAAAGAATGTTATATCCGACTGCGATCTGGAGCTTGGGTCCCACAAACGACCGATCACTACTTTCACGTGCGCATGCGGTTATACCTACAAGCGACAGGAGCCAGACAGGAATGGGAAGAACCCAGCTTCCCCGTGCAGATCTGTAGAGAACGATGCATGGGATCGTGCTTTGCGAACCCTGTGGCGAAACGAATGTTTGGCTCTCGAAGACGTGAAGTCGCAACTTCACACGACCTACAACTCTCTTTTGAGGGCACTTCCCCGGCTTGGTTTGAACCCACGGGATAAAGAGAAACGTAATGGACGATGGCCACGCAAACCTTATGTGCTCAAGGTTATTTCACAAGAGATCGAGGCGCGGAGAGAAGAACAAAGGAGCGCCCTGCTGAATTGGTTAAAGCTACACACACAGGCATCAAAATCTAATGTGTCCCATGCTTTAGATAAATTTTGGTGGCTACGGAAGAACGACTACGAGTGGCTGATGCGCAGACTTCCTGGCACAGAGAACCCGAAGCCAATAGGCTATGGCGCTCAGAAAAAGAGAAATTCGGAAAAGCTCAAGGCAATGGACGAACTCATTGCATCGCAGGTTCCAATCATCAAGCAGGTGCTGGTGTCGCAGCCGGGTCGACCCCGAAGCGCGCTACCGCCGCCAAGATATTAGTTGCCCTAGGAATTCCTAACGGTCTGGGGAACAGCCGGAAACGGATGAAGCTGACAAGAACGGCTCTGGCAAAATATTCAGAATCCGTTCCGGAGTGCGCAGTGCGCCGCATTTATGGAACGTTCAAGAGGCAAAGCGAACAGGAGAATATTGGAATCCATGTATGCTCTGGTCGAAGACGACCGGGCGCAAGTCTGAATGCATCAAAGACCCGGCCGTTGCTCGCGCTGTCGCATTTGCGATCCCGCGAACTGGGGCTCCCGCGCACAGGATTGTTCACTACGTGATTCAAGCCAGCAATCGCCGTGCTCCTCAACGGGATGATCATGCATTGACTCTCGATGTCCGATAAACTCACGCAGTGAAACAGTCCGAGAAGCTCCGGGCAATGTGACATCGCCCTCCCCAATGAGTATCAGGAAGCGTGATCGCCGAATTCGGGGTCCATGGCTATTAGCTAGGCTTGGATGTCCCATGGGGTCCTCAGGTTCTGAGAGCGTAGGTCCGCGCTAGTATTTACAGGCATCAGCGCCGGATATCGCTCACCCCCAGCGCCTACCCCTATTCCACCGCCGTTGCATTGGCGAATTTCAGCGCTGCCGAAAGTCACGTCAAGATCGCCTTTCACGAGACCGATGTCGACGGCTCAGTTTCGACAACAAGTCAAGATGTTGTGCTAGCTCCCCAATCCTCCACGCAGGTGCCCCTCGGCCAACTCGGGCTCAAAGCCGGCGAAATCGGCTCGCTCAGCCGCGACATCTTCACCGAACATCGCTTCATTCCGGAATCGAGCAATCAGGCCGACCATGCTACCCGTACTGGTGCCCACCATGTCGCTGAAGGAAGGCTTCCCGTCCGTCCGCTCACTGTATCCGGGGCCGGAATACGCGAGCTTCACGACCTCGTTCTAAGAAGTTCTAGGAAGTTCGCGGAAGTTCTGAATTGGTTGCCCCCAGGGATTCACAGACGATGACAATAAAGGGGATACGCATGTTTTCCACAGCTGTCCCACACCGTTCCCCACTCGCGAAATTAGGATTCGTATACCGATTTGGTCGTGTACTTTTTCGCACGTTCTCAAGCGTCTTCGGACAGTGCGAAGCACCCTATAAAAATGCCGATCTGGCTCTTCATAGAAGGAACATCGAAGTATCCCGATGGTGCAGCGTTCGTGCTCGACTGCGATGCGTGTGGCTCATATTTTTCGATTTGCGACTGACCGCAGGCAGTAGTTTGACTTTCTTTGCAAGGCGAAGTTGAGATGGATTTTCCTTTCGCTTTACCGATAGATGGTACATGCCGTTAGTTCGTTTGCTGACACTGACATCCGTTGCCATAGTGGACGGTCACTCTTCGTTAAGAGTCACCAAATACTTCCACACGTTTTCGAACTGCGGGAAGAGCGTGGAACCATGGTGCTGCTCTGTAGGGAAGTCGTTCACGAGGATGTGGTGTTCGCCTTGGATCTCATCGCCTGGCTTGACCATGAGTGTGTCCGGCTTCGACATATCCATCAAGACCATGCAGTTCGCAACCTGATGTTGCTCGTTGAAGGGATCCTTCAAGTTGAGAAATGCAAAGAATCGAGCAGGTGGCGTTGCGCTCTTACGGCCCTGCCACGGTGCCGGTTGGTGGAGATCGTCCATATAATCCTGCGGACCGGAAAACATCAGCACTTTGTCTACTCTGAACATCTGGCCGATGTAAGCGGCATGTCCGGCGCCCTGGGAGTGTCCCGCGACGATGATGTGGCTCCAGACGGGTTGATCGTGATTCAGAAATTCGTCCCATCCTCCATTCGGATCGTTCTTCACGAGGTAGGCCAACACCGCCTGAAACCTGTTGAGGATGGAGTTGGCGGGATTGATTTGAACGTCTGGAGTGACGGTGGCTCCGGTCACGATCGCCTGGCGATAGCGGCCAAAGGCTGAAGGGTCCCGATCATGTGCGTACGAGGCAGCCATCAGATTGTTATCGTAGTCCAAGCTGATAGCGTGAAAACCAAGCTCCGCGAAGCTCTTGTCGATCGCCAGGCTGCCAGCCGGCTTGCTTCGTGTGCCAACAAGAAACAGGACAAGCCGGTGGCGGGGAGTCGCCAGCGGATCGTAGACAGCGACATGTGGACCTTGAACCATCGTGATGGCCGGATCCGTCTGGTGTGGGTCCACGCCCAGTACCTTTACTTCTGCGCAGAGAGGGACCGTCCCGATAGACAGGGCCAACAAACTGATGAATATACCGGCAACGCGTGAAGGTTTCGCTTCTCTCAACTCAATTTTCATTCGTGACACGCTTTCTATAGGAATGACTGGAGGTTAGTTCACTCAACTTCTTCACGAGGCGATTACTGTAGCGATGCGAGCTTGTCTCAACGTAACAGCCCCCAGTAGACCCGATGGCAATAATGCACCATCCTTGTGCCAATGTTTCCAGGTGCAGAAGGTAAGCCGCCTCGATTCCGGACGTGGAGTACCCTTCTTGAGCCATTCAGGCATTGCTGGAATTACGCCGCTCTTCCACTCACCATTCCTGCTGCAGTCATCCGGAAATTGCTCGTCACCTATCAGTCGATTGGGCCATAGATTTGTGACTCGCACTTCCAGTTCGTTGGCCTCAGTGCGAAGCATTCCTGTAATGTCACATAGGAATGGCGGCTTCCAGAATGTTCCCAGGACCTTGCCGTTGAGCCATACTTCGGCAATCACTTCGACCTTGCCCAAGTCAAGAAACATTTTGCCGTCTGAACTCGTCTTTGGCGAATCAAAGGTTGTCGTGTAGATTGCCGTACCGGAAAAATAGCGGACTCCCGCTTGGGATTGGTGTCATTCAGCTCACCTGGATTGCCTAGCTGCGCATGATTCAAGGTGAACTATTTATGGAAGGGCCTTTTCCATCGTTTGCAGAGGCTTGGTTTGATTGAGTGTGTCGAATAGGGGCTGCGCGGGCTTTAATTCCGGATTCTCGCGGGCAACCGATATTGCGAGGATGCGGATCTTGTTGTCATCCGGCAGCACAAGCGTTCTTTCGTTTGGGTTGACATCAATGCTGTAAGCAAAGAGATAGGAATATTGATAGGGCTGGTTGAGCCCATCAGCCGTGTGATGATGCGAGGCGTACCAGGCCACGCCAGCAGGTTTGACGAAGCCGGCTTTGAGGCCGAGATAGTCCTGCGGGTAAGAGGGAGTCGGGTCGGGCTTCTCGCGTTGCTCCATGTCCGACGGAGGCCAGATGGCGTGATTGGCTGAGATTGCCCAGTCAGTGTGTGGTAGATCTTTCCAGACGCGCGTATCCCACTGGCCGATGAATCCGCCCCAGTACTGAATGTTGAGAGTTGCCGCTCGCTCGCCGATGTGGAACGAAGCGACCCGGTCTCCATCCGCGGAAGCCGCGAGTATATAGATGCGATTGAATTGGCCCGCGGGCAGGTGGATGGTCTGGCCTTTGGCGACTACCGCGTTCGGGGAGTTTGTCTTTGCGGGCGCCAAGTTGAATTGGATGCCGTGGTAGTTAATATGGTCGGGCAGCATCTCAGCGGACATGGCATTGCCGTGACCGTCGAAACCGCCGCCTGCTGTTTTGGTGTCATCGTTGCTGGCGACAGCGAGATCGTACTGCAACGTTACCGGTTGAGATTCGACGCCGGCAACCTTGGTTGGGGATGGTGCGAGGCGTAGTGCGAATGTGCGCGGCTGGTACGGCGCGAAGGATGTTGCAAGCGAGCCGTCGCGGACGCTGGCTGCCCCAATGGGCTGTTCCTGTCCATTGACTTCGCGGGCCGCCGTGACCGGCGCGGCGAAAGAGACGCGAACGTCCGGCTGCGCTTTGCCATCGAGTTCGACCATGCGGACAATGATCTCGTCGCTGCCCTCAGCTTTCTTGAGAGCGAGGACACGGACGCGTGAGTTATTGAGATGCACGAGCGAGAAACTCTTGCCGAGCGCGCCCGGGTGCCTCTGCGTCGAAAAAGCTATCAACGGATCGTTGAGTCTGTAGGCTTGCCAATCTGTCTCGGCGGTACGCCAATCGCCTTGGTGTCCGGTAAGTCCGAAAAGGAACTCGTGATGGCCCCAATCCTGATTGGACTGATCGCTGAAACTAGGCGGATGGCCGTTAGTTGCAGGCTGCATGCCGGGCGAGCGCATCAGTGTAAGACGGAGCGTGTTGTCGTTTGGCTTGTCCGAGCCATTCTTGCAGTCGGTGAGGATGGTCGTGCCGAAGCTACCGCTCTTGTCGGTCAGATCGATCCATCGATGCGACGCTACTTCAAACTGTCTCGTAGCCGCGTTGGGTCGCTGAATGGTGCCCACCTCCCAGTTGTATGTTGCGTTCTGGTTCGATGCTGCGAGTGGGATCGACTCTTTGAGATTCGAGGTAAGGCCTCTCCAATCTATCGCGTTGCCAAACTCGACGCGATTGCCGGCATCGTCCGCGGACAGGCTCACCGTCTGCGTGAATCTGGAGCCTTCAGTCTCGCGCGTGACTTCGAGCGAGACCCGCACCGGACCATTCTCCGCAATGCGAACCTTGACGGGGCCGCCGACGTATGCACGCGGCGGGGCCTCGACCTGCTCGTACTCCATATTCCAGGCAGGATAGATCCTGGGCACATCGGTGGTGATCGCCAGCCGCATTGGGGCAGAGAGAAGCTCTTTGTTGAGGGACTTGTCAAAGATGCTTGCAACGTCGCCGTTTGCATCGAGTTGAACGCGATAGCGATGATTTTCGAGCGACGATTCCGTCACTTTGAGCGGCGATTGTGCTGGAATGATTTCGCTGGGACGATCCGTTCGGACATCAAAGACGGCATAGCCGACAGAAGGAACTTTCGCCACGAAGAGGATCTTGTCGCCTTCGAGCTGGGATTGGACCTCGTGTCCGTCCGCGCCGAAAACACGCACACCCTTGGGATTGCCGCCGACGAAATCGATAGCCGCTTCCGCGACATCCTCACGCGTGATGTTGAGCGGGTTGAAGACCACGATGGGCATGCCCCTGGTTTGTGTGTCGAGTCCGGCAGCGACGCCTTCGGTTGCCGAGGTCAAAAGACCGGCGAACTGATTGGCCGCAATCAGGTCGTCGTTCCAGGCGTATTGGTAGGCCTGCGGCGTTGCCGTGCCCGCGGCCGTATCGTGGAAGTGTCCGGCGAGCGAAAGCATCCAGGCGTCGTTAAGCCGCTGCTGGGGATAGGGCCTGGCGCCGAGCCATTCGGCGGCTAAGGAGGATTTCTCGGCAGCGTCGGCGAGCAATTCATTCTTGATGACCCAGCGCTTGTGATAAGCCTCCGACGTCAATGAGCCGGCGGAATGGTTGATCAGTTCGAGATCGCCTTTGTAGATCGGCAAACGGCCCATCATGTCGGGCTTGATGTCGTTGAACATCTGGTCAGCGGCCGACTCGATGACCTGCACAGTACCTTCGCCGAGTCTCTGCTTTGTTCCAGCCGCAGGCGCGGGCAGGCCGGGCACGGACGGCAGCGATGTCTCACTTTTTGTGATAGTGGCTTCAAGAATTCTGACGGTATCTTCGTTTGTGGCGCCTCCCACGTCACCCGTTCCGATGTAGTGATAGTCCGCGAAGACACCGGTAACCTTGCCGTCGAGATTGATTCGATCGACCCAGTTCGTGTCTCTCGAGCGCTGGAACGCAGTCCTCTGCTCCGGGGTCATCTGCGCTTCCTGCTGCGGAGTCAGTTGCGGCGGCGGTTGGCTGAGGTCGCTGTGGACGCGGCCGGTATATCCGCCGGGATTCAATGCGGCGATCACGCTCTTTCCGTCAGGACCAATCCAGAGGCCTACGTTGAATGGGATTCCAACCGGAGTTTGTTCCGGAGAATCGGGTCCCCCGACCAGCGGTGCCGGCTGCCAGCCTGAGTTGAGCTTCTGGGTGGAGAATCCTTTGATACCGGCGTGATTGAGAATGGTTGGCAACGAGGCTGGAAAGCCGAAGCAGTCTGGCAACATGAACTCGGTGCTGGCTTTGCCAAACTCCTTGCGGAAATACTCGTTGCCATAAAGGACTTGACGAAACAGACCTTCGGCGCTGGGCAGGTTGACATCGCCCTCTTCGATCGATGAGCCGGCCGGGAACCAACGGCCCTGGGCGGCATATTGCTTCAGGCGCGCGTAGTCGTCTGGATAATATTCCTTCATCAGGCGATAGCGGTTGGCGCCGGTCCAGTTGAAGACATAGTGCGGGTATTTATCGATGTAATCGAAGTTCACGCGCATGGTCTTCAACAGATATTCGCTGATGGTCTGCGGGAAATTCCAACGCCACTGCGTGTCGAGATGCGCATACGGAACGACATACAGTGTTGGTGTTTGGGTGATGTCCGGCGCCTTCATTGTCTGGGCAGCGACGGCACTAACCTGGCAACACGCCGCAAGCAAGAACCACAACAACCTACTCCGCAAACCCCGAAATCCTTGTCTGGCTGGAAGTAGTGACGAGTGCAATAAACACCTGAATAACATGATTAATCCTTTTCAATCCGAAACCGGTAGACGCTGCTGCAGGTAACACCCACACTTTACCTCTCTTCAAGAGAGGCTTGGAGTGCGTCTACGTAAAGCGCACAATTTCATCAATCCACCGCGCGGCGGTAGTGGCTGACATACGGGACAATTTTCCCCATGTAAGGCAGACCCAGCTTGATACGTTGTCCTCTCAGCGAAGACCAGGGCTCAAGGAAATATCCGTCCTTGTCAAAGCCGATGCCATAGTAGCCGGTGAAAACCGCCTCTATGCCATTCCAATCTTCCGGCAGATAACCTTCACCCCTTCCGCGCGATCCATCCCACAAATAAAACGCGCTGCCAATCGGATTTCTTTGCTTTTGCCCCGGCAGATCAACACCAGCATTAAATGTTCCCTTTTCATAGGACTTCATCAGCGGCCACAGGAGACGTTCGGCAGCCTTAGATTGGCCGGTCTGGTAAAGCGCCTGAATAAAATAATATTCGAACGCAGGCGTGGCTCCGCCGTTCATATAGATCTGCCATGTGTCCATTCCATTGGGCTGCCTGGGTGCACCGCTCGTATGGGGCACATAGTCTGCCGGGCTCATGGGAATCAAATTCGTCGGCAGTCCTAATTGATATGAATTAAAGCCGATACTCCGCATTTTGGCTAACAGCCTTTGCAGAATGAGTTTTGCCTGTTCGGATGGCACCAGGCCCTGGTATATGGCGAAGCTGTTAACCCACGGAAACATGTAATCATGCAGTTTTCCATCACGAGTTTTCCAGCCTGCCAAAACGCCGGTCTCGGAATTGAAGAATGAACTGAAGTACGCGGCCTTAATCTTGGCAGCGTCATCTTCATAGCGTTTGGCGATCGCTGGCCGGCCCGCCAGAGTCTCTAAATCGACCATACAACGAAAGGCCCGGTAATCAGCCGCGTTGGAGTACGCATCGGCACCCTGTATGTTGTAAGTGTCGAACCACATTCCACGACCCGTATCGTAGATCAGCCCGTCCTTACCGAACTGGGATTCAATATGATCGGCTGTAGCTTCCAGTGGTTTAAGCCACCGATGTAGCTGGTCCATGCCACCGATCGTGCGGACGTCATACCATGCAGAGATAACAAGGTAGGCAGCGGTTTCACGCGACGCTTGCCAATCGGGGGCGAACACATTTTTGTGTGGCATCATATAGCCGCGTGCACCTTGGAAATAGCGGTCCACGGAGGCGCCCACCAGTGCCATCGGCGAAATTCCGTCCTGGAGATGAGGAACAAATACTGCTTCCTCCGCATAGAAAAGGTTCGCAAGACCGCAGTCTAGGCTCATCACGCTATTGCTGACGATGCCGGTATCAGGCCGCCATTGCGTTATATCCAATGAGTATTTTGGAAGACGCTCTAGTCGCGGATCCCTGTCAACCAACTCTGGCAGCGGCTCCAAGCGTTCAACCCCGAAGTGCAGAGTTACGTGCCAGGGCTTCGTCCCAATTTCATTGAGCCCATCTTCGGTCGCAGGCTGGTGCGGAGTGACGTCGACCATATATGTGGTGGCAGGGAAAAGAGACGATGGCGTGCGATAGAAGGCGGCTTCGTCGCCCGTGCGAGTGACGTATGCTGTCCCGAAATCCGGCGCAGCAAGATAACTAGGAATACTTACATAATTCAGGATCTCCGAGGGATGGCCGACGAGCGTTGTTGGCGTTTGATTCGCTGCGAAATTAAGCCGGAATAATCCACCTCGCATCATCACCGTATGATTCGCCGCAGCCGTCAGCCCTAAATCAAATCCACGAGCGTCTGCCCGGATCGATACTTGCTCGTTGGCACCCGGCGCCAACTCGACTGGAGCATACTGGAGCAGGTTTCCGTGCTGCGTAAGCTTGCTGGCCCCGAGCGGCATTGGCGGCTGAAAAACCGGATCCAATATTGGAAAAGCTCCGCTGTCCTGTAGAAAATTGACACCTAATTCGCCCTTGCCAAGAGAATCCCATGAAAGAAATAGAATTCGCGGATAAGACTTATCCAGTACAAGCCGATACCAAGGGGTACTAATCGCCAGACTCTGGCCCAGATCCTTAACGTTAGGAACAAACCCAGTGGGAGCAAGCTCGGAATTAACTGCTCCGGCACCTTTCGCAGACGCACTAGAGTCCGATGTTTCTAGGCCGCTAGCTGCGTCAGTGCCATAAACCTCCAGTTGCCTCAGTTCAGCGACCCAGGATTGAGGAGTGGCGGGCGCAGCAGTCCGCTCAATCACCAATCGAACATTGTCGGTTACCACTGACGCAAAGCGCACTGTGTAAGAAAGTGTCTGTGGATCGAACTCCGCCTGCTGGACGTGGAAGAAGGTATGGAACGTGGAACTGTCGGAGGCTAAATACTGTCCGGAAAACTCAACAGGACTGGACGCGAAACTTGCGGCATGCAGGACAATTTTGTCGATTCGTCGCGGTCCAGAGAAATGTATCCATACCCATTGAGGCAAATGCTGCAACTCGTTGCTGCTCCAGGCACAGGCAGCGGATGCACTGGAAAGGCCACGATTGATGGGACAGGGTCTCTGTTCTTCAGCCTTCTTGCTGCGAAACTCAAACGAGCTGACCTCAACTCGCACCCCGGGTTCACGCCAGAACGCGAGGTCTCTGTAGCCAGTGGCGTTATATGTGCCTGCAAACTGAAGGGTGGCGTTCCAATGGCTCGTCTGATTGGCCGCCACCACCCTCTCTGTATTCAAGGTGTCAAGACCATTGGCCGTAATCGCGGCTCGATATTTACCAGCAGATAGGCCCAGCAAAACATACGTTCCGCCTTCGTTGGTAACAGCGTTTCGCGTCGCGCCCGTTTCTTCATCGGTAACAGTGACAGAGGCATTGGGCACGATCGCCCCAGTCGTGTCTTTAACGATTCCGTCAAGGGAGCCAGTAGTTGATTGGCTCACTCCTGCCTGACCCAGCATGATAAATGCGAGGGCAATGGCCGCATAGCGCAGTATCGCGTGGAAGATTCTCACCATCAAATTCTGTCTTTCTCCGACTGCGAAGGAGTGCTAGTGAGTCAGGGATATATCGTCCACGTATTCAGCATAGCTGCCGCTCGCGCCGGGCTGATCGCGTTACCGGAGAGCTCAACGTTGACGAGTGTAGTAAGTTCAGAAACTGTAGGCCACAGCTGAGGCAGGCCGTTCGTGGCAGACAGAGCGGGAACGCCGATCAGAAGATAAGCAGCGAAACCTGCGATGGCGGAACATCTGAGTTGATTGCTTCTCATAATTGCACTCCTGATAGTGTCCGTACGTTCTTGCCGGGCCTGGCAACCGCAAAACGCGCAGACGGTTGACCTTGAAATCCTGTAGTCACCGGCATCGGGAATTCACAAAGATATCTGCGTACTCCGATCAACGAGCGGTTCAATTACCTCAGCAAAGTGGCCGGACTCTCGCCTACATGGACAAGGACCTTCCCTTCGCTGCTTACATCTCCATCAATACTGCCGCGGAGCGTGCGGATATCTGCAACGTTCCCGATGTCGGTGAGGCTGCCGGCTGCTCCGGCGTAGCCACTGAAAGCTGGCCGGAATTCGGCACTTCCACTTGGACCTTAATCGCCTTGGTTGTCTCCAGGTTCACAACCACCACGGCCCGCTTGCCGTTCGCTCCAACAAAAACGGTGTACCGATGACTGCCATCCGCACTAACACTTGCACCGAGCGTATCCCGGAATTCCGCGTCCCAAATCCATGCCTTGTACTTTCTCCGCAGATCGTCGATCTTCTTGCCGTAGGCGAGGGTAAGCGGGAAGTCGGTTACGTGGCCTTTGAAGTTGTAAGGCTCGTAACTGATGATGTAGCGATACGCAAGAATCAGGTTAAGTTTTTCGCGATCGTCAAAACCAGTGACCGCCGCCATCAGCGGAGCCTGGGGATCGAGGTAGCGGAGGGCATGCCTCGTACCTGCACCGATGCGGTAATAGCCGAGTACATAGTAGGGCATCAGCCAATCGCCAGGTCCCTCCCCCGAAAACAGAAAGTCTGGGTCCACTTTGTCCGCGGCAGCGCGAAACTGCTTGACCAGCGGAATGTCTGCGTTGAAGAGGTATCCCGGCGAGTTATAGCCGCGGCCTGAGCTAAACGAATAGACCACTCCGTTGTGCTGCATCACTTCGTCAAAAAGCCACCCTGCCGCCCCGAGTGCCAGCGTCTTTTCGAACTCGTGCGTGGCAATATCGCGATAGGCCTTGCTGCACACATCCATGATCGCACGGCGCCGGTTATTGATGCCGGCCAACTGCGTCGGTGTCGTGTAGCTGTAGCCGCCTGACTCGTACTTGTTGCCAAAGGGATCAATGGCTTCGTACTTGTAAAGCTCCTTCTTGTACCATTCTGTGGACATGTCGGCGAAGATGGGCTTGCCGAACAGGATGATCTTCACGTCTCGACTGCGGGCGTGGAGGATCGCCTGATGCAATTCCTCCCAGGTTCCCATTCCGGGATCCGTATCCATGGACGGATCCCCTCCATCCTGGCCGCCATGATTCCACCCGACCAATTGAATGGCCTTGACACCATTGTCCGCGCATTCATCGATGTATTTGGGAAGCACACGATATGGAACATTGAAATCCTGCTCCGCTCCATCAGCTCGTATTTGCTGCCAGGAGTGTACGTCCGCGGCCCAGGCGGCGATATGCGGCTTAGAAAACCATGTCGACCGCCATTGCCGATACACATCGAGGCCCGCATGCCAGTCGCCGGTATAAGTACTCATCACAACCGGAGCGAGTTCGAAGCGGGAGTGTGGATGAGCAAAAACAAAGTGACAGGTGCGGAACTCCGTATGCACCGGAATCCCGGAGATTTCATCTTCCCGCGGCACGAGATCGTTCTGAACGTTTCCCGGTCGAAGTTCAAAGGTGAATTGAAGCATGTACCGTATCGCCGGATCCTGCATCGCCACGTAAATGCCCTGCTCCGGAGTTTGAATGAGGCAGAACTGGCTGCGATTGCTGTTGATCGTCTTGGTCGGATACCTTACGCCCCAATAACCAAGCGCGTTACCAAATCGAGGGTAAATCTCATCACCTGAAAGAGCGCCCACCCAAAGTTGTTCGACCTGCATCTGTGTTTCAGGCGTGGGAGGGTTCAGATCGCCGAAGTATGGGTAATCGATGGTCTCAACCGGCAGGTCGGAGTCATTTTCCAAAACCCCGTTAAACGTGAGAGCGCCATTTTTCAACGTTACCGTTGCGGTGAAGGTGATGGGCAGTACGCCACCATGTTCGCTCACCATGTTCTTCCACTGCAAGCGCACCTGATTTTCGGATATCTTTTCCACGCTGGCCGCACGCTGTTTGGCGCCAAGAACGAAGTTCGCGCGCTGTTGAGGAAGAGGAGCGTGCAGACGGAACGAGACACCCAGGGCTGGACGGCGCTCGATCGTCCATCGCGTCGATTTCCGCTCCATCCGCGTCAACGCGCCGGATACGGGGTCAAAGGCCACCACGATTGCACTATCCTGCAAGACCACTTCGCCGGATAAGGCCGCTGCCTGTGCTGCGCCCAATTGGATGTTTTCTGTTAAGGCGCCGAACGTAGCAAGACTGGCCAATTTGTTGAAGCTTCTCCGGTCCATCCTCTATCTCCCGTCTTGGTCATAGTTGCGAGACTGCGCTTACGCTAAAGTGCCCGGCAGCTTGTTGAAGGTTCTTCAGTCCACTTTTGCGTTCGACTGGCTTTGATCGTCCGCGATGAAAAAATGTGAGAGAGCTGCTCATGCCTTCTCGCCCCACTTTTGCTTCTCGTCCGGCAAGTCCCTGGCAACTGAACTTCAGAGGTGAACTATAGGTAGGACTCAGACGACTGTCAAGGGATCGGTCTCTCAAACTTCACCATGGATTTCTCTCGCTGCCATACAAAGGCTGAGGCTTGTGCAGTTGCCACACACGCGAGCACGCTTTCATTGGCATTCCTTTAGATGCTGGGCCCTCGATTTCATGGACTGGCGAAGGCTTGGGTTTGCCTTTCCTCCGGCGATCATCGTCCCAGCTCTGAATTGACATGCCTCCCCCTTTGACGATACCGTCTGATTGCCTATATGAGAGACCGGTTCCCCAGGTTTCGCTCACTTTGAGGCGGCTAGGTGAGAACACTGCCAGGCGAAACCCGACAGATGCGATAGGAATAGACTGTGCTATGAAAAAATCCGGAAACCCGCCGAGCAGACGTACATTCTTGAAGTCTTCCGGTTTGGCCCTGGCGGCCACCATCTCCGGTACGGCGAAGGCCACTTCTGATCCGGCCCCTCCCGGCAATGGCGAGGCCGATTCGGCGGCGTCAGCGGACCGGGCCCAAGATCCCGTGAATCTGGTAAGTCTCCTCCAGGGCACAGATTCCACCCGGAGCTTTTCGCGCGGCAATACGCTTCCCATTGCTGCGTATCCATTCGGCATGGCTCATTGGACCATCCAGTCCATCGACGATACTGCGTGGATGTTTCATCCCGCCGACCAGCGCATCCAGGGGTTCCGCTGCACTCACCAACTCAGTCCCTGGTTGAACGACTACGGCCATGCGACCTTCCTCCCCTTCTGCGGTGCAATCAATCCAGCTCCATCGGAACGCTCGAGCTCCTACAGCCAGCAAGATGCCGCGCTCGCACCACACAGCCTCCGATTGCACCTGGCGCGTTATGGCATCGACGCAGAATTGATACCGACCGAACGATGCGCGCTCATTCAAGCATCCTTTTCCAAGCCCGACGCTCCAGGCTTCCTCTTCGACATCCCGAAGACACACTCTCCGGAGGTGCATCAGGACGCTGCCCGACGCGCGATTTTCTTCACGTCCACCGCCAATTCCGGAGGTGTCCCCGATGGTTTCGCCACTTACTACATGGTGCAGTTCGAGAAGCCATGGATAGCATGCGAAATGAAGGAGTTGAACAATCACAGCATAGGGCTGGTGCATTTCCCCGCCGGCACACAGTCCTTGATTGCCCGGATCGCGACCTCCTTTATCTCGTTTGAGCAAGCGCAACGCAATCTCGAGAACGAGATGAGCGACTCTTCCGCCGAGCTTCTGCGTCAACATGGCAGTGATACCTGGAACAGGTATCTCCGCTCCATCGAGATCGAGGGTGGCACTTTCGAGCAACAGAAGACTTTTTACTCCTGTCTCTATCGAGTGCTGCTCTTCCCTCGCATTTTTCACGAACCAGACGCCAGCGCGGCGATGCATCACCGCAGTCCTTACACCGGCAAAGTCACTAGCGGCGTCATGTACGCCGATCATGGATACTGGGACGTTTACCGTGCATGGTATCCGCTGATGAGCCTCCTCTTCCCAGAGCGTCTAGCAGAGATTCTGCAAGCGTGGGTCAACGCCTACAAAGAAGGCGGGTGGCTTCCTCAGTTTCCCTGCCCAGGCTATCGCGCCTGCATGACCGGCAGTCTCATCGATTCAGTGTTCGGCGATGCCGCGGCGAAGGGAATCCGCGGCTTCGATCTTGCGACTGCCTACGAAGGACTCCGCAAACACGCCACGGAGCCGGGAAATCCTGATGCCGGTTATGGCCGCCGCGGCATCGAGGATTATCTGCAATACCATTACTGCCCCGCGGACCGCGTCAAGCAATCGGTGGCGGAGACAGTGGATGCAGCCTACGGTGATTTCTGCATCGCTCAAGTCGCAAAGGCCCTGGGCCACGAAGCTGACTACGAGATGTTTATGCAGCGTTCGGAAAACTGGCGTCATCTGTTCGACTCACACACCGGCTTTCTGCGTGGAAAGAAGGCTGATGGAAAGTGGCTGGAGCCTTTCGACCCGATCACATGGGGTGACCCATATGTCGAGGGTTCCGCCTGGCAACATCGCTGGGATGTGCCGCACAACTTTGCTGCCGTGATGGAAAGCCTGGGCGGCGAGAAGAAAACTGTCACGGTCCTGGAACAAATGTTGACTATGCCTCCTGACTTCAACGTCGGAGCGTATGGGCAAGAGATCCACGAGATGTCGGAAATGGCTGCGGTTCGTTTCGGCCAGTATGCGCAAAGCAACCAGCCTGTTCATCATGTGCTTTATCTCTTCGCACTGGCAGGCCGCACCGATCGTACGCGTTACTGGGTCCAGAAAGTCATGCGGGAGCTTTACACCCCTTTGGTCTTTCCGGGAGACGAAGACACCGGCTCCATGGCCGCATGGTTCATCTTCGGGAGTCTTGGCTTCTACCCTGTCTGCCCCGGAAAACCGGAGTACACCCTGGGTTGCTCTTTCTTTCCTCGAGTCACACTCCGCCTGCAAAATGGCAAGACGCTTGTAGTGGAGAATGCGACCACGGATACGAGCAATAATTCGTGTTCCCTCAGCGGAAAACCTCTCGACACCGCCACACTGGCGCATAGCGTGATCCAGGGTGGCGGTGTCTTGCGATTCACGTGACGGAGTTGGCGGCCTAGTCTGATATCTCCGGCGAGTCAAAGCCGGGAGAGCGACTCACGCAACAAGGCCTGGCCCGGGAATTGAGTGTTGGGCAAGGAATGATCCGTGAATCGCTTTTTGAACTCCAATGGCTCGGACTAGTTGAATCGATTGATGGGTTGGGCATGTTCGTCGACAAGCTTGACGTCGCCAGAATTTCCGAAGCTATCTGGTGCGCGGGATGCTGGAAGGATTGGCGACGCGACTTGCCTGTCGCACGGGTGGACCGGCAGACATCATCGAGCTCAGGGACATGGCGGACCGGATTCATCAGCTTGCCCAAAGCGATGCCGCGGAAGCTGCCTTCATTAACCGGAAGTTTCATCTTCGAATCACCGAGCTGTCACGGAACAACACCCTGATCAGACTCTCGGAAACCTACAGAACGCTTGGGATGACAGTCCGCGCATTTCGAGGGCCCGACGAGATTCGGGAGGAGCACCTGCAAATCGTGAAGGCCATCGAATGCGACTTCGCCGACGACGCAGAATTTCAGGCTCGCAACCACGTCATCGGGGCACGCAACATGATCGAAGCCAGCGCGAAGGAAAGCACATTCGTTCCTCAATGGGTGAAGTAGTGCACGCGATTCAGTGGCTTCCCGGCAGTTAGCATACAGTCTTTCAGATTCCGCTCAGAAAAGGCCTGCTATAGTCCACATCCCACATCTGTAGCGAGTTATGATATATTTGACGTGATTTGTGAAATGTTACATTGTCATGCCGATTTATTCGCACTGTGTGCACTCGTGCAGGTCGTGCTACACCCGCTTGCTCTAAGACCTGATGGATCATCCTGAGGACAGAAATGAACAGACGCACATTCAATAAGCTAGCCGGCCTCGCAACGATGGGTGCTTTGACGGCGGATCTGGAACTCAACGCACAGCAAGCCGCCGCGATCGCTGGAGAGATTGTCCTCGAGGACAGCGACATCCTGGTAGCCTTCGACCGCACTTCCGGCGCTCTGACCCGGATGGAGTACAAACCTAGCCAATGGACCATTGAGCGGAGGCCCGCACTTGGAGCTTCCTTCCGGCTGCTTGCACCGTTACCGGGACGCCGCGACAACTTTGTTCTAGGCGAAAAGCAGAAGGCTGTCGAGGTCAGAAAAACTTCAGACCACCAGGTTGAACTGCGATGGGAGAATCTGATCAGCGAGCACGGCGGCACACTGCCCATCACCGTGACGGCGGTGGTGAGCTTAATGGACGGCAGGCTGGCCTTTGACGCAACCGTAGAAAACCACTCGCAACTGACCGTGGAAACGATCGACTACCCTTACTTCGGAGACTTGAATCCGCCCGCTCGGAACGCATCGATGTCGGTCCGGACCATGTGGTATGGCAACCTCGGCGCCGACGAAATCCATCCGAACTTCGGCAGCGAGAAAGGCTATTGGGGCGTCGACGTTCCGACCAAGACCTTTGGCACGCAACGCTGTCTTTTCTGCCTCATCCAGGCGCCCGCCGAGGGCCTGTATGTCGAAATGTCCGATCCGGCACTGCCCTACTACATGGAGTACACCTTTGAGCAACATCCCGGCGTGCTTCACGGCAGCCTCGTGCCGGCAACCGATGAAATCTCCGGTTTCCCGGTTCATTTGCAGTTTCGGGCATGCCATTTTGTCTTTGCTCATCCCAACTCAGTAACCAAGCTTGCTCCCGTCGTCATGCGTGGTTATCAGGGTGACTGGCATGCGGGCATCGACATCTATAAGCAGTGGCGCGCCACTTGGTTCAAGCCGCCGCATCTTCCCGATTGGGCGAAGGACGTCCACTCCTGGACGATGCTGCGTATGAACACGCCGGAAGACGACTATTCCATTCCCTACAGCAAGTTCGTGGATTACGGCCAAGAGTATGCCAGCAACGGTGTGCGAGCGGTCCAACTGGTCGGATGGAACACCGGCGGGCAGGACCGCAACGATCCTTCGCAGGATGTTGACCCACATTTGGGAACATGGCAGGAGTTCCACGACGCCATTGCCAAAGTGCAGGCGCTGGGCGTGAAAGTTATCTTATTCGGCAAATTGAACTGGGCCGATCTCACCTCGGAGTGGTACAAGAAAGAGCTATACAAATACCAGGCGGAGGATCCTTATGGCCTCTACTATCAGACTGCCGGTTACAGCTATGTAACTCCCACACAATTGGCTGGGATCAATAATCGCAGGCGCGCTGTAATGGATTTTCTCGACCCCGCCTATCGCAACATTGCGGCCAAAGAGTTTCACAAGGTTCTGGCGCTTGGCGCCGCAGGCTGGCTCTGGGACGAAGTGTGCCACCACGGTCCCGTCTTATACAACTTCGCTTCAGGCCACGGCTACGTCGCGCCCGGCTATATTTTTGCAGGCGATCTTCCTCTCTCCGCGCAACTCCGCGCCGATGCCGATCGGGTCAATCCCGATTTCGTCTTCTCCGGTGAGGGCCAACAGGACTGGCTGATGCAATACTTTCCTGTTGCCGAGACCGGCGTGAGCGCGACTCCGATCTGTCAGTATGTCGATTCCAATTGTCTGTTGTTGGCGGGCGTCAGTGGCTTCGACGATCGGGAGAAACTTAACGAGATTCTTCTGTATCGATACGTCATTCAGTACGAGCCTTTTCTGTACAAAGGGCACCTGAGGGATTTTCCGCTCACCCTGGCTTACGGAAAGAAAATCGACGCCCTGCGACGCAAATTCAAAGCCTACCTTTGGGACGGTGAGTATCGAGAAACGCTCGGCGCCAATGTGACCGGCAACGGACCACATCGCTACTCGGTCTTCGTCTCAGCGAACGGGAAACGGGCGGTAGTGGTCGTCAATCCAGGGCAAGACAAAGCAATCACCGTCAAAGTGGACCTGCCGAACGCTGGAAAACTGATCGCGGCCACGCCGGAGAACCCAGACGGAGAATCCACCACAGGTGCGCTACAGATCCCGGCACGTTGCGCCGCTGTCATCATCGAGCAATGATCTTTGTACCGCCATTGCATCGCATCGCAATGGCGGTACCTACACCAGCGCTCGAACCTGGATCAGAGATTCTTCGCTTCGCTCGATCGTGAGAGGATTCCGCAAAGGCCGTCCAAATGCGGGAAAACTGACATCCATGATGTCCCCGTCTTCCAACCGCACATTGTCTCCAAAGCTGAAGGCATCGGCGCCGAAGAAATGGATGTGCAGGTCGCGCGGTCCACGATGCATCTCGTACTTGAAGTGATGGTGTTCAAGATTGGCGAGCGAGTGGCACATATTCACCTCACCGCTGAAGATGTTGGCCTTCCATACCGTCCCGCCCTGGCGTTCAATGGCAACAGTGCCAGAAAGATCGCTGAAACACTCCGAGTCCGCAACCACGAGCTCCGGACCCACCGCACATGTGCGCAGTTTGGAAGGCGCCAGATAGAGATAGTTCTGTCTCTCCATCACATGGTCTGAAAACTCATTACCTGCCATGAAGCCCACGCGGTAAGGCTGTCCATCATCGCCAATCACATAGGCTCCGGCGATCTCCGGCTCTTCTCCGCCATCATCCGCGTACGAAGGCACCGCCAGGGTCTCCCCATGGGCTCTCAAGATGCGGCCGTTGCCTTTGTAGAACCACTCCGGCTGCACTCCAATTTCGCCCGCTACTGGACTGCCTCCGTCCTTTCCCAATTGATACATACGCATGCTATCGGTAATGCCGACGCTCACCTGCTGGTGCATAGCGGCTCGATTCTCCGCACTGGCTTTGTGAGTCAGACCCGTCCCGCTCACCATCACTCGAGCAGGATCATCGGGATGGTCGAAGGCCGGCAGCAGACGCCACTCCGACGTGCCCTGATACACAGCGTCATAGTCGAGCCGCTCGCTGGACGCATCTTCCTGCGCCACTTCCGTCAACGGCCTTCCCCCATCGCGGATCGCTTTCAAAGCAAGCTCATAGACCGAACTATGCGACGCCAGCAGGCGAAGACTCGCCCCCTCGACAATCGCCACCGCGCGACGCGTACGGTCGCGCACCTGAACAAGATGCGTTGTCTCCCCCACCTATTTATCCTATTTTGCCGACCGCAAGCTGATCCTCTGCGGCCGCTTGCGACAAGGCTTTGCTCCAACGGAGCAAGTGCGACTCGTCCATGAGCAGAAAGCGTTCCAAACTCAGCATGAGCTCTTCCAGCTTGTTGTGCAGATGCTTGCGCATTGCCGCATCCGCAATCTCTTCCGAACCCTCCGCCAGCGCGCGTGCCAGATGCTCATGCCAATGGCCCGGCAGCTTGCGGCCACCATAAAGCTGGTGGTCATAAAACCAGTTGAAAACCAGCAACTGGTTCTTTTCAATCTGCTGGGCCAGGAATGGCAGGTTCGTACACTCGGCAATGCGCGTGTGAAAGCGCATATGCGCACAGCGCCACTCATAGAGCACCTTTGGATCCGGTTCATCGGAGCTGGTCGTGGTTTCGTGCATCAGGTCAAGTTCCTTCGCGCTATCGACCAGTTCATCGCGCTCCTTTGAGGTCGCCGTGCGCGCGTAAAGTCGCGCCGCTTGTGTCTCCAGCCCTTCCCTCACTGCCCAGAAACCACGAATGTCCTGGGGGGTCGGCGTCCGCACCTTTGTCCCGACCCGGGGAGTATTTTCAATCAGATACTCGCCCTCCAGGCGGCTAATCGCCTCATTGATCGGAACTAGGCTCATACCGAACTCTGCGGCGAGATCGCGACGGGAGATCACCGTACCGAACACATATTCGCCCTTCAAAATCCGTTCGCGGATGGCGCGATACGCCTGCTCCGACAGTTCATTGCTCTTGTCGTTTTTGTCAGCAAACATAGTGTTGACAAATGTAACATAAGATCAATACTTTCGTGATGTTTTAAAATCATTGTTGCATATGTCAATGCATCTACGTAATACTTCAGGGCAGCACCTAAGGATGGATCCTTGAATTGCAGAAAATCGCCGATTAGCTCCTTATTTGCTGGAAAGTAGTGGCAACCGGTTATCAACATAGGGATTGGATCACTTGAAGCTTCGCCGCGATCAACTATCGGCGCCCGTCGCGTTCTCCTATTCACCCATGAAGTTTGAGGACACGATGAGTACGAATTTCCACGAGAGCGCAATCCTCCACAATCAGGCGGCCGTCAGGGTGCAGTCGTGACCACCCTATCCCATCCGGAATGGGGCCTGGCCGTCGTCATGTTGAGCGGAACCCTTACAGCCAGTTTCCCGCTGCCGATGAAATTCTCGCGAGCGTGGCGCTGGGAGAACACCTGGCTCGTTTATGCGACGCTGGCTCTTGTAGTGATGCCCATATGTCTAGCCACCGGGGCCGTACCGAACCTACTCTCGTTCTATGCTTCCATCCCTCCAGCAATCCTGTTGCCTCCTCTTCTGTTTGGTTTCGGCTGGGGGATTGCTCAGGTAACCTTCGGCCTTTCGATCGCGCGAGTCGGCATGGCCATGGCGTTCGCCATCGTCATTGGTCTCAGTTCCCTCCTCGGCAGCGTCGTTCCGCTGGCGGTTTTCCATCCGGAAGCGTTGTTTGGTCGCCCCGGTCAGGTCCTGCTCGTAAGCGCAGCGCTGCTGATCTGGGGGTTAGTTCTCTATGCCCGCGCCGGCGGTGAGCGGGACATGAATGCCAACGCTGCCGGGCCCTCGAGTCGAGCCTTCCTGAAGGGCCTTGCGCTTTGCATCTTCACCGGATGTTTCGGATCGATGATCAACATGGGTTTCGTATTCGGCGGAAAGATCGCGGACCGGGCTATGCTTCGCGGTGTTTCCGCGCAGCGAGCTACACTCTGCGTTTGGGCAGTCGTGCTGGCTGCGGGATACCTTCCCAACCTCTTCTACACGGTCTATCTTCTCCGGAAGAATCACACTGCGGGGGCTTTCCGAAAAGACTTTCCCCGAGAGTCACTCCTGGCATTCGCTGCGGCAGTCCTTTGGCTTTTCGGAATGCTGGGATACGGAATGGGCGCGAGCGTCATGGGCACCTATGGCAACTCCATCGGCTTCGCCGCCTGCATGGCGGTCCTCTTACTCTGGTCGAGCGCGCTGGGCGTATTTGCGGGCGAGTGGCGCGTTGCGCCTCCTCGCGCGCGGTCGCGCATGCGACTGGCCGTCGTATTCATCACTGCCGCAATGGTGACATTGGGTTTCGGCAGCTTACTTCATTGATTGTGTTCGGTACTTGAAGAGGGAAAATGCGTATAGAAAAAGTTTGGGCTGAGCTTTATCGTGTTCCCGTCCACAGAGAAATGCACGACGCCATCCGTCACTTCAGCAAGATGGACATCATCTTCGTCCATCTTGAAACGGACGAAGGCGTAGTCGGCCTGGGCTTCACCTACAACATTATTCCGCATGGTGCCCGCGAGATTTGCTCGTTCGTGAACCAGAGTCTCTATCCGCTCATTCACAACATGGACCCGCGCGACCATGAGCGGGTCTGGTCGCAGATGTGGCGCAAAGTTGACTGGGTCGGTCGAGGCGGAATTGCGGTCCTGGCGATTGCCGCGGTCGACATCGCAATTTGGGACCTCAAAGCAAAGTTAGCGAACATGCCTATGCACCGCTTCCTCGGCGGCGCTCGCGAACGTGTTCCCGTCTACAACACCGACGGCGGTTGGCTGAACCACACCATCGACCAGTTGGCCGAAGAAACAAAGCGAATTGTCGCTGCCGGCTTTCGCGGAACGAAGATCAAGGTTGGTAAGGACGATCCCGCAGAAGATGCCGAGCGCATTGCCGCCGTACGCGAGGTGCTTGGGCCCCATCGCACCCTCATGGTAGACGCCAACGAACGATTCACCAGCGCCGAAGCCATCAAGCGCGCGCGGATGTGGGAACCCTACAATCTGTTCTGGTTCGAGGAACCGCTGCCGGCCGAGGACATACTCGGTCATGGAAGCCTCAGAGCACATACCTCGATCCCGATCGCTATAGGGGAGTCGCTCTTCACCCGTTTCCAGTTCAGGGACTACATCGCAGCCGGCGGCGTTTCCATCCTACAGCCCGATGCCTGCCGGTGCGGTGGCATCACCGAATGGCTTAAGATTGCGCACATGGCAGATTGCCACAATATGCAAGTCAGTCCACACTTCGTTATGGAGTTGCACCTGCCCCTCGTCGCTGCGATTCCGAATAGCCTCTTTGTCGAATACATCCCATCACTTGACCGAGTGCTGACCAGGCCGCTCGAATTAATCGATGGCTGTTTTGTGCCGAGCGAAGAGCCCGGCCTGGGCATACCGTTCGACTGGGAGAAACTGCGTGAGTTCAAGGTGGACGATGCGGATCGATAGTCATCAGCATTACTGGAAGGTCGCTCGCGGAGACTACCACTGGATGACTCCACAGGCCCCGGTCCTTTGCCGCGACTATCTCCCGGCTGACCTGCGTCCATTACTCATCGAACACGGCATCCAGCAAACGATTCTGGTGCAGGCCGCGCAAACGGTCGCGGAAACGGACTTTCTGCTCGACTTAGCCGCGTCCGATGACTCCATCGCCGGAGTCGTCGGCTGGCTCGATATGGACGACCCGGACTTCCCTCACCAATTCGACCGCTACAAGAGATCGCCAAAGTTCATCGGGGTTCGCCCCATGCTTCAGGACCTTGCGGACGACGACTGGATTCTGCGGCCGCGCGTGCTCGCTTCGCTGCGTATCCTCGCCGAGAACGATTTTCCCTTTGAATTTCTCACCTATCCCCGGCACCTTCCTTTCGTTTCGCAGGTGCTTGAACTCGTTCCAGGTTTGCGTGCCGTGGTGGACCACATCTCCAAGCCCGAAATCCGCACAGGCAAACTGGAGCCGTGGAAGACGTGGATGACGCAGGCTGCGCACCATGACAATTTGCATTGCAAGCTGTCGGGAATGATTACCGAAGCCGATCATCTGCATTGGTCTTCCAGTGATCTGCGTCCTTATGTTGAACACGTCATGGAATGCTTCGGACCAGCCAGGCTCATGTTCGGAAGTGATTGGCCCGTGTGCCTGCTGGCCGGCAGCTATGGCCGGGTGATTGCGGTCTTGAGAGAAATTCTTGCATCGACGTTGAATGAAGAAACTGAGCGCAAGATATTTGGGGCCAATGCCGCGCGCTTTTACAAACTGAATGTCGAGGCGAAATGATTCGAGAGAAGGTAGGCGTTGCTTTCATTGGAGCAGGCACTGTCGCAGAAATGCACGGCCGCGGCATAGCAGCCGCCGCTGGGGTCAGGTTCATCGGCGCCTACGATGTTGATCGCGCAAAGGCGGAGACGATCACGATGAAGTTCGGCGGCCGGGTTTTCGCAAGTCTACAGGAGCTTCTCGCCGAACCTGATGTAGATGCGGTACACGTGCTGACACCGGTCAGCCAACACGTGTCCGACGCAGTTGAAAGCCTCAGAGCGGGCAAACATGTGCTGCTGGAAAAGCCGGTGGCAGAGACATTGGAGGACATCGCTCTGCTCAACCGCGTTGGCCGAGAAACCAATCGTGTCTGCATGCCCGCTCACAATTATATCTATGTGCCTTCCCTGCGACGGGCAAAACGGCTTCTTGACGCAGGCAAGCTTGGCGACATTGGGAGCCTCTGGATTGTCTACAACATCTTTCATCCCGAGGAAGTTGCTGCCGCATACGGCGGAGTTCTGCGTGCCGTCTGCAATCATCATGCCTATTCTGTCCTTTATTTGCTGGGCCGCCCGCGCCGCGTCACGGCAATGACCTCACGCGTGCACTACACGAAACTCACCTGCGAAGATCAGGCCATGATCGTCTGTGAGATGGAGAACGGCGCCATAGCGAACCTGTGGTGCAGTTTTGCTACCAGCGACCCGACAAACGATCCCTGGACCGTGCTCTATAAGATTCTGGGGACGAATGGCGGAGTCAGTTACTCATGGAATGAGGCGCAATTCAAAGATGAAGGAGGACCCGCCTGGGGCATGGCTTGTTATGAAGAGAGCTTCATCGAAGAGATCGATTACTTTATCAATCGTTGCGTGCTTCGAGGAGAGCTCCCGCTCTCAACCCTGGACGATGCCGCAGATGCGCTGAAAATCTTGATGGCTGCGGAGCGGTCCGCTTTGAACTCAGGAGTGGCTCTCTAGAGTAAATCTTCGATAAGCGGTCCGACCGTTATTAGCCGCCCACACAAGCTTCGGGGCACCGCATTCTATAGGCGATGACCTTCGGGTTGTCGTAACCGCCAGGCAGAGAAGTAATCTGAAACAGCGCCTCGAACGACTGTACGTCCGTGCCTGGCCGATGCCCAATGCTACGCAACAGAGTTTCAAGCCTCTGCGGATCGGTAACAAAATCTCCCGCGGCAAGCGTAGCCTGAGTATTCAATCCTTCGATCAGAACGGTAAAGCCATGGGCACCGCAGCCTTTTAGAAGAGCCACGACACCATTGCCCTAAATTAATGTGCGGCTCGAGATGATTTGTTTCCAGCTCACCACGAACATCCCACTTTTCATATCGCTAAGAACTGTTCGATGCTGCTCTCTAAAGTGGCGGAAATTCGATCTCTGCTATTTCGGTACAGTTCCAGATCCACCTTCGGCTGCGGACGTCTGCGGTGGAACAGGTGGCAGTTTGGCGATCCCCGCAACAGGCAACTCCAGAGCGCCCACTTTACCCGACGTGTCATCGCGCAAGCCAACGCGGAGATAGTACTCCCCCTTGACCGGGACGCTGATTTGTTGGCGATAAGTAAATAGCTGCCTTTTCTGAAAGGCAGCATAACGTTCCGCAGAGAAGCTCGAATTCATGCCATTGGTCTGTGTATTGATCAGCGTTCCATCTACGCCGTAGACAAAGGTCAGAAACTCCAATACGCAGTGATGGGTGCCATCCGATGTCTCTGCGCAATCCAATCCCCTAGGGTTGGTAACAAAAGTGACAGTGTAGCGACGGTAAGGTCCGGATACTTTGGGATTTCCTTGATTCCCCGCTGCCAGTTCCGTCTCTGTGTCCGCAATGCTGGGCCTGACATTGGCGACAAAAACAAGCTCTACCGGATCCGGAGCACCGTGCAACATGGCCGAACGGATGTAGCTGTAGGGTGGTAACTCCGTCTTGGTGTCATGAGCTGGGTCATGATGCGCGGGCGACACCGGTAGGTCGGTATAGTAGCCCCGGCGATAGGCGAGTTTCGTACGTTGCCGGTCGAGTTTGATCTCGATCTTACGGTAGTCATCGTTCTGGTTGTGCTCCTCGGGCGTATACGCGATCGTATAGTAATTCGATCCCGCTTCGATCGCTTTACTGATGGCCGATCTCAGGTCGTTGTTATCTACGAAGGCCGCGCCTCCGGTTTCTTCAGCCATTTGGATCATCATGCCGTGTTCGCTGGTTGTAGCCTGAAAGAGCTTCTGTTGGCTCTTGGCCATTGCACTCGGATCCTTGACATAGTTGTGGTTCGAGTTTGTTGCACTCAACATAGGCTCCGCCATAAGTCCTCTCGCGTCGACGGGATAGACCGCGACCTGACTCCGGGCAAGCAGATTCACCGTGTCTCTGTATTCGTCTTCAGCAGAAGAGACAGCCGAAAACGGGTCCGGTTGGTCTCCGTCAGGCATGACGCTGATGGGAAACCCGCCGGAAAACCAGATGATGTTCTTGCGCCCTGGCAGGCTACTCAAATAACGGGCTAGTTGGTTGAACGCGTCAAGCGTGTAGCGGGCGCGCAGCATAAGTTGGAAAGATTGCTGCTCGGACTTCAAATCCTGCAGGCTTGACAAAATCATTGTAGTGTCGGGGGAATTACCCCCAGCATCGGCAGCTGTCATTGTCATCGAGCTGTCGGCGCCCGGCTCGTCCTGGGAAACAGAGTTAGTCCCTTCCAGAGAACCGCCCGGAAGCCCCTTCTTGCCTTCTACTATTGCGCGAAGTATAGCGGGGTCAGATGTGAATCCTTGCAATAACTTAAGTTGTGTCGTGAGGGCGAAGATGGCGATGCGCGAATCCGTGCGCGGTCCCTTCAGATACTTCAGGACTTCGTTCACTACCGTACTTTGCGCATCCAACGGCGTATTCAGCTTGTCGAGCAAAAGGATGTTGAGCGTTCCGTCAAGGGGTGTAAGAGAGTCATTCGTAAAAGTACCTGAAGAAAATTGCGGCAGAGGAGGCAGACGAGGCAGATGTGCCGGCATGGACGCTGTGTGCTCCGCAAACACCTTGACCTTCTGCGGATGACCATCTTCCAAAATTGTGAAATCGGATGAAGCCAGATTGTGTATCGGGTTGCCATGTTCATCGGTCACCACCACATCTTCAACCACAAGATTTGTACCGGTGTGAAGGACGAATGGAGGCTCCCCTGCTTGAGACTTCCCCGCGGCACGCAAAGAAACATGGGTTAGCCCAGTAATTAAGAAGCAACCAAGGATGCGCGATACCATAATTCCCTTTTCTGATTGTTACGCGCCGAGCTTCACCTTTGAAGCAGCAGCATGGATTCTTACAATGACAGCGGTCGTGCTTTGCACGGTCACCGCAATCACACCATTTTTAATCTCACCTAGAGATGTCCATTTACCCTGCCATAATGCATCGTTGCGAATGGAAGCGCCGCCCAGAGTCGCAGTCATCAGCGCAGCATTGCCAGGATCGCCATCCGTCAGCACCATATATTCCGCGCTGCCCGACGCAAAGCCCTCAGTGTGAATTTCGACTGCCGCGTCGGTTACATCATGAGTCGTGCTGTGCGTCTTGTTGATGATCGTCACAGCGAGGTCCTTCGCGTCGCCCACAGCATAAGCAGTCAAATTGATATGGTGTGGATCGGAAACGGCGACCGGCTCCGCATAACCGCGACTACCGAGTTCAAACGCCTTCATGCCGTAGCCCTTCGGAGTAACGGTGAAATTTCCGCAGCCTGCCGGCGAACAAGGGTTAGGATTTGGGACGACGGTATCGGTCGGAATCCACGGGTTGTTATGAAAATTGACACCTGCCATGCCGTGGGCCGCCCACCAATGCATATAATCCAACGCCCACAGCGCCGCGGCGAAGCCGTTACTCGCTCCTTCAACGCCGTGGAGACAATCGTTTGCTTCCGTCATTCTGTAAGTGACGCCGTAAGCAGCCAGCGGAGCCAGGATGTGCGAATAAACGAACGGATAGGGATGAAAATCTACCTTGCCACCATGGTTTGCGGTTTGGGTTCCGATCGACGTATCGGCATCCCAGGCATTCGATAACATGTCGTCGATCGCCTCTTGCGCGGTCGTATTCCCGGGATTTCCCCATACATAGTGGTGCTGCGTCGCTTCCAACACGATGCCTGCTTTTTCTTCGTCTTCGATGAATCTTTGCGTCCACGACACGCCAGTGGATGGGTCGGGCGTAAAGCTTCCGGTTGCAGAAACGGCCGTATCTGGCCCGGCAAATTTTGCTTTGGGTACAGACTTGAGAATGGTGTTTGCAACACGTCGCCAGGCAGCAAGATAAGATGGGTACGCCGATCCGGAGGTCCCGATCACGTCTTCGCGTATCTCGGGATCCATCCGCTGTCCTGGATAGCTATGGAAGGAACGAACATCCGGCTCATTGCCAATCGAAAAATACTCCAGGTTACTCCGGTATTTCTCCCATATATACGATGCGGCGCTTGCATCGTCTGACGCGAGGTGGAGATTATCGCAGTCCGCCGGGTTTAATAACCGAAACGAGTAGAGCACTTTTATATCGGCCGCCTGAGCAAATTGAAATAAATGGTCGATGTCTTCATGCGTTGGTGCAGGCGTGGCACAATTTCCTCCGCGGCCGGAGCCATCTACAGTTCCTCCACCCACACGAATCTCTTTTACTCCAATGTTCTGGAAGAGTGTGACCAGTTGTATATTCGACGGACTAAAGAAATTGCCCGAGACTCCATAATGATTCGACAGTTCGCTTGCAGTCTCAAAGCCCAGTCCAACAAACCCATCGGGGATGAGGTAACCGTGTGAGGCGGTATGAACAGTTACTGTGATCGGCTCAGTGGGTCTCGTTTGCCCGAATATTCCGGACGACCAAAAGCACACCACAAAAATCGCGGTCAACACGTTGCCGCTCACCCTCTTCATTGTAAGAGCCCTTTCATGACCCGATTCCACAAACACATTGCCGACCAAGCCTATTCAAACCGGATCTTCCCCGATGTTGCGAAGGCGATGATGGCAGAGGCGAATCCTCTCTCCCATCACCGCCGCACGCCGCGATGCTCTAATAGAAAAACTTCAGCGCAAGCTGCCCAATTCGAGCCGCTTGTCGCGTGGACGTAATTGAGCTAAAAGCCGTAGCGTTGGTGTAATTCAACTGGCCGGGGTTGCCTAGCTGCGTATTATTGAGGACGTTGAAAAACTCCGCACGGAACTCCAATCGAGTTTCTTCGCCGGTGTGGAAGCTTTTGAAGAGGGAAGCGTCGAGATTGTAAAATCCCGGGCCACGCACCTGGTAGGGGGCGCTGCCGAGCGGAGAAAAGTCGGTTTGCCCGTTCGCTGTTACAACCGGCGGAGTTGTGAATGCTTTGATATTGAACCAATCAAGTCGATTGTGCGGACCGGCATTGGGATCTTGTCCTGGGACTAGATTTGCATTGCAGCCTAGACCTCCGGATGTCGACGTGGCACATCCAACGTCGATAGGCTGGCCGGTCTGAGCGCTAAAGATGTAGTTGAACTGCCATCCTCCGATAAAGGCATCGGTTATCCGGTTGATGTCGCCGAAGAAGTGCTGGCCACGCCCGAAGGGCAGCATCGTTTCGCCCCCTACATGCAACAAGCTGGTGGCGTCCCCTGTGCATAGGGCATAGTCGCGCTCAATGCCGAATCCCGGGACCCATTCCGCTCGATAGGCAGTGGAGTCGAGCCCCGCTTTCCCTTCGTCGTCCGACATGCATTTGCCATAGGTATAGTTTGCCAGAAGATTGAGGCCGTGCTCGAACCGGTGTTCGTAGACAACCTGCAAGGAGTTATAGTTGGTGATCGCGATGCTCTGCAGGAATTGAGAGTTCCTGGCAAAGTCCGGCATGGGAACGTAATTTTGTGCGACGGAACCTACCACCAGCAGTTCGGAGAGGGAATTAAAGTTCCCGAATGCATCGAGATGTCTTCCGAACGATCCCACAAAACCAACCTGGAGGGAATCCCGATTGGTGAACTGGTCTTGAACGGTACCATTGACACTTGTCACTCTCGGTATCTGATAGTGGTATTGCTTCCCGTACATTGTCAGGTTCTGAATGCTTACCAACGCAGGATCGTTTAGGTTGACTGCGGCGAATGCGTCCTCCATCGTGACCGTTGTGGCGCCGTTGGGCAAGACCTCAGGAGCCTGCGAGCTTGTGCTGGAGGAACTGATCGTGTATTGGAACGGGTAATTGGCTCCTAGAGTCCCGCCATAGCCAACGCTGTCAAACGCTCCGTAGGATATGCCGTAGCCTCCACGCAACACAATTCTGTGGCCCGGCACACGGTATGCGAGTCCGAGACGTGGCGCGAAAGTTGCGCCCGGCGTCTTATTGACGGTATTACCGGAAACGCATTGGATTGTCACTCCGCTCGCAGCCAGTAATGTATCGAATTGTGCCGATCGTGGATCGTTACAGCCAGCCTGGGGCATGTAGTAGGTACCTGGCAGATCATTTCCATTACCGCTCAGAACCAGGTTCGCTTGTTCGCCTCTCGATTCTCCATAGGGCGTGAAGTGTTCATACCGAACTCCAAGATTGAGGGTGAGATTCGGTGTAGGTCTCCAGTCGTCCTGCACATAGCCCGCATAATAGTCGGCGTAATAGAGGGACTTCCCATAATCGGAACCCGTAAAACTCGAGGGACCACCATTGTTGCTGATCGGGCTGATCCCCGTAGACGGGGCGATGCTGGATACGGTTGGCACGATCAACATGTCGGCGATGCCATTTAGATTCGCGCCCTTATTGGGGACGTCCGAATATGCTCCGCTGAAGGTGAAAGTACCCCTGCTGGCCGAAGGCTGAGTAATATTTCCGCGAACATGTGAGAAGTCGAACCCGATATTGAAGACCTGATTCGCATGGATCTTCATTACGTTGTCCTGAAACTGAAGCCCGGTGTCGTGATTGATTGAAGGTCTAAAACCGTGACCTCCAATGGCGGAAATCCCATTGATGGTGAAGGTTGGAAGGCCTCCATTTCCATCAAACTGTGGAATGCCCTGGATGCCATACTGCCCGGGTATACCTAAAGTGTTCGCGTCGGGACCTGCCGAATATCCCGTCTCGTGGTTATACCCGACGGTCGCTTCATTTGCCAGCGACAGCGAAAAGACATGGGTGTAATGCAACGACGTCTGATAGCTGGGGGAGGCGCCGCCCTGGCTGCCGAGATTTTCTCCGATGGCTCCCGCGAAGGGCTGCACAGATGTGGTCAAATGATAACTGTGCGTATAGGCGCCCCAGATACGGTCTTTTTGGCTGATATTTTCATCGACTCTAATGTCATATTGGTTCGTATACTGCGAGTTTGGAGTGGCCGTGTAGAAATTGTTCGCAAGCTTCCCGGCAGTGGTTGGAAGCGGATACAGGCTCAACAAGGCAACCGCATTCGGATCGAGCCGGGTTTGCGGAATGACATTCAGTGCGGAAGTCAGCGCAGTAAAATTCTTGATTCCGGCCAGACTACCTCCACTATAAAAGGGATCGCGCACATAGACTGTCGCCGTCGTTGTGTTCTGAAGTCCAGTGATGGGATCGATGGCTTTTGCTGCAACCCCACGCGTCGTTGCAGGATCCAGAACCGTGCCGTGGGAAAAGATGCGTCCCAAAGCGTCAGTATTCGTTCCGCTGTTGTCGGTGATCAAATCCTGAAGGTTCGTGAATCCGCTGCTTTGCATCGAGCTAGTCGGTACAGTTTCTGTAAAGAGACTCGATTGCAGGATGCCCGTGTGCTGATAGTCGAAGAAAAAGAATGTCTTGTCCCGTCCGTTATACACATGGGGGATAAAGACCGGGCCGCCAAGCGTTCCGCCCCATTGGTTTTGTCGATACTCCGGCCGGCGAACGCCATTTAGATTGCTGAAATAGTTGTTCGCCTGGAGGGCCTCGTTGCGCAAGTACTCCCACACATCTCCGTGGAAGAGGTTCGTGCCGGCTTTTAGCTGGGCATTGATCACAGCCCCGGCAAATTGACCGAACTGGGCGCTGTTATTGCCGGACTGGATTTTGAACTCCTGCATCGCATCCGGAACAGGAGCCTCATTCGCTCCTCCGAACACGTTGTTGTTGTCATCGGTTCCATTCAGCCGGAAATCAACCTGACCGGGCTCCGCCGAGTTGACAAAAACCGCGGTGGAACTGCCGCTGCCTGGCGCTCCCAGTGCATAGCTGCCCGCTGCGGTTCCCGCCAGAGAGAGCCAGGAGCGGCCATTCAGCGGCAGATCGTTAATCTGGTCCGTGCCAATGGTTTGTCCGAGAGAGGCATCCTGCGCCTGCAACAGTGGCGCGGCCGCAGTGACCGACACTTCCTGATGCACAGTGCCAGGAACCAATGGAATGTCGGCGGTCACAGTATTTTGAATGTGAATCTCGATACCTTTATCTAGATAGGTACTAAACCCCTGTGCATATGCCTTCAGGGTATAGGTGCCGAGAGGAACGTTGGAGAAGACATACGTGCCCGTTGAAGTGGACACAGTCTTCTGGCTGACACCAGTAGCATCATTGGTCAACGTGATCTGGACTCCTCGAACCACAGCTCCGGTTGAGTCCTTGACCGTTCCTACAACTCCGCCCGCATTGAGCTGGGCGCAAAGTTGACGAGGCGTGAAGCCCACGAGCATGGCAACACAAATAAAGAAAGCGCCTGACTTTTTGAGTTGAGCAAGCATCGCTCGGCAACTCCTGAAGCGGCCAGAAGTCGCCCTGGACCCGGACTTTGAATGATCGATCCCAATCGATTCTACGTAAATCACAAATTCTCCTCCCAGAAAGAGCTGTAATACTCGGAAAGGGCCTGACGTATCAGGTGCCTCTAGTGAAATTCCTGTATGTGCCTTGAAAACGTCACAACACTATCTTCGCTATATTAGATTTGTCAAGACGCTTGTTTAACGGAGCTGCGGCTCGGTCCCACCCGGGACCTCGTCTTGCCGCAGCGAATCCGGCGAGATGGGCTGTCCGCCCACAATCTCAACAGTATAAAGGTCTGTCCAGAGCGAGCGCAGGCGGACGTGCTTTGAATACATGAACATCGGATTCGCTATGTTTCACGTTCGATTTCGTTCAAGATACCGGTTTCTAAGATCGCCCGAAGTTACTCTAAGATTTTGGCTAATGTCAAGGAGCAAATTTCTGTATCTTGCAAGCCTCGTTTGGTTCTAATGCAGCAAAACGTGGATTTAGCAGTCACCTTGACAGTTTTATGGCATCGGCGTAGGTTCAGGGACTGATAAGAGACCGCTCTCTCAAATCGCAATCACCCGCCGTGTCATATCGACAAATCGCAAAGAAACGGAGAGATTCGATGGGTTCTGCATCCCTCAACCAAATGACGCGCCAGGCCCTGGAAGAAAATGAGGGCATTCTGCGATTGGCCCCGACCTGGGTTCCGCGGTCGTACATGGTGCCCGGCCGCCGCCTTAAGCTGGACGCGCGTGACCTCTATGCCTATGGAGCGCATCGGGGCGGAATCGACGAGCGCTGGATTGCCTCCACAACCATGGCCATGAACGAAGGACGCACGCCCAACGAAGGCCTGAGCTTCGTTGTGTCTGGCAACAACCGTTTCAAACTTAAAGACGCCATTGAAGCGGAAGGCGAGCGCATGATCGGAAGCGCGCTTTGGTCCAAGTACAAGCGCTGGCCCGTCTACAGCAAGTTCTTCGACAACATGGGGCCCATTCCTCATCACCTGCACCAAAGCGAGGAGCAGGCAAACATGGTGGGTCGAGAAGGCAAGCCCGAAGGATATTACTTTCCTCCCCAATTGAACGCCACCTACGGCAATTTTCCGCACACCTATTTCGGCCTGGAGCCAGGCACGGCCAAGGCAGATATTCGCGATTGTCTGGCGCGTTGGAACACCGGAGACAACAACATACTGAGCTATTCGAAGGCCTACAAACTGGTTCCCGGCACTGGCTGGATGGTGCCCACGCGCATTCTCCATGCCCCGGGATCACTACTCACCTATGAGCCTCAATGGGGCAGTGATGTACTTTCCATGTTCCAGTCGATGGTGGATGGCCGGCAGGTGGATCACGGCCTCCTGACACAGGACGTCCCGACAGACAAGCACGACGATCTCGATTTCATCGCCGGCCTTGTCGACTGGGACCGTAATACCGATGCCAACTTCAAAAGCAAACATTACATTGAGCCGATGGTGGCTTCCGGCGGCGAGGAAGAAGGCTACGTCGATCGCTGGGTGGTCTACGGAACAATCGGCGGTGAGCAGAGATTCAGCGCAAAGGAATTGACCGTGGCGCCAGGTCGGACGTGCATCCTTCAGCGACGCGTCAGCCTCCGGCTTCATCGTGACCCAGGGCCACGGCCACATTGGCAAAGTGGATGTCGATTGTCCCAGCGTCATTCGCTTCGGCCAGATGACTCAGGATGAAATATTCATCACGGCCGAAGCCGCCGTTGCCGGTGTCGTGGTCGAGAATCTTTCGCAGACAGATCCTCTCGTTACGTTGCGTTACTTCGGGCCGGACGTCCACACCGATATGCCCGAAGTCGGCGACCACGCTCGCAGGAAATAGGTTTCCGGAGAAGGAAGACGATGAAGCAGCAAAACTTTGAGCAGAAGAATGAGGCCATCCGCGAGAAGTTTCTCGTGCTGAAGAAGCAGTCGCCCGAGCGCTTGAAAACGCGGCTCAACTTGTCCTGGAGTAACTGGGGATTCGGCCTGGAAAGCCTCGCCGACTCGGCAAAACGCCTTGAAAAGGCCGAGATGTCCTTCATCGAGCTGCATGGCAATCACTATGGCCCCGCCCTCGGATACGACGTCGATGAAACCCTGAAAGTTCTCGGCGATCATGGCCTGCAGGTATCCGGCGTGTGTGGAATGTTCTCGGCCGATAACGATATGTCGAGCAATCGGCCCAGCGTGCGTCAGGCAGCAGTGGATTACCTGCGCCGCGAGCTTCCATTCACGCAAGCGGTTGGAGGAACATATTTACTCGTGGTTCCCGGCGCCGTGGGCCGTCCGAGTGCGTACGACGCGATGGAGCAGGACCGGTCGGTCGAGGTTCTCAAGCAATGCGCCGCATGGTTTGTGCAGCATGGAATCAAGGGCGCGGTCGAACCGATTCGCGCGGCGGAAGTAAGCCTCGTTCACTCCTTCGAGGACGCGAAAGACTACATCGGCGCGGTGGATTCACCAGGAATCGCGCACATCAACGGTGACGTCTACCACATGCAATCGGAGGAGAGCCATATCGGCGAAACAATTGTGAATGCCGGCGAAATGCTGCTCAATCTGCACTTCGCGGACAGCAACCGCTCGGCCCTTGGCGATGGTTCGCTCGACGTTGCAACAATCATCCGGGCGCTCTACGTGATCGGTCACAATCAGCCTGGCCGCTACGTCAGCTTTGAACCGCTCGGCCCCGGCGGCGATCCCTATCCCGCGATGTACGGCCGTCCCGACAAGGCCAAGCTCGACGCTCTCGTGATGAACAGCATCCGTTACTTCCGTGACTGTGAAGACATGGTGCTGGCAAGCTGAAGTCTCTTCTGGAGAAACATGACTACCTATTGCCTGGCGCTCGATCTTAAAGACGACCCTACCCTCATCGCGGAGTACAAACGCTATCATGAGCCCGGTGTAATCTGGCCGGAAGTCGTAGACCGCATCAAGAGCGACGGCATAATAAGCGAAGAAATTTTCCTGCTCGGTACGCGCATGGTGATGGTGCTGCGGACGGAGGATAATTTCAACTTCGAAGCCAAGGCGACGATCGACCGCGCCAACGGGAAAATGAGAGAGTGGGAAGAACTGATGTGGAAGTATCAGCAGCCTACACCGCAGGCAAAGCCGGGGGAAAAGTGGGTGCTCATGGAAAAGATCTTCGCTGTCTGAAAGCAGTTTCGTCTCGACCGATCATGCTGCACACGCAACACCTGAAGGATACTCATGAGATCGATGCTCTCCATGCCGGCCCTGGTGCAGCTGCCTAACCACCGCCTTATTTCACTCACGGCGCCCGATCTCATCATCATCGTGCTTTACTTCATCACGGTTCTCGGCATCGGGCTCTACCTGAAGAAGTTCGCCAATAGCTCCGATGACTTTTTTATGGCAGGTCGCGACATGTCGGCGTGGGTTGCCGGCCTCAGCTTCCTCTCCGCAAACCTCGGCGCGCTGGAACTGATGGGCTGGGCGGCCGGCGCATATCAGTACGGCATTCTTGCGACGCATTTTTATTGGATAGCCGCCTTCCCTTCCATGGTCTTTCTTGGCCTGGTAATGATGCCCTTCTACTACATTTCCAACACCCATTCCGTACCGGGCTACCTACAGCTTCGTTTTGGAGAAGCGACGCGCGCACTCAGCGGTATCTCGTTCGCCTTCATGACGGTGCTGATGTCGGGCATCAATATGTACGCGATGGCGCTGGTGATGAAGGTAGTTCTCGGCTGGAATATTCACTTCAGCATCTGGGTGTCATCACTGACAGTAGCGGTGTATGTCACGCTGGGAGGTCTTTACTCGGCGATCTTCAACGAGGTTCTACAATTTTTCCTCATCTGGCTTGGGGCACTTTCCATCCCGGTGCTGGGTATGATCGAAGCCGGCGGCTGGAACGGGTTGGTGACGAAAATCCAGCAGCGTGTGCAGGGCGACTACACGCATTTATGGGGTCCACTCGGCAGCTTTTCGGGCAATCCCATGGGGGTTCACTGGACCGGCATTCTACTAGGACTAGGCGGCGTCATCGCCTTTGGATATTGGACTACGGACTTCCTTGTCGTGCAGAGAGCGATGGCTGCAAAGGACCTTCGTTCGGCGAAACTGGCGCCAATCATTGCGTCGTACTTCAAAATGTTTGTACCACTCATTGTCATTCTGCCAGGCCTACTGGCTCTCGGTCTGCTTCCCTTCAAACTTGTCCCCGAAAGTGCCGTCGGTCCTGGTCTGCATAGTTACAACGAAGTGCTCCCGCTCATGCTTGCCCGATATTGCGGCCCGGGCTTGTTAGGACTTGGTGTCACCGCTCTCATCGCCGGCTTCATGTCCGGGATGGCGGGTAACGTCAGTGCGTTCGCTACCGTCTGGACCTACGACATTTACCGCCCCTACATCCGTCAGATTGGCCCCGACTCGCACTACCTGCTGGTAGGTCGCTGGTGCACCATTTTGGGTGTGATTGCCAGTATCGGCACGGCATATCTCGTTACACACTTCAAGAGCATCATGGACTACATGCAGGCGCTGGTAAGCTTCTTTATCGCGCCGCTGTTTGCCACTGTAATCCTCGGAATGCTGTGGAAGCGCGCTACAGAGAAGGGTGGATTCTGGGGGCTGCTTGCCGGCACGGTCTCTTCGATTGGCATGTATACCGCGGTGCTTTTGCATCCGGACTGGCTGCGCTACATCGCACTATCGTCCGATGCCAAACCGATGGCCGAAAACCTCTACCGCGCCCTCTGGTCCTGGATCATCTGTGTGGCCGTAACCGTCGTGGTTAGCCTGGTGACCAAACCCAAAACCGAAGGAGAGTTAAAAAATCTGGTGTGGGCATATACCGACATGCCGAGCGAAGGGGATGTTGCAGTGTACAAGCGCCCGATTTTCTGGGCTGTCGGTGTAGCCGTCATCTTCGCGGTGCTACAGGTTATCTTCTGGTAAGTAATATCGATCCGCGTCAAAGAAGGAGTTGCTGTGAAGGAGAAATTCCACGACATTCCGGTTCATCATAAGCACCGCCAGATGCTTCCTGTCTGGTTTTTTATCGGTGCCCTATTGCTCATCTACGGAGTCATCATTCTTTATGTCGGAGTAAACGAGTACACCCAGCCCACGCCGGTCGTCCTGGCAAGCTACCATGCCCCTGTCTGGGGAGGCATTGTGCTGATCCTGCTGGGAGGGTTTTACACACTGAAATTCTGGCCCCGAACGCGTCAAAAATAGTGAGTCGGGCCTTCGGAGCGCGGAGTAGCCATTCGACCTGGCGAGCGAACGCGTTCCGTCTACTATATTTTTGCAGAGAATCCGTTTCAGAAGAGGTTTGCCCTTGGATATTCGGGAAATTGCCCGCAGAGCTAGAGTTTCCCACTCCACCGTTTCGCGCGTGATCAACAATGTGGCCACGGTCGATGCCAAGCTCGCAAAACGCGTGCAGGCGGTCATTGAAGAGGTTGGCTATCGGCCCAATTATCAGGCCCGCGCGTTGGCCCGCGGACGGAGCCATACCGTGGGACTCATCGTCTCCGAATTGAGCGGCGGCAATCCATTTTTTGCCGAGATCATTCTCTACTTCGAGCGAGTTGCGGTCCAAAACGGCTTCGAAGTTCTGGTTAGTTTCGCCGATACAGAGACCGATCCGAACCACATCGCCGTATGTGCCGACCGCATGAAAGAACGCCAGGTCGAAGGCATCGCCGTTTTGACCTTCGGGATGGAGGAGAGCCTGGTCGGTGGTTCCGGCTCATTGCCGATCGTATTTGCCGGCGCCGATCGCGCTATCGAAGGTGTGCGCAATATTCGCATCAACTATCTCACCGGACTGCGCGACGCCGTGAAGCACCTTGCGGCTTTTGGCCATACTCGCATCGGCTACCTCAGCGGCCAGCTTGCCTGGAGCAGCATGCGGTTGCGTTATGCAGCATTACGCAAAGCGATGAAACTCGCCGGCGTCACGTTCGATAAGGACATCGTCATCGAGTGCGACCACACCCTGGAAGGCGGTGCGCACGGCATGGCGAACCTGCTCAGCCTCCCCAACCCTCCCAGCGCCGTGATCTGTTGCAACGATATGGCCGCGATCGGCGCGCTCAAGACACTCAGCACACGCAATTACAAGGCCGGCCGGGACATCTCGATCATTGGCTTCGATGATCTACCGCTGTGCAACTTCACCCAACCCTCATTGAGTACGATCCGGTTTGCGCCCAACGAACTGGCGAATCTTGCCTTCCGGGCCCTGATGGAGGAAATACAGGGAGCGGAGATCAAGGTCGACTACGAATACAAGACGCATTTCGTGTTGCGCGAGTCAACCGGCCCACCAAAGATTTGACGAGCGATATCTGAGCTTGATCGAGCCGCGCATCGCGGGAAGCGACCTCATCAATACGACCCGGGAGCCGTCGCTGCGGAATGGTTGAGACCGATCTTCAAAGGAATTGATCTCTGCCGGCGGCTTCGAGCCGGATTCCGCAGAAGCTTCGCGCTCCGCATGCAAAGCCGCTTTAGAGGCGGTGTACACATCCAGGCCGAACATGCAAAATCTAGTTCTAACGATGGAAGCTTCGGCCAGTACGTCGGACAACCTTTTGAAACATCACGGATGGCCCAGTCCTCGCTTTTTTCAGACCTGGTAGACCACGAACCTAAACCGACTCTAACCTCATCATGGCTTCTCTCTGCTCAACGACGGCGGCGCGTCCCCATCCGCCGCTCCCCACGCCTGGTTCGGCTTGGGCCCAAGCACAAACTGCAATCTTCCGCCGTTGGCAATCGAACGGAACGAGATCCAATTCTGCGCTTCGTTGCGCCCGTTGAGTTGCACGCTCTGAATGTACGGCGCATCCGCCGCCGCGCCCTGTGCCTCAAGGGTGAAATCCTTGCCCGTATACGGCGCCTGCAGGCGCAGCGTCACCTTGGGGAACTCCGGACCCACCAGCTCGTACGCCAGGCTGGCCGGATCCACACTATAGATCCCCATCATGCTCAGCACCGCCCACGACGACATCTCGCCACAGTCATCATTCCCCGGAATCCCATCCGGCGCGTCCGTGTAGTTCTCCAGCAGCACCCGCCGCACCACCCGTTGCGACTCCCACGGCCGCCCTGAGAAGTTGAACTCGAACGGAGCCTCCAGGTCAGTCTCGTTGTACGGGTTGTAATACTGCGCATACCACGACGGGACCTTATAGTTGAAGAACTCCGTCAGCCGCTGGTTGAACTCATCGCGTCCCATGGCGTTGATTACCCACGCCAGATCGGCCGGCTCAAGCCATTGGTAATGCCAGCCTGTTCCCTCGATAAAGCCATGCGAGTTCTGCATAGGATCGAAGTCCGGCACCCACTGCCCGTCCGAGTTGCGCGGACGGAAGAATTTATCCTGCGGGTCGAACAGATTGCGATAGTAGAGCGCGCGCTCATACAGCGTCTTCGCATCGTCGGTCTTGCCCAACTCCACCGCGAGCCGGTAGAGCGATGCATACGCAACCGCATCCTCCTGCAACTGCGACACGGAACCGTAGTGGACCTTGTCGTCGGGCACATAGTGGAGCCGATTGATCCACTCGATCCCCTCCTCGCCCACATAGGGTTTCCCGCCCGGCGGAGCCTCGGTGGCGTCCTTCAGCATTCCCTCCCACGCCGCGTTCATGTCGAACCCGTGCAGGCCGTCGAGCCACGCCGTGGCCAGCGCCACCGTCAGCGGGCTGCCCGCCATCACGTTGGTATAGCGATTGAACTGCGGCCAGCGCCCAATCCATCCGCCCTGCTGGTACATCAGCACAATGGACTGCGCCATGTCCTCCATGCGCTGTGGCTCAACCAGCGCCAGCAACGGTATCTCGCTCCTGTAGATGTCCCATCCCGAGTAGTTGGCGTAGATCAGGTGCCCCGCAGCAACTGTATGAACCTTGTCGTCGAAACCAAGATACCGCCCGTCCGCATCGTTATAGATAGTGGGCATCATCAGCGAGTGATATAGCGCGGTATAGAACACGGTGCGCCGCGCCTTGCTGCCGCCCGTCACATCCACCACATTCAACTCGCGATTCCAAGCCGCATGCGCCGCGGCGCGAATCTGCGCAAAGCTCTTGCCGGCCGCTTCAGCCTTCAGGTTGTTCTCCGCGCCCTCGGGATCAACATACGAAATCCCGATTCGCGCTGTCACGATCTGCTCGTGCGCCTCGGGTGCCCATGTTGCGTACGCTCCCGTCCATCCATCGTGGCTCGACTGCTCCGCTTCGTGACTGCCCGCCGTAATGGTTCCTGGGCCGCCATATTTCTTCCCGCTCCACGTCCCGAATGAAGAGAATGGCCGGTCGAAGGTCATGGTGAAATACACCTTGTAGGTTTGCTGCCTGCCGCAGAAGATGTGGTTCTCAACATAGCCCTCAATCTGCCGGTCGCCGGTGATACGCACCTCTGCCGCCTTGGTGTCGGCCAGCGTGTGGCTGATGGGCACCAGGATGTTGGCGGGCTTGCCAGCGGGAAACGTGAACTGCGCGATTCCGGAGTGGTCCGTCGCGCTCAACTGCGCATTAATAGCCCACTGCAGCAGTTGCACCTGGTAGTAGCCGGGCGAAGCAGTCTCCATGTTGTGCGAGTAGGGCGAGAGGATGTCGTTGATCTGCGTGAGCACAGGCCCCGTCGTCGCCGTGAAGAACACGTCACCCTCACTCGAGCACCCAGCCCCGCTCATGTGCGTCATGCTGAAGCCATGAATCTGATAATTGCCGTATTGGTACCCCAAGCCGCGGTCTTCCGTGTCCGGGCTGAGCTGCACCATGCCGAACGGCGTGGTCGCTCCGGGAAACAGATTGATGCCGCCGCCCGGTCCATTGGCAGTCCCAATCAGCGGATCCACCATCGCCGCGGGTCCCGACGGCGCCGGCTTCTGTGCATCGAGTGTCCACGTTCCAATTGAAACAAGCCCCAACATCGCGATCCACGGCGCTATGCAAACCCGCTTCTTTCCCAGCATTCTTCTCCGAACGTGCTCTCCGTTCGCGCCGCGGCTCTCGTCTCTGCTGCGGTTACGGTTGCACGTCATGAAGCTAACTGAAGCGTCAATTGAAACCATTGATATTTCACCATCCAATAATAGAATATCAGTATGGAGTAATCTATGCTAGAGTTTCACGTTATGGGTCAACCAACCAGAGAAAATCGAAGACGCAATGAGTTGTGTGAGCAGGTCTGCCGACGTATTCGCATCATGCTGCAGGATCGCGGATTGCCGCGGCCGCAAAAAGGAACGAACGATCGATGAAGCGGCGGCGTGATTTTCTTACCTCCCTGGTGCGCGTTGCGGGAGTTTCCGCGATGGGCGCTCTTACCCCTGCCATCAAAGCTGAAGTGCAACATACAAAGGCTCCAGCGCCGAAGCGTCCTGAGAAGGTGCCGGCAAAGGATGAATCGTTCGAAGGCCTGCCCAGCTACGCGCGAGCGCAGAACTACAAATCGATGAAGCAGTCGAGCTGGGACCGCACCGGCGGCAACCGCGATGCATGGCGGATCGACGCGGGTGCTACGAAGGAGATTTTCACGGCGGAGGGGCCCGGGATTATCACACACCTGTGGTTTACGTTAGTGCCGGCAATCACCAAGCGGGGCGACGCGATGAAGGCCGTTGTGATTCGTATCTACTGGGACGGCTGCGAGAAACCGAGTGTGGAGACGCCGTTATGCGACTTCTTCGGCATGAATACGGCCGAGTCGTTTACGTATCAGTCGGCGTTTCTTAATGTGGCTGCGCGCGGGATGAACTGCTACTTCGCGATGCCGTTCAGGAAGTCGGCACGGATAACGATTACCAACGATGCCGAGGGACCGATACCGGCCTTCTACTCCAATATCGACTACAAGATCATGCCCGGTCTGCCGGCCGATGCGATGTACTTTCATGCGCAGTACCGGCAGAGCCTGCCGACGGCGGCGCAGAAGATGGAAGGTGGGCTTAACCTGACAGGGAAAGACAATTATGTGTTTCTTGAGACCCGGGGCAAGGGCCACTTTATGGGGGTGACTCTTGGGGTGATCGCGGCCTCAGATGGGTGGTGGGGCGAGGGCGATGATATGACCTTCATCGACGATGAGACGACACCGGCCCTGAATGGCACGGGAGCGGAAGACTATCTAAATGCCGGTTACGGACTGGGCCTGCCGTTTGCCTATCTGTATAACGGCGCGCCGTTTATTGTGGATGTGAATCGGACGAATGGGCGCCAGTGCATGTATCGCTGGCATGCTGATTGCCCGATCACGTTCAACAGATATCTCCGGCACACGATTGAGCATGGCTCGGCGAATAATCGTGGGGATCTGTACTATTCGGTTGCTTACTGGTATGCAGCGGAGCCGGCGTTGGACTTTCCGCCGCTGCCTCCAGTGGAGGAACGGACGACGAAGCTGATCGTGCAGGCTCTGGGCTGACGAAGATCATCGATGGCATTCAACAAGAAGCGCGAGCCAGGGGGCGAGGCGGGCCTGTTTGAATACGCGGTTGGAGCGGCATAGGATATCGTAGCGTCGTGCGTGGGCGGGAGCAGATCGCACTTTCGTGCGATAGGCCCACTCACCCGCGATGAAACCGCGTGTGAATGGGCACCCAGAGTGGTTGAAGGTCATGAGTGGGCCACCCGCCACAGGCTACGCCGACGGGTTTGTCGAGGCCCTTGGTGTAGGCGCATGCCGAATCAATTACCCAACCGGAGACCGTGATGTGGGTGCCGCCATCCGCCCGCGAAGGCGAAGCAGGCTGCTCCGATGAAGATCGATGCCGAAAATGCGCGCAACACGTTCTTATGGATCACGCCCTTCCATGCCACTTTGATCACGGTTCACCTCGGGGCGATTAAGGCGCGTACTGTGTGAAGACGAGGTCGTGAGCCTTTTCGCGGACGTGGCAAGGGAAGCAACTCTTCATAGAAGCTGGCGTGTCGGGTTTGCCGTCGATGAAGGTGCCAAAGCCCCAGCCGCCGGTCGCGGCGTACTTATGTGAGTCCTTGATCATGAACTGAATGTTCGTGGGCTTGCCGGGAGTGAAGGATTGGGCCTGGCCAAAGATTTTATTGTTTTCGTCGTTTGGGGAGTGAGTGTAGTGCAGGGCGGCGATGATTGTGCCGTCGGGAAACGGAAGGGTTTTCGTACGGTAGGCCTTGATGGCTACATCGTTGCCTAACATTGCGCCCAAGCTGTTGAGGCCGCCAGCCTCGTGTGCCACGTTGATGAACCTGTAGTCGCGATATCCGGTGGGCATTTTGGTAACGTACGCCGGATAGGCCTGTGCATTTGTCTGTTGCGGTGCGTTGGTCTCATGGGCGGCAATCCCGGCCATCGAAGCGGCTGCGACCACTGCGAAAGCGATCAGTCTCATAGAGTGCTCTCCTTCCTAAGGTGAGTCAGTTGCGATGAGAGGCCCGGATTGAGGGTGCGAGGCCGAATGGCCTGCTGGAAAGAGACGCGTGTGAGGGGGCCGCGGTTTCATCAAAGCGTTATTGCGACCGCGCAGGCTATAGCTTTTTCCTGATGGCGAAACCGGGGTTTTCGAGCACCTCTACCGCGAGATTTTCTCGATGACCAGTGCGTGGGAAGCTTTGCGGACATACTCTTTGCCGGTGACCGTTACATGTTCACCGGCAAACGGCATCAATTTGGGGTTTTGCGAAGAGGAGGGCGTTTTACTGTCGATGGGGAGGAAGATGGTGCCATCGTCGCGAAGGATGACGAGCGTAGAACCGTTTTTTGCGCATGCCCTGGCACAGGCTACGCCGATGGGTTTGTCGAGACCCTTGGTGTAGGCGCATGCCGAATCAATGACCCAACCGGAGACCGTGATGTTGGTGCCGCCATCCGCCGCGAAGGCGAAGCAGGCTGCTCCGATGAAGATCGATGCCGAAAACGCGCGCAACACATTGTCACGGGTCACGCGGTCCCATGCCACTTTGATCATGGTTCACCTCGCGGCGATTGTAGCGCGGATGAGCGTGCCGTCGGGGATTGCGAATCGCCCTTCACTTCTTGCGGCGCCTTGCAAATTTCCTCGCATCCGCCTTTGCCTCAGCCTCCCGAAATTGTCTTGGGTAGGCCAGCCGAAGCCGAAGCGAATCGTCGCGATCAAGTACGGAGTAATAGAAATCGGTTCCTGTTTGGTGAGCCTTGTGTCCGGCCAACCGGGCCAACAAGTTGAATACCGATTGGCCGACTTGGCCCTCGTACTGGACCACCGCGACGCACACACTGTCGTCAATGAGTCGCTGGAGTTGGTCGCCGTTCTTCCCCATCTTGGCTGGCGTCAGTATGCCGGAAGCGCTGCCCGGACCTTTTAGAGCGAATCCGGTTGCTCTTCGAATCCCTCCCAACTTCGGACGGGTGCTGAAGATGTCGAGCTGTTCTCCGCCCCAATCCCTCAATTCATATGGCTCTCCCACCAGGTTAATGATTCCGAGTTTGAATGCTTCTTCGCTCAGTGGTGCCAAGGTTTTTTTGGCCGCGACTTGCCGATTCGTCACTTGGCCCAGCAGTTAAATTGCTCCGATTTTGTCCGGCGATACAAACCTCGCGCGGCCAGCTGGGCGGGGACGTTTCTGACTAACGACTACTCGAATTGGGGGCTGAAGGGCCTTTGCTGCCCTCTTCATCTTCGCGCTGTGCAGGGCGGCGTCCTTAATTTTCTTTCTTGCTCTGCACGAGTGGGCGCTTACGATACCGCACCGGGAATCCGTGTTCCCGAGTTATGACCTCTCCGACTACAAGTTTGGCTCCCTCGGTAAGGACCGTCTTGAGGCTCAACCCGGTAGCGTTCGCGATTTCTTGAGCGCCTGATACCGCTCTTTTGCCCCATTAACATAGTCGAATACCTTATGCCTCGCTTTGCTGCGCCCTAAACACTTCGCCCAGCTAAGAATCATCTTCTCGGCATCGACACTGTTGTTGTTTACTTGGACAATGTTCACTTATTCCTCGTGGCGCGGAGCTTCTTGGCGGCCTTTTTCTGAGCTCTCTTAGGAGTGCTCCGGCGGGCTCTCCCCACGAGTTCAGTCACGCTGTCTCTCGTTGAGCCTGTAATTTTTGCAATCTCGTCATAGGCTAGGCCAAGTTCCGATAGGAGTAGCGCCTCGGACCCGATATTGCGCTTTGCGTTGGCGTTCTCTTTCGCTTGGGATCTAAGTTGCAGCGCAATCAGCACATTCAAACGTCTGTTTATTCCGTCGAGCAAAACTGAATCGCCATTATCAGCCATTCTTCTTTTCCTTTTTCGGTAATGGCTGCAGCCATTCGTTGACCGTTTTCTTACCCTTGCCGACGTATTTCGAAATTGCTTCCTGGGTCATACCCGCCTCATACATCTGGAACACAAGTGTCTTCAGCAAGATTGTTTCCTGGGAAAGATTCTCGTTCTCCATCCGCTACTTCTCCTTTGATTTCTTCATTCGAGAGCGACGCAGTGCGATTGCATTTGATGTGGTCCCGATAATCTCCGCGGCATCAGGATTCGACCATCCAGATCTGATAAGCACGTCTGCAGCCGACTCTGCCGGCAGTTGCTTCAGTTGGAGAAGTAGCAGCGCTAGAAGCGTGCGCTCTAGCAGGGGTTTTGGTTCGTCACTCACCTTCTGAATCCTCCTCAGCTTTCAGGTTTAACTTTTTTGCCTTGCGTAATGCCGATAATGCGACGTTAACGGTGTTGTCAGTTGTACCGATCAGAGTCGCTATCTCTTTTGGGCCCATCCCGGCAATCGAGAGGAGCCGTATTTGCTCCCTCTGCTTCTTTCCGAGAACTAAGCTGATGGCAGTGAGGCGCAGTAATATTTCCTGTCTATCCAGCGGTCCAGACTTTCCGTCAGGCATTTCCGCCCCCTTTTCTTTTGGGCTTCATCATGGCGCTCACGTAGTTCGCCTTCCTTCCGATAATTCGGCCAATTTCCGCGGGTGTCAGACCGTGGTCGGCCAGCAAAGCGATCTGCACATTGATGGGGGGAATGGACTTGGGCTCAATCGCCAGAACGAGCAGATGAGCTATCAGGTCCAGTCGCGCCTCGATGGCAGCTATCCGATCCTTTTCGTTTGCCATACTAATGAGAATGGACCTGATTTACATTGCCGGTCAAGAATATTCTGGATCCTCATTAGGCAAACTTTCTCACGGAGGCCCTCGACGTGCCCAAAAGCAATGGCCCGCCTAATAGGCGGGCCATCAGTTAGGGCACCGTGCGATGCTACTACTCGACCGTCACACTCTTCGCAAGATTTCTCGGCTGGTCGACGTCGCAGCCGCGGCGGACGGCGATGTGGTAGGCGAGGAGTTGGAGGGGGACGACTTCGAGGATGGGGAGGAGGACGGCTGCGCCTCTATGAAATTACGGACAACCATCAACTCCTGACTCCATCTACTTCACCGCCCACGCCCCCAGCAGCGGATACGGCACCATCAGCGTCGTCTCATCCTCCGCTTCCCTCTTCATCTGCGCAGCCAGCTCATTCACTTCCTCTGCGCTCGCCACACCCGCCCGCACAATTGCCGGCCCGGCCTCCGCAAACGTCAGCTCCCACAGCCGCTTCTCCGGCCCGCGCATGTACACCGGCATATCAAAGCTGACCTCCGGCCTCTGGAAACCCGCCTCCAGCATCCGCATCGGCAGCTTTAGTCCATGGTCATAATCCACGCCGATGCAGCTTCCAAAAGCAAAAATGATCTCCATCGACCGCGTCCACGCGTCCGTCAATGGCACGCTTAGCATGCCGGACCCATAAAGATCCTGGCACACAAAGACACCACCCGGCTTCAGCACCCGGTAGAACTCAGCGATAGCATCCTTCGGCTGGTTCAAGTGGCACAGCAGCAACCGCGTGTACACCAGGTCGAAGCTTTCCGCTGGCAGCCCCGTGTCGTACGCGCTCGCTTCGATGAACTCCACGGGCTGCAACCCGTCGCAGGCTGCCCAAGTCGCCCGCGCAACCGTAAGCTGATCCGGGCTGATGTCTGCCGCCACCACCGCGCCGCGCTCGCCCACCTGCTCTGCAATCCAGCACGTTACCGTGCCCACGCCGCACGCCACATCCAGCACGCGCATTCCCGGCCTGAGCCCGGCCTCCAGCAGCATGCGCCGCGTGGACGCTCCATAAACCTTGTCGAGCAGGCGCAATCTGTCTGCTCCGTTGTCTCCCGTCGCCAGGGCGTAGTCGTCCCCAACCCTCGTCTGAGGTGTAGTTGCCATCTATGCCGCTCCCACGTTGAAAGGTGTGCTGCGAAATTCGCGCGAATTCAATGCTGGCCCAGAAAGCTGCACAAACCCTACCACACCTTTCCACATGCCCCGCTTGACGCGAGCCGTAGAATTAACTTAATGGAACAAAGATTCGCCGAGGACCGGGTCTCGCTTTTGCGCTCTTTCTAAAGCCAATCACCTCTAGATTTTGCAGGCAGTGGCTACGAAAAATCAGGACTTCGGGACTATCGCACACCTTAGGTCCAAGCCTAAGTCTCCTCTCCTGAAGATTTTGCGCAAAAAAGCCGGGGGAGGGGGTATGCAGTATCCTTACCCCGATGAGACACCAACTCCTCGCCGCCGCGCTCCTTCTTCCCGTCGCTGCTTCCCCCCAGCAGACACAGAAATCCACAGTCCTCCACGCCGCTCACCTGCTCGACGTCGCCGCCGGCAAGCTCATCTCTCCCGGCGAGGTCCTCGTCACCGGCAACCGCATCACCGAGGTCGGCGAGCACGTCTCCCGCCCCGCAGACGCCACCGTCATCGACCTCGGCACCGCAACCCTGATGCCTGGTCTCATCGACGCCCACGTCCACCTCTTCCTCCACCCCGGTAACGAGGCCTTCCAGACCGTCCTCGAATCCGTACCCCAGCGCACCCTCCTCGCCGCCGCCGCCGCGAAAGCCGACCTCCTCGCCGGCTTCACCGCCGAGCGAGACATGGGGACGGAGGGGGCCGGCTGCGCCGACGTCGCCCTCCGCAACGCAATTAATTCCGGCCTCATTCCCGGTCCGCGCATGCGCATGTCCTGCAACGCCATCGACATCAACGGAGGCCACGAGGACAACTCCGGCCTCAACCCCGCCGAGCACCTGCTCTCCAACGCCGACCGCGCCAACACCGCCGACGAGGTCATCGCGGTCATGCGCGAGCAGCGCAAGCAGGGTGCGGACTTCACCAAGATCTACGAGACCGGACGCGACCACCTCACCGGCTTCCCCGGCCCCAACCCCGTCTTCTCGACGCCCTACCAGTACAACGAGGCCCAGCTCGCCGCCGCCGTCGCCGAGGCCCACCGCACCGGCTCCCGCGTCGGCGTCCACTGCACCGGAGAGCCCGGTGCCCTCTACGCCGCCACCGCCGGCGTCGCCTCGATCGACCACGCCTACTCGCTCTCGGCCGAGACGATGAAACTGATGCGCGAGAAACAGATTTACGCTGTGCCCACCTTCGCCATCAGTGAATACTTCGGCCAGCATGCAGAGACTGCCGACCGCAGTCAGACGATCGATGACGAGCTTGACTATCACGCCGAGGAGTTCAAGAAGCAGATGGCTGCAGGCGTTCCCTTCGCTGTCGGCTCTGACGTAGGACCCTTCCCGCACGGAACGCAGGCGCGTGAGTACGAACTCATGGTGAAGTACGGCATGAGCCCCGCCGACACCCTCCGTGCCGGCCTGATCAACGGCGCCCGGCTGCTCGACTGGGCCGATCAGATCGGTCAACTAAAACCCGGCTACTTCGCCGACATCATCGCCGTCCCCGGCGACCCCCTCACCAATATCTCCACACTCACGCGCGTGAAGTTTGTGATGAAAAATGGCGATGTTGTGCGTCGCGATTAGCGCGTCAGGGCCAGATTGACTAACCTGCCTTCTCGCTCAATTCCAGCCAGCGCTCGAGCAGGCGATCATGTTCTGCGTGTGCTGCTTCGAGTTCTGCCAAGGCTTCCGTTAGAGCTGCGGGATCAGTTGTGACCGCCGGGTCTTCCATGCGCCGCTTTGCTGCAGCGAGCCGTTCGTCTGCGGCTTCGATCAATGCATCGATGCCGTCAAACTCGCGCTGCTCCATGTACGAGAGCTTCTTCTTCGTGACGGTTTCAAGAGTGGCTTTGGCTGGCGTGCCCGTAGCAGGTTTCGGCTCGGATGCCGTGGAAGTGGTCTCGCGCCACTGCTCCCATTGCAAGTAGTCCGCAAAGAGGGCAGCATTTCCACGGCCGTCGAGTCCAAGCACGCTATCCGTAACGCGATCGAGGAGATGGCGATCGTGCGTTACCAATACAACGGCACCTGTAAACTCCTGCAACGCCTCTTCGAGGATCTCGAGTGTGGGGATATCGAGATCGTTCGTCGGCTCATCGAGGATAAGGATATCCGCAGGTTGCAGCATCAGGCGAGCGAGCAGGACGCGGGCGCGCTCACCTCCGCTCAGACGCTCGACGGGCTGGCGAAGCTGGTCGCCGGTGAAGAGGAACTTCGCGGCGTAGCTGGCGACGTGAACCACACGTCCCTGATAGACGACTGCATCGGAATCTGGTGCAAGTGCGCGATGCAAAGTGAGTGAGAGATCGAGCTCGCGGAGTTGGCTGAGATAGACGATACGCAGCGAAGGCGCTCGTTTTACTGTGCCGGAGATGACTGGGATCTCTCCGGTGATGGCTCGCAGGATCGTGGTTTCCCCGCACCGTTCGGGCCGATGATGCCAAGGCGTGCACGATTCGTGAGGAGGAAGTTCACGTTGCGCACGATCTCGCGGCCTTGGAATGCAACACTGACGTTCTCCAGTTCGATAAGTCGTTTTGACTGGCGATCAGTGGCGTCGAAGCTGATGGAAGCGGTCGAGATGCGCATGCGAGCATCGACTTCTGCCAGTCTGCCGATGAGTGAGTTTGCGTTATCGATGCGCGCCTTGGCTTTGGTGGCTCGTGCCTTTGGGCCGCGGCGCAGCCACTCGATCTCA
>CAVSOV010000003.1:0-205534 GCA_963729675.1 uncultured Acidobacteriaceae bacterium
AATAGATCAAGCAGATGGCTTGCTGATGCAGGAATCTCGGACAACTTATTCCGGTGTCCAGACGGGATGGCTTGTGAACAGGCCGTGGTGGAAGCCCATCTGGTACACGACAAAAAGCCCGAAGGCGACGCTGAGGAAGCCGGTGGCGAGCGAGAGACGCCGGCTGATCCACTGCGAACGTGAGCCGGCGTAGTTGAGTGCAGAGGCCATCGCGACGGTGATGACCATCATGCCCGCAATCGTGCCGACACCAAAGATGAAGAGGTAGGCGACCGCCCAGCGCGTGTTGTGGATGGTGGCCAGGACGAGAAGAGCGACTGCGGCTGATCCGGCGAGGCCGTGGACCAGGCCCACGATTAAGGGCCGCAGCCACTGATAGAGGGTCCAGCCTCGAAACCAGCGATCCAATGTGTCAATTGTGTCAATGGAGCGGTCAGCGGTGACGTGGGTGTGTCCATCTTCGCTGTGCGTGTGCACAGTGGTGTTGGTGAGTTCTGCTGATGAAGGGTCGACGCGAAAGTTCTTACCGAGACCGCGGAGGTTGATCCAGCCGAGCAGGACGAGCATGAGGCCGACGGAGAACTCCATGGAGAGGCCGACGCGTGGCGGGATGACCAGAGAGAAGACGATGATGCAGACGCCGACGGCGAAGATGGTGATGGTGTGGCCGGCTCCCCAGAGCGCGCCGATCCAGGCGGCGCTGCGGATGCGACGTTCGCGGCTGACGATCGTGGAGACGGCGACGACGTGGTCGGGGTCCGTTGCGTGCCGCATGCCCAGGACAAAGCCCAGAACGAGGATGGAAATCAGGCCGAGCGTTGCGGAGGGTGAGGCAGATGCGAATGCGACGACCATGTGTCTATGAACTCCTCAGACGGTCAGGCTCCGACACTTTCATGCCGGGGCGGATGCCTTGAATGTTGGCGAGTGCGGCGCAGCGATCGAAATTTACCGCGACCGCAGGATTGATTTTAGCCGCCTGCTCGGCTGGTCTTCGAAGCGAACGGGCATCCGCGCATGATGGTATGGAACTCTAACCAGTTCTCCTGACGCAAAAGCGGTTGTAGAATCTGCGTGCTCGCATGGTGATCAAGCTCCGTAGCGCGGTCATGTTCTGCTGTCTGTGCATTGCACTGACACGTCTGTGCGAGGCACAAAGTCTGAGTCCGCGGGCATATGTCACCGTGCCGGTTCATTCGAATGCGGTGACGTTGACCTACTCGCTGAATGCCGGAAATGTCGTGTTCAACGATCTCCCTGTAACGAACTCGAGCGGCAGGATTGGCAGTGAAATCGCGAGTTACTTCCACACGTTTGACTGCTTCGGACGCTCGGCGAACGTGACGGTGCTCCTGCCGTATGAGGTTGGGCACTTCAAGGGGGATGTCAATGGAGTGCACGAGGAGATCTATCGGTCGGGAATAGGCGCCGTTGCGGCGCGGGTGTCGGTGAATCTCTTTGGAGCGCCGGCGATGAACCTCGAGGAGTTTAGGCGTTGGAAGCAAAAGACTGTGCTTGGAGCGAGCTTGACGGTCCAGACGCCGACCGGGCAATACGATGGCGTGCGGTTGATCAACATCGGACAGCATCGATGGGCGTTCAAGCCGGAGCTTGGATTCTCGCGGCGGTTTGGACATTGGCTGCTGGACGCGTATGGGTCAGCGTGGTTCTACACGGCCAACGATGATTTCTTTTCGAATGCACCGGGCTCGACAGGGGCTAATCGGCAGACGCAGGAGCCGATGGGGGCGGTGGAGTTGCATCTGAGCTATGACATCAAGCCACGGATGTGGGTGTCGGTAGACGGAAACTACTGGCATGGCGGAACGACGAGCCTGAACGGCGTGGAAACTCCGACTACGCTGCAGGCGAACTCGCGGCTGGGGGCAACGGCGGCGATTCCGGTCTCCAAGCATCAATCGCTGAAGTTCAGCTATAGCCGTGGGACGTTCGTAACGTTCGGCGGCAATTTTCAGAACGTGTCGGCGGCATGGCAATACTCGTGGATGGGGCGTCCGAAGTGAGCTGCCCCCTCCCCTCCCCTGTTTTTTGCGCAAAATCTAGAGCGAATTGGACTTAAGGGTGGACCTTAGTGGCGCAGAAGGGCGTTTTTGCGCAAAGTCCTGAGGCGAAAGGGGTAATCCTCACAGGTAGTTGCGGACGAAATTCAGGCGCGACCAGGCTTCGGCACGTTGGCTACGTCCTGTTCGACGGCGCCCAGAACCGGCTGCTCCTTGTATTCGCTGAAGATGCTGTTGTAGACGACTCCGCCGATGGCGCCCCCGACCAGGGGCGCGACCCAGAACAGCCAGAGTTGTCCGAGCGCCCATCCGCCGACGAAGAGCGCCGGGCCGGTGCTGCGCGCGGGGTTTACCGATGTGTTCGTTACGGGGATGGAGATGAGATGAATCAGCGTGAGGCCGAGACCGATGGCTATGGGGGCGAAGCCGTTGGGAACGCGTTTGTCGGTCGAACCCATGATGACCAGAAGGAAGAACATAGTCATGACGATCTCGCAGAGGAGACAAGCGCCCAGCGAGTAGCCTCCAGGGGAGTGGAGGCCATAGCCGTTGGAGGCGAAGCCGCCTGACGTATCGAAGCCTTCCTTACCACTTGCAATCAGATAGAGGACGCCCGCGGCGACTGCGGCACCGACGACCTGAGAGATCCAGTAGGGGAGGAGATCGCGGGCGGGGAACCGCTTGCCCGTCACGAGACCGAGAGTGACGGCAGGATTCAGGTGAGCGCCGGAGATGTGGCCGATGGTGTAGGCCATCGTGAGGACGGTGAGGCCGAAGGCAAAGGCGACGCCGACGAATCCGATACCGAGGGCAGGGAACGCGGCTGCCAGGACAGCGCTGCCGCAGCCTCCGAGAACCAGCCAGAATGTACCGAAAAACTCCGCAATGCAACGACGGGAGAGCGGAATCGTGGGCATTGCTCACCTCCATCTTCCTTCAGCGATTTGAATGAAGCTCGAGCTACGGTTGAGGCGGGGCCGTTGGAGCAGGTTCTTCAGGGGCAGACGTTGAACTGGAGCCGGGTGCCCGAGGTGGAAGAGTCAGGGATGAGGCCATGTGGAAGCTCAGCGGCGATTCAGAGCTGAGCGTGATGTCGCGATTGCCGGTGGCTGCTCCCACGGTTCCGGCGCCGGCACCGATGGCGCCGCCGATCAGCGCGCCCTTACCACCGCCGGCCAGGCCGCCGATGAGTGCACCACCTGCGGCTCCGCCGCCGATGAAGCCCGCCGTGCGCTTGCCCTTGCCTTTGGACTCACTGGTGATCTGCGCAGTCCGGATGGGATAGGTCTGACCGTTGAGGTGAATGCTGTTGAGCTCGACGGCGAGTGTGGCTCCGCCTTTGAATCGACCGGAGGCATGAGCTTCGGTGACGGTGCCGACAGCTCTTGTGCCCGCAGGAATAACCTTCTCGCCTTTCACAACAACGGGGGAAGAGAGCGTGGCGTCGAAGCGTTGGCCTTCTTCGCTAATCTTGGAGCCGATTGGCTGCACGAGCCTGACGTGAATAATTGTGCCGGCGGGGACAACGATGGGAGGCGGCGGGGGTGGTAGTGGCGGTGGGACGCCGGCAGGCTGGGCTCCGGACGTCGCAGGAGCCGGTTGCGCTGTACTTGCTGGAGCAGCGGAAGACGACGAAGAGGGAGCGGTAGATCCGGAAGGTGTGGCGGAACTGGATGGGGCCGCTTGTGCGGCAGGTTGTGACGCCTGTTCAGGAGTTGACGTGTTGCTCTTGCATCCCGCGCTCCAGAGTAGTGCGACAGGAAGCAGGAGCGAGGCGGCGAGCGTGACCCTCTTGGACATTGAACACCCTCAGCACTGCTAAAGTACTGACGATTGTCTCTCTCGAGGAACTGTTATGTCTAACAGCTCTGCGGGCGCGAAAACGCGTCCGCAGACCCACTGGCTGATGCTGAAGACGAGAACAAGAAGGAACCGCAAAGTGGTCGGGGCGCGATGCTCAGCTCAGGCAAAGACCACTCGATGTTGAAGGGCGTACTGCACGACCGCTGCGTTTGTATTCAGATTCAGCATGTTCATCAACCTGTATTTATGGAACGCAACGGTACGTGTGGTCAGGTTGAGTACGGCGGCGACCTCTTTCATCGTCTTGCCTTCGGCGAGAAGCTGCAGGACTTCGATCTGCCGCTCGGTGAGCGGGACCTCTTCGTCCGCGGTGGCTGAAGTTATGGATTCTGAGAAGAGCTTCGCAGCCTGTGGAAGTCGCTGCGAGAGATAGATATCGCCATGAAGTACGCGACGCAGCGCAAGCACGAGTTCTGCACCTGACGCGGTCTTTGGGATAAATCCCGAGGCGCCCTTCTGGAAGCACTCGCGGATTGTTTCGTCGTCGGAATTGCTGCTGATGCAGACGATCCGCATTGAAGGGATGGCGCGACGTATCCGATGGACGGCCTCAAGGCCATTCATCAACGGCATAGCGACTTCAGTGAGGATCAGGTCGGGGCGAAGCCGTTCTGTAACTTCGATAAGGCTGCGTCCATCGCTGACGGTAGCGACGATTCTGAATTTGCTCGCGAGTAATTTACTGAGTCCGGCTACAAACAACTTATGGGCGTCAGCAATTACGAGAGAGGGCGGAACAGTATGCACCATAGTGACCTCCTTTAGAGGGGGCAAACACACCATGGTGACCTCAAATACGGTACCTTGGTCCGTGGAAAGAGGCCGCCAAGAAGCTGCAAGAAGCTTGATTCAGACCGTACGTTAAGCCCCGTCTCGTCGTCCTGTCACTGGTATTTTTGTCAGGAACTGCAAATCTTTACGCAATAAGTGACAGGCGACTAAGTTACCGCGGTAATATCGCTTCCCGACCGGCATTGGGACTTTCTGTACCCGAATAAATTGTTTGTGATGGAAGCGCAAATGTGCACCCTGCGGACTCAACTACATGCGCGATCCGCAACAGCAATTCATGCCGTGTAGCGCTGAATTTCTGAATATCTGCCGTGAGGATGTATGCCCAGATTTGCAGTTCGATTGCCCACTGGCCGAAGTCGGTAACATTTACACGCGCTGAGCTAGCCTCCACACGCACATCGTCGGTGACAGTCTTGTAGATCTCGTCGCGAATCGTGGAGATCTGGGCCTGGCGTAGCGGAATACTGCAAACGGATCGTTACGGCCATCGGCATCTTGGTTCGGCTGCGGAAGTTCTCGATGTTTTCCTGGGAGAGGCTTCCGGCAGGGATCAACAGCAGAGTCTGTTCGATTGTGCGCATACGAACAGACCGCAGCGTGATGTCTTCGATGGTGCCCATGCGGCCGGAGATGGAACACAGATCACCCACGGCGATCGCCTTATCCGAGATCAACAGAATGCCGCCGAGGAGGTTCTCGATTGTCTTCTGAGCTCCAAAGGCGACTGCGATGCCACCGATCCCCAGACCGGTCAAGGCCGTTTTCGTATCAACACCGGCGAGAGTGAGTATGGCGAAGCCGGCTGCGATGCTAAGCAGTACCTTCAGCAGGCGCTCGCCGAGAAGAAGCATCGAAGCGGAATTCCTGCGATCGACGCCAAGCAGCCTCAACCGGGCGCGATCAGAGAGCAAGGTGACTGTTCGGCGAATCGCTGACGTTAGAAGCAATACGAGGAGGATCGCGCCGATGCGGCTGCTAATGATTCGAAACTGCAACGGAAAACCGAGCCGCCGCAATGAAAGAATGTGCACGGCGATGGAAAGAAATAGGACAACAGGCCACTTATTTCTTTCGAATAGTTGGAGAAGAAGTGTCCGTTTCTCGTTATTTCTTACCGAGAGCCGGATAAGAAAGATGAAGGCCCACATCAAGATCAGAAAGCAAGGGATCGGAAGAAGCAGAGAAACGAGCCACACCATCCAATGAGCCAATGAGAGACCCAGGACGCTGCGCTCCTGAAGCACCCGCGGCATCAGCCGTTCGATGCGGCTTTCAGTGATGAGTTCGTGCAGGCTGGGCACTTCTTCCAGCGTGGCGGATGAGATCAGCCAGATACTGCCCTCGGGACGGGCCACACGCACAAGGATGATGTCAGCGCGATGGTCTCCGATCTTGAGAGGGCCAATACGCTCCTGGTCAAGCGGCAGGCCATCGTCCAGCGCTCCGGTGTCAGCATCGCTTATGGCTGCGAGCGGTTGATCGAAGCAGCAGTTCAGGAGTTCGCGTTCGTCCCGGGCGAGCAGGTCGGCATGAGGTTGCTGCGCTCTGGACAGTTGCATGTAGCGGGCCGCAGAGACATAGTCATTGCGGTCCACTGCACGGATGAATTCGCGAATCATGCTGCGGGGATTGCTTCGACCGAGCGGGTCTGCCGGCGGCGTGGGAGGTTGTGGAACAGCGGTCGTGGATTGTGAGGTCGCGGGTGAGGATGGAACACCGGGCAGCGTGATAGGAAGCTGCGCAGCGGCGTGGCCGGCGAAGACCAGGCAAATACCAATCACGCTCAACCGAAGAAGTCGACGCAGCAAAGGCGGCCTCCAGCGGTCACTGGATGGGAAGACTCTAGCGGAGGAGAGAGGGAGACGTACCTGACAGGACTGACAGGTGCGAATCAGTTAGCTAGAGCGGTTTGATGACGTGGGTTTTGAGGGCGAACTTCACCAAGTCAGAGTTTGTGCCGAGAGCAAAATCTTCCATGATCCTGTACTTGTGAAATGCGATCGTACGCGGAGTGACATTGAGCGCGCGCGCCGTCTCTTTCATCGTCTTGCCTTCGGCGAGAAGCTGCAGCACTTCACGCTGGCGCGCTGTCAGTTCGCGCTTGCGTCCAGGTCTCGGATCCCGGACAAACTCATTTTCGATACGTTGCGCGACCTTTGGTGTGATGTAGGAGCCACCCTTCAGCACCTCCTGAAGGGCCTTTTTCAACTCCTCTGGCGCGGAGGCTTTGAGAAGATAGGCGGATGCCCATCCATGGACGGCAGCACGAGCGAATTCGGCGTCATCGCTGTCGGTGAGCACAACGAGCTTGACTCGTGGCAGTAACTTCTTCAGCTCAGGGCCGGCTTCCATGCCACTGAGTTTAGGCATGTTGAGCTCAAGAATGATGACGTCGGGTTTGAGAGCCGCTGCCATACGCAATAAGGTTCGCCCGTCGCTAACGGAGCCCACCGCCTCAAAGTCGGGGTCGAGCAGTTCCTTCAGGGCGTCTGCAACGAGCGTATGTTTGTCTGCTACTAATACCTTCGGTTGTGCCATCCCAGCCTCCGCCCGTATAAAACCTCAGCCTGCGAATTGGTTGGAACGGGCTCGACGATCGCCGGAGTTGACTCAAGGTAGCTTCGATAGAAACCCGTGCACACTGTCAATAGCTGTAGTCGCTTCCGTATTAGAAGCAGATAATCCGATGGTGCAGATTATGGCGCGTGCCCCGGAGATTTGTCATTGCCAAATTTTTCCGGCTGTAATCGAGTCCAGGCACAAGGTGGAACTTAGTGGTGACGAAGGCGTTCGAAGGCCCCGGTAGAACAGGGACGTGCGCCGACATATCCAGTTTGTGACGAGGGTGAACCGCCAATGTGCCTTCGGTCCGAATCCGGTAGAGGCATTCACTGTTCAAATTTACGGTTCCAAGTACCTGCTGCCGGTGATAGTCGTGGTCGAAGATGGTGACCACGCAGCAGGTCGACCGGCTGCTAATGCCTCTGCTCAAGGGGATGGCTATTCTGTTGGGCGGCGTGGGGCTATCCCTGTGCGCGCAACGCCCTGACCGTGTGGTGATGAAGAACGGGGATCAATTCACCTGCACTGTGAACAAGCTCAAGGGAGGTCTGCTCTATATTGAAACCGACTATTTATCGGGTTCCATTGGGCTGGACTGGGCGCAGGTCGAGAAGGTAGAGAGCCCTTCTGTCTTTCAAGTCACGATGGCTGATGGAACACGTTCCCTGGGAAAGATTGGAAGAGTCGTCTCCGGAGAAACGGGGCAAGAGTTCGTCGTCAACAGTGATGGGGTCGAGAGACGGACGAACCCGGCGGCAGTGGTTGACATTGAATCGACCAAACCGAACTTTTGGCGTCAACTCACTGGAGGAATCGATGTCGGATACGACTTCACCAGTGGTAACAGCCAGGCGACCGCTACGAGCAACGCAAACGTGAACTACGAGTCACCCAAATGGACGGCCGGCATCACAGACACCACTTCCTTCAGCGGTCAGACCGCAGGGACACATACAAACCTGATCGACCTGGCGGGGCAAGAGGGCGTGTTCTTCAAAAAGAATTGGAGCCTCATCGGCCTCCAGGACTTTCTACATAGCTCCCAGCAAAGCCTGGACCTTCGTACTACGTTGGGTGGTGGCGTTGGGTGGTATCTCTTCCGTACCAATTCCAGGTTCCTGGTCTTGAGTGGCGGGACCGTGTATGCGCATGAAAAGTTCACGCCCAACGTTGAACTCGAGCCCGACCAGAACATAGAAGGCCTCGTGGGCATCCAGTATCAACTAACGCGCTTCAATCGATACTCGCTCGTGTCGGAGGCGTTCCTTTTTCCGGGATTTTCGGATCCAGGCCGTATTCGTGCAACACCGAAGCTGACGTTCAACATGAAGCTGGACAATAACTTTTATACGAATCTTTCCTTCTGGGATAACTTTGACAGTCACCCCCCGCCAAATTCGAAAGGAAATGAGTTTGGTATCAGCAGTGGTATTGGCTGGACGTTCTAGGGGTACCAACAGCGGAAGCGATGAAGCGAAAATCCTCGCAATAAGCGTGCTACGGCCTGAGTTTCGCTGTAAATAGTGCCAGTATCAGCATCAGAGCCCTTCTTCGTATCCTCCAGATTGCAATGGCGCAGGGGTTCGCACACCCTTTTTGAAACCGGTGCGCTTTATCCACTACAGCAGGCCGTGATTCCTGCCGAAACGTCGGTGCAGGCCACCGGTCCCCACACGTCTTCAGGCGCGGAGCGAGATCAAGTGACGGCCACCAGTTCGAACTAAAGTCCTGTCGGCCCGTAGGTGTGCAACCAGTTGTGCAGGAGGAGGCCCATGGAAGCGTCTCTTGAGAATTGTGCGGAACAGTTGCGCCTGGATGATTGCCGCAAGAGCGGCGCTTCGTGGAAGAAGTGGGGGCCGTATTTAAGCGAGAGGCAATGGGGAACGGTTCGAGAAGATTACAGCAAAAACGGCGATGCCTGGAATTACTTCTCGCACGATCAATCCCGTTCCCGCGCCTATCGATGGGGAGAAGATGGGCTTGCCGGGATCAGCGATGAAAAGCAGACGCTTTGTTTTTCAATTGCGCTGTGGAACGGAAAGGACCCCATCCTCAAGGAGCGCTTGTTTGGTCTGACAAATAGTGAGGGCAACCACGGTGAGGATGTAAAGGAGTACTACTTCTATCTCGATAGCACTCCAACCCACTCGTACATGAAATACCTCTACAAGTACCCGCAGCGAGCATATCCCTACACGGAACTTCTGGAGACAAACCGACACCGATCAAGAGACGAATTCGAGTTTGAGCTCCTGGATACGGGAGTCTTTGACGACGACCGATACTGTGACGTGTTCGTCGAATATGCGAAGGCCAGTTGCGACGATATCCTGATTCGCATCTCGGCATACAATCGCGGACCTGACCCAGCGACCCTACATCTTTTACCGACCCTATGGTTCCGTAACACGTGGTCATGGGGAGACGGGAACACGAAGCCATCCATATCAGCGGTGCCCGGAGGGATCAAAGCGACGCACGCCGATCTCGGGGAGTACACGTTGCTTTGCGAGGGTGATCCGGAATTGCTGTTTACTGAGAACGAATCAAATGCCGGGCGACTCTGGAACCAGCCAAACCCTTCGCCGTACGTAAAAGATGCCTTTCATGAATATGTGATTTCAGGACGATCGTCGGCTGTAAATCCTGCGAAGAACGGTACAAAAGCTGCCGCGCACTACGTGGTTCAGATTCCGCCAGCTGGAAATGCGACGATCCGGCTTCGGTTGCAGGCGAAATCAGATGGGACGGCGTTCGGTTCTGCCTTCGACGACGAGTTCAACACGAGAATCAAAGAGGCGAACGAATTCTACGACTGCATTACACCTGCAAGACTCACAGAAGACGAGCGCAGAGTGCACAGGCAAGCGTTAGCCGGCATGTTGTGGACCAAGCAGTACTACCTCTTCGACGTGGATGAGTGGCTGTTTGACCATGGGGTCCATCCGATGAGCAGCGATGCACCAGCGTCGGCACGAAATGTCGACTGGTTCCACATGCTGAATAACGACATCATTTCGATGCCGGATAAATGGGAGTATCCCTGGTATGCAGCGTGGGATCTCGCCTTCCACACGCTTGCGCTGTCGTTGGTCGACTTCGACTTTGCGAAAGAACAGCTTTTGTTGATGCTGCGCAGCATGTACTTTCATCCGAACGGACAGATTCCCGCGTACGAATGGAACTTCAGCGATGTAAATCCGCCCGTGCATGCGTGGGCAACCTTGTACCTGCATAACATCGCCGTCGGAATGGGCCGCGCAGACTACTCATTTCTTGAGAAGTCTTTTCAATCCTTGTTGTTGAACTTCAATTGGTGGGTGAACCGAAAGGACCCGGGTGGACGGAACGTCTTCGCCGGAGGCTTCCTGGGTCTGGACAACATCGGTGTATTTGACCGGAGCGCAGGGTTGCCCGGCGGCGGCTCGCTGGAACAGGCCGATGGGACGGCATGGATGGCGTTCTACTGCCAGACGATGCTCGAGATCGCCATGATCCTTTCCGACAAGGATCCTTCCTATGAAGAATGGGCGTATCGCTTTATCGAGCACTTTGTGTGGATTGCCTATGCCATGGACAGAATGGGCGAATGTCATGACGAGATGTGGGATGAAGCTGACGGCTTCTATTACGACCTTCTCCGCATGCCGAACGGTGATTGCATGCGAATGAAGGTTCGCTCCATGGTTGGCCTTCTCCCACTATGCGCGTCAACCGTAGTTGAAGAGGGTTACGTCAAGAAACATCCACGACTGATGGAATTGTTTGAGATCTTCCGCAAGCGACATGGGGACATCCTGGCCCAGATTGCACCGATGGATGACAAATTCGTCGGCTACAAAAATCGGCGCCTGCTTTCGGTGGTGAACAAGAAGAAGCTGCAGCGCATTCTCGGATACATGCTGGACGAGAACGAGTTTCTCGGACCTCACGGCATACGGTCCGTCTCCAAGTACCATCTGGAGCATCCTTACTCCGTGCGAATCGCAGGGCAGGAATATGGCGTGCAGTATTTGCCGGCGGAGTCAAATACGGGCATGTTCGGCGGCAATTCGAACTGGCGTGGACCAGTATGGATGCCGGTGAATCAATTGATCATTCGGGCCTTATTCAATCTCTATCAGTTCTATGGAGATGACTTTACGGTGGAGTGCCCGACGGGGTCCGGAAAACACATGAATCTTTTGGAGGTTGCTGAGGAGATATCTCATCGGCTGACCGGAATTTTTCTTCGCGACTCTAACGGACAGCGCCCGGTGTACGGTGGAACCACGAAGTTTCAGACGGATCCTTACTGGAAGGACCACATTCTCTTCTACGAGTACTTTCATGGGGACAACGGTGCCGGCCTCGGTGCGAGCCACCAGACAGGATGGACGGGCACGATCGCCAGAACGCTCGATCTGCTGGGCAGGGTGGACGCTTCGAGCGCCCTCGACATGACGAAGGCCAAGCTGGTTGGATTGAGGGGGACCGGCGTATTGCCGGTGACAGCGGACTGAAATGCTGTGTCTACCGGATAAATGAGAAAGGCCGCCTCGTGCGGGAGGCGGCCTTTCGGGGTTGATGAAGTTGAATTCTGCTTATGCGCGCAGACGACGGCGAAGCAGACCTGCGCCACCCAGGATTGAGGTGCCGAGAAGAGCGAGGCTGCCCGGCTCAGGGGTTGCTGCGGCTCCCGGGTCAACTGTCGGAGATCTCCAGGCACCGAGCAGTCACTCGAGTATGTGCACTGGGGTGCGCGTCCACGCCGTGAGAACGGGCAGTGCTCAGTGGCGTATGCGTACTCACCCTGTGACGGAGTTGAAATTCGAGATTCAGTTCCGTGTAGTCGGGCATTCGGGTTCCAACGGCCGTGAGGTCAAAATGCCAGCTTGTCCGGTCAAATGAAAGCCGAGCGAGCTGTCGAAAAGCTTGTTGTCATTGCTCCACCAAGACCTGTGCCAGGCGATCCGATGTTGTAGATGTACCCGCCAATGATCGACCGTGCCGGTGATGCCGTTGATCTGATAGGTGTTGGGGATTGGGACCCCGGGTCGGTCGGCAGCCGTTGTGGTGAAGTAAATGTCGGTGCACCGCCGGAGACGCTGGTGCCGTTGGTAACGGAGGCCAATGCAGCCACCAAGAACGAGCCGAGAGAGCCGGGAAGGAGAGCGAATAGTTGTCAGCTTGTGCGGCCTGGCCGCCAAGCAGAGCGCACCGACCAGCGCACAAAGAAGAAGAGCCTTCTTCATAATGATTTGAACCTCGTTTGAATTGAGTTGAAACTCGCAATATCTGTAAGCAACCCAATGCCAACTTTTTATGTCGTCTGTGGATAAAAAAGACGGAGAAAACCCAACAAAAGCACGGTAATTACCAATGGTAATGTGCAAGATTTTGCATAGGCATTGGCCGTGTCCGTTCCTCGTTCGCTTGCTGAAGGTTGAGTTCGCGGCCGATATACTTTCTTCAGAGACGACGAAGAGTGAGCAGATGAGCAAGACGTTTTATCTAGAAACCTTTGGCTGCCAGATGAATGCGCACGACTCCGAAAAGGTGGTCGGCACGCTGCAGCGCGAGGGCTACACCCAGGTGGCTGAGGAGACCGACGCTGACCTGATCCTCTACAACACCTGCTCCATCCGCGATAAGGCGGAGCAGAAGGTCTTTCACCGGCTGAACGAGTACAAGAAGATGCAGGGTGAAGGGAAGCGCTTCGGCGTGCTCGGCTGCGTCGCCCAGCAGGAGGGCCAGCGCATCTTCGAGCGCGCGCCGTATGTTTCGCTTGTAGCGGGCTCGGCCAGCTACCGCAACCTGCCCGAGATGCTGCGGCGGCTGGAGGCGGGTGAGACTCGGGTGACCGGGCTCGACGACCGCCAGACCGACGAGACCTTCGACACCGAGTTCACCGCGCGCTCGAATCCGCACCGCGGCTACATCACGATCATCGAAGGCTGCGACAAGTTCTGCGCCTACTGCGTTGTGCCGTACACGCGTGGCAAGGAGCGTTCGCGCTCTTCGGCGTCAGTCCTGGCCGAAGCTCAGCGCATTGCCGGACTGGGCTATACCGAGATTCAGCTGCTCGGCCAGAATGTGAACAGCTTTCGCGACCCAAGCGGAAAGCGCACCTTCGCCGAGCTGCTGATCGCCGTCAGCGAGGTTAATGGCATCCAGCGCGTGCGCTTCACGACCTCGCATCCGCGCGACTTCACCAAAGATATCGTCGACGCCATCGACACGCACCCTGCGCTCTGCAACCACATTCATCTGCCGGTGCAGTCTGGCTCAACCGATGTGTTGCGCGCGATGCAGCGTGAGTACACGCGCGAGTGGTATCTCGAGCGGATCCAGTGGACGAAGGATGCGAGCCGCGACATCTCGCTTACGACCGACATTATCGTCGGCTTCCCGGGCGAGACCGACCGCGATTTCGAGCAGACGATCACGCTGCTCGACACGGTTGGCTATGACGGTGTCTTCGGCTTCAAGTATTCGCCGCGGCCTAACACGCCTGCGATCCACATGCACGACTCCATCGCCGACGAGGTCAAGGTGCAGCGGCTCTCGATCCTCAACGACCGGCAGCGCGAGATCCAGCGCACGAACTATCAGCGGCATCTCGATCAGACACTCGAAGTTATGGTGGAGGGCTATAACAGTGCTCGAGGGCAGGTCGTCGGACGGTCCTCGCAGAACAAGACTGTCAACTTCACATGCGACCACAGCCCGGCCATCGGCAGTTACGTCGATGTGCGCGTGACAAAGATCTTTCCGAACTCGCTGGTGGGTGAGGCGGCCTCGGTGCCGGTGGCTCCGTCGGCGGCGCTGTTGGCACATCAGGCCTTGAACGCGCGCGTGCCCGCGTGACCGGTTGTACACTGAGAGCGCGATGAATCTGCCAGGGTTCAAACCGGAGCCTGAGACACAGCAGACCTCGGATGCTGAGGTGGAAGTCCGGATCCGCGGGCTGATGATGGACCCCTCCACGCATCAGCCGATCGTCGTCCTTAACGACCTGGCGGGTGAGGTGGTGCTGCCCATCTGGGTCGGCCTGTTTGAGGCGAATGCCATCGCGCTTGAGATCGAAAAGGCGACGATGCCGCGGCCCATGACGCACGATCTTCTCCGCAACGCGATCAACGGACTGAACGCGCGCGTCACTCGCGTTGTCGTCGGCTCGCTGCGTGAGGAGACATTCCACGCCACCATCTGGATGGACCAGGCGGGCGAGATCATTGGGCTCGACGCGCGGCCCTCCGATGCGATTGCGCTGGCGCTGCGCGCGGACTGTCCGATCTTCGTCAGCCGCCAGGTGCTGGAGCAGGCGAAGCTCGCCGCCAGCGGTGCGGTGAACCCGACCGCCGAGGACCTCCGCCGCTGGCTCGAAGGCCTCAACGATGACGACATGGGCCGCTACAAGATGTAGCGCTGTCTCTGTTGAGAGCCGAATCTCACAACCAGTTGCATAACCGCGCGACGCGCGCTGCCCATTCCTCTTCCGTAGGAAGGTGCGGCAGCGGGGCACTGAGTTGCGCGCCTGCCAGGGTGCTGTCGATTGCCTGACGAAGCCCTGCGAGCATCGAGCTCTCCTTGCCATCAATCACAACCGCCCACGGTGTTCGACGCAGGATGTCGCTGACGCCGGATTCGCGGTGCAGCAGGACAGGAATGCCTCGGCTGAGCGCCTCGATTGCGGGAATGCCGTAGCCCTGTACCGCAGGCATCAGGAACAGATGCGTCGTCTCATATAGTCTTCGCGAGCTCCGCATCGCTCAGGTAGCCGTGGAAGCGGACGTGCTCTGCTAATCCGAGGTTCGCCGCGAGCAGCCGCATTGCCTCGAGTGCCGAGCCCTTGCCCACAACGTCAAGATGCCAGTCCACTTGTGCAGAGAGCGTGGGGGACTCGTGCTCAAGTTGCTCAAGCGCGCGCAGCATCCACTCGATACGCTTATTCGGCTCGATCCGTGAGACGCTCAACATACGCAGTTCGTTCGTGACGGGCCGCGGTCGAAATGCATTCGCCGATGTCAGACCACCCATGCGCGCAATGTCGGCGCGCACATTGAACTCGCGGCGGCACTCGCCACGCAGATACTCGCTGGTCACAATGGTGTGGCCGCCGCTGCGCAGCCCAAAGCCTGTAATCGTATCCGAGACCCGTCGCGCGATCCGTTGCCTGAGGTTGAGTTTTGCAGCATCCTCGAAGAGGCTCGGCGTGTCGTGCATCAGGCAGTGGAATCCGCGCATGCCGGCCAGCGTCGCATGCAAGGCCGGCTGGTAGCCGGACATCAGCGGCTTCGGTGCCTCACGCTGTGTGGCGAAGTATCGGCGCATCGCCGCAACCTTCTTCGCTGCGCGCATCTCCGGCCGCAGTTCGACGACCTCCAGCGGATGCTGCGCGTACTTTGCCAGGCCAATGTGATCGATGTACGTGACGACGTGGTTGGGAATCTCTTGCTGATACAGCCAACGTGAGAGCGCAAGCACGCTTCGCTCAGCGCCGCCCATCGCCTCGATCTCCGTGAGGACGATGATGCGCGAGTTGGGCGGCGGCGATGTTGGCATAGGTTCGCTTGAGATTAGCGAATCGCCAGCTCGTCGAGCCAGTCGAAAAATTCGGGAAAGCTGATGCTGGCCGCCTCAGCGCCGTGGATCGCTGTGTCCCCAACCGCTCGCAGTGCCGCAATCGAGAACGCCATGGCGATGCGATGGTCCGAGCCTGAATCGATCTCTGCGCCGTGCAACTGCTGATTGCCCGGCACGTCAAGGCCGTCTTCGTGCTCGATCACCTCAGCGCCCATCGCGCGCAGATTCTTCACGACCAGCGCGATGCGATCGGACTCCTTCACGCGCAGCTCGCGCGCGTCGCGAATGCGAACGCCCTCCTCGGTATACGGCCCAATCGCCGCAATCACCGGCAGCTCATCGATGAGCTGCGCCGACAACGCGCCCGAGATCGTGATGCCCTTGAGCGTCCGATTGCGATTCACCTGGATCGTGCCGATCATCTCGCCGTGCTGCTCCTGCACATCCAGCACCTTGATGTGACCGCCCAGCGTCGTGATCGCATCGAGGAGGGAAGCGCGCGTCGGATTCAGCCCCAGCGCATCCAGTACGAGGTTGGAATCCTCAAAGAGCAGGGCAGCGCAGAGGAAGAACGCGGCGGAAGAGATGTCGCCGGGAACCGTCGCCTCGATGCCTTGGAGATGCTGTCCGCCCGCGATATACACACGGTCTTCACGCCGAACCAACTCCGCGCCGAACGCCTTCAGCGCGTGCTCCGTGTGATCGCGCGTGCGAATGCTCTCTGCGAACGACGTCGTCCCGTTGGCCTGCAGCCCCGCGAACAGCACGGCGGTCTTTACCTGTGCGCTCGCGATGGGTGCCTCGAAGTCGATGGCCTTCAGCTCGCCACCGTGAATCGTCATCGGCGCATGGCCGTCGGTCAGCGAGACGCGGGCGCCCATCTGCTCCAAAGGCTTGCGAATGCGCTCCATCGGCCGCTTCGTGAGCGACTCGTCGCCGATAAACCGGTACGTTCCTTTTTGTGCCGCCACTAATCCCGCGAGCATCCGCATCGTCGAGCCGGAGTTTCCGCAGTCGAGGTCACCCTTGGGCTGATGAAAAGAACCAGCGGTACCAGTCACTTCAATCGTGCGCCCGTCCCGCTTTGTCTTCGCGCCCAGCGCGGCCATGCAGGCCAGCGAGCTGTGCGGATCCGCGCCCGTCGAGAAGTTCGTGAGCCGCGACGAGCCTTTTGCAAAGCCCGCGAGCATTGCATAGCGGTGCGAGATCGACTTGTCCCCGGGCAACGTCAGCGAGCCGCGCAGGCTGCGTGCGGGAGAGATAACGCGAGTGGTGGAGTTCGTGTGTGTCGCAGAAGCCATTGCGACTATTGTAGCTACCGTTTGCCGGTGGCAGTGGCGTACGCCAGCGCAAGATCGTCGACCAGATAGTGATAAAGCCGCTCGTGATCCTCGGGGTCACGATTTCGCAGCACCGCCGAAGGATGAATCGTCGCCAGTACGCGCTCTGCCAGCGGCGAGGAATGCACGTGCCCGCGCTCCTTCAACAGCGAAAACTTCGGCCCGAGCAAAGACTTCGCCGCACTGGCGCCGAGGCACAGAATCACGCGTGGCTTCACCGCATCGATCTCTGCTGCCAGCCATGGCCGGCACGCGTTCAACTCGCTCGCCCGTGGCGTCTCATGAATCCGTCGCTTGCCGCGCTCCACAAACTTGAAGTGCTTCACCGCGTTCGTCACGTACACGTCTGCCGGCTTGATGTGCAGTTCGTCCATCGCACGCCGCAGCACGCCGCCGGCCGGGCCCACGAAGGGCGCTCCCTGCTTGTCCTCTTCGTTGCCGGGCTGCTCGCCGACGAGCATCAGCTTTGCTCGGCTCGAACCCGCGCCGGGCACAACCTGCGTCGCGTGCAGATAAAGATCACAGCCCTTGCAGCGCGGCATGGCTGCATCCAGAATCGGCAGCTTGTGCTCGGTCGGAACAAACTTAGCGGCGGTGGGAAACTGCACCCGTGGCATAGAAACGTCTCATGCCATGAGACGCAATCATTGCGCGTCACGCTGTAAGCTACCCAACTCTCAATGACCGGCCGGCGTCTCCGGATAGATCCGGATATCCTCCACCCCGCGATAGCGCTCGGCGAAGTCCATCCCATATCCCACCACAAACCGGTTCGGAATCTTGAAGCACACGTAGTCCGCCTCGATGGGCACCAGCCTGCGGTCGGGCTTGTCCAGGCAGGTCGCGATCTTCAGCGAGGCAGGCTTGTGCTGCAGCATCAACTGGCGCAGATAACTCAGCGTCAGCCCCGTGTCGAGAATGTCCTCGACGAGGATCACGTGCTTGTCCTCAATCGGGTTGTCGATGTCCTTGATCAGCTTCACCTGGCCCGATGACACCTGCGCGCGTCCGTAGCTCGAGACCGCCACGAAGTCGAAGGTGTTGTCCACCGTGATCGAGCGTGCGAGGTCGGAGAGGAAGATCGCCGCGCCCTTCAGCACGCCGATCAGCACAATCGACTGACCGGCGTAGTCGGCCGAGATCTGTGCGCCGAGTGCGTGCACGCGTTCTGCGATCTTCTCGCGCGAAAAGAGAATCTCCATTTTTTGGGGCGGGACGTAGGCAGGCAAAGACATGATTATGCGTAGGGTAGCGGATTGGCGCCATGAGGGAAAGGCGGCCGCAACCGCGAACTGTCAGTTCGTCCTGCGAAGGAAACAGGCCCTTCATCGATATACTGGAATCTGCATGTATCCGTACATTAACCTTGGCTCATTCCACATTGGAACCTTCGGTCTGCTGCTCTGGCTGGCCGCCGTCTGTGCCACGGTGGTTTTGCACTACAACTTCAAGCGCAACGGGGTCGATGCGGACGCCCTGAACATTGTCGCGCTCGCCGTCGTCGCGGGAATCGTTGGTGCCAAGCTCTGGCATGAGCTGCAGAGTCCCCACGAGCTCGTCGCTGCGTGGCGGCAGATTCTGGTGCCTGGACGCGCCCATCCCTTTGAAGTGGTGAAGAGCTTTCTCTCCTGGTTCCAGGCAGGCTTCGCGTGGTTCGGCGGCCTGCTCGCCGCCATCGCGGTGCTCATGTGGCAGGGAAGAATTGCGCGCTTCAAAGGCCCACTCGCAGGCACGCAGGGCGAGCGGGTGGGCTCTCTGCGCATGCTGGATCTGGCCGCACCGGCGGCGGCCCTCGGCTATGGTGTCGGCCGCATCGGCTGCCTGCTTTCGGGCGACGGCGACTACGGGATCAACACCACGTTGCCGTGGGGCGTGCACATGGCCAAAGATGCTCTTGTGCCGCCGACGCCGCCTAACGCGCTGGTGCAGCCGACCCCAATCTATGAGCTGCTGTTTTCGATTCTGATCTTCTGGATTCTCTGGAAGCTGGGCGAAAGGCATAAGCCTATCGGGTGGCTGACGGGGATGTATCTCATGCTCAGCGGCATCGGTCGCTTCCTGGTCGAGTTCGTTCGGATTAACCCAAAGCTTTACTTCGGCCACACGATGTCCAATGCGCAGGTGGCGGCGCTCGGCAGTGTGGTTGCGGGAATCCTGGTGCTGGCATGGGCTTCAAAGGCGCAGTGGCAGTGGGCGCCGGAACTCGCCGCGGAGCCTCGCACCTGAGAGATCACAGCCGCTTCAGATAGGCGCGCGCCAGCTCCAGCTCTGGAAACAACCGTTCCTCTGCCTGGAACTCGCGCGAGTGCACGCAGCGACGCCCCGCGCGCACACGCACCGGATGCTTCAGGTGGAGCATCTCGTGATAGAGCAGATACTCGATGGCATATCGCGGCGTGTTGGGCCGGTCGAAGACGCGGCTCACCACAATCGTGTTGTGTGCGGCGTCGTAGTGACCAAGCATGCGCTTGGCGTAGTGCGCGCTCCACGTGAGCGTCGGCCGCCCCAGCAAGCCGTGAAAGAAGCGCGCGTTCAGGGACTCAAAGACCTCGTCGAGGTCGTACTGATGACCTTTCGGAGTGCTAACGCGTTTTCGTCCGCGCTCCTGCCGTATGCGCTCGGCATGTTTCGAGATAGCCTCCGACTGTGTGTAGCGCCGGTAGCGGTCAGCGAAGTGGGGATGAATCGGCTTGCGGTAGAGCTTTGCGAGCAGGATGTGTGCGATCGCATGGTGGACCTGCTCGGGCGCATGCTCGAGCAGATCGGAGAGCCGCACAATCAACCGTCCCTCACGCAACCGGATCGTAGTGTTCAGACTCGTGAAGCGGCGGAACTTCACCTCCAGCGGAGGCATCGGCGCACGCGGACGCAGCGCCCGGTACTCAGTCTCAAAGACCGAGATCAGTTCGGTGGATGCAAGGGGCAGAGCAGAACGGGGCACGCTTTGCTCAGATTAACACGCAGAGCTTGTGAGAGGTGTCAGGCCACATTTACTGCGGAACGGGGGAGTGCTGCGGGTCGGCGCGTTCCTTCTCCAGCTTCTCCGCGTCCGGATGCTCCTTGAAATAGGCCGCCTGTTCGGTTTCCAGCGACGTTGCGGTCTCGCGCATGTCCTTCAGTGAATCCAGCGCCATCTTGCGCACAATGTTGTAGGTCTGATCGTCGGCTGGTGCTCGCAGCGTAGTAGACCAGCGCTCAATCGAGATGACCAGCTTCGGCAGCGACTTGCGGATGTCGCGATGCTTGCTCTGATACTCGTCGAGGTTGTCATTGAACTCATCGGCGATGGCCGCAAACTGATCGAGGAGATCGTGCATGTCCTGGTTGAAGCCGGGACGCCGCGGCTTGGCAGAGGAGATCCGTAATCTCCTGCTCGCGCGTGTTGAGAATCTTCACGTAGGTCATCACGCGATCGTTGGGGATGTAGGCTGCGTCGCGCAGGGCCTCGATCTCCTTCTGGCTCATCGAGCTGTCATCGTCCTGAGCGCACGCCAAGGCTGCCGGTGTGAAGACGAGAAGAGCGCAGGCGGCGAGTATCAGCCGTCGAAAGCGAGCGGATCGATTCATTTCGAGAAGATTACCGCGAGCACCTGTGTATGCAGATGGTCGACGCTCTGCAAAGTTGCCTGCATAGCGCTGCGCTGACTGCCCGAGACGACGTGTGCCATGTCATTCAGGCGGCGCGTGATGTGTTCCAGCAGCAGCTCTGCATTCTTCAGACGCTTCGCATTCGCAGCCGATGCCTTCTGCATCTTGGCGGCAACCGAGTCGATGTGGGTGAGCGTCGTGCTGGCGTCCTGATCATCGCCCGCGGCGATCTCCCGTCCGGCGAGTTCGGTCAGGCCGTGCAGCACCTCTGCGAACATATAGCACTGATCGCGAGGCTGTGCGGCGTCCGCACGCTGCTCCATCTGGAGCAGGGCCAGGGCATCGAGTGGAACCTCGTCAGGGTGCGAGGCTCGAGCTGAGTTTGTGAAGGGAAAGAGAACAAGGAGTGATACGAGTATCAGGCCTGCTTCGCGACGAATCCAATTCGGTGACCCGGATTGAGTGACCATAGCGCACCCCCTTTCGAGTGCGGCGATGCTCTACCTCTCGTGCTCCAGGGCGATGAGTCGGTGGCGTGCTTGAAACTCCTGATCGGGATATTTGCCCCCGGCCAGCGCCAGGAATGCACGATACGCTCGTTCTGCGTCCTTATATTGATGCAACGTGTCATACGCTGTTGCCTCAAGGAAAAGTGACGCGGGCGAGTTTGGCAGAACTGTAGCACGTTCCGCCAACGCCTGCAAAGCCATGTGTGGGTCATGGTTGCGCGAAGCGGCAAATGCAAGATGACCAGCCGCTTCACCCCAGTCCGAGTCCGACGGGAAGTTTGATCGCATTGCCACTGCTTTCGTGAGGAGCGTCTGCGCCTCGGCGAAATTTTGCTGCTCCACGAGGGTGCTGGCGAGGTCATCCAGCAGCGTCGGGTCCCTGGGATTCTGAGCCACAAGACTACGGAATAGCGGTTCCGCCTTGGCATTGTCACCTGTCAACGAGTACAGGTGAGCGAGGAGCTGCGTAATCGCGGGATTGGTCGCGGCGGCAGAATCCGAGGTGCGGAGCTGCTCGATCATGGGGATGGCCTGCTCGGGTTTGCCCTCCGCGCCGTAGACGGCGGCGAGCTGGGAGAGGAGGCGGGGGTCGGCGGGGGTGGTTTTGAGGGCGGAGGTGAGGAGGCTCTCGGCCTCGCTGGTCTTGGCGTCGGTGTGTTGGGCTGTGAGAGCGTGGGCGAGGCCGGCGGTAGCATCGGGGTCGTTGGGGGTGATGGCGAGGAGGCGGCGATAGGCGGCCTCGGCCTCGGGGAAGGCGTCGGCGTGCTCGGCGAGGCGGGCGCTGAGGAGGATATCGGCGGGAGTCTCGGGGGTGAGCTTGAGGGCGGCGAGGAGTTCGTCGCGGGAGGCGTCGGGGTCGGTGCGCTCGTCGAGGACGGCGAGGGAGCGCAGGGCGCGGGCGCGGAAGGCGGGATTGGCGTCGGAGAGATCACTGGCGGTCTGGAGCTCGCGGTGGGCCGCGTCGAGGCGGCCGTTGCGGGCGTCGAGCAGGCCGAGGGCAAGTTGGGGTTCGGCGAGGGAGGGGTCGGCGGCGATGGCGGCTTTGTAGGAGGCTGCGGCTGCGGTGTCGTCGCCGGAGTGTTCCTGGGCGAAACCGAGGTCGTAGAGGATGTGGGCGTTCTTCGGCTGGGCTGCGGCGAGGGGCTTCAGGGCGGTGATGGCGGCGGCGAAGTCGCCGCTCTCGAGGGCGGACTCGGCGGAGCGAATCTGGGTGTTGATGGCCTCCTGCGGGGAGGGGGAATCGGCCTCGCGGGTTCCAGCAGGAAGGTTCTGGGCTGCGGCAGAGAGAGCGAGCAGGAGCGCGGTGAAGGTTAGGCTGAGGGAGATTTTCTGCATTCAGTGGTTAGACCCCCTCCCCCGTCAAAAAGTGTGCAAAGTCTTCCAGAAAAAAGACTTAGCGGTGGACCTTAGTGCACACCTTAAGTACGGAAGCCCGGTGCCAAAGACCGGGCCAGCGAGGAGTCTCTCTATCTTTAATGATAACAGGGAGTGTCAAGTTACCAAGGCGTGCCGAGATCGCTACAACTTCGCATACTCCGCTTTTGCCTGTTGCAGAACCGGGACATCCGCATCAGCATCCTTCCACGCTGTGAGGAATTCCTGATACGCACTCCGGGCTCTGGCGGTGTCGCCTTGCATTGCGTAAGCGCGTGCGAGACCAAGCCGGGCCAGCATCCCAATGGGCGCGTTTCGCACCGATCCGCGATGAGCGATGAACTTCTGAAACTCGGCCGCAGCCCGGTTGCCATCGCGTAGCATGAGATACGCTTCGCCCCGCACATAGACCGGCAACAGGCTGGGGTTCATGATGTTTGTGCTGTTCGCGAGTTCCAGCGTGCGCGCTGGCTCCAGCAGTTCGATCGCCCGGTTCGGATCCTTCTGTTGCAAGGCAATTGCTGCTCGGATCACGGGCAGCCAATATCTCTGCACTAGCGTGTCGACCGGAAAATCCTTATCAAGTTCCGTTGCCAGCTTCTCCGCCGAGGCTGTGTCGTCCGCCTGGGCCAATGCCAGTGCCGCCGTCATGCGCACGTCGCGATTCGGCGCCAGCTTCATCGCGGCGTTAGCATCCACGCGGCCTCGCTCCCACTCTCCGGACTCCGCCTCGAAGAGCGCGGCTGCCGCCTGATGACCGGCGGCTGTCTCCTTCGCGTCGTTATTCAGAGCGGCATCCATCGACCGCTGCGTGAAAACCCGCGCTGCCTTCATCCGCCCGTACCACGCTTCGGTGTCCGCCTGCGCGCCAAGCATCGCATCTTCCGCGCTCGGCTTTCCCTCGACGGATGCGGCCAATTGCGCCATCCGCGCCGGGTCGCCTTTCAGAAAGGCCATCAGATAAAGCGACTTCGGTCGTCCCTGGTAGGGCAGATGCCGCTCGTCCGACAGTTTGTACACCGCCTCCGCCTCGTCCAGCCTATTGAGACCCACAAGCACCCCGCCCAGATTCTGGTAGTAGGCCGGCGCGTTCGGGTTCAGGCGCAGCGCCTCGCGGAATTCTCGCTCTGACTCTTCCAGGTTTCCAAGCCGCACGTAAAGGTTTCCCAGCGTGTTGTGAGCGGAGGGGTCTCTTGGGTAAGCCTGCTGATACAGATCGACGGAAGATATCGCTTTCTCCAACTCTCCCGTGCTCCGCCAGTAGTAGTGCGATTCGATCCCCACGCGTTCCGGCTCACTCACTCTGTCTCGCAGCTGGTACGCCTTGCGGATATTCTCAGCCGCCAACTCAGGCTCACGCTGGATGAAATATACGTTGGACATAAACGCGTAGGCTGCGGCAAAGTTTGGATCAAGTTCCACCGCCCGCGAGAAGAAGGGAAGAGACTCGGTGTTTGCTCCTGCAGAGACTTTATTCGACCCAAGGCTGAATGCCTTCAGTGCTTCGAGCGAGGAAGTCGTGGCCTCGGCCAGCGGGATGTTGTACTTCTCGACTGTCGTGAGCGATTCGCCGACCTGGGTTCTGAATTTGCCTGCCATTTGATCCAAAGCATTCAGCACATCTTCTTTTCTCGCCGCCTGCACCTGCTCCTCCGCGAGGACCTTGCCGCTCTGGCAGTCCTTTGCGCGCAGACCCAGCACGTATTGAGTGCCGAGGGGCGCGATGGACCCGTCCAGTACCACCGCGCTGGAGGTTCGCTCACAGATCTCCCGTGCGATGGCCGGAGTAAGCCGCGCGTCTGGGAGTTGACCCATCTCTTTAACACCTGCTGGATTCGGTCATCCGGGATGAGGCTCAGGAATGGAGACTGCTCGAGTTGCACCGCCATGCCGCGCCGCAGCGTGGCGTCGAACACCGGATCGCCGGTAGAGTTGTCGAAGTCGGCGAGCACGATCGTGTCCTTCTCGGTGAGGATCTTTTTGCCGTGATGGCGGTACAGGAATATGCCTGCGATGACGATCGCTAACAGGAAGACCGGCACGGCGATCCACAAGGTTCGCGTTCCGGCTCCGGTCCGGTGTTCTGCCGCGGGCCGCGATCGGCGGCGTTTGCGTTGCCGCTCGCGCGGCGGGGTTCTCCTCGACCACCGTCACGTTCGCAATGAAGCGATAGCCCGCGGTGGGCACGGTCTCGATATATCGGGGGACGTGGCTGTCCTCGTTCAGCGCCTTGCGCAGCAGTGCGATCACGCGGGTGAGGGCGTTCTCCGTGACCATGGCGTCCGGCCACACCGCATCCAGCAACTCTTGTTTACGCACCAGCCGATTCCGGTTTTCGATCAGATAGAGGAGCAGCCGGAGCGCCTTCGGTTCGACCTGCACTGGCGTTCCGTCTTCAGAGAGACGGAATTCCCGATCGTCGACTTCAAATCGATCGAACCGATAAACCATTCTGTTTCCCCAGTTTAGAACCCGTCACAAAGACATCATCTTCATCAAGGGAACATCCGGCGTCCCTCAAGATCATCAGTCGACCGGACCGACATAGTTCACCCCATCGAGGTGAACACCATGTCGCGAACCGGCCGTTTCAACTACCTTCTCGTTCTTCTAACCTTTGCGGTCTCTGCTCTCGCGATCGGCGCCGCGCAGGATCATGTCGAACCGGCCCGCGAGCCTGTTACCGCCAAAATCAAGCTGGACGAGCGATCGATGATTATCGTACCTGTCAGCATAAATGGGTCTCGCCCGTATGACTTCATGCTCGACACCGGATGCGCTAAGACCATAATCGACCAGAAGCTTGCTGACCAGCTTGGCCTGCCGCGGACAGCCGAGAAGACTGTTGTCGGCGTCCTTGCTTCCACCAGAATGTCCGTAGCCAGCGTGGACTCGATGTCCGTCGCCGGTGCCGTGGTCTCCGGCGGGGAGATCTTCACCACAGCGCACGCCCCCACCGTCACCGGAAACGTGCGCGGTGTGCTGGGCGAAGACTTCCTCAGAAACTTCGATCTGCTCATCGACTATCGCCACCAGATCATCGAGCTCGACTCTCCGCTTGGATCTATAGCGCAGACGGCGGGAGGCGAGCGTCTCCCATTGCAACTTGACGGAATCTATCACGGCAAGCCCAGCCACAATCGGCTGATCGTCTCCGTCCGTATTCCTGAATTTGGGGACGCGGCGATGACTCTGCTCCTGGACTCCGGCGCAAATCAGGCCACCCTGTTCACAGACCCGCTTGATTCGGCACCAACCCGGGCCACGCCAATCCGTGCGGGCAGCTTCAATCAATGGGTGGCTTTGTCAGCGGCTACTCGCAGAATCCACTCTCTCAGGCTGGGAAACTATTCGGTCCCGGATCTCACAGTTGTCACGGTGGGGCGCGCAGTCGACTTTGACTCGGACGGGCTGATCCCCACCTCGATGTTCCACTCGATTTTCATCAGCAGCCATGGAGCGTTTGTCATCCTGAACCCCTCATTTCCCAAGCAATAAAGCAATGATCTCGTGCTGGACGCCGATTTGTGCTTTGTTTCTCATGGTCTCCCAGTTTGCGGGCGTTCGGATTTGTAGTTGAATACTATCCGCCACGTATGGCATCCAAAGGGCACTATGTACAACGCAAAGGCTTATTCCGCTGGCAGTGCGACTTCGCCGCTTGCCCCAACTACGATCGCGCGGCGCGATCTAACCGACACGGATGTGCAGATCGAGATTCTGTTCTGCGGCATCTGCCACTCGGACCTCCACCAGGTGAGGAATGATTGGAAGGACGTCATGCCGACGGTCTATCCGTGCGTTCCGGGCCATGAGATTGTCGGGCGCGTAACGAAGGTGGGTCCCGGGGTCAGGAAGTTCAAGGAAGGTGATATCGCCGCGGTCGGCTGCATGGTCGATTCGGATGGGACGTGTCCGGAGTGCAAGGCGGGGCTGGAACAGTTCTGTCCGAATTTCACGCTGACGTATAACTTCCCTGACAAACATATGGGTGGCGTGACGTATGGCGGCTACTCGGACAGCATCGTGGTGGATGAGCGATTTGCGCTGAGGGTGCCGAAGAACCTTGACCTGGCCGGCGCGGCCCCGCTGCTGTGCGCGGGGATTACGACGTACTCGCCGATGCGGCACTGGGGAGTGACGAAGGGCAAGAAGGTGGGCGTGGTCGGGCTGGGCGGGCTGGGTCACATGGCGGTGAAGTTTGCGCATGCGTTGGGAGCGCACACGGTCGTGTTCACGACCTCGCCCAACAAGAAGGACGATGCGCTGCGGCTGGGCGCGGACGAGGTGGTGCTCTCGAAGGACGCGAACGAGATGCAGAAACATGCGGGCAGCTTCGACTTCATCCTGGATGCTGTCGCGGTCGAGCATGACATCAATGCGTTGATCAACCTGCTGGCGCGCGATGGCAACCTGACAATGGTGGGCGCGCCGGACAAGCCGCTGCCGGTGGCGGTCTTCGGGCTGTTGTTCCGGCGGCGGAGTTTCTCGGGATCGCTGATCGGCGGCATTGCGGAGACGCAGGAGATGCTGGACTTCTGCGGCGACCACAACATTACGTCGGATGTTGAGGTGATTCCGATCCAGAAGGTGAATGAGGCGTACGAGCGGCTGCTGAAGGCGGATGTGAAGTACCGCTTCTCGATCGATATGATTTCGCTGCGCGAGGCGTAGAGCAGGCCGAGGCTGGTGACGGGCGAAAAACCCCATCCAGGAGCGCCTGGATGGGGTCCCCGGCGAGCCGGCCTCTGGGGATGGGCCGGCTCGCAAGCTTGGCGCGGGTTAGTGGAACAAGAAGGAATTTGCTGCAGAAGCGAGTGATGCCCCGCTGAGGGTGGTGCAGGTCAGCGGGCACAATCCACGAGTTCGGAACACGACGGGTTGGAATCGTTCCATGTGCTTCCTCCTCGTTGAACGCGCGCGGCCGATGCCGCCATATCAGAGTTACGCCTGCGGCGCAGTGGAGTTGTCATTGGGATGTATGGATGTTGTCAATGCCGCGGCGCGCGGCGATGGCCGGAGACCGGTTCTGCCCGGGACCTCCGTCGTGAGGCAGTAGAAAAATCTGTTCTACATACCCGTGCAAGTTATTGCGGTTTTGTTAGCAGCACTGGGGACGAGCTGTCTGTTTTCGGGGGTAAATCGCAACAGTGCAGTGGCACGTTGCGTGCGGTTAGCAGGAAATGAATCCACAATCCATCTCATCTGGGGGCTCCCTGCAATTGGCTTAGTGCAATCTGTTGTGATTCGGTTTTGCTTTAGTGCGGTCAAGCCCTGTCGAAATCTGAACAGAGCTGGAACGTTCCGGGACATCTGAGTTTCACATTTCCCACTGTCTTGCGACAGTGACCGGAGGACACACTTGCGTACACTCGCTTCCCTTGCCATTTTTCTCCTTGCTTTCGCTTCTGCCCGGGCTGACCAGCTGATCACGAACGGCGGATTTGAAAGCGGCCTCACCGGTTGGACAGCAGCCAGCAACGGTGACGGCAACTTCACAGCCAATTCGGGAACAACCACTCCACTGACCTTCAGCGATACCGTCGGCGCACATTCCGGCACGTTCTACGCCGTCAGCGACGACTTCGATGGCTCCCAGACTCAAACACTCACCCAAAGCTTTACCACTCCGACAAGCTTCACGAGCGCGATCCTGTCCTTTGACATGTTCGTGAACGACATCGAGGGTTCGGCTTTCGGCAGCTCCGGAGCGGGCGGGGAAGTCTCGCTTCTTACCTCTACGGGAGCTCTCATCGCTGTTCTTAATGGGCCTGTCGACACGTTTGAGAGTCCGATGGGATCCCCAAACCCCTACCTGTTTTACAGCGATGACATTACCGCGCTTCTCAATGCCAATACAACGTATGAACTGCAGTTTTCAAGCGCGGATTCGACGGGGCTGATCAATGTGGGTGTTGACGATGTTTCCATAGTCACCGCGGCAGCAACGTCACCTGTGCCGGAACCTGCTACGTTTTCTCTTTTCGCGATCGGTGGAGTTCTTGTTTTCTGGCTGGCATGCGGAAAATCGAAGGCCGTCAAGAACCCGCTGCTCCTGACAGTTTGCTTAGTGTTATCGAGTGCGCTCGCCTATGGGCAAGCGATGACCGTTCCGGTTGTATCCCCCGGCAGCGTTGGACCGGGCGAAGCCCGCCCCTATACCTGGGTGGTCGTTCCCGTTGACGATAGTTCAACCGTCAACATCGTGCGCGGTCCTGGGCAGGCCTGCAGCACCGCCAACCCTTGCTACTACTTCCCAAGTGACCTATGGACAGCGTATGGTTTGCCCCCGTTGCAAGCGCGAGGCCACGACGGGCAGGGAATCACGATCGGCATCGTGGATGCTTATTACGATCCCACAATCGCGTCAAACCTCCAAGCCTTCTCGACAGACTTTCATCTGCCGCTGGGCTCAAGCAGCAGCATCACGTGCTCCACTACTCCAACGTTCACGGTTGTCAGTCAAACCGGGGGCTCGCCTTCCGGTGTCTCCTTTGACGCCGGCTGGGCAGTGGAAGCAAATCTCGATGTTCAGAACGCCCATGCGATGGCCCCGTGCGCCAATATCCTGCTGATCGCAGCGAACAGCAATTCGTTCGATGATTTAGGCGTCGGCGTGCAATATGCCTACGCGCATGCCGATCTGGTTTCGAACAGCTATGGCGCGGATGAGTTTTCCGGTGAGACGTCATTCGATTCCCTTTATTCCGGTAGTCCCGTCCCTATCCTGTTTTCCTCCGGTGATGCCGGTGCGGTGACAGAGTACCCCTGCACCAGCATTTACACCACCTGTGTTGGTGGAACCAGCCTGCTTACCACGGCGGCCTCGTTCCGCACTGCCGAATCTGCCTGGTTTAACTCTGGCGGAGGGGGTACAGGAGGTGGCTGCAGCAGTGAAGTGGGGGAACCCAGCTACCAAACCAGCTTCACAAATCCCATCTGCGGAACGGCCCGCGGCGTTCCTGACGTAGCGGCTTTAGCTGACCCGTATACCGGAGTCACACTCTACGTGAGCAGCAATGTCGGGTACGGGTCCACGGGCTTGTATTGCTGTTTTGGAGGCACCAGTTTGGCTGCGCCTCTCACGACAGGGGTATTGGCCAATGTGGATAACGCCCGGGTAACCGCCGGAAAGTCGAAGTTGGGACCGGGCCTCAACACTTTGCTATACCAGGCAGCGCGCTATAGTCCTACCGGAATTTCCAGTCAGCCCGCGCCGTACGGGAGTTCCTATCGCTCGTTCTACTTCGACGTGTACACCGGGAACAGCGGTTTCCCGGCAACCACATACTGGGACCGTACCACCGGCCTTGGCGTGCCAGCTTTCGCGTCGGTCGGCAATTACTTGATTACTACGGTGCCGTAGTTGCGTCGTAGCTGATCGAAGTGCACGAAGGGCCGCTGTCGAAGAGACGGCGGCCCTTTCCATTTGTTGGAAACTGCGCGCGGGAGGAATGGCCGCGAGGATGAAAACCTGCGTCAAACGAGATATCCGAAGCTGGATGAACGGAGTGTTCGTGAACGACGAGATCGCTTACAGACCTTTGGAGTGCCTCACGATGCTAGAACTCGGAAAGCTGCAACGAATGGCGACGCGGTATTCAGAGACGGTGCGAGAGCATGCCTACCTGGTGGGCTTGATGAATCTCGCGGTGCGGACAGGGGACACCAACCTGCTGGCGACGACGAAGCGGCGGCTGGCGGAGACGGAGCTGGAGTGCAATGAGTGCTCGTCTGCGCTGGAGGTGATGAGACAGGAGCTGTTGAGAGCGACTGTCAGAGGCAACGGGGACGGAGTCGCCGCCGTGAGCGAGACGTGCGAGTACGCTACGGCGTAGACGATGTGAGACGGCGGATAAGGTCGGCTTCGGCCTGGCGATAGGGCGTGCCGTCGGCGTGGAAGACGTCATGGAACCAGATGGTGGGCGGACGGAGGACGTAGGGCCGTTCCCATGAATCCCAGGGAAGATTGGTCTGCGTCTTGCCGTTGACGAGGCCCCAGTTGATGGCGGCGACGTGGTAGCGCTTGGCGATGGGGAGCACGGTGTCGAAGGTGGAACCGGCGCCGCGAGCCATGTATTCGGTGCAGAGGATGGGGCGGTGGAGAGGCTGGAGCTCCTTGACGCGGGCTTCGAAGCCCTCGGGCCAGTCGTAGTTGTGGAAGGTGATGATGTCGGATTCGGCGAGTTGAATCTTGGTGGTGGGGTTTTCCTGAGCGGGGTCGTGCCAGTTGTCGTGCCAGACACCGCTGGTGAGCGGCTGTGATGGATGCACGGAGCGTGCCCACTCGAAGACGCGGGGGAGGAGCTCGTTGACGCGGCGAACTTTGGCGACGGGGTCTTCGTGAAAGCGGCCGTCGTTGGTGTTGTCGGGTTCGTTCCAGAGGTCCCAGGCGAGGATGCGGGGGTCGTTGGCGAAGGCGCCGATGACGCCGGTGACGTAGGCGCGGAGCTCGGGTTCGACGGCGGGATCTGTGAGACGGGCGAAGCCGGGGCTCTGGACCCAGCCGGAGTTATGCACGCCGGGGATGGGCGGATGCTGCGGGCCGAGGTGCGGGTTGGGCTCCCAGCAGGAGTCGAAGAGGACGAAGAGCGGGCGGATGTGGTGTTTCGCGGCGATGGTGAGGAAGGTGTCGAGGCGTTTTTTGAAGCCGTCGGGGTCCTGCTTCCAGAGCTGGTCCTGGAGAAAGACGCGCATGGTGTTCATGCCGATGGATTCAGCGAGGCCTAGCTCACGGTCGTTGATCGCGGGGTCGAAGGTCTCGGGTTGAAACATTTCCAGTTCGTTGATGGCATTCGAGGGGACGTAGTTCGCGCCGACGAGCCAGGGCTGCTTTGCGTACCAGGCGTTGGCCTGGGCTTCGGTCCAGCGCTGGGTTTGCTGCGCGGCGGCGGTGGGGGCGAATGAGAGCGCGAGGATGGAGAGGGTGAAGGCTGTGAGTACGCGATGGGCCGGCTTCACGGATGCGTGTGCTCCTTCAGGGTTCGTGGAGCATTATCGCCGTTACAGAAGAGATGTTGCGAGTCGCGATCGACGGGTCCTCATTCTTTGCGAGTTGCGGACCAGCGGCCGTCGGTGAGGCCTTCGATCTTCATGCGGCCGGTGGCGGAGTTTTTGTCGATCCAGCCGGCGAGCGTCGCGGTGACGGAGCCGGGAAGTTCGGGCAAGGATCCGCTGACGGTGAGCTCGACGTAGCCGTCGCGCCAAATGCCGCTGACTGGCTGGTCGGGGCCAAGGTCGCCGGACCAGAGGCCGGCGATGGTGCTGCCCTGGCGGACGAGCTTCATAGTGCCGCCGAAGCTGCCGGCGTCGCCGAGGCAGGTGACGGTCCAGGTGCCGGCGATGTCACCGTCATTGGTGATGGGCTCAGGCGTGGCGCTGGTGATTTTGAGGTTGGAGAAGTAGGACTCCTCGCGGGTGTAGCCCCAGAGGCCGATGGCGCCGTCGAGGCTGTCGCCTTTGAGGCCGTCGATGATGAGGCTGGGGTTGGGCGAGTTGTTGAGGTAGAGGCGCGCATGGCGGCCGTGTACGTCGATTTTGACGTGCGTCCACTGGTCGGGCTGGAGGTCGGCCCAGGATTCGTAGATGGAGGGCCACTGGCGGCGGAGCTTTTCCCACGGGAAGCCGGGAACGGAGATGTACTGGACGGAGTGGTTGCGCATGGCCTGATCCTCGGCGTGCGAGTTGCCGGGGCGCAGATAGAAGAGTTCGTAGCGTGCTGCGTCGGGTGTGGAACGGAAGGCGATGCCGGTGAATCCGGGGGCACGGTGGCCGGGAGGTGCGGTGACCTTTGTGGCGATGTCGACCTCGATGGTGCCGTCCTGGAATTGCGAGCCTTTGAGGAGGACTATGCCGGCGCCGTCTTCACCGGGGCGCGTGAGGCGGACGGCTTTGCGGCCGAGGTATTCGGCGGGCTCGGCGTGGAGTCCCTGCTCGATGAGGTCCTTCGTATCGGTGAGGGCGAAGGTCTGCGTGCCGGGAACGTTGGGATCCCTGGCGGGGGCGGCGGCGAGCCGCAGCGCAGAGAGGAGAAACAGCGGGAGCGCGCAGAGCAGGAGGTTTGTGTAGCGGTTCATGCGGCGGACGATACGCCGGCGCGATGGGAGGAACAAGATTCCTGTGACGAAGCGATAAAGGATTGGGATAAATGCGGGGATGGGGCTTCGCTCGGCGCGACTATCATGAGTCAAGCGGGGTTAGTTCCTGGCAGAGTGCCTGGGGTGTGTCGATGATGCGCAGAGCTGGATTCAACGCGGGACGTGCGAGGTTGTGGTCGGTGTCTGTGGTCGGCGTGTTATGTGCAATTGGTGTGGCGCGCGCGAAGCAGAACGCGATGCAGGGCATGGCGCACATGGCGGGCCACATGTACATGACGACGCTGCGGCCGGTGAAGCCGGGCGATCAGCAGAAGGCAGATGAGATTGTTGTCGACGCGAAGAAGGCCATGGAGCCGTATCAGGACTATCACAAGGCGTTGGCGGATGGGTACGAGATCTTTCTGCCGGAGGTGCCACAGCACGTATACCACTTCACGAAGTATTCGTATGGCATGGAGGCGAGGGAACACTTCGATCCGCTGAAGCCAACGTCACTGCTGTACAAGAAGATGCCGGACGGCGGCTACAAGCTGGTGGGCGCGATGTACACGGACCGCGTGAGTGCACCGGAGTCGGAGCTCGACGAGCGGATTCCGTTGAGCATTGCGATATGGCATCAACACATTAACTTCTGCAAGGCGCCGGATGCGCAGAAGGGCGGATACTTCGGGCCGAATGCGAAGTTCGGTCTGCTGGGATCGATCACGACGAAAGAGGCGTGCGACGCGGCAGGCGGCGAGTTTCATCCGCACATCTTTGGGTGGATGGTTCATGTGTATCCGTACGAGAAGGACCCGAAGAAGGTGTGGTCTGTCGACGATGATGATGCAGGACACGACAACATGGACAACATGGCGATGCCGGGGATGAAGATGCAGTGAGGCGGGCGAGGCCGGCTGCGATTGGCTGATGCGGCGCTGGATATAATCGCCGCATGTATACGCCTCAGGCTGGAATCTTCGCTCTTGGAACGTCATCCCACGCCTACCTGGAGTTCGACGTTCTGGATGGGACGGAGCGCGAGAAGTTTGCGGCGAAGATCGCGGACATCCGTGAACCGCGGACGACGACGGGAGGCGTGAACTTTGTCATCGGGTTCCGGCCGGAGCTGTGGAGCGGTCTGGTTCCGGGCGACATGCCAACGGGGGTGGAGGGATTCAACAAGGACATTCAGGGCGTCGAGGGATTCGTGATGCCGAGCACGCAGCACGATGCGCTGGTGTGGATGTCGGGCAGTGCGTATGACGTCATCTTCGATATGGCGCGGGAGGTGGTGCGCGATATGGCGGGGCTGGCGACGGTGGCCGAGGAGACTTCAAGCTGGCCTTACAAGCACGATCGTGACCTCACGGGATTCGTAGACGGCTCGGAGAATCCGACGCTGCTGGATGCGCCGGAGGATGCGCTGATACCGGAGGGTAAGCCCGGTGCTGCGGGGTCAGTGTTGTTGTTGCAGAAGTGGAAACATAAGACGACGGAGTGGGAGGCGCTGCCGGTCGAGGAGCAGGAGCTCATCATCGGACGCACGAAGCTGGACAGCGTGGAGATCGAGAACAAGCCGGCGTATTCGCATGTGGCGCGCACCGACCAGGATGTGTTTGGGAACATCTTTCGGCGCAATATGCCGTACGGAGGCGTGGAGAATCACGGGACGATGTTCGTGGGATTCAGCGCGGAGCAGAAGAGGCTTTCGAGGATGCTGGAGAGCATGGCGGGGCTGGTCAACGGCACGCGCGATGCTCTGACGAAGTACACGGTGCCGCTGACGGGGTCGTATTATTTTGTGCCTTCGGTGGAGAGCCTGCGAGGGCTGCGGTAGGTGCATGCGCAACCGCTCGGCAGGACAGATCGTCTTCACTTCGGCATGAGCTGTGTGAAGACGTAGTCCCGATTCTGCGCAGCTTCGTGGCATTCGACGCCGCACTTGGCGTCGTGCTCCTGTGGCGGCTTGTCGCTCGTGTTGCCCGGGCCTAAACGTGTTGGAAGCAGGGTCAAGCTCGAACTCGCCGTAACCCCACCCGTGGCCCTCGGGGAACCGCTTGCTGTCCTTCGCCATGAAATCGACATCGTGCTGACTCACGGGCATCAGCGGTGAACCGGGGAGACCTGGATTCACTTTCGCGTTCCAATGAATCTTCGCCATCCTGGAGCCATCGGGGAAGGGCTTGCCGTTACCGGGTATGCCGGACTTGAAGGCGTTGATGATCTCAGGGTTTCCGACGATTACAGCGATCGTTTCTCCATGCTGACTGGCGGCGATTACTTCCCAGTTTTCGTATCCGCGGAACTCAGAGAAAGCGAGGCCACCCGGGACTTTCAGGGTGTACTTGTCCTGAGCTTTGGCGTGGTTTTGGCGGCGAGATCGTAACGCCGAATACGACCGCGAGCGATGCCACAATGCTCGCACCGATCAGCATGCCTTTGTTCTTCATATCCGCAGCTCCTTATCTGGTTGGCGATAGAGGCACTGGATGGCGCACAGGCCCGCGCCATCCACAAGACGATCGTTGAACGAAATAGCTGGAGTATCCGAAACCAGAGAATGCTGGCTGTGACTGCTATTGGCTCTCAGATCTGAGAGCAGCCCGGTCGGGCCCGCGGTGGATTGGATTTTCTCATACAGCGCTCGCGGGAGAGAAGGCGCTAACTAGCGATGGCGTGGGCGATTCTGCTCCACCAGGCAGGAGCGCCGAACGCCAGATAAGCGGCGCAGGTCTGCATGAGGATCAACGCGGGTAGAGCGATGCGATAGATGAGGTGGACGCGGCGGTTGACCAGTAGGTCGCGCACGACGCCGAGAAGGATGACGGCGTCCACGCCCGCGTAAAAGAAACTACTGTGGTCCAGATAGGGTAGTCGTCCGACGGCTGCAGCGAGCAGGACCGAGGTTGCGAGGAAGATGAACCGGCGATGCAGTTCGGGCTTTTTGCGCCAGTAGACGGCGAGCGTGAAGAATGTCGCGAAGCAGGTGATGTCGAGGAAAGGGACGCTGAGAAAGAGGGCTGCGTCGGCTTGATGGAGCTGATGGAACTTGAAGCGCGCCATGATAACGGCAGTGGTGAGGCCAAGCGGGACCATGAAGGTGCCGAGAGCGGCACCGAACCAGCCGAGGGATCGATGTACGCGGACGTTGTGCGTGCGCACGAGCGCCGACTGAAGGACGAAGAAGAGTACCCAGGTAGAGAAGGCTGCGGCATGGACCCAGAGGATGGCAGGGCGAGGTAGGTCTGCGTGCAGGAGGTTCCCGTTGACCGTGCGGCCGAAGCCCGGCGAGGACGAGGGCCACTGCGAGCAGCGACATCGCAAAGTAGAAGTATTTGTCGACCAGGCCGTTGCGGCCGGTGATGGCATGGGTAGGCCGTGCGGCGACGGCCTGAGACGTTGATGCCATGATTCAAACCTCGGGGTCTCTCTCCTGAAGCTCGAGGGGCAGGCGAGGAATTATTTTTGAAGGCTGGCCGGGAGTTGGAGAAGTCTAGCACGCTGCGGTGGTTGCGCGAGCGGCTTTCGAGTGCGGGTTCATACTGGCTGCGACCGTCCTACATCCCCACCCGTCCGTTGCGTGTACGGATGGGGCACTCGGAACTGCCGGAACGTTATTGGAGCGTGTGCCGTGGAAAATGCAACGTGACGTCGACAAAGTTTGAGGAACCGGAGATGGTCCGTTCAGAGTAAGGTGAGATTCCTTTCCGTGCAGGAATGGCAAGTGGTTTTATTCGCTTGTAACCACTTGGCGAGCACAGAAGGATTGAACAGTTGGCCATGCAGTGGTGCCCAAGAGGCTGTTAGCCGTTTCGCGGCTCCTGGATAAGGTTCGACTCCGTTGAGGAGCAGCACCCCGAAGTGGTACGGCCGTCCCTCCTCGACCTCGAGAGTGACGTCGGCCAACTGCTTCTGAGAATCGAAACAGACTACAGGGGTGATTACGGCATTGATGTAGCCCTTGCTCGCGTAGAGATTGCGCATCTGCTCGAGGCCGTCGGCGATTCGCGATGGAGACAACACGTCGCCCGGACCGATCGGCACTTCTTTGCGCAGTTGATCGGGGGTGAAGACGGTCGATTTCACAACATTGATCGTGCGAAGCCGATAGCGAACGCCCGCCTTGATAGTTTCCGTGAGCTGGATGTGATTGTCGCTCTCTTGCCTCTGCTCTTGTACTGCGGACTGGACGTAGCCCAGGTCACGCACTTTGCGCAAGACAATTTCACTCACGACCTCAGGAGAATACGCAGACACGTCAATGCTTTTGAGAATGTCCTGGCGATCTTTCTCGGGAAGATCACTGGACCGCAAAATTAAGGTGCACGAAGGATGCTGTTCCTGTTCAGTAGCGCGGAGATTGGCAGGAGAGGCCGCCAATATCGCGAGGATCAGGATTGGAGACATGCGCATCGTCGGCCTTCGTTGGGCCACATTCTACGCCGTGCGCGGGGAGACTACATCGGTGTCGACGGAGACTTGAGCACGGGCGCGAGCCAGTGGCCGGTGTGGGAGCGCGGGTTGGCGGCGATCTCTTCGGGGGTGCCGATGGCGACGATCTGGCCGCCGCCGGAGCCGCCTTCGGGGCCGAGGTCGATGACCCAGTCGGCGGACTTGATGATGTCGAGGTTGTGCTCGATGACGAGGAGGGAGCCGCCACCGTCGATGAGCTTGCGGAAGGCGGCGAGGAGCTTGGCGACGTCTTCGAAGTGCAGGCCGGTGGTGGGCTCGTCGAGGATGTAGAGGACGCGCGAGGCGGCGCGGCGGGGCTGGCCGTTTTGTGAGGCGGGGCCGGAGGTGGAGCGGACGGTCGCGAGATGTTGCGCGAGCTTGACGCGCTGGGCTTCGCCGCCGGAGAGCGTGGTGGCGGACTGGCCGAGGCGGACGTAGCCGAGGCCGACCTCGTCGAGCACGGCGAGCTTGTCGACGATCTTCGGGTGGCCGGCGAAGAAGTGGAGGGCTTCGCGTACGGTCATGTTGAGCACGTCGTGGATGTTTTTGCCCTTGTACTTCACTTCGAGGACGGAGGCCTTGTAGCGCGTGGCGTTGCACTCTTCGCAGGGGAGCTCGACGTCAGCGAGGAATTGCATTTCGACGGTGACGGTGCCGTCGCCTTCGCAGACATCGCAGCGGCCGCCGGGGACGTTGAAGCTGAAGCTGCCGGCGGTGAGGTTCTTGCGGCGGGCGTCGGGCTGCGCGGCGTAGAGCTCGCGGATGGCGTCGAAGGCCTTGATGTAGGTGACGGGGTTGGAGCGCGGCGTGCGGCCGATGGGCGACTGGTCGACGAGCACGACGTCGTTGAGGAAGTGCGTGCCGGAGAGCTCGCGGAAGGTGTTGGAGATGTCGCCGCTGTCACCCTGGCCGAGCGCCTGCAAGCAGTGCGCGGTAGAGCACCTGATGCACGAGCGTGGATTTGCCGGAGCCGGAGACGCCGGTGACGGCTACGAGGAGGCCGAGGGGAATTTCGACGTCGACGCCGCGGAGGTTGTGAATGCGTGCGCCTTTGAGGACGAGTTTCTCGCGGCCGGGCTCGCGGCGGTGTTTGGGGACGGCGATCTGCGCGCGGCCGGAGAGATATTTGCCGGTGATGGAGTTGGGGTTGTTGCGCACTTCTTCGACGGTGCCTGCGGCGAGCAGACGGCCGCCGAGCTCGCCGGCGCCGGGGCCGAGATCGAGGAGATGGTCGGCGGCACGGATGACGTCGGGGTCGTGCTCGACGACGAGGATGGTGTTGCCGAGGTCGCGGAGTTCTTCCATGATGCGGATGAGCTTGGCGGTGTCGCGCGCGTGCAGGCCGATGGAGGGCTCGTCGAGGACGTAGAGTGCGCCGACGAGGCGCGAGCCGAGAGATGTTGCGAGCTGGATGCGCTGGGACTCGCCGCCGGAGAGTGTGGAGGCGAGGCGGTCGAGCGTGAGGTACTCGAGACCGACCTGCTCGAGGAAGTGGATGCGCTGGCGGACCTCTTCGAGGACCTTGCCGGCGATTTCCTGCTGCGAGGGTGAGAGTGTGAGAGCGTTGAAGAACTCGCGGGCTTCGGTGATGGTGAGGGCAGTGGCCTCGCAGATGTTTTTGGTCGCGGGATTACAAGAGTCGGGGCCGCTGGAGAGCGTGACGGCGCGGGCTTCGGGGCGCAGGCGCTGGCCGCGGCAGTCGGGGCAGGTGGCGTAGCCGCGGTACTTGGAGAGGAAGACGCGCACGTGGAGCTTGTACTTTTTGCGCTCGAGGGCTTCGAAGAAGCCGCGGATGCCGGGCCAACTGCCGCGGCCGTCGTAGATGAATCGCTGCTGGGCCTCGGTGAGGTCGTACCAGGGGATGTTGGTGGGGATGCCTTCGGCCTTGGCGGCGCGTTTCATCTCGGCGTGCCAGGGAGAGCGGTACTTGGGCTTGGTCCACGGGTCGATGGCGCCGGCGTCGAGGGATTTGGCGCGGTCGGGGATGATGAGGTTGGGGTCGAAGTCGATGGTGTTGCCGAAGCCCTGGCAGCGCGGGCAGGCGCCGTAGGGATTGTTGAAGCTGAAGAGGCGCGGCTCGGGCTCGCGATAGGCGCGGTGGCAGGAGGAGCACTCGAAGGCGGAGGAGAAGCGGTATGCGTCTGCGGGACCTTTTCGTCGAGCCTCGTCAGCGGATGGGAGACGCAATGCGGAACTGGATTTCGCCGGATTCGCGGTACCCGGTTTCGATGGCGTCGACGAGGCGCGAGCGGATGTCGGGCGAGAGCGCGAGGCGGTCGGCGAGGACGAAGATGGGGCGTGCGGTTTCGTCGGTGCGCGAGGCTGCGGCGAAGTCGAGTTCGAGGAGAGATTCGGGAGTGGAGAATTCGACGATGCGGCCGTTGGTAGTTCGGATCGGGGTCGGCTTGCCAGAGGCGGTTGTAGCCGCGTCGGCGCAACTCGGCGAGGCGCTCTTTGAGGGCGTCGGTGAGTTGGATCCGCTCAGATTCGAGTGGCGAGGTTTTCGAGTTGCGAGATTTTTTCGCAGCGCGCTTCGGCTTTGGTTCGGGTTCGGTTTGTTCGACAGAGATTGCGGGGCCCTGCATGGGCTCGAGTTTTAGCTCGCGGCGCTGGATGGGGAAGAGTGCGTAGACGCGTGTGCCTTCCGGTTGCGCGAGGACGCGCGCGACGATCTCGTCGACGGAGTCGCGGCGGACGGTGCCGCCGCAGTGCAGGCAGGTGACGGTTCCGCAGCGTGCGTAGAGAAGGCGGAGGTAGTCGTAGATTTCGGTGGCGGTGGCGACGGTGGAGCGCGGGTTGCGCGTCTGGTTCTTCTGCTTGATCGCGATGGCGGGCGCCAGGCCGTCCATGAATTCGACGTCGGGTTTTTCGATGCGCTCGAGGAACTGGCGCGCATAGGCGGAGAGCGATTCAACGTAGCGGCGCTGGCCTTCGGCGTAGACGGTGTCGAAGGCGAGCGAGGATTTGCCGGAGCCGGAGACGCCGCTGACGACGGTGAGGGCGTTGTGCGGGATGTCGACGTCGATGCCCTTGAGGTTGTGCGTGCGCGCGCCGCGGATGGTGATCTGCGACTGCTCGGTGAGGACCTCGGGTGTGTCGATGTCGACGGCGTTCATACAGTATCTCTTCTATCTCTTGGCGCCGTGCTGGGGACGCAGCATTTCGATGAGCAGCAGGCAGGCGCCGATGCAGATGGCGGAGTCGGCGACGTTGAAGTCGGGCCAGTGGTAGTGGATGATGTGGACCTCGAGGAAGTCGACGACGTGGGAGAAGCGCAGGCGGTCGTAGAGGTTGCCGAGCGCGCCGCCGAGGATGAGTGCGAGCGAGAAGCTGACTAGTGAGAACTGGCGGCCGAACTTCCAGATGAGCGCGAGCACGACGATGACGGCGAAGACCGAGAATGCGATGAGCAGATTGCGCACGGTCGCGGGTGAGGTTGAATTTTCAAAGAGACTGAAGGCTGCGCCGGTGTTGAGCACGTGTGTCAGGCGGAAGACCCCGGGAATAATGGTGCGCGCGTGACCGATGGGGATGTGGTGAATGATCCAGAGCTTGGACCAGCGATCGAGCGCGATGACGATAAGGGCAGTGAGAAGGGAAACGATGCGGGCGTCCCGCAATTTGCCTCTGGGATTTGGTGCGGCCACTACGCGGGCTCCTGATTGTTGCTGGGTGGGAAGTTGATGGCGTCGAGGGCTTCGGAGCAGCGGGAACAGACGGACGGCCAGCGGGCGTCGGAGCCAACGTCAGGAACGACGCGCCAGCAGCGCTCGCACTTGGAGCCGGCGGCGACCTCGGCGTTGATAAGCAACGCGGAAGGTTCTTGTTTAGCAGCAACAGATTTCACGGTGACCTGGGAGACGTTGAGGAACTCGGGCAGAGCGTCTTCGTAGCGGCGGAGGAGCAAGCCTTCGTCAGAGCCTTCGGTGAAAGTGAGTGTGATTGCGGCGTCGAGCCCTTTGCCGATGGACTTGTTGGCGCGAAGAGTTTCCAGCTCGATATTGACGAGCTCGCGAATGCGGAGCAGGTGGACCCAGTCCTCTTCGAGGCCGGCGACGCGGCCGGGAACGATATCGGCGACGTCAGGGAAGAGCGCGAGGTGCACGCTGGGCTCGCGGCCTTCGAGTGCGGGCAGATGTTGCCACACTTCGTCGGCGGTGAAGCTGAGGATGGGCGCGATGAGGCGGGTGAGGGCTTCGGCGATGCGCCAGAGCGCGGTCTGGGCGACTGCCGTTGGGCGGATTGTGGCGCCAGCGTGTAGAGGCGATCTTTGACGACGTCGAGGTAGAGGGCGCTGAGGTCAGTGTTGATGAACTCGTTGAGTGCCTGGTAGGCGCGGTGGAATTCGAACTCGTCGTACGCGGTGCGGATGGCGGCGTCGAGTTCGGCGGTGCGCGCGAGGATGTACTGGTCGAGAGGCTGAAGCTGGCTGAAGTGCAGCGCGTGCTGCGGTGGGCTGAAGTCGTAGAGGTTGGAGAGCAGGAAGCGCAGGGTGTTGCGCAGCTTGCGATAGTTTTCGCTGACGCGCTGCATGATGTTTTCACTGGCGACGACGTCTTCGCGGAAGTCGACCGAGGCGACCCAGAGGCGAATGATCTCCGCGCCCGAGACGGTCGGCGACCTCAACAGGATCAACCCCGTTGCCGAGCGACTTCGAGAAGGCGCGGCCCTGTTCGTCGAGCGTCCAGCCGGAGGTGATGGTCATGCGGTAGGGCGCGGTGTCGCGCAGGCCGACGGCGTTGAGAAGCGAGGACTGGAACCAGCCGCGGTGCTGATCGCCGCCCTCGGTGTAGAGGTCGGCAGGGAACTGGAGTTCGGGTTCCTGCTCGAGCACGGCGAGCCAGCTCGAACCGGACTCGAACCAGACGTCGAGGATGTCCATCTCCTTGCGGAACTCTTTGCCGGCGCAGTTGGGGCATTTCGTGCCCTTCGGCAGGAGGTCGGCGGCAGCGTGCTTGTACCACGCATCGGCGCCCTCGCGGTCGAAGAGTTGGACGATGGACTTGTTGATGCTTTCGTTGTTCAGCGGCTCGTGGCAACTCTCGCAGAGGAAGACCGCGATGGGGACGCCCCAGATGCGCTGGCGCGAGATCGTCCAGTCGGGGCGTGTGGCGACCATGTTGGAGATGCGCTCTTCGCCCCACGTGGGATCCCACTGCACGCGCTTGATCTCGTCGAGAGCACGCTGGCGGAAGGTTGTCGGCGTCTTCTCTTTGGGTGAGACGACGGGGGTCTCCATGGAGATGAACCACTGCTCGGTGGCGCGGAAGATGAGCGGGTTGTGGCAGCGCCAGCAGTGCGGGTAGGAGTGCTCGAGGTTGTGGCGGCCCATGAGCGCACCGCGTTCGCGCAGAAGGTCGATGATGATGGGGTTTGCTTTGAAGATGAAGAGGCCGTCGAACGGAAGGCCTTCGTAGTTGCGCAGCTTGCCCTGCGCGTCGACGTTGCAGGTCAGCGGCAGGTTGTACTTGACGCCGGTCGCGAAGTCGTCGGGGCCGTGCGAGGGTGCGGTGTGAACGGCGCCGGTGCCTTGCTCGGTGGTGACGTAGTCGGCGAGGACGCCGAGGATGCGTGCGGTCGAGGAAGGGGTGGGCGAAGGTGGTGCGCTCGAGCTTGTCGCCTTTGAAGCTTGCGAGCTCGATAGCGTTCTTGAGGTCGCCGGTCTCGTTGCTGGCTTCGCGTGTGGCTGCGGCGAGGTCGCGAGCGACGATGTAGACATGCTTGCCGTCGTCGAGCGCGACGTATTCGATCTCGGGATTGAAGGCGACCGCCATCGACGCGGGAAGCGTCCAGGGGGTCGTCGTCCAGATGATGGTGTAGACCTCTTTACCGGCGAGGCGCGGGTCGATCTGCTCGGGAGGCGAGGTGAGTTTGTAGCGCACGTAGACGGAGGGCGAGGTGTGCATCTCGTACTCGACCTCGGCCTCGGCGAGTGCGGTGCGGTCGTGCCAGCACCAGTAGACGGGCTTGAGGCCTTTGTAGACGAAGCCTTTTTCGAAGAAGCCGTAAAAGGTCTCGACGATGCGGGCCTCGTAGGGGAAGTTCATCGTCGAGTACGGATCGTTCCAGCGGCCGAGGACGCCGAGGCGCTTGAACTGTGTGCGCTGCAGGTCGATGTACTTCTGCGCGTACTCGCGGCAGGCCTGGCGGACTTCGATGGGGTTGAGTTCGAGCTTGCGGCCGCCGAGTTGCTCGTCGACCTTGATTTCGATGGGGAGGCCGTGACAGTCCCAGCCCGGGACGTAGGGCGAGTCGAAGCCGGCCATGGTTTTCGTCTTGACGACGAAGTCCTTGATGCACTTGTTCAGCGCGTGGCCGAGGTGGATGGCGCCGTTGGCGTAGGGCGGGCCGTCGTGCAGGATGTATTTGGGCGCTCCGGTGCGGGCACGGCGAATCTGCTCGTAGAGGCCGGCAGACTCCCAGATGGCGAGGCGCTCGGGCTCGCGAGTGGGCAGGTTCGCCTTCATGGCGAAGTCGGTCTTCGGCAGATTCAGGGTGTCCTTGAGCCGCGACTTCTTGTCTTCCTGGTGGGCTTGCTGCTTCTTTGGGGGCTGGGTCCCAGCCTGGGGCACGTCGGGCATGAACTCTCCGTGGCGGGGATGCCTCAGGGAGTCTCCGCCGGGCATCTCGGCCAAACCTCTATTGTAAGGGGAGTGCGGAGGTTACCGCCGCGCACTCCAGTGGGCCGGGTGTAAGCGCGACATCCTGGACCCCGTCTACGTCTATAGGGAAAGCAGGAAATCCGGGACCCGTCTACAATTACAGTTCCGGGGTAGTGGCCCTCACGCCTTAATTGTGAGAGGCCGCAGAAAGAAACAGAAGATTACCGAGGCTCCAACTTCGTCGTCACCATGGCTGATCTGAACGTTCTCCCGCCACAGTCCGAGTCAGTCACTCCGGCCCCCGAGTTGCGTCCGGCGAGCGAAGACCTGCACCTTAGCGGCGAGATGAAGGAAGAGGGCATCTTCCAGTCGCTGATCGCGAATATTCGCGACGCCTTCTTTGCTCCCAAACTTCCGCCCCTGGTGCTCGAGTCGAAGCCCATCGCCGTGCCTGACCGCATGGCGACAAAGCGCAGTCCAACCTCGACTGCGGTCGCTGTAGGCATTCATGCGGTTGTTATCGGGCTTATTCTATGGCTGATTGCCTCGAAGGTGCCGATGGCGGCGCCGATGAAGCTGGCGGTGAGCTCGCTGCTGGAACCCCCTCCACCCCCGCCGGTCGTACCAAGGGACACGAAGATTGGCGGCGGTGGCGGTCAGCACGATCTCGGCCCGGTAACCCAGGGTCATCTGCCCAAGCTGGCGCAGACGCAGATCGTTCCGCCCAAGGCACCGCCAACGATTCCACCCAAGCTTGCGGTTGAGCCGACCGTCGTGGTGCAGCCGGACCTGAAGCTGGCCGACAACAAGATGCCGGACCTGGGTGTGCCCAACTCGAATCTGAAGGGCTTCTCGATGGGTAACGGCAACGGGACGGGTATCGGCTCGGGTGACGGCAACGGAATCGGGCCGGGCTCGGGCGGAAATATTGGTGGCGGCGTGTACCAGGTGGGTGGGTCAGTGCGGCCGCCGATTGCGATCTACACGCCGGATCCGGAGTTCTCGGAAGAGGCGCGCAAGGCCAAGTTCTCCGGCAACGTGGTGGTCTCGCTCATCGTGGACCGCGACGGCAAGCCGCGCAATGTGCACGTGCTGCGGGGCGTCGGCATGGGGCTGGATGAGAAGGCGGTCGAGGCAGTGCAGCAGTACAAGTTCAAGCCTGCCCTGCAGAACGGCAAACCCGTCGCCGTTTACCTCAACGTCGAAGTCAACTTCCAGATCTTCTAGTCAGCGATCAAACAGTCGCTAAGGGTGAGGGAATCTCGTCGAAGGTGAGATTCTCGGCTGGGCTGTGCACGCGTGCCTTCCAGTCGAGGAAGAGCATGCCGTAGCTCTCAGTCGTGCATTGTTCCGGTTTGATACCGAGCTGCTCGCGCATTGATTCGATCCACGCGGGTGGTCCCTCGAGCTCGGCATAGACGCCGATCGGAGTTTCGTCGAGGAAGATGTGGCCTGCGCCCGCTTCCCACTCTGTGCGGAACTTTTCATAGCGGAAGACTGGCTTGTAGCCGAGCTGCGCGAAGATCTCGGCCAGTGCCGCCGGGTCTTCGATAACGCTTTCGGTCTCGATGCGGATCTTGTAGCGCGAGTCCACATCATCGGTAGCAACTCGCTTATGTGTCACGACGGAGCGGCCGGCGTAGTCGCGGAGCCGCAGCACCTGCCGCCGCACGCGGAGGTCGCGTTCCGGCGTGTCATATAGCGTGTTCGCCTCAAAGGTTCGCGGTGTCAACAGCGTCACTTCCAGAGACTGCACCCTGGCGCGAAAGCGCTCGATGTCGGCGACGGCGAACTTGAGCTCGATCTCAGGAGCGTGCATGCGCACAAGTATACGAGCAGCGCGCGATGCCGCGCCTAGATACGATAGAGGTAGATGCTGGAGACGTTCAGGTTACGGGCCGACGACCCGGCCGACGTGGAGCGCGCCGCGGAACTGCTGCGCGGCGGCCGCCTTGTCGCCTTTGCCACTGAGACCGTCTATGGCCTTGGAGCGAATGCGCTGTCCGCGGAGGCTGTTGCGGGGATTTTTGCGGCCAAGCAGCGACCCGCCTGGGACCCGCTGATTGTGCACATCGCCGATGTGGATGAGATCGACCGCATCGCTGTGATTTCAGGGGAGCTGCGGGCGCGGGTCGGGCGGCTTGCGGCAGCGTTCTGGCCCGGGCCGCTTACGATGTTGCTGCCAAGGTCGGCCGCGGTTCCGGATGCCGTGACTGCTGGGCGGCCGCTGGTGGGAGTTCGGATTCCTGCACACCCGGCGGCGCAGGCGCTGCTGTGTGCAACAGGCCTGCCCATAGCGGCTCCCAGCGCCAACCGGTTCGGCCACATCAGTCCAACAACCGCGGGGCATGTCCTCGCTGACCTCGGCGGCCGTATCGACGCCGTTCTCGATGCGGGTCCAACGCGCGTTGGGATCGAGTCCACCGTGGTGGATGTCACACGTACCCCTATCGTGCAGTACCGGCCCGGAGCCGTCACACCAGAGCAGATCGAGGCTGTGTGCGGGGTTTCCGTTGAGGTCTACATTCCAGCGCCAGAGGGACGTGCGCCTGAGTCGCTGCCATCGCCCGGTGTTGGCATCCGCCACTATGCTCCACGGGCGCGGGTGGTGCTTGTGGAGAGCACGCCTGAGGCCGTGCAGCGCAGGGTGGACGAGTTCACAGCAAGGGGCCACGCAGAGAAGGTCGGCGTCCTTCTGCCTGTCGGCTGGCCTGCGCCGGAGAAGGCAATCGCCCAACCGTGGGCTGAGTGGGACGACCCAGGCGGGCTCGCCGCAGCTCTCTTTGCTGGATTGCGTGCACTGGATGCACGTGGCGTCGACGCGATCGTTTGCCCATTGCCCGGACCCGGCGGCATTTACGACGCGATTCGTGACCGGCTGCTGAAGGCTGCGCGCGAGAGTTAGTGGCTACTTCATGATCGTGGCGCCCGCGTGTATCTCGCTGGTCTTGAAGAGATACTTGATGCAGGCCTTGTAGATCAGCACGCGCTGCCGACCCACGCGCAGTTTGATGACGCAGCGGTCATACCACTCGAGGAGGCCGTGAAGCTGTTCGCCGTCCTCGAGGATCACCGTAAGGTCGGTCTGCTGCTGAATCTGCTTTTGAAAGTAAAACGCCTCGGCGTGCGAGCTCTCCAGGTTCGGTGTGCTGTCCTGCATCGCGTGCGAGAGCGGATCCTCGGCGTGCGGATCGTGACGGCGTTCGCGCGCGGGGAGGCGCGGGCGCACGAGCTTGCGTGTGCCGTTGAAGGTGTTTGTATCCTCGAGGCGAATTGAATCAATTACGTCGGTCACGCGGGGAGTCCTGTTCTGCTTGGGCCTTGATTATTCCTGAACACCGAGGCTGTGCGACTTCCTTGGGGCCAGTCACTTCAGATAACGCTAGGTTTCCTGTGTTTGGATGCAAAGACGTTGGGGGAGATGCAATGGTTTCATGAATGTGACAAACGGTTACGATTGTGCACTCTCCAGTTGAAGCGCGAGCGCGTCCAGCGACAGCGACCGCAAGAGGTTGCGTCGCATGCCAGTGTGGGCTGCATCGACTGCGCGCATCGCGGACTCAATCCACTCGAACGACACCATTTGCGCTATGCGCTCCAGGTCCTTTCGACGGTCAACGTTGCGAACGCGGTCGGCTGCGCCGGATTGCAGCAGCAGAACATCCTCAAGCAGGCTGGCCAGCGCGCGCAGGAGCGCGGCGGTCTTGACCTGACCCTCTGCGCCGGAGCGGAAGGTCTCAGTCGTGCGGAAGAGGCTCGAATGGTCATTGGTTCGCTCCAGGCCTGCCAGCAGAGTGAATGCGTCGGCGCGCGCCGCGGTGTACTCCTGCAGATTGAAGGCCAGGGCGCGTCCTGCCGCGCCGTCGCTCAGGCGTCCGATGAGCTCGCGATCTGTCCGCGACCACTCCGGCCGCCGGGCTGCCAGCAACTCGGCGATCTCCTCGGCCGGCAGAGCGCCCAAGCGGGCAAAGGCGCAGCGCGAGCGGATTGTCGGCAACAGCTCGCCTGGATTCTCTGTCAGCAAAATCAGGTGAACGTACGGCGGCGGCTCCTCCAGAAGCTTCAGCAGCGAGTTCGCCGCCTCCTTCATGAAGCTCGATGCCGTAATGATGAAGACTTTCGATGGCGCCTCCGTGGGCAGATACTGCGCGCGGTGAATCACCGTGCGAATCTGGCCGAGCTTGATCATCAGCTGGGGCGGGTCCGGCGGAACGATGAGCACGTCCGGATGCGTCTGGACGAGAACGCGGGTCTCCTTCTTGTCGGTCTCGCGCATCTCCTCGCGAACGGCGATGGCCTCGTCCACGCGCGCTTCAAGATCGGCTGACTCGAGGATGCGGGTGCAGTTACGGCAGTGGCCGCAGAAGCTTGCAAGCTCGCGACCGTCGCTTCCGACCTCGCGCGGCTGCACCTCGCACTCCTGGGCCATCGTCAGCATCAGGGCCAGGGTGTATTTACCGCTGCCGCGTGCGCCGGCGATGACCAGCGAGTGCGGCAGACGGCCCGTCGCGATCGCCGCGCGGAGATTCTCGACCACCGCTGGATTGCCTAAAAACTCAGAGAAGCTGGAAGGGAAGGCCACGCTCTCAGGGTATCGCAGGCGCGCTTTGGGGAGCTGCAGCAGTCAGTCGGTCATATTATTGCGAGCGCGGATGAAGGCGTAGTTGTCGATGTGTATCCAGCCCTGAAAGGGAAGATTGACGTCACTTATCGCGAGTAGAACCAGCGTGACGAGCAGCGTGAAAGATGTGACCTGGAAGGCGTGCAGCGCGGTGCTGCGTGCGCCGAAGGTTGCCGCCGAGAGTACCGTGACAATCCCGCCGATGATGAGGACGGCCCAGAAGATGGGGGGAAGTTTGTAGACCGACTGGAGCATCCGGGTGCGGCGGTGCTCGGTGAGCGTGGTGAGCTGGTTGAGAACCTCACTGGTGTAGACGACGGCGGTCTGCGAGTCGGGCTTGAGGGTCGTCACGGTCTTCCACATCGCTTCATTGATAAGGTGACTGCCCTCGGGGACTTTGCCATCGGCCATTTCGGGCCAGTCGTGATCGATGACGGCTTCGGCATAGGCGCGAGCGTCCAGCTTCAACTGGGTGCGCTGCGGTTCGGGAAGAGCGTCGGCTGTGCGATAGAGATCGCGAAGGGAACTGGCTTCAAGATCGACGTTGGCCTGAGCGTCGCCATAGGCGGTCCAGACGGTGTAGAGCATGAAGCCCAGGATGACGGCGTAGGTGGTGCCGATGATGGTGAGCTGCCAGCCGATGAGATCGTTATTGACGCTTCGCTTTTCCCCGGACCACAGGCGGTTGAGGAGAGCCATGAAAAGAAGCGCGGCGGCGAGAGTGGCAATGAGGATGAGAGCGTCCTGTCCAAAAGACAACATCGCGAGAGGATCCTTAGTGAGGATGGGTTTTTCGAGGGCCCGCACATCGATTCGTGAATCAGTCGACTCTTTCGATATCGAAGTCAGCGCGGGCAGAGCTCTCCGGTGTCGAGCACGCCGGTGTTGGTGACGTACTTCGTGCGGGCGCGGTGTAGCTGCTCGACCTGAGAGGCGCCGAGCGGGCGGGGGGAACCGAGCTGATGGCAGGCGAGCGCGACCTGCGCAAGGTGTTCGAGGGTTTCCGTGCAGAGGAAGGCCTGGAGGAGGGTGGCGCCGCAGGTGACGGCGCCGTGGTTCTCCATGAGGATGGCGTCGTGGGTTGGGATGAATGGAGCGAGGCTGGCGGCGACCTCATCGGTGCCGGTCGTGGCGTAGCGTGCGAGCGGAACGGCGCCGAGCGTCATGATGGCTTCCTGGCAGAGGCTGTCGTCGAGACCACGGCCGGAGCAGGCAAAAGCCGTGGCGATGGGCGGATGGGAGTGGACGACGGCGTGGACGTCAGGACGCAGATGATAGATAGCGAGATGCATGCTGAGCTCGCTTGTGGCGTTGTGCGAGCCGGCGAGGAGGCGACCGCGAAGATCGACGACGACGAGGTCGGCAAGCCGGAGAAAGCGCTTGCTCACTCCGGTGGGTGTGACGAGCAGACGGTCGCGATCGAGGCGAACGGAGAGATTGCCGGCGGTGCCGGGAGCGAAACCGAGCCGGGCGATTAATCTGCTGAAGCGTACCAACTCGCGGCGCAATGTGTGTTCTTCTGCGTAGATTCCTGCCATGTTGATCTCCTGGTCTGATTGGGCCCGGTGCGTCTGTATACCTGGCGGGCAGAGAGCGCTCCGGCAGGAGGTGTGACGAGCGAGAGATCAGATTCGCAGGATGATGGAGCATCGGCCCGGAGGCCTCTCCGAAGAGAAGGCGACGAGCAATGGCGGAACAGAGATCGGCACGGCGAGAGGGTCGCAGATTGAGGAGAGGCCATTGCGGCGGCGAAGCAGGTCGGAGACGCTGCGCCGGAAGTGCTGCGCGAGGACAAGGATGAGGCAGAAGAAGGCGAGAAGGGCAAGGAGACTGAGCTCGAAGTCTTGTCCGCCGCGGAGAAAACGGTCCCACGTCCAGTAGTGCTCGGTGAACGAAGAGAGGACAAGCACGATGATGTTGAGCAACACCAGAGAACGGCCGGCGCGCACCCACCCTCCAGGGAGATCGGAGATGGAGCGCAAGCAGGAACGCCTGGTGTGCAGGGTCACGAGAGCCTCGGTGGGCCCATTGTACCCAGAGGCGAGAGGATGTGTCAGGGATCGCGGCGGAGAAGGATGATGCCGACGGCGAAGATCGTCGAGGCGGCGCAGATAAGCAGCAGGATGGCGTGTCGATAGGCGGCCTGTACGGCCGGCGGGGTGGCCCGCGTGGAGTCAAGACACTGTGCGCAGCCCTGGGCGAACGCTTGTGAGGCCGTAAGGACGAAGAGCAAACCTGCGATGGCGAGTAGCCGTTGCAGCCGGGGCAGAGTCATTGCCCGTACTCGAGCAGGGCGAAGAGGAAGACCCAGAGCAGACCCATTGCATGCCAGTACCAGACGGTGGCGTCGACTGCGACCTGACGGGTGGCGAGCTGGCGGGAACGCGCGAGGAAGGTGAGCGCGGCGACCAGCGCGGCGATGCCCAGGAAGAGATGCGCGGCGTGTGCGACCGTGATGAGGTAGAAGAAATGGCTGCTCGCGTTGGAATTGAACAAGACGTGCTGCGCGGCGAGCTGTTTCCAGGCGACATACTGGCCGGCGAGGAAGAGTGCGCCGAGAGCGAGCGTGGCCGAAAGCCAGATGGCGGCGCGGCGTGAGGTGGGGCGGCCGAAGCCGAACCACTCGTCCATCAGGTCCGTTTCGCGGAACATGCTGCGGCGGGCGATCTCGGCGAAGACGGAGCTGATGAGAAGCACAGCCGTGTTGAGCCAAAGAATGGAGGGGATCGCGGTGGGCAGCCAGTCGTTGATCAGGCGGCTATAGGCGTCGAAGTGACTGCTGGTCTTGGCAACGAAGAAGACGCTGACTAGCGCGATGAAGAACATGAGATCGCCGCCGAGGGCGAAGAAGAGTCCTACGCGTGCGCGGGAGAGGCGTTCGCGCGGGCCGCGGCGTCCCTGGGGGCGATCACTCCAATTATCGCCATCGCCATTGCCGCCGGTGCGCTTGTCAGTTGGCGGACGCCGGCCCGAGCCGCTGTCGCCTTCACCAAGGTCACCGGGACGGCCGGGGCGCCGAGGCTGGTAGATTCCCGGAGGTGTGAGGATCGTCGGCATAAAGCTCTTTGGATGCCGGAATCAGCCCGCAGTTCCAGCTTACTCCCGTTCCGCGGTGGATGGCTGTGGAGACTCCCATTGCGGGGTAAAAGACGCACCATCGTCGGAGTAACTGCAGGGAGGGTGGTAGACGACGGGGGTGGGCAGGTCGGGAGAGGGTTCGAGCAGAGCATACGGTGCCCATTCCATTGTGGTGGCGGACCAGGGATTGGATACCGCAAGGCCCGGTGAACGCAAGGTTCGGACGAGATTGAAGAGGAACAGTAGTTGGGTGAGGCCGAGGGCAATGGCGCCGCCGGTGATGTGGAGCTGGGTGGCCGAGTGCGAGGCCAGAAGGGCCTGCGCGGGTGGGTTGAGGCCCGTGAGTTGCGCGTAGTGGCGGGGTTCGCCGGCGAGTCCTGCGAAGTACATAGGAAGAAATGTCGTGTAGGCGAAGAGGAATGTCAGCCAGAAGTGCCATTTGCCGAGACGCTCGGAAAGGATGCGACCGTGCGTAAGCAGCGGGAACCAGTAGTAAGTGGCGCAGAAGAGGCCAAAGACTCCGGCCATGGCCATGATGAGGTGGAAGTGGCCGACGATGAAGAAGGTATTGTGCAGATACTCGTCGAGGATGGGCTGCGCGACGATGATGCCGCTGAGGCCGCCGGAGATGAACAACGAGACGAAGCCGAGAGCGAAGAGCATCGGGGTGGTGAGGAACGGCCGCGCGCGCCAGGAGGTCGCGAGCCAGCTGAGGACCTTGGCCGTGGCAGGCACGGCAATGGCCAGCGAAGCGGCGGCAAAGGCGGTCCCGGCGAACGGATTGAGACCGGCGACGAACATGTGGTGTCCCCAGACAACGATGCCGAGCAGGCCGATGGCGAGCGTGGTCGCGATCATCAGCCGGTAGGCGAAGACGCGGCGGCGGGAGAAGTTCGCGATGACCATGGACGTGAGGCCCATGCCGGGAAGAATGGCGATGTAGACCTCGGGATGGCCGAAGAACCAGAAGAGATGGAGCCAAAGCAGCGGCGAGCCGGAGCCCTGGCGCGAGACAAGAGTGGCGTTGATGACGTCGGCGCGCGGGATGAAGAAGGCGCTGCCGAGGTGGCGGTCGCAGAAAAGAAGCACGATAGCTGCGAGGAGCACGGAAAACGCAGGGACGGCGAGCAGGGCAGCGGTAAACCATCCCCAGACCGTGAGCGGCAGGCGGCGCCATGTCATGCCCGCGCAGCGGAGCTTAACGATGGTAGTGAGCATGACCACGGCGCCGATCGTGCCGCCGATGGCGAAGAGCGCGATGCTGCCGAGCCAAACGTCCTGGCCGGGGCCTTCACCGGGGCCTGCAAGCGCGGAGGCCGAGAGCGGAGGGTAGGATGTCCAACCCGCGATGGGCGAGCCTCCGGGAACGACGAATGCGCAGAGCAGAACGGCCAGCCCTGCGGCGGTGATCCACATGCCGAGTGCGTTGAGACGCGGGAAGGCCATGCGGCGCGCGCCGATCTGTGCGGGAAGGATCAGGTTGCCGAAACCCGACTGCGGCGCGACGGTAAGCACGAAGAAAAGCATCAGCGTGCCGTGCATCGTGACCAGCGCGAGATACTCCTCGGGCAGGATGGGCCCGTGCAGCGGGAGGCTCCAGTTGGGCCATGAGAGATGTATCCGCATCAGCCAGGAGAGGATGATTCCGGCGAGGACGGCGACCGCGGCAATGACGAGATAGCCGAAGCCAATGTTGCGATGGCTTGTCGAGAAGATGGCGCGGGCCAATCGATGAACACGCGCTGGCGAGCTGCGCACGTTCTGAGAGGGCGCGCTCATCGCTGGGCCTCGGACTGTTGCGCCAACTCCTGCTGATGGAGCCATTGATCGAACTGTGCGGCGGGAAGGACGCGCAACATCGCCTGCATACGGTAGTGGCCAAGGCCGCAGACCTGCGTGCAGAGGATGGCGTAGTCGCCAGGGAGCTGCGGCGTGAAGTGGATGTGCTGCGTCCCGCCGGGGATGGCGTTCTGTTTCAGGCGCATCTCCGGGATGGCGAATCCGTGGATGACATCGACGGCGCGGAGGGTGAGGTCGACCTCGCGGCCCGCGGGGAGGACGAGCTGCGGGCGGACGATGTCGTCTGCGCCGTGCGGGTCGGTGGGGTCGAGGCCGACGGGGTTGCCCTCGGCGGCGGAGACGAGCTCGTTGCGGGTGCGGCCGAAGGTCGCGTCGGCGCCGGGGTAGCGGAAGTACCAGGCGAACTGCATGCCGGTGACCTCGACCTGCAGGGCGTCGGGCGCGGCTCCGGTGTAACGTTGGGTGGCCCAGAGCGAGTTGGCGCGGATTCCGAGCAGGAGGAAAAGCGCCGCGAAGGCGATGAGTGGAATGTACTCAAGCGTGAGCTTATGGATTGGGCGGTGTGCGCGGCGGTGCGAGACTACGCCGACGATAAGCAGAATGTTCGCGAGGGCGAAGAGGCCGAGGGCAATCCAGAGATTGAGGAGCAGGTGTGCGTCGAGAGCGCGGCCGTGCCAGGAGCCGTCCACGGGCAGGTGCCAGAAGCGAAGAGCTGGCGGGATCGCCTGCGCGGAGGGCATGAGGTGATTGTAGTTTGCGGCGAGTCCTAGATTCGCGTGCCCTGATGGAACAGCACCTGCCAGCGGTCTTCGCGGTGAATCCAGAGTGAACTGCGAAGAGCGTTGCGCGTGCCGGTGGCATCGATGCGCTGCGAGCGATAGGTGACGAGCGCGATCTCGGGTGCCAGTTGCTGGCAAGCGAAATCAGAGAGCGAGAGCGTCGCAGGCGATTCTGTTGCGAGTTCGGCGAGGATGGAATCCTTGTCGAAGACGCGGCCGGAGCTGCCGAACTCGCGGAAATCATCTGCGAGGAGGGAGTCGAGGTGCTGCGAATCGCGACGGACCTCAGATCGGAGAAGTTCCTCTTCGAGCTGACGGAGGTGCGCGGTGAGGTAGGTGGAGTTCATGAGCGAGGCGTTTCGGCGCGGACGACGTCGAGGAAGAGCTGGTGCACGCGGCGATCATCGGAGAGCTCGGGGTGGAAGGTGGCAGCGAGCATGCGGCCGGCGCGTACGAGGACCGGATCGTCACCGCGGCGGGCAAGGATCTCAACGCTCGGGCCGAGGCGGCTGATGCGGGGTGCGCGGATGAAGACCATCTCCATGGGGCCGCCGGGAAGGGTGGTGTCGGCGTGCAGGATGACAGAGTCGTTCTGGCGGCCGTAGGCGTTGCGCTCGACGTCGATGTCGAGGACACCAAAGCTGCGCTGCGGAGGATTGGTCACGTCCTTGGCGAGGAGGATGCAGCCGGCGCAGGTGCCGAAGACCGGCTTCGTGCGAACGAACTCGTCGAGAACGTCGTAGAAGCCCGCGCGCTCAAGGTGTTTCAGGAAGGTGGTGGACTCGCCGCCGGGGAGGACGAGGGCGTCCATAAGGGCGAGTTCGTCGGGCTTACGGACGAGATGCGCGGAGGCGCCAAGTTCAGTGAGGCGCTTTGCGTGGACGTCGAAGGCGCCCTGGAGGGCGAGGACGCCGATGTTGGGGGTGTTTTCGCTCACCTCTTAAGGGTAGCAGCGTGTTTATGGGCCGCCCGAAGGTACTCTTGCCAATCGTTTGCGGGCTTGAGTATGGTTTTGCGCGGGAGAAAAACCACGGATGTTGACGTTGTTTGCAGTAGCGGCCTTTGCGATTTCAGTGCTGTTGGCGATGGGTGAGGTGGCGTACAAGCGGTCATTTCCCAAGGTGACCGGGGCATTTGTTGCATTGTTCGCGATGTTGCTGGTGGGCAGCGTACTGGTGCACTAAAAAGCTGAAGCGAGCCGCCCGCGTGGGAACGGCGCGCCCATCAGCATCCTGTGAAAACTGTTACCAGCCGCGCGTCTGCATCCGGTCGCGCTCCTCGATGCCAGCGGCGGCGAGGCCCTTCATCGTGCCTGTGATCGCTTCGCTGGCTTCGGCGACGATCTTGGGATCGCTGAAGTGTGTGGCCGCAAGAACAATGGCCTTGGCACGGGAGATGGCCTCTTCACGCTCAGCTTTGCTGTGCTCCAGGTCGAGCGGCGTGGCGCCGTCCTTCATGAAGATGCCGGAGCCGACGAAGACGGTTTCGGCGCCGAGCTGCATCATCATCGCCGCGTCGGCGGGAGTGGCGATGCCGCCTGCAGAGAAGTTGGGCACGGGCAGCTTGCCGGCCTGCGCGACCATGCGGACGAGCTCATAGGATGCCTGCAGGTTCTTGGCAGCCGCGTAAAGCTCGGTCTCGTCGAGCACGGTGAGCGCCTTGATCTCACGCACGATCGTGCGCATGTGGGTAACGGCGTGGACGACGTCGCCGGTGCCGGGCTCGCCCTTGGTGCGGATCATCGCGGCGCCTTCGGCAATACGGCGGAGAGCCTCGCCGAGGTTCTTGGCGCCGCAGACGAAGGGCGTGGTGAAGGCGTGCTTGTCGATGTGGTGCTGCTCGTCGGCGGGTGTGAGGACCTCGGACTCGTCGATGAAATCGACGCCGAGCTCCTGCAGGACCTGCGCCTCCACGAAGTGGCCGATGCGGGCCTTGGCCATGACCGGGAGGGAGACAGTGGCCATGATCTCCTTGATGAGCTTGGGGTTCGCCATGCGGGCGACGCCGCCTTCGGCGCGGATCATGGCGGGCACGCGCTCGAGGGCCATGACGGAGACCGCGCCTGCCTCTTCGGCGATACGCGCCTGCTCGACGTTCATGACGTCCATGATGACGCCGCCCTTGAGCATCTCGGCGAGGCCGGTCTTGAGGCGGAGTGAGGGCGCGGAGCCGTTAGGGTTGTGTCCGTTCTTGTGTGGCATAAGGAGACCTCGGCTTGGCGGGGAGGACGCCAAGGAGTAGTTTACCGCGATTGCTCTGCCGGGATTCTGATATCGTGACGAGCTGTAAGGTCGGGCCCGTGAGATTGGCTTTGCTAGAGCCAGGGAGGTAACCGATGCAGGGTGCCGGTTGGGCAGTGCCGATCGATGGCGGCGCGTGGGCGAGGACGATCGCCGACGTTTATATGCTCTGGTTTACGTTCCTGGTGTCATCGAACATCGTGGCCGCGAGCTGGTGGTTTGCGAGAGCGCCGGAGACGGTTGTGCGGAGCATCATGCTCACGCCGGTGAGCTGGGCGATGATTGTGACCGATCTGCTCACCGCTGCAATGACCTTTGTGGTGGCGGCGACGATAAAACCGTGGGCTCCGCCAAACTTTGAGGCGCTGATTAACGGTGCAGGAATTGCGAACGCAATTGTGGTCATCGCATTCGCGGTGGTGTGGTACCTGGGATGGTCGCACTGGCGGCACCGCGAGCGCTCGGCTGCGGGGTTTCGGACGAAAGGGACCTGAGCTCAATCGATGAGCTTACTCACTGCATGCCCGGGCCGCCCTGCGGTGGTGCGCCAGGGATGGTGATATCGAGCGGCGTAACCGGGCCGAGCTGCTTGAGCGGGGGCGTAATCTCGGATTCGTTGCCGACGACGACGATCGCGAGCTTCTCTGGCTGCACGTACTTCTGCGCGACACGCGCCACGTCGGCGGAGGTCACCTTTTCAATGCCCGCGCGGTAGCGCTCGAGGAAGTCCGCCGGATAGCCGTAGACGGCGAGCGTGACCTGTTGGCCAAGCACCTTCTCGGGCGAGTCGTAATTGAAGATGAAGCTGTTCAGCAGGTCGTCCTTGGCCTTGCGGAGCTCCGCCTCGGTGGGCGGGTCCGTGCGGAGACGGCGGACCTCGTCGAGCGTGGCCTTGGTGGCAGCAACGGTCGAAGAGCTCTTCGTGCCAAGCCCTACTTCGAACAGGCCTGGGTGATCAAAGGCTGCGCCGAACTCTCCGCCGACGTCGTACGCGAGCCCTAGCTTGGTGCGGACGTTCTGCACGACACGCGAACCAAAGCCGCCGGAGAAGACCTCGTTCATCACGCTGAGCGCGTAGAAGTCAGGATTGCGCTCCTCGGTGCCAAGGCCGACTATGTAGACGTTGGACTGGTCGACGTCGCTCTTGTTCGCGAAGTAGATGCCGGGCTTCGGCTCCTTGAAGTCGATCTTTGGAGCGGGGAACTGCGTGCCCTGCGGGATGGCCGAAAAGGCAGCGCGAAGCTTGGCTTCCATCTCCGGGATTTTGAAGTCGCCGATGACGCCGACGATGAGATTCGCGCCGACAACTGTGCGCTCGTGCCAGGCCTTCAGGTCGTCGAGCGTGACAGCGGAGACGGTCGCGATCTCAGGGATGCGTCCGTAGGGGTTCGTCGGGCCATAGGCGATCTGGACCGCCTCGCGGCTGGCGATCGCCGAGGCGTCGTCGTTGCGGCGAAGGATCCCGGTGAGTTCGCTGCGCTTGGCGAGATCGAGCTTCGACTGCTGGAAGTTGGGATGGAGCAGCAGGTCCATCGCCGTGGCGAAGACCGAATCAAAATCTGTCGCGAAGCTATTCCAACTCACATAGGTTGATGCCTGAGCGCCGCCGGTTTCGACGCTGGCAGCCTTGGCGGCGAGTTGGTCGTCCAGTACATCGCCAGAGGTTGTGACTGTACCGCTGGTGCGCCAGGTTTGTCCGTAGAGCCCGACGAGGCCGACCTTCTCCGCGGGTTCGTCCCGGCTGCCACCGCGGATACGCACGAAGCCGCCGATGAACGGCAGCTCATGGTCTTCGACGAGGAAGAGCTCGACGCCGTTTGGCAGGGTGACGCGGGTGGGTTCAGCGGGTTTGAAGGCGCCAAGCGACGGGATGGGAATCGACTTCCAGGGCTGCGTCCCGGGGCGGTTCTGCATTGGCTGCGCAGTCTGCGCGGGAGCGGCTGCAGGCACCAGCGCCGCAGTAAGAAGCAGTGTGGCGACGAAGCGTCGCGAAGGGCGCAAGATCGTCATTGCGCACCCCCATTGCCGGCCGGGGCTTTTGGTGTCGTGGGCGGATTTGTGGACGGCGGAGGTGTCGCCGGCTTTGCCGGTTCAACCGGCTTGGGTTGCGAAGGCTGCGCGGGCGTTGTGCTTGGCGGCGGAAGCGGTGTCGTCGCTGGCGCGTTCGTCGCCGGTGGTGGCGGAGGAGCGACCGGCGGCGACGGCGGATGCGGCGGAGCGAACTCGATGCGTGCCGTGGTGCGGTTGGATTCGACGAAGGTCTGCTGCGCGACGCGGCGGATGTCAGCCTTGCTCACAGCGTCGATCTTCTGCAACTCGCGGAACATCTCGCGCCAGTCGCCATAACGGGTCTGGTAGTCGGCGAGCATCGTGGCAAGGCTCGAGTTATCGCCAAGCGAGCGCAGCAGATCGGCGCGGGCCCGCGACTTGAAGCGCTCGAGCTCGGCGTCGGTCACGTCGGTTGTCTTCATTTTGTCGAGCTCTTTGTGAATCGCGGGCTCCATCTCCTCTGCCGTGTGGCCCTGCATGGGCACGGCGTAGAAGGCGAAGAGGCCTGGGTACTTCACACCTGGGAAGCCGCTGAAGCCCTCCGCGACGAGTGCGATGCGCTGGTCGCGAACCAGCGACCGGTAGAGGCGCGAGGTGCGGCCGTTGGAGAAGATGTCCGTAATCGCCTCGTACACGGCGTCGTCGGGCGAGCGGTAGTCGGGCTTGTGGTAGCCCTCGAGATAGATGGGCTGGGTCGCCTCATGCATGACGACATCGCGTTCGGCGGTCTGCTTCGGCTCGATGGTGGTCATGCCCTCAGGCGGCGGCCCGGCGGGAATCGCACCGAAGTAGCGCTCCAGCATCGGGAGCGCGGTCTGGATCTTAAAGTCGCCCACCACCGCAACGACGATGTTCGACGGAACGTAATACTTCTTGTGGAAGGCGTCGGCTTCGGTGGCGGAGACCTGCGAGATCTCGCTCTCCCAACCCACGCCGGGCGTGCCGTAGTGGTGCGCCATGTAGGCCGCGGCGAGGAACTCCTCGATCAGCCGGCCTTCAGGCGAGGAGTCGATGCGCATGCGGCGCTCTTCTTGCACCACATCACGCTCCTTGTAGAACTCGCGCGCTACCGGCCAGCCGATGCGGCTGGACTCGAGATAGGCCCACAGCTCGAGGCGGTTCGAGGGCATCGACCAGAAGTACTGCGTCGTGTCCTCGGCAGTGGAGGCATTGATGTCGGTCGCGCCGTTCTCCTCGGCGATCTCGGAAAACTGGTTCGGAATGACGTACTTCTGCGCGGCATCGATGGCATCATTGAAGGCCTTTTTCAGTGAGGCGAGCTTCGCCGGATCCTGGCCGACGCGCTTGCGGAACTCCGCGTCGTAGGCGGCGTAAGCCTTCTCCACCTTGTCGAGCGCGATCTTCTCGGCAGCATAGTCGGAGGTGCCTATCTCGGTGGTGCCCTTGAAGGCGATGTGCTCGAACATGTGCGCAAGGCCGCTCTGGCCGCCGGGGTCATTCGCCGAGCCCGCGTTTACCTCGGTGTAGAAACTGAAGACGGGAGCTTCGTGGCGCTCGCAGAGCACGAGTGTCAGGCCATTCGGCAGCACCTTGACCGCGGTGCGGGCCTCGAGGTTCTTCTCGAAGGGGTCCTGTGCGCGCGACTGGAACTGAAAAAACGCTGTGAGGGCAAGCGCGAAAACAAGCGCAATAAGGCGGGGCTTCAAGATAGGCACGCGAACGGAGGCCTCCTGCTGTCATCATAGACGTTACCTTTAAGCATCTTGCGCATCGCGAGACACTAGGTATGCTGTTGGCGTTGAGGAATATTGCTTGAAATTATCTCGCCTGCTCGCGACTGGACTGGGGTTCGTCTGCTTCAATGCGCAGGCGATCATCATGCGGCACGACGTGCCCGACGATAAATACAAAGTGGCGGCCTCGGAATTTCCGGCGCTCGTCGATCTTCCCATCGAGGGACACGGCGTCCTGATTGCGCCCGCCTGGGTCGTTACTCTGGCGAGTGCCGTCGCAAACAAGGGCATCCAGGAGGTCACCATCAACGGCAAGGCGCGCCCCGTCGCGCGCATCGTGCTTCATCCCGGCTACAAGCCCACGCCGAGGGAATACTATTCGGGCGACGCGACTCCGCTCCTGCTCTTTGAGCGTGACCTGGATGACATCGCCATGATTGAACTGAAGGAGCCGATCTCCGACGTTCCGCCCGCCCTGCTTTACCGCGGTGAGGACGAGAGAAATGAAGTGGTGGAGATCCTCGGCAAGGGAGCCACAGGAAACGGCCTCATCGGTCAGTATTCGACGTCGTCCTATCGAGGCGACCTGCACCGTGCCTACACACGGGTCGAGAGCGCCGACGGCCACTGGATCAAGTTGCGGTTTCAGACCAAGCGCGAGGCGGAGCCGCTTGAGGGAATGCCCGGGAATGGCGATGAGGGCGGCCCGGTGCTGATGAAGGTGCACGGTGAGTTGACCCTGGTCGGACTCATGTGGCGGCTGTATGCCGCCGGGAACCTCGCGAACTACCGGTACTTTGTCTACGAAGACGAGACCTACGAGGTGCGCATCTCGCACTACGCTCCCTGGATGGACCAGGTAATGGCCGGCGAGACGGGAAACTAATTCAGTTCGCCGGCGGCAGTGTGTCCGGAGCCTCGTGATGGGCGTGTTCCATAAGCCAGTTCTGCGCGGAGAAGCCGCTCCCGCTGCGCCGCGCGCGGACATAGCTGCCATCGGGCTGCATCAATCGCGCCTTCGTGTCGTCTCGCAGGTAAGCCTCGAGAATCTCGTTGCGCAGGCGGTTCGCGGAGGGCTCGTCAACAACAGGGAAGACAACCTCGCAGCGCTCATACAGATTGCGCTGCATCCAGTCCGCGCTGCCCGAGAATATCTCCGGCGAATCGCCGTTCTGGAACCAGAAGATGCGGCTGTGCTCCAGGAACCGGCCCGACAATGGAGCGAACGCGTATGCGGTCGCTAAGTCCGCGAATACCCGGCCGCAACGTACACATGCCTCGGATGATGAGGTCGATCTCGACGCCGGCCTGCGACGCCGCGTAAAGCGCATCAATGGTTTTGAGATCGATGAGCGCGTTCATCTTGGCGATGATGCGCGCAGGGCGGCCGGCCTTTGCGTGTTCCGCTTCACGTCCGATGAGTCCCAGAAAGTCCGTCGCCAGCGTTATCGGCGCGACCATCAGCGGGCGGTACGCCTCAGGACCCGCGTCCCACTCGGCGGTTAGATAGCGGAAGACGCGCCGCACGGCCTCGGTCAGCTCAGGCCTCGCGGTGAGCAGGCTGATGTCCGTATAGAAACGTGCGGTTGCGGGATTGTAGTTCCCCGTGCCGAGGTGTGCATAGCTGCGAAGCTCGCCGTCAGAATCGCGGCGCACCAGCAACGCCAGCTTGCAGTGTGTCTTGAAGCCGAAGACGCCGTGGTACACCTGCACGCCCGCATCTTCGAGTTCGCGCGCCCAGCGAATGTTAGAGGCTTCATCGAAGCGCGCCATCAGCTCAATGACAACGGTCACGTCAATGGTTTGCGCCGCCTCTGTGAGTGCACGGAAGATCGGCGAGTTCGCGCTGGTGCGGTAGAGCGTCTGCTTGATGGAGACGACGTTCGGGTCGGTCGTCCCGGCCTCGATGAAGTTCTCGACCGCACTGTAGCTGTCGTACGGATGATGGAAGAGCAGATCCTGCTTGCGAATCTCGTCGAAAATATCGTTGCAGCCCTTGCTCAGACGCCGCCTGCGTCCGTGAAACTCCGGGAACTTGAGGTCTGCGATCTTCACCGCGCTGTAGAGATCCATGAGACGCGACAGATTCACCGGCGCGTCCGTCGCGAAGACCTGCCAGGGATCGAGGTCGAAGTTCAGGCTGAGCCGCTCGACAATCTCCCCGGAGGCCGCGGCGTCGATCTCCATGCGCACGACGTCGCCCTTGCGGCGGTTGTGCAACTCCTCGGCGACACTCTCCAGTACCGTTCGGCTCTCCTCCTCTTCGAGGTAAAGGTTGCTGTTGCGCGTAACGCGGAATGCACCCATGCCTACTACCTGATACCCGCGAAACATCCGGTCAACCTGCGCTTTGATGAGTTCATCAATCAGCAGAAAATCACGCCGGCCGTTGCTGTCGGGCAGCGAAATAAGCGTGGGCAGTGAGCGCGGAATCGTAATAACGCCGAGTGACGGCGGCGTGGCCGAACGCCCGCGGCGCTTGAGCTTCAACAGCAGCGCCAGGCAGAGCGCCTTGTTGAGTACGCGCGGGAAAGGGTGTGAGGGGTCGATCGTCACCGGCGTCAACAGCGGATCGACCTGCTCGTCGAAGAATTTTGTCGCGAACGCCCGGTCTGTGTTCGAGAGCTGTCGCCAACTCACGATACGGATATGCGACTCCGCCAGCGTCGGCGCAAGGCGCTGGTTCCACGCAAGCGCCTGCTCGTTCGTGAACTCATGAAGATGCTGGCCCAGCCGTTCCAGCCGCTGCACAAGCGTCAGGCCGGTGTCGTCGAACATCTGCAACGAGCCGACATCCTCTTCAATCTGCTGCAGCATGCCGGCGACGCGGATCTCCAGGAACTCATCCAGATTGCTCGCTGTAATAGCGAGATACTTCACGCGCTCCAGCAACGGATTGGAGAGGTCGTCAGCCTCTTCGAGCACCCGGCGATTGAACTCCAGCCACGTCTCGTCCCGGTTCAGGTACCGGCTTTCCACCGTTTGCGCAGGAGCGGGCGACCGCTTCTTTCGCGCAACCGATCGCCGTCGAATCGCTGTCGCCCCAGCCGCCATACCTTCAAGGGTAGCTCAAGGCGTGCAATTTCCCGATAAATAGAAGGAATTGAATGTGTTACGAGACTGCAAAAGCCGCCGGGAAGGGCAGCTTTTGAGGTATTTGTGCACCAAAAATCACTACTCGTGGCGGTACATCTGCCAGCCCAGGTATTTGCTCGCCGCCTCGTGGATTGCTCCCGCCGTATGCGAGAAGTTTGCCGCGACGTGGTGCTCGAAGCCGTTCTCGCAGATGTAGTGCAGCAGCTTCTGAAGGTTCGGAATCTCCACGACACCCGCGCCGCCGAAGGTGGTCAGAGGGTCGTCGGTAAAGCGGCCCTCGCCTGTGTAACCCGCAATCCTGCCCTCGAGGTCGATCGTGGAGAAGCGTGCAAAGCTCATGTCCCCGGCCTTCACGGTGCCGTCCAGCGTCCCATGCGTATTCTCCTTGCCCACGGTTCCCGCAATGATGAGTTGATAGTCCATCTTCACGCCCGGCTTGAAGAAGTGCTTGGGAAGATTGGAGCAGTGGAAACATACGGCCTTGTTCGGGTCCTCGCCGTAGTTGTTGTTCCAGTCCAGCAGGGCCGACGGCGTCTCGCTGGCCAGCGACAGCGCATACATCGAAAGCGTGCCCATCGTATCCACCTCGCACGCCGACGGGATGAGCTTCTCGCTCATCATCGACATCACGGTGCAGGGAACCACGCCAAAAAACTCCTCCATCGAAGTCCAGCACTGCACCGACGAGATCGTCAGCTCATGGGAACTCATCCACCTGTCGATAACGACGCCGAGCTTCGACATCTTGATCAGTGCATCTTCGGGCGTGCTGTTGACGGGGATGTAGCTCTTGATGGCCGCAAGCTTCTGCTGCACTGCATCGTCGTTGTCTTTCAGACGCGAGATGCCGCCGAAGACCTCAGACAGATCGAGCGTGTCCACCGTGATGCCCGAGCGCTCCAGGAGCTTCTCCGAATAGCGCACGGTGTTGAAGGCCGCAGGCCGTGCGCCGATGGCGCCGATGCGAAGGTTGCGAAATCCACGCACAATGCGGCACACAGCCGAGAACGACGCAAGGTCCGCCTTGAACTCAGCCGAGTCCGGCGCCTCGGTGTGCAGGGTCGTCAGTGTGTACGGGATGCCGTACTGCTTCAGGTTGTTGCAGATCGACATCTTGCCGCAGAAGCTGTCGCGGCGGAAGGCGATGCCCATCTTGCCGGGCGAGTCCGGTGTGGCCTGGATCAGCACCGGCACGCGCAAGTCGGCCAGGCGCAGCGTGTCAGCCAGACCGCGCTCCTCACCGAAGTTCGGCAGCGTGATGATGATGCCGTCGATCTCGTTGGCATGCTTCTTGAACAACTCAGCGCAGCGCCTGGCGTCCTCGTAGGTCTCGACGGCGCCGTGCGCAGTCTCCTCGGGCGAGAGCACGATCGGCTTGATGCCGGCAGCTTCGAGCGCGGCAACGATCTCAAGACGGCCGCTGGTGGCAAGGTGGCTGGGGAAGAAGCCGCGGTTGCCAACCACCACTCCCATTGTCATCTGTCTGCCCATACTGCTCTGCGCTCCTGGTTAGTGCGGCGATGGCCGCGTTGAAGATCTCTCTCGCCGTTGCCTAGGCAACATCCTTGTCGCCCGGACGCGGACGGTAGCGAAGGGTGTAGAAGGCCCCAAAGAGTACGAGCAGCAGCCCCCACCAGAAGGTGGGGTGTAACTCGTGCAGCACGGTTCCAGGCTCGTGACCGCCGAACCACTCCCACGCGCCGTACGGGAACAGCACGATTCCGTAGGACAGCGTCATAACCCCGACGAAGAACCAGATGGAGAGCAACTCACCGCGTCCTGTGCCTTGTGCCATGGAAAACTCCCGGTACTTGAATCTTATGCTTTCTGACGCCTTGTTTGTGGTCCAGAAATATCAGGGCCCGGCAGATAGCGATCTGCCCGTTTCCTTACCAGAAAATAATGTTGAGGATGACGAAAACTGTGGCCACAATACAGGCCCAGAAAATCGGCTTTTGCCAGATCGTCGTTGCTCCATCGTGCGGAATGACGGTTGCACCATAAACAAGGCCGTTGAGCTCCGATTCCGGCCTTGGCGTCGTCATGTAACTGACAGCGACCGTCACCCCCACGCAGATCAACCAACTCCACAGCGCGCGGAACATGTCGTTGGCCATCGGCTGGGCGTCGGGCGAGAGAGCGATGCGAGCCAGCGCCTGCGCCTTGTGCTCCGCCGTCCCGAAGCTGGTATAGATCCACATGCTGACCGACGAAACCGTCCCGGCCAACAGCCCGAGGAAGCCGCCCCAGTTCGTGGCCCGCTTCCACAACATCCCTAAAATGACCGTGCCAAACAGCGGAGCGATGAAGAAGCTAAACAACGCCTGCACGTAGTCCATGATTGACGCCGCGTTCATCACCAGGTAAGCCGTACCGATCGAGATCAGCATGCCGATGACCGTCGACCAGCGGCCCATCAGCACGTAGTGCTTATCCGGCGCCCGCTTATTCATGTACGCGCCATAGATGTCATAGGTCCACACAGTCGAGAACGCCGAGACGTTGCCGGCCATGCCGCTCATGAAGCCGGCGACCAGCGCTGTGATCCCGAGCCCGAGCAGACCCGGACCGCAGTAGCGGATCAGCATCAGCGGGAGCACCTCGTTATAGCTGTAGGGATGTGCCGCATCCACCTGGTTCTCACCGACAAGATGAATCAGTTGGTGCGTGTGCGGGTCACGCAGGACGCCCAGCGCGAGCAGACCTGGGACGATGACGATGAGCGGCACCGCCATTTTGAACGCCGCGCCCAGCACCGGGGCCATCTTCGCTGCGCGCAGATTGTGCGCGCTAAGCACCCGCTGGACGACAAGAAAGTCGGTCGTCCAATATCCGAAACTGAAATAATCGCGCCCAGGCCAAAGACGATGCCGACCCAGTTGATGCCCATCGGATTGTCTTTGAAGTGGCCGAGCGTCGACCACATGTGGACGTAGCCGATGGAGTGGGTGTTCGCGACAATCTGCGCCTTCAGATTGGTCCAGCCGCCGGCTTCGATGAGGCCGAGGATGGGAATCAGTGCAGCGCCGGCCCAAATCAGGATGAACTGCAGTACCTCATTGATGATGGCCGAGCGCAGGCCACCCAGCATGACGTACAGCGCAACCGTCGCCGCGCCCACCCAGATCGAGAAGTTGATATTCCATCCGAGGATGACTTTCATCACGAGCGCCATCGCATACATGTTGACGCCGGACATCAGGATGGTCATGAAGCCAAAGGAGATCGCCGCCAGACCGCGTGCGCCTTCACCGAACCGCAGTTGCAGATACCCCGGCACCGAATGCGTCTTCGAGATGTAATAGAACGGCATCATCACGATGCCGAGGAAGAGCATCGCCGGAATCGCGCCGATCCAGTACCAGTGGGTCGCCAGAATGCCATACTGATACGCCGAGCCCGCCCACCCCATCAGTTCCAGTGAACCGAGGTTCGCCGAGACGAAGCTGAGGCCCGCTATCCATGCGGTCATTTCGCGGCCGGCAAGGAAGAACTCCTCGCTCGTATTCGTCGAGCCCTTCACATAGAAGCCGATGAAAACCACGACTGCGAAGTACAGAAGGAGGATGATGATGTCCACCGGCGAAAGGTGTGTCAGTTGCCGGTTCTGAAGGAACAGCATCGCTGCCAATGGCTGCATGAATCACCCTTGTTGCGGCCACGGACGCAGCAAACATCCGGGGCGGCTTTCTTTGTGCCCGCGAAGAATCTCCAACAAAGTGCATGAGATGAACGGCTTCGGGAACGCTGCAACTATACAGCATGCTTGCCTGGATTCACCAGCATGAAGCCGACGGTATGTCGCAACGCGAAGGAGGCAATCTTTGCGGAACAGAAATACCGCAAATCGCATCACAGATGCCCTCGGCGCAGCATCGTGCGTCAAAAGAGACTGAACCCGGAGGAAAAGCACGATGAAAGCAAAGAACCTGTTTCTGGCGGTCGCACTGGGAATGTTCGCTGTTGCACCGGCCGCTGCGCTGGCCCAGTCCGTCGGCCAGGACATGAAGAATGCCGGTCACGACACTGCCGACGCCAGCAAGAAGGTCGCCCACAAGACCGAAGAGGGTACGAAAACCGCCGCCAAGGATACAGGCCACGGCACCAAGGTCGCCGCCACCAAGACCGCCAATGGCACCAAGACGGTGGCCCACGACACGGCACACGGCACGAGCGTCGCCGCGCACAAGACGGAACAAGGAACCAAAACAGCCGCGCACGACACCGCACACGGAACGGACGTCGCCGTCCACAAGACCGGAGAGGCGGGCAAGACCGTCGGCAAGGACACGGCTCACGGTACAAAAAAAGCAGTCCACACAATCGACGGCAAGCCGGAAAGCGACACGAATCCGCCGCGCTAGGCGACCCTCAGGGATGTTGGGCTGACGAGAGAAGCGCCGGCTCCGCAACCGGGCGTACCGCTTTGTCCGCAAAGATCAGCTCCGAACAACTCGCCACCAGTGCGATCCAGAAGAGGTCTGCGCCGAGCAGATGCAACACCTGCAACACAACCGGCGCCAGCGCCACCATGTCGGCCACGCCCAGCGCGATCTGAAGCATCACCAGAGCGCCGATCCATAACGCTGCGTTGCGCGAAAGACGACGGCACAGCACAATCGCCGCGACGAATGCCAGCACGGCCGCTGCCGGATGCAGCCAGCGCATGTGCAGCAGCAGCGGAGCATTCGCAGCGAAGTCCTGCGCCAGTCCCTCACGCAACGACGCTGAAGGGAAGAGAGTATCGGCCAGCGCCGCTACCGACCCGGTCGCGCCCGTGAGAATCGTCAGCGCCAGCGCCACCCATGCAAGAGTTCGCGCACGCGCCAGACCACCCGAAGCATACGGAGTCCGCAGCCACCACCACGTCAGCGTCAACGCACCGAGCAGCAGCATCGTATTGGTGAAGTGGACGCACTGCACAAGCACGCGTATGTCTGAAGTGTTGCGGTCCACATACCCGCCCAGCACCAGCACCGCGCCCAACAACGCCTCGGAGACCAGTAATACGCCCGACCACACCGCCGCCTTGCGCGCGCGATCGCCTCGTGGTCTTGCGAGAAATGTCCATGAGATAAGAGCAGCCACCAGCACCGTGCAGATGCCGCTCATCGAGCGATGAGTGAACTCGATCATCGTCGCGATGCGCGGATGGTGCGGGAAGAAATCCCCATTGCACAGCGGCCACTTGTCACCGCAGCCTGCGCCGGATCCCGTTGCGCGCACCACGGCGCCCCACAGGATCACCAGGATCATGAAGCCCAGCACTACCGCGGCGTAGGTGGAAAGAGCTCGATTGGTGCGTCGTGGTTGTGCAGGGCTCACAACTTGATTGTACGAGCCGCCCTCGGAGCTGACGAAGCACGAGCCTTGTCGCGCTTCATGCCCGGGCACGCTGCTGCGCCTTACTCAACAGCCTGAGATGGTTGCGCCCCCACATGCAAATGGTCTCCAACACAGGCACCAGCGTCATTCCATACTTCGAGATGGAGTAGCGCACGCAAGGCGGTACGGTCTTCTCCTGCCGCCGGATCAGAATGCCATCCCGCACCAGCTCCTGCAGGTGCCGAATCAGCATCCTCTCGGTAATATCCGGAATGCTGCGACGCAGTTCACTGGTGCGCATGGGCCCGTCCGACAGTCTCCACAGAATCGTCCCCTTCCACCGTCCATCCATCACCGAAAGCATTGCGTCGATGGGGCACTGAGACATCTCTTTCTTTGAAACCGCCATGCCCTATTCTCCTCCACGGAACCTCAGGATAGATACTGACAAATTTGTCAGTACAAACATTTGAGTCAGTATAACGTTGTGCGCGTCTCACACTGCAGGAGGGAAAGAATGATCTTCCTGGATATTGTGACAACGGTCTGCATCGGTCTTCTTATCGGCACAGAATTTGCTGTGTCGGTATTCATAAACCCGATCCTTGAGCACCTCGACATCGGCACTCGCATGAAAGCCATCAGTCTCTTTGCGAAGAGGCTCGGGACCGCGATGCCGTTCTGGTACGCGCTGAGTCTTCTGCTGCTTATCGCTGAGACCATACTTCGCCGTCAGGCTGACAGCGTGCCACTACTGATCACTGCAAGTGCGCTCTGGCTCGCCGTGATCCTCCTGACCCTGATCTTTCTTGTGCCGATCAACAACCGGATGATGCGGCTCGACGCCAATTCGTTGGCCGACAACTCGCTGCGCGAACACAAGAAATGGGACCTGCTTCATCGCGGGCGGGTCGCGGTTCTTGTTGTCTCCATGATCTGTTTTCTTCTCGCGGTTCTCCGATGACAAAGGCTGCGAACCATTTGCGATGGTATCGATGCGAAGTACGCTCGTTTACAGGATGTTTACCTTGAGCGGCATCCGTCTCTGGTGGAGGATTCGGCCATGCAGCACCAGGGCTCCGCAGCAGACTTCACCGAACTCGACAACGCGAAGATCTCCAAACTGCACTGGAAGATCATGTTCATTTCGGGCATGGGTTTCTTCACCGACGCCTACGACCTCTTCATCATTGGCGTCGTGATGGCGCTGATCAAACCCCTGTGGCATGTCGGCAAGCTCGAAGAGGGTCTCGTAGAGTCGACCGCGCTATTGGCCTCTGCGATTGGCGCACTTCTCTTTGGTCGCATCGCGGACATGCTGGGCCGCAAGCGCATCTACGGCGTCGAAGTGCTGGTTCTCGCAGCGGGCGCCATCGGTTGCGCTTTCTCCCCCAACATCTGGTGGCTCATCGGTCTGCGCTTCATCCTCGGCATCGGTATCGGTGGCGACTACCCTGTCTCGGCGACGATCATGGCGGAGTATGCCGGCAAGGCCTCGCGAGGCATGCTCGTGACGCTGGTCTTTGCAATGCAGGCGGCCGGTCTGATCCTCGGGCCACTCTTCGCGTCAGCACTGCTGGTCACCAACATTTCGCACGACATCATCTGGCGTATCCTCGTCGGCTTCGGCGCGGTGCCCGCGCTTGCGGTCTACTGGGCGCGGCGACACCTCAAAGAGACGCCGCGCTTCCTTGCGGCAGCGGCCAAAGAGGAAGACGAGCAAGGCCGCCTCGTCAATGCGAAGCACTTTGATCGCGGAACTCATTCGGTCTCGTTCTGGGACGGCTTTCACCGGCTCGTGAACGACAACCGCTTGTTAATGCGGCTCATCGGCGCGAGCGCTGCATGGTTCCTTATGGATGCGGCCTACTACGGCAACACCGTCTCCAGTCCGCTCGTGCTCTCGGCATTGAACGGCAGCCACACGCTACTGCAGAAGACGCTCACCCAGCTCGGCGTCTTCGTAGTCTTCGCTGCTCCGGGTTATGCCGTCGCTGCATTAACCATGGACAGGCTTGGACGGAAGACCATTCAGATGCTCGGCTTCGCGATGATGACCGTAACCTTCGCTCTGCTGGCATTCATTCCCAATCTCGAGAAGATGGTAGTTCCGTTCCTGATCATCTACGGGCTCAGTTTTTTCTTCACCGAGTTCGGTCCGAACGCCACGACGTTTGTTTATCCGTCGGAGATCTTCCCGGTACGCGTGCGCACCACAGGTCACGGCATCGCAGCGGCGATGGGCAAACTTGGTGGCTTCCTCGGTGTCTTCATCTTCCCGTTCCTGATGAACTGGAAGGGACTGCTTGGCGCCGAATCCGCCGCTGCGATCGCAAGCGTGCTTGGCTTGGTAGTCACCGCGACGATGCTGCCCGAGACAAAAGGCAAGAGCCTGGAAGAGATCGAGAACGAATCTGCATCGCCGGCGGAGGAGATGGCAAAGGCTGCGTAGGCTTTTTAACTGCCTGCGAGTTCGCGGGCACGCTCGGTGGCGCGCTTCACGGCCTTGATGAGGGTCACGCGCAGGCCGCCTTCTTCGAGCTCAAGAATTCCGTCCACCGTGCATCCTGCGGGAGTTGTGACCTCATCCTTTAGCAGCGCCGGATGCGATCCCGTTTCGAGCACCATCTTTGCGGCGCCGTAGGCAGTCTGTGCAGCGAGCTGGGTTGCAATCTCTCGCGGTAGCCCAACGTTCACCCCGGCCTCGGCAAGCGACTCAAGGATGATGTACAGAAATGCCGGACCCGAACCGGACAAGCCGGTAACCGCATCCATGTGTCTTTCATCGACAACTACCACGCGACCCACCGTCGCGAAGATCTTCTCCGCCAGTGCAAGCTGTTCGTCCGCGACGAACCGTCCGCGACACAGTGCGGTGATACCCGCGCCCAGCATCGCCGGTGTGTTGGGCATCGCCCGAATCACAGGCCTCAGGCCCTCGGCCGCCTCTTCGATGGCTGCTGTCTTTACCGAAGCGGCGATCGAGAGCAGCAACACGCCCTGCTTGAGCGATGGAGCGATCTCGCGCACAAGCTGAACCATCTGCGTAGGCTTTACTGCCAGCAGGACAATGTCCGCTCCCTCGACAGCGCGAGGATTGTCGGTCGTCACTGCAAGGCCGAACTGTTTGGTCAGCGCCTCGGCGCGAAGTTCATGCGCCACCGTCGCCGCAATCTGTTCTGCGGTGAAGAGGCCGCTGCGCAGGAACGCCTGCAGGAGGATGCCGCCCATCTTGCCGGCGCCAAGTACCGCGATACGAAGGCCGGCAGTGATGCTCTGCTCTGACTGTTTCGAGCTCATGCTCGAAGGCTATCAGAGCTCCAGGCAGAATCTGAGCCTGCTAGCTCGCTAGAAGCGTCAGCGGACTCGATCCGCCCGCGACCGAAGCCGCATCCAGCATGCGGTAGAGCGTCGAGCGGCTGATGCCCAGTACCTCCGCCGCACGCAGCTTATTGCCGTTGCAACCGATGAGCACCGCGCGAACGTGCTCCTGCACAACATGATCGAGCGGCACCATGCGCACCGGAGCCTCCGCAGATTCCGTCTCCGCATGGACCTCGGCGATTGCGGCCCGCAGGTCAGCAACGGTCAAGGTATCGTCGCGATGTTCGAGCATCCAGGCGATCGCCGAGCGGAGTTGATCGAGATTGCCAGGCCAGGTGTAGTCGGTGATGGCCGGGAGGAGCGCAGGATCGAGCGAAGGAATCGACCGAGCCTGACGCGTCGCTTCGGCTTGCAGGAACTGGTGCGTGAGCAACGGAATGTCCTGTATGCGCTCACGCAGCGACGGAATCTGAAGCCGAAGTGAACCTAGATTCGCGAACAGCTCACCGTTGAAGGTTCCGGCGCTAACGAGGGGCCGAAGATCCACACTCGTGGAGGCAACGATCGCAATGCGGCGGTGTCGGCGCAATCTCAAAAGCCGCATGACCACCTGCTGACTGGCAGGGGAGAGGCGGTCGATGTCGGTGAGGAAGAGGGCGCCACGGGGGGCGTTGCCGAAGAGGGCGCCGGGGTGGCGGAGTTGGCGGTCGGCGTCGGTGGAGCGGATGCGGAGAAACGGGGTTCCGGCGAAGGAGGAGAGATCGTGCAGGGCCTGCGCGACCGCGTCGGCTCCACAGCCGGGTTCTCCGGTAAGCAGGGCGACACGGAAGTGCGGAGCGAGCAGGCGGAGTTGGGACCAGAGACGAGCCATCGCCGGGCTGGGGCCGACGAGGCGCTGAGCGTCAGGACGCGGCTCGGACGAGGCCTGTACGCTAACGGGACGGAACGGTGTGACGGTGAACGCCTGGGGCGATGAACTCATACAGGTGTTCCATCGGCGCACAGGAGCAGAGCTTGAGAAAAGGCTGTGGAAAAAGTGAGAGGGGTGGACGGGTGTCCACCCCTCTATTTATCCGGTTGAGGACTCAGTAGCTGGTCGAGCTATGGAGACGGTCGGGATGTGTAGCTGCTCGAGAGCCTAGACCGTGGAGGTCGCGCAGTAGGCGTCGAAGGCGCGGGTGAGTTCCTGGGCGATGGCGGGGGCGGTGGAGGTCTCGATGGCGGAGCGCTGCATCAGGTAGATGAGCTGGCCGTCGCGGAGGATGGCGATGGCGGGCGAGGTGGGCGGCTGACCCTGGAAGTAGCTGCGCGCACGCTCGGTGGCCTCGCGGTCCTGGCCGGCGAAGACGGTGATCGCCTGGGTGGGTTTGGTGGAGTGCTGGAGGGCGAGGCGGACACCTGGACGCATCTTGCCGGCGGCGCAACCACAGATGGAGTTGACCACGACCATGGTCGTTCCGGGCTGCTTGAGGGCATTGTCGACATCTTCGGCGGTACGGGCCTCGTTGATGCCGGCGCGGGTGAGCTCTTCGCGCATCGGGATGACCATCAGTTCTGGGTACATTTTTTTCTGGTGCTCCTTCTGAGGGGTGTTGCTTCGGATTGGATTCTGGTGGTGAGGTTTGGGTGCGGGTGGGTACCCCCTCCCCCCACGAAATTGCGCAAAATCTAGAGAGAAGACGACTTAGGCTTGGACCTTAAGTGCAACTGGTATGCACGGGATCATCCGCCAGCTCTTTTGCCCTCTATTTCTATTTTATCGCGTGCGTCAAGGGGTGCGAGGGGTTTAGCGTTCAGTTTCGAGCCGCGAGTTGCGAGCCTCGAGTTCAAAGGCGGTCATGTAGTCTCAAGCCGTGACGATTCGGGAGAATGTGGCGCTGGGGCCGCTGACGACGCTGGGGGTGGGTGGGGCGGCGAGGTATTTTGCGGTTGCGGCGCATGAGGCAGGATGTCGCGGAGGCTGTCCGGTGGGCGGAGGAGCGTGGGCTTCCGCTGTTTGTGCTGGGCGGCGGCAGCAACCTGCTGGTGAGCGATGCGGGGTTCCGGGGGCTGGTGGTGCAGATCGCGATCAAGGGGGTGCGGGATTGCGGTGACGGATGCTTCGAGGTGGGCGCGGGCGAGGTCTGGGATGAGTTCGTCGAGCGGATGGTGAAGGCCGAGATGCAGGGCGTGGAGTGCCTGGCGGGGATTCCGGGCAGCGTGGGTGGGACGCCGGTGCAGAACGTCGGGGCGTATGGGCAGGAGGTCGCGGAGACCATCGTTCTGGTGCGGGCGTTTGACCGGAAGACGGCGCAGTTTGTCGAACTGGACCGGGAGGCCTGTAAGTTTCGTTACCGCAAGAGTTTGTTCAATACGGATGAGCCTGAGCGGTACGTTGTGACGCGGGTCGGGTTCAAGTTACATCCCAATGGACAGCCTCAAGTTACTTACGGGGATGTCAAGCGATACTTTGCTGAAACGTCAGAACTTACTGATTTGTTGACTGTTGCTTCTGCGGTTCGGAAGATTCGGCGTGGCAAAGGGATGTTGATCGTGGAGGGCGATCCGGACAGCCGGAGTGCCGGATCGTTCTTCAAGAACCCGGTGGTGGAGGCTGGGAGGTTGCGTGAGGTCGCGGCCGCGGCGGCAGTTGAAGAGGCAGCCGTGCCGCACTGGGCGGCGGGCGATGACGCGGTGAAATTATCGGCGGCGTGGCTGATTGAGCGGGCGGGGTTCGGGAAGGGATTTACGGATGGAGCGGCGGGCATCTCGTCGCGGCATACGCTGGCGCTCATCAATCGCGGTGGAGCGACGGCTGCTGATATCGAGGGGCTGCAGGGCCGGATTCAGGATGGGGTGTGGGTCCATTTCGGGGTGGAGTTGGAGCGGGAACCGGTGAAGCTGGGATGAAGTCGAGGAAGCGAGCCTGGTGTTCGCTTCGCGCCGGGAGCCGAAGACGAGCGGACGATTCTGCTAGAGCCAACGCAGTAGCGTGTTGTTCTCTCAATCGGTGACAGACTTTCGCCAGCTGTCCTCTACTGTTCAACGTACCAGTGACCTTGCGAGTGCGCTTCTCGCTAAACTTCGCCCATGGGCCGTGTGGCCGTCGTATTTGCGATGCTGGTTTGCAACTCCGCTGTCGCCGGTGGAGCTCCGCAACTAACCGCAAAAACAGATCCCGCGCCGATTCTCAATATCGAATACGTCGGTCGCGGCGAGGTGCCGATCGACGGCAAATGGCAGTTTCACCTTGGCGACGACATGCGCTGGGCCGCTCCTGGGTATGACGACTCTGGATGGGAGCGCGTGACAGCGGGCAAGACCGGGAGCACGCAGAGTCACCCTTCGTACACGGGATTCGCCTGGTACCGCCGCCATCTCGACATTCCGCCCTTGTCCCTCCGGAACGCGAAGCTCGCAATCCTGATGCCGCCGGTCGAGGATGAATACGAAATTTTCTGGAACGGCGTCTCGATAGGACACGAGGGCAACCCGCCGCCGCATGCCAACTGGTACATGAAACGGCGACAGACCTTCGCTTTCCCGGTCATTTCAACGGGCGTGAGAGATGGCGTGTTGGCTATTCGCGTCTGGAAGGCGGAACTCACCTCAACTGACCCCGACTCTCTTGGCGGCCTGCGAGCGCCGCCGGTCGTGGGAGAGGCAAGCAGCATTGGTCAGTTGGTCGGGCTGGGAGACTTCTTGTTTTTGCGTCGAGAGACCTACAGACAGGCCATCCACGTCATGTTTCTTCTTGCAGGAATATTGGCGCTGCTTGCCTGGGCTCACAATCGCACGCGATGGATCTTTCTCTGGTTCTCCATACGGTGCCTGGGTTACGTCGCCATATTTGTTCTGACTCGTTCATCGAACATCGCTTATTCCATTCCCTATCCGGTGCTCTCCGGCATCACGCAGCTTGGCTGGGCGGTTGTAGATTCCGCAACGATGTTGACCTTGCTGTACCTGTTCGACCTTGAGGAGGACAAGCCCCTGCGCCGGTGGACCTGGCTGGCCATCGCAGTGAACTTAGGCGCATCCAGCATGGATGGCCTGCTGATTCTCTTCTGGGCACAAGCCGGAACCGCGATGCAGTGGCTTGATGCGCTTTGTTCGGTTTGCGCGACGCTGTCCAGAGCTTACATATTTGTGTTGGCATACCACGGGATCAGACGCCGGCTCAATCCCGAAATTAAATTGGTCGCCGTCGTTTGCATCCTGGATTATCTGGTTGCGACGCTGCCTGAAACAATCGATCAGGGGATGCGCTTCACCCATTGGACGCTGGGCCCATGGCTGCAATCATGGTCATTCAGTGTGGCTGGCATGCCCGTCACGGTTACACAGGCGCTTCACACCCTGCTGCTGGTCTCTATGGCTTATGCCCTAATACGTTACGCGATACGAGAAAACCAGAAGCAAATCGAGATCGAAAACGAGCTGAAGTCTGCCCGCGAAGTGCAACAGGTGCTCATTCCCGAAGCCATCCCTGAAGTATCCGGCTACGCTATCGCCAGCGCCTACCATCCCGCCCACGACGTCGGCGGCGACTTCTTCCAGATCATTTCCTTCAACGACGAAACCACCCTTGTCGCCATCGGCGATGTCAGCGGGAAGGGCCTCAAAGCGGCGATGAACGTCGCTCTCATCATCGGCACCATCCGTACTCTTGCCGAGTTTCAGAGAGATCCCAAAGAGATTCTCGCTGGGCTCAATCGCCGCCTCGTCGGCCGGATGCAGGGCGGTTTTACGACTGCTCTTCTGCTTAGGCTGGATCGCTTCGGCCATTGCACGCTGGCAAACGCAGGTCATCTCCCGCCATACCTCAACGGCAATGAGCTCACGATCAGCGAATCGCTTCCCCTGGGAATCGTTGCTGAGTCAGAGTTCGCGGATCAGAATTTCATGCTTCGGAAAGGCGATTGCCTGATTCTGTACACCGACGGTGTGCCCGAAGCTCGCGACAAGAAGGGTGAGCTCTACGGATTTGAGCGCACGCGTACGCTGGTTTGCAATCACCTGTCCGCGGAATCGATCGCACAAGCTGCCAGTGACTTCGGTCAGGAAGACGACATCACGGTGCTCACGATTCAACCTGTTCAGGTGGATGAATCCTTGCTTCCCGAGATTTTTGGCAATTCAGCCAGCCTCGCCACTACGTAGTCTTTGTGCGGAGACCTGCATTTGAGTCGTGATCGCAAAACACGACCTACGCGGAGAACGGGGCTTGTTCATCGCTCGTCAACGCTACCAGTGATGTGCGGGAACGATATCATCGGCTTCTGATGACAATTGCACGTCTCTTGGTGATTTCTTTCTTCGTGGTTGCATGGGGAGCCGGACATGGACAGGGAACGGCCCCGACGTTTCGATACAAGACAAGCAATGGCGTCGTGACGCTGCCGGGACAGGATCCTGCACGCGGTGGGACGACGGTGATTCCGACTGTGCTGGTGCCGGTGCAACTTCAGTTTGAAGCGGGAAGGGATGCAGCCAAGCCGTCGACACTGGATGCGGCGGGCGATGTTGCGCAGGTGTTGCGTTCGCCGGTCTTCTCCAAGGTTCCGTTCGGAGCGGAAGGTGAGACGCAGTACGTGGACGCAATGTTGCGGGCTACAGCAGGCGCCACGGCAGGATCGCCGGCCGGATGGCACACGCTGCTGGGACAGCCCGAGGTGCGGCCGATCACGGTCAGGATTCCGGCGGGGTATGGCTACGTGCTCACGTCGAAGCGGACGGGAACCGTGCTGGGGATGGCGGACGTGGAGTTCGTCCAGCGTGAGATCTTCAAGCAGCTTCCACGGCAGGATGGAAAGCTGGTGATCGCGATCTCGCACAACACGGCGTATTACACGTATGGCGATGCCACGGTGTGCTGCTCGTGGGGAACGCATGGGGTGGACGGCGCGACAGGAAATTCGTTTGTGCTGGCGTCGTACCTGGGGGCCGTGCCGCCGCTTGTCGAAGAGCGCGATGTGCAGCCGCTGACGGGACAGCTGGCGGAGTGGGTGAACGATCCACTGCATGATCCGCTGTTTCATGTGGCCTTCCGGACTCCGCTGCCGGCGGCAGAGAATGTGGTTCCAGCGTGGATGTGGCCTGCGGTGGAGGGTGCGCGCCATCGTGGATGTGGCGGAAGCAGTCCGGCCACGCGGTACACGCTGCAGAGTCCGCTGGATACGAATGAGCGCAGCCAACTGCCAGCGGGACCAGCATGGGTGATGCATGCGCGCGGCAATGCATGGCATGTGGCCAACGTGGCGCTGATGAGCTGGTACACCGGCGGGACCGGGCCGTATAGCTTTCCGGACTCGCGGATGCTTCGGACGGCGGCGGTTCCTTGCCCCGCGTCAGAACGTATGGCGATGGGGATGCCGAGTGAAACCGCGCCAGCGTCAAAGGCCGCGCCGGTTCCGTCGGACGGAGCGAAGAACGGACATGAGCTGATTGGGTACTGGACCGGGACGGGGCGAGGCGGAACGCTGCTGCGGCTGCGGGATATCTCTCCGCAGTGGGATGTGATCATCGTGGCGTTCGCCGACGTGAATCATCAGGCTCCGGAAGGCACCATGCGGCTGCATGTGGGGCCGATGCCGGGCATGCCAGGAGCGCCGCAAATCGATCTCGGACAGATGAAGGACGACATTGCGTGGCTGAAGAGCCATGGGAAGAAGGTTCTGATCTCGCTGGGCGGCGGCGGGGAGTATTTCACGCTGGCGCAGAAGGAGAGTATTCCGACGTTTGTGAGTTCGGTGACGCAGATCGTACAGGAGTATGGGTTCGATGGAATCGATCTGGACTTTGAGAGCCCGTCACTGGTGCTGGATCCGGGAGATGTGGACTTTCGCCATCCGACAACGCCCTCGATTGTGAATCTGATTGCAGCGCTGAAGGAGTTGCGGGAACACTTCGGGCCGCGCTTCGTGCTGAGCCTGGTGCCGGAAGGGCCGCAGATACCCGGAGGATATGCGGGCTATGGAGGGCAGTTCGGATCGTATCTGCCGCTGTTGTGGGGAGTGCGAGACATGCTGTCGTTTGTGGACGTGCAGGACTACAACACGCCGCCGTTCGAGGGGCTTGATGGAGAGATCTACCAGTTGGGCTCGGTGAATTATGACGCGGCGATGACGGAGCTGTTACTGCAAGGGTTTCCAGTGAGTGGGCGGGCAGGAGACTTCTTCCCGCCCGTGCCTGCGGACAAGGTGGCCGTGGGATTCCTGGTGGGCACGGCGACGCCTGAGCTGGTGACCGGCGCGATGCAGTACTTGATTACCGGGAAGGCGCCAGAGAATGTGACGTTACAAGTTGCGGCGTCCGGATGGATATCCAGCGATGATTGGGGCGATGTTCTGGACGATCGATGATGACCAGAATGAGAATTACTTGTTCTCTAACTCGGTGGGGCCGCAGTTGCATGGATATCCAGCCAGCAGCTCGCAGCGTAGCGACGGAACGGACAGGTGACGGGTAGGTCAGATTTCGCCGCTCACCAAAGGTTTCGGGGCGGTTCGCTCGATGGGCATGGCTCGGCGGTAACATTGGGTGCGAGAGTCGGAGCTTTGCGTGAAAGGACCTGCGATGGAATCTGCTTCTGCATTCATTGACCAGAAGATCAAGGAGCTTGGGGACTGGCGCGGGAAGATGCTGGCGAAGGTGCGCGGGATTATCCATGAGGCAGACCCGCAGATTGTCGAAGAGTGGAAGTGGAGAGGGACTCCGGTGTTTTCTCGCGGCGGCATCGTGTGCACAGGAGAGACGTATAAGAGCGTCGTGAAGCTGACGTTTGCCAAGGGCGCGGCGTTGGAGGACCCTGCGGGGCTGTTCAATTCGAGCCTCGACGGGAATGTGCGGCGGGCGATCGACATCCATGAGGGCGAGAAGGTGGATGAGGCGGCGCTGAAGGAACTCGTTCGCGCGGCGGTGGCGTTGAATCTCGACAGCAAGACCAAGACGAAGGCCAAGAAGGCGAGCAGAAAACGGGCGGGTTAGTTTCGTTCGCATCTCCGCGTTAATTTTCTCGTTTAAAAAGTGCCTCATCCGCGCTTGACAAACCATAACCGTTTGGTTATGGTTTTCCTGTGATGCGGATTAATGCCAATCACGTATTCAGAGCTCTCGCGGATCCAACGCGGCGGGCGATCTTCGAGGAACTGACGCGGCAGGGCGAGCAGACCGTGCACGCGTTGACCCGGTATGCCGGCGTGTCGCAGCCTGCGGTCTCGAAGCATCTGACGGTGTTGAAGCGGGCAAAGCTGGTGCGGCATCGGCGCGAGGGACGGGAGACGCACTACCGCGCGGAGCCCGAGGCGCTGAGGCCGATGGTGAACTGGCTCAGTCTTTACGGAGCGTTCTGGCGGGAACGGTTTGATCGTCTCGAATCTCTTTTGGAAAGGATGGAACCATGAGTTATCCAACGAGCTATCCAACAGCTGTGATGAGCAATCCGGCAGAGAGCACGGGAAATGTGAAGGCTTCAAAGTGGCTGGTCGTGGGATTCTGGATTTCCACGGCAGTCTTCGCGTTGCAGATGGGATTCACGGCGTATGCTCAGCTGCGTCTGCCGCAGGTGGCAGGAGCGTTCGCCCACTACGGCTTTCCCTCCTACTTCCGCATCGAGCTCGCATGGGCGAAGTTCGCCGGGTTGGCCGCGCTGCTGGTGCCGATGGTTCCGGCGCGAGTGAAGGAGTGGGCCTATGCGGGCTTCGCGATCACACTGGTCTCGGCGCTGATTGCGCACTTTGCCGTGGGCGATGGGTTCAGGGCGTGGGGCTGGGCGGCGGGCACGGCAGTTCTGTGGGGCGTGTCGTATTTCTTCTTTCGCCGGCTGCAGGCTGCCGAGGTGGCGAGCCAGAAAGGAATGGAGCGATGAGCACTCCAGCAGAGGGTACACGTACGGTTGTGATTGAGAGGGTGTTTCCGCACGCGCCGGAGAAGGTGTGGCGGGCGCTTACGGAGAGCCAGCTCGTCGCGCAATGGCTGATGAAGAATGACTTCGAGCCGGTGGTCGGGCGCAAGTTCAAGTTGCGGTCCGACCCGGTGCCGAACTGGGATGGTGTGATCGACTGCGAGGTTCTCGTCGTCGAGCCGGCGAAGCGGCTGTCGTATAGCTGGAGCACGATGGGGCTTGCGAGTGCAGTGCTCTTTACGTTGACTCCAGCGGATGACGGGACGCATGTTCGCATGGAGCATTCCGGCTTCCCTTCGGATCAGGACGCTGCGTACAAGGGCGCGACGTATGGATGGCAGAGGTTCCTTGGTGCGCTGGAGAATGTTGTTGCCGGGTTGGAGTAGAGCGAGAGGCTATCTTCAGGCGGCGCGGCGGCGGCGTCCACTGAGGAGATAGATGGCTGCACGCAGCTCCAGCAGAGGATCTGCCGAAGGCTCGATTCCGTCGACGCGTGGAATCGGATCGAAGATGATCTGTTGTTGCTGTGCCTGCGAATCGGAAAGGATTTGCGTCAGCTCGAGGGTGCCGAGCTCAAGCAGTTCGCGATCTTCGGGCCAGTGGATGGTGGCGTTGTCGACGGTGTCGGTGGGCTTCGCAATCTGCACGAGAATCTTCATGCGGATGGGGCCCTTCTTCAGGCGGTCTGCCAGTTCGTCGAAGTGGAAGTTCGGCGAGAGGCGGGCTGCCTGATCGTCGCTGAGGAAGTCGTTGCCGGACTCGGGCACGATGCGATAGCGGCCGAACTTCTTTTGACCAGCGGAGTTGGTGAACTCGTAGGCGACGATTGCGAAGTAGGTTTGACGCGCGAGGCTCGAGGGGAAGGGCTTGGGCGCTTGAACGAATGCCAGGGTCGCAGGATGTGTGCCGAGAAATTTTTCGATCGGCTTGGGCGAAGGCACATCGGGTCCGCTGGAAGCCGCGGCACGCAGGAACTCCAGGAACTCCTTGCCGTCTTTTGCGGGAAAGGCGTCTACCGAGTGAGCAACGATGTCGGTGTGCACGTGCTCGGCGAGATTGAACCGGATGGCCATGCCGCGCGGGTTGGCGTCGGCAACGTTGTCTGGAATTTGAGGCATGGCGGATGAGTTAGAGAAGCGAACGGTGACAGGCGTTACATCACGCTGTATGTGCGGCGCCTTGGTGAGCGACTTCCCCTGCGGCGTGGCGGTGAAGGTGCCGGTGAGCAAGAGTCCCTTGGCGTGCGCTGGCCGGTAGCCAGGCTGCGGATGGAACATCAGGTCGAACTGATTGAGCAAGTCACTGGCAAGCGCAACGACGCGTTCATCGTCGGGAAGAGGCATGGTATTTCTCCGAGGTGTCTCGATGATGCGGTGCAAGGGAGGCGCATGCTACTGGGAGATGTAACAGGTTTCCGTTTGCGGCACTGGGAGTGAGTCCGGCGATTCTGCTGTAAGGAGTGACAGGAGGATGACATCTCTGGGGTGGGTCGGGCGTTAAACTTCGACGCAGATGAGGGCGAGACTGGGGCGCGCGTGAGTTCGGAGGTTGAGTTCGCGGGAGTCGAGGAGGGCGCGGCGGGCTCGTCGCTGGCGTTTGTAGTCGGGTTCTATCTCTCGCTGCGATGGGTGTTCACGCTGTTCTTTGTAAGGGTTCTGGGAACGGAGCCGCGGATAGGACCGGCGGCGAGCGTCGCCGTGGGAGTGCTGCTGCTGGGGGTGGTGAGCTTTGCGTCCCTGGGCGAGCAGCGTGTCTGGGAGTGGAAGCGAATTGCGCCGCTGCGGTGGGTGTTGTTGTTCCTGGTGGTGTCGCTGTGCAGCTTTGCGTGGACCGAGGCTGTGGACCGGACGTCGTCGTTCGTGTACTGGCTGGGAATGGCTGCGGATGTGGCGACGGTGGCGCTGCTGCTGCAGGGGCGGCCGGTGAAGGCTGCGGCGCACTCGCTGATGAAGGGGTTCATCTGGAGCTCGTGCTTCCTGGCGGTGGTGGCGTGGCTGATGCCGGCGCAGAAGGACCTGCGGCTTGGCGACTATGACTACTTCAATACGAACCAGATTGGAACGCTTTGCGCATTTTCGATTCTGCTGGCGCAGTACCTGATGCGGCGTAAGGACGGGCGCTGGACGTGGGCGGTGACGTTTTTAGCGGTGACGCTGCTGCGCAGCCTGAGCAAGACGACGATTGTGGCGTTTGTAATTTGCGAGAGCTATCTGCTGATTCAGGACCGATCGGTGAGCCGAAGGACGAAGGTGCTGCTGACGACGGCGGTAGTTGTGGCGGTGCTTGGCTTCTGGGGATTGTTTGAGGCGTACTTCGACATCTATTCGAGTGCGGGAAACCAGGCGGAGACGCTGACGGGACGGCTCGGAATCTGGGCGTGGGTGGCGAATGAGGTGATCGAAAAGCCGTGGTTCGGGCATGGGTTTGATTCGCTGTGGAAGGTGATGCCGCCGTTCGGGTCGGATGCGTTTGAGGCGAGACATGCGGAGAATGAGGTGCTGCAGCAGATCTACGCGTACGGCGCGCTGGGCGTAGTGATGCTGTGCGGTCTGTATGGGAGCTTTTACAGGAAGATTCGGAGGCTGGGGCGCGGTCCGGTGCGGGTTGCGCTGACGAGCCTGCTGCTGTTTGTGCTGGTGCGCGGACTGGCGGAGGCGGAGCCGTTCGATCTGCTGCTGCCGCTGTGGGCGATTGTGTTGTTCAGTGTGCTGATTGAGTGCATGGAATATGGTGATGAGCCGGTGGCTTTGATGGCAACTGTGAAGCGCAAGATTGCGGGCGCACAGGCGAGCGAGGCGACGTCCTCGTGATTCTCTTGTAACGAGGGCGCGGCTTTACTACTGGGGGTTTCGGGAGAGGTTGCGCTTGATGTTGTAGCAGTAGGTGAGGAGGGCGTCGTCGTCGGAGAGGGCGGACTGGATGGCGCGTTCGAGGGAGTCGATCTGTGCGGGTGAGAGCGCGGAAAAGTTTGCGGGCTCCGCGGAGGTAGCGTATCCGGCGTCGACCTCCTGGGCGCTGAGGGTCTCATGGCTGTCGGCGATGCGCTTCATGAATGCGCTGTACGCGAGATTGCTGTCGAAATCGGTATTGAGTGGATCGTGTTCGCTGCGGAGCACGGAGGCGGCGCGATAGAGGTCTTCGATGCTGCGGTCGGCTCGCGCCATGAAGGCGTCCTGATTCTCGTAGCGGTAGTCGATCGGCTGAAGGGAGCCGGTCAGGTAATTGATCGTGCCGGACTGATGGATCTTGTGCCATTCGTCTTCGAGGTAGAGGTAGCGGAAGTGGCGGACAATGAACGGACCAGCAGGAAGAGGCTGGTGGGCGCGAAGAGCGTGCAGGACGGCGAGGTCGTGTTGCAGGTCACGCTGGTGGCGCTTGGTTGCGAAGATGTTGAACTCGTTTGAATTTTCATTGCTGTTCCGCTCGGCGAGTAGCGCGCGGCGGGCTTCGGTGGCGAGATGGCGATGGTGCAGGTACTCGACGGTTTGCTCGAGGCCGATGGCGATGAGGATGCCGAGGACGACTGTGCCGAGATGGATGAAGAAATCGCGGCGTGTGGTGGCGGCGTGGTGGGGTGGGTGGATGTCGATCATGTGGGCTCCGTGAAATCTATTCCGTTCCGCCGGGCTGGTTTGGAATCGTTTGTGTTTGCGGCGTCAGGGTAGCTCCAAAGAAAGTCGCGGAGCCAGCCTCGACATGGGTTCGTTGCACCGCGGCCTTCTGGAAGGAGTACATCTCGTCGAGTGAATGAACACCTGCCACAATGGCCTCGTCGCCTCCTTCGACCAGGGCGAGAGTGGCGATGCTCCTGCGAATGGCGCCGTCAACCTGTCCCAACTGGAAGAGGAGATCGTCGCGATGAGAGATGCTGATATGCTGAACGGCCGGATTGGCATGGTCATACTGTGCGCGCAGGCATTGGCTGACCAGGGTGCGTAGCGTTTCGTGCAGGTCTTCGTCGGCGCTGATCTCCTCTAAGGTGTTGTAGTCGAGCCGGGCAAAGAGCTTGGCCTGGTCAGCGGGAAAGAGCGCAGCGAGACCTGCGGACTGAGCGGCCGACCATGTGGCTCGTGAGGGAGACACATAGAGGGCCGAGCCAGCGTTGGGAGGGACGCCGTGCACGTCAGCGGAATCACCGGAAAGTTTTCCGGCGAGCAGCGCATCCTCAAGCGACCGGATGTATATGGCCTGCACTTTGAGCCTGGTCGACCGAGTCGCGTATCAGCGGCAGGTTGTTCTGCGCTTCGGTGCGCATTTGTTCGGTGAGTTGGGCGACCTGGTCGCGGTGGTGGAAGTACTCGACGGTTTGCTCGAGGCCGATGGCGATGAGGATGCCGAGGACGACGGTGGCGAGGTGGATGAAGAAGTCGCGGCGTGTGGTGGCGGCGTGGTGCGGTGGGTGGATGTCGATCATGTGGGCTCCGTTTAGTGTGCGGATGAGTCTTCCTCTGAGGCGCGAAGCTCCTCGAGGGTGCGCTGGCCGCTGAGATAGGCCTCGGTGCCGCGATGCATCAGGAGCAGATAGGCGAGAGTTTCGGTGCGGCGGACGCGTTCGTCCAGGAGAAGGCCGAGATATTCGTCGAGCTGTGCGGGCGTAATGTGGGAGAAGTCGAAGGGGCCGGAAGGGAAGGCGGTTTGGAAGCGCTGCTCGAAGGCGGTGCGTTTCGTGGCGGCTTCCTGGGCGCGTTCTTTCAGGGCTTCGGACTTGATGACGCCGACTTCTGCGTCGCCAGTGCTGTTGATCTCATCCTTGCTGAGCAGAGTGATCAGGCCGCTGGCCTTGGCGGCGGAGAGATTGCCGAGGCGGATGGTGCTGATGGCGAGCGTAGGACGATAGCTAGGCGGAGGCAGCGGATGACGCTGCGAGATGGCGGCCTGCACCTGCTGAATGCGAGTGGTGAGGTCTTCGACCTGGCGGGTGTTGGCGGCGCGGTTCTGGTCGACGTCGTGGAGGTAGATGCGAGCGTCGGTCATGGCGCCTTCGCGGAGCTCATGCAGTTGGTGGCGCTGATGGAGGTACTCGAGGGATTGCTCCAGGCCGAGAGCGATGAGGATGCCGAGGATGATGGTGCCGATGTGGATGAAGAAATCGGTCCAGGTGTGGTCGGACTTGTGCGGTGGGTGGATGTCGATCATGGGTAGGTGCTCTCTTTGGCTGGCGGCGGAACGTTGAGTGCGGGAGGAGTTCCATTGGGAAAGGCGCGACGGCTAAGTTCGTCGTGGTCGGTAGCGCCAGCGAGAATGGCGCGATCGGCGGCGTCGAAGAAATGCAGACGAACGACGGCGCGATCGATGGCCTTGATGTAGGTGGCGAGCAGCGTTTCGTACTGCGTGAGGTCAGCGGGTGACATGGCGTCAAGGCTGGGCGGGGGCGCGGGATAGCCCATGTCGAAGGCACCGGGAGTGTCGATGAAGCGCTCCTCGAAGCTTTCGAGTGCGAAGGCAGCGTGCTGGAAGTCGTCGAGGGCGACGAAGATGAGACTGTGTTGGAGGATGATCGCGTTGTAGAGGTTGATCTCTTTGCTGGGGAGCAGAGTGATGGTGGCGTCGAGTTTCGCTGCTTCCCAGATGGCGATGGAGGGCGCGGAGGGGAGTTCGTTTCGGCGCGGGTCGTTTGCGGCCGGTGGCGCGGGTGGTGAAGGATGGCCGGTGCGGCGGGCGGTGACGGCGGACTTGAGCTCGACAGTGTAGGCGCGGATGTCGGCGAACCTGCGGAAGTCCATGGCGTCGCGGCGCAGATCGACGCGGAGTTCGTCTCGCAGGTTGTCTTCGAGCTGGTGGCGCTGATGAAGGTGGTGGAAGTGCTCGACGGTTTGCTCGAGGCCGATGGCGATGAAGAGGCCGACGGTGATGGTGGCGATGTGGATGAGGAAGTCGGCCCAGGTGTGGTCAGACTTGTGAGGTGCGTGGACGTCGATCATGTGAGCCTCAGTGTGTGGCGCTGTGGTCTGCGGGGGGAGCCTGGACTGAAGAAGCAGAAGAGAACTGGCTCCATCCGCGATAGGGGTTGCGACTGTCCGTCATGACGCGGACGATCTCCGCTTCCGAAGTGGCGCCGTCGAGAAGAGCCCGCTGCGCGCCGGCCATGAAGCCACAGAAGACGATGTTTGTGTTCAACGCCGTGGCCTCTTTGCTCAACGCGGCGGAGAACTCATCGAGTTGCGCGGGAGTCATGCGGCTGAAGTCAGGCTGCGGGTTGTGGCCGGAGGAGAATCTGAGACCGGAGGCGATGACGGCGTAGTGCGCGTCGAAGAGCTGTTTGTAGGTGTCGAACAAGCGAGCGCGGAAGCGATAGAGCAGGGTGTAATTCTGAGCTTCTTCGCGGGGAAGAAGGGTGGCGGTGCCGCTTTCGCTGGCGTGTTGCCATACGGAGTCGTTGGGCAGGACATAAAAATCGAAGTTGCGAGGCGGCGGCTGATAGACGAGATGTGAGGTGGTGTGGGTGGCAATGGCGCTCTGTATGGCCTGCGCCTGGCTCGCAGCCCAGTCACGGGTTGCGACGAGATAGTCGAAATCGCGGTTGAGAAACTCGTTGTTCATCCGCATCTCTGCGCGCAGATCTTCTTCGAGCTGATGGCGCTGATGGCGGTGGTGCACCCACTCGACGGATTGCTCGAGGCCGATGGCGATGAGCAGGCCGACACAGATGGTGGCGATGTGGATGAAGAAGTCGGTCCAGGTGTGGTCGGACTTATGTGGGGCGTGGATGTCGATCATGAAGTTATTCCTTCGCGGAGTTGGCCGCGTGACGGCGAGGGGCTTAGTGGGCGTTGACGATGCGGAGGTACTCCTGGTCTTCGGTGCCGCTGTCGCGTGCATCCTGAGGGGTCACAGGAGTCGGCAGGATCGCGAATTCTCTCTGATCGTTTGCGGAGGGCGCGAAGTCGGGATGCCGGAGCGCAAGGTGCAGCATTTCCGAGCCGAGGCGGTTGTGCAGCACGAGAACGCGGGTGGCGCGGTCGATGAGATCGTCCAGCTCGTGCGGCGTGAGGCGGCCGGGATCCGGATCACGGGCGAGATAGCCCCTTGCGTCGTTAATCGCATCCCGTTCATCGAGCTGGTAGGCGCGAACGCGGTCCAGGCGGGTGTAGAGGTCGCTGAGGTCCTCCACCTCGGCGTTGGGCATGTAGGTGACGACGCTATCACGCTGGGCGTTGGTCCACGCGGATTCGTTGAAGGGTACGCTCCCGGAGGCCCAATCGAGGGCGCCCGGCCAGGCGGAGGGTGGGGCGTGCGGGTGCTGCCGGATGAAGACGAGCACAGCGAGGTTGGTCTTGAGGTAGGGAACGCGGCGAAGAAATCCGCGAGTCTCCAGGGCGAGGAGGAGGAGATTCTGCTCGCGTTCAGCGTGCAGGGCCTCGCGTGCCTCGGCTACCTGATGACGGTGGTGGAGGAGCTCGACGGTCTGCTCGAGGCCGATGGCGAGGAGGAGGCCGACGGCGATGGTGCCGACGTGGATAAAGAAGTCAGTCCAGGTGTGGTCAGACTTGTGCGGAGCGTGGACGTCGAGCATTAATCCTCGTTGGGTGCGGCTGCGATGAGTTATTGAATGGCATCCTGATTATCTTCGAAGCGCTCCTGATTCATGCTCATCATTCGCTCGTCAGGGTGGGTCTCGCCGGAGAGGACGCCCTGCTCGTAGACATCGGACCAGCGGAGGCGGAAGCAGAGACCCTTGACGGCGGTGCGAGCCTCTGAGGCGACCTGAGCGAGACGGTCGGCTTGTGCGGGCGTGAGGGTCCAGACGGCTGTGCGCGGAGCATCGGACGCGGCGGGAGCGAGTTTGGCGAAGCGGTGCTGCATGGCGCCGATGATGCTGCAGCTGCGGTAGAAGTCCTCACGGCCGATCGCGAGCAGATCGTAGTTGTGAGCGAGACGGGCGTACATGCGCGCCTGCTCGACGGGAAGGAGACCGACGAGGCTGCTCTCTTTGGCGGTTGTCCAGACGGCCTCAGAAGGAGCGAAGAAACGCTCAGTGGATGTGCCGACGGAGCCGGGCATGCAGGGAGCGAAGGGGAGAGTGATGCGAATCTTCCCTTGCTGGGGCGAGGCGGAGTCAACCGCGTTCATGGCTTGATCGAACCAGGGCTCGAGCGCCTGCAAGCGGAGGTCGCGAGTGATGATGATGCGGTTGTTTTCGGCCTCGGTGCGGAGGTCGGCCTCGAGCTGGTGGCGCTGGTTGCTGCGGTGAAGGAGCTCGACGGCTTGTTCGAGGCCGATGGCGATGAACAGACCGACGACGATGGTGGCGATGTGGATGAGGAAGTCGGTCCAGGTGTGGGTGGATTGGTGTGGGGCGTGGACGTCGATCATGGGCGGGTGGCTCCGTTGCGGGTGCTTCTGGTTACTTCGGCATAGCGTTGAGGGCGCGGCCCTCGTAGACTGCGATCTCGCTGCTGGTGGTGGCGCCGTGGAGAACGGCTTCGTCTGCACCTTCCCATAACGCGCTGTTTCGTTCGATCATCCAGGTGGCCTCGATGAGACTGGCAAGGTTGCGCATCTGCTCATCGCGGTCGGCGGTTGTGAGGTGGACTGTGGCGCCGGGAGTCACGGGAGCGTCGGTGCGCTCGATCAGTGCGTAGAGCTTCTGGATCGCAGCTTCGCGATCCTGAAAGCTTTTGTCAGTGATCTGGGCCAGGTAGTCGATCTGGTCCCATGTGACGACCTCGTCGCGCGAGAGCACGGCGACGCCGCCGGAGGACTTGGCGGCGGTCCAAACACCGTTTGCCATCACTTGCAGGGGCGGCCCGCCTTTTCGCTGCGGCAGGACGTACGTGACGTAGCCGCCGGAAGGGATGACGTCTCGGCCGGCGTGCAAAATGGCGCGACTCCAGGCGATGCTTTCGGCACAGACAATTTGATTTTGGTGGAGCAGATGGATTTGCTGTTCTGCCTGAGCGCGCAGATCGTCTCGTAACTGATGCCGCTCCTGGCGGTGATGGATGGCCTCCACGGATTGCTCGAGGCCGATGGCGATGAGCAGGCCGAGGCAGATGGCGCTCATGTGGATGAGGAAGTCTTTCCGGGTATGGGTGGGGCCATGCGGAGGGTGGATGTCGATCATTCAGCGGTTCCTCGAGGGGATGTCATGGATGCGGGGGTTGGCCTTCGGTCTTCTGTGCGTCGCGCGACTGCCGGGCCAGGTCGTCGACAGTAGGGATCCGGCCAGTGAGCACGGCTTCGTTCATGAACCGGTAGGCGAGGAGGATGTAGTTGAGGTTGCCGAGCTCCTGGTCTTCCTCGCTGTAGGCGCGCAGAAGAGCGGCGCGCTCTTCGGGGGTAAGGTCAGAGGGTTTGGCGTGGAGGTAGAGAAGGGAGTTGACCTTCTTGCGCGCGTTGGCGAGCGATTGAATCGAGTTGGCGGCGTCTTGTGCGAGGACGTCGACCTTCCAGTAGCTCTCGGCGAGTTCATCGGGCAGGAGGGCGAGGTTGCCGTTGCCGCGCGCCACAACCCAGGCAGTGTCGATGAAGGGAAGAAAGGTGTCGTGCGTGGGAGGAACGGGCGTGAAGGCTTTGCCGTCGCGGTCGAGGTTGGTCATGTTGGCGCGGATGCTGCGGCGGACCTGCTCGACAGAATCGAGGTCATAGGCGACGATGCGGCGGTTCAGCAGACTCTCGCTGTGAAGGGTCTCTTCAAGGCCGTGGCGCTGATGGAGGCGATGGAAGTGCTCGACGGTTTGCTCGAGACCAAGTGCGAGCAGGAGGCCAATGGCGATGGTGGCAATGTGAATGAAGAAGTCGCGCCAGGAGTGGGCGGCGTGCGGCGCGGGATGGACGTCGATCATGCGGGCCTGATGAATTGGATTTTGAAGATGCAGCGGGGCCGAGATGGGGGAATGAGGACAAGATACACGGTCGCGGTGCCGATGCCAGAGAATGTGTGCGTGGCTTGGTACGAGGGACGTGTAACCGCATGGACGCTCCATGCGAGCGGAGCGTATCTTTGATTCAGCGGAGTTCTCTGGGTCCAGTGATCGAGGTGCGGCATGTTCGCTTCGCGGATCGCAAGGGAGAAGGCCACCGTACACCAACAGAAGTAATCAGCGTGGAGGCCCGCGGCGTAACGCTGCGGCAGAGTCTCACGATGTGCTCGGCGGCCGGGGTCAGGCGCTTCCAGAGAGTCTTCAGGCGGTGATGGGATCCCGCATGGGGTTCGACTTCTCGCGGGTGCGTGTGCATGCGGACAATGAAGGGCGCAGTGCGGCGCGTGCGATGGGTGCCCGCGGATGGACGCTGGGAGAGCATGTTGTTCTGGGCGAGCGGGCGGATGCGCACACGCTGGCGCATGAGCTGGCTCACGTGGTGCAGCAGAGCGGAGCGGGAACGGCCGGATCCAGGAGTGACGATGGCGCGCTGGAACGGGACGCTGATGCGGCGGCGCTCGATGGACACAGGCCGCAGTTAAGCGCGCCGTCGCCAGGCATCCAGATGGAGCCGGAGGACGACGATCGATATCGTCTGCAGAGGCCGTCGATTCTGGAGGATCCCGACCAGTTCAAACTGAAGACCACATGGCCGGGAAAGAAGCGGGAGAGGCACCTCGGAGAGCCGGTGCCGCCGGCCCCGCTGGAGATGCAATTGACGCCGCTGGACCGGCAGCGCATCGATTCTTTTCTGCTGGAGCATGGATTTCATCTGCAGGAGGGAGAGGTGCCGGGTGTAGGTGAGCCCGTTCTGGACGGGAAGGTCACCTCGATGCCGGAGATCGCGGAGATGGTGGCCCCCATGGTGATGGGAGGTGTCGGCAAGGACAAGATTCAGGTCTACCTCGCCAACATTTATATGAAGGAGCTGCTGGCGCTGACGCATAAGGGCTCGGTGAAGCCGCTTGGCTCCATGGAATTCAGCCTTCCTGTTCAGCCTGAGCCTGCTGCTCCGGCGCATAAGACACCGGGCAAGATACAGGGGAGGCAAACCGCCCTGGGTGCGGGAGTGCAGGTGGCGTGGCACGCCAGCGTGAAGACGGGCAGGCCGGCGAGTACGCCGATGGACACGACGATTCAATTCCAGGCGGGACGAAGTCTATGTAGCTCACGCGGACAAGGAGTCAGGCTCTGAGCCGCAGGCGATGATCCAGGTGGGATACAACGTGACGACCCATCAGTACACGGTGTTGACTGGAGGACAGTTCACCGAGGTGATCTCGCTGTTCGATGGGCTGTTGCAGGTGTCGGAGTTCGTGCAGTTGCTGGCAGGAATGGCGATGGGGGGCGGCGGTGCGGTGTCGGGGCAGATTCAGCCGTCGTTTGGAGGCCAGGCGATGGTGCAAGTGGGACCCGTCCAATTGGGGGCCACGTTCTTTACCGGTGCGACGGTGGTGCCGGGAGGCGAGAGCACGTTCGACAAAGGTGGTGGGCTTGTCATCCAGGGCAACTTCTAGTTTCGCGGGTTGTCAGCGGAGGGCGTCGAAGATGCTAAGGCGCTCCTCGGCGAGGACCTTGGAGACGTAGCCTTCGGCCTGGATACGGCCGTCGCGGAGGATGACAACTTCGGCTTGCAGGCGGAAGGCTTCTTCGACGTCGTGAGTGACGGAGACGACAGGGATGCCGCTGAGTCGGAGGGTTTCGCGGAGCTCGGGAAGGATGGCGTCGCGGAGCGGTCGGTCGATGCCGTTGAAGGGCTCGTCGAGAAGCATGAGCTGAGGGTTGGGCACGGCGAAGGCACGTGCAAGATTGACGCGCTGGCGTTCGCCGCCGGAGAGGTTCTTCGGGTAGCGATGGATGAGGTCTTCGAGTCGGAAGAGCTTAATGGCTTCGTTGATGTTTTCTTCGGACGGCGTTGAAGAGCGTGACGATTTCTGTGCGAAGGCGACGTTGTCCGCAACGGTGAGGTGAGGGAAGAGCGACGGCTGCTGCGGAGCGTAGGCGATGTGGCGATCGCGCGGTGGCGTATTGGTGAGATCGTGTTCGTTGCGATCGCTATCCTGGCGCACGAGGCGGGCGTCGGTGTTGGGAAGCAGACCGGCGAGGGCGCGGAGGATGGTGCTCTTGCCGCTGCCGGACGGGACCGAAGATGACGGTCCAGTTGCGGGTGAGGTCGAGGTCGATGTCGAGCGCGAGGGCTCCGAGTTGTGTGCGGAGCTGGAGGCGGTGGTGATGCCACAGCGCCGGTGCGGTGTCAGGTGTGGAGTTAGACAAGGCCGCTCTCCCGTGGGAGGCTGCGCCAATAGATGAGCAACAGAGCGAGGAAGGAGATGGCCACGAGCAGGAGCGCGGTGCGGTCAGCGGCAGAGTAGTTGAGCTCCTGCACCTGGTCGTAGATGGAGATGGAGAGCGTGCGCGTGACGCCGGGGATGTCGCCACCGAGCATGAGAACGACGCCGAACTCGCCGACAGTGTGCGCGAAGGTGAGGACGGCGGCGGTGAGGAAGCCGGTGCGCGAGAGCGGAAGGATGATGCGGCGGAAGATGGTGAGCGGCGAGGCGCCGAGAGTGGACGCGACGTCGGTGAGGTTGCGGTCGACGTGCGAGAAGGCGAGGACGAGCGGCTGCACCGCGAACGGGAGGCTGTAGAGGACGGAGCCGACGACGAGTCCGCTGAAGGTGAAGGCGAGGGGGTGGCCGATGAGATGGATGAGTGCGCGGCCGGGGGCTCGTGCAGGGCCGAGCCAGACGAGGAGATAGAAGCCGAGGACGGTGGGTGGGAGGACGAGCGGGAGAGCGACGGCGGCCTGGGCGATGCGGCGGGAGAACGTGCGGCGCGATGCGATCCAGTAAGCGAGTGGGGTGCCGACAATGAGCAGGCACAGGGTCGTGACGGTCGCGAGCCGAAGTGTCAGGCCGAGCGCTGCGAGGTCCATGAGGGGAAGTGTAGCGGGTCGCTATGCGGGCGGAGGGATGACGCCGAGCTGCATCATCATTCCGTAGGTGTCCATGAGGATGCGGCTGTCGGTCATGAGGCCGTTCACGAGGCGGTCGATGACGACGCCTTTGACGGAGACGGGGCGGCCGGTGGCGGGGACGCCGAGGAAGTCGCCGCGCTGGGTGCCGGTCCAGGTGAAGCGCGTGACGACCTTGTCGCCGGAGGAGATGGATTCGTCGGTGACCCAGTGATGTCGGGGAAGGCGGAGCGCATCATGGCGATGACCTCTTTGAGGCCTTCGCGGCCCTGGCGCTGGCCGGGGAGTGGTCGAGCTCGAGGAAGTCTTCGGCGACGATCTCGTCGCAGACTTCGTAGCGGCCTTGGTTGAGAACCTCGTCGAATGAAGCGCTGGATGATGGCGGCGTTGTCAGTCGGCATGTGACTCCTAAGTTGTGTGTGAAGGGCAGGGCCATCGTACATGACCGGTTTGCAAGAATCGTTAACTACTTCGCGGGGTCGAGGCCAAAGGATTTGAGTTGCTGCTGGATGGCGGGACTGGTGAGCCAGTCGAAGAATGCTTTGGCAAGGGTGGGGTGTTTGCTGGACTTGAGGATGACGCCGGATTGTTGGATGGGTTGATAGGCGTCGGCGGGGATGCGGACGAAGGAGCCGATGGCGCGGAAGTGTTCGCTGCTCGCGATGGTGAGCGAGATGAGGCCGGCCTGCGCGTTGCCGGATTCGGCGAACTGCGCGGTCTGCGCGATGTTTTCGGCGACGGCGAGCTTCGGCTGGAGTTGCGCGTAGAGGCCAAGATGCTGGAGCGCCTGTTGCGCGGCGAGGCCATAGGGCGCATGCGCGGGGTTGGCGATGGCGAGGCGCGTGAGGCGCGTATTTTTCAGTGTGTCGAGGGAGATGGGCTGGAGGGGTGAGCTCCTGAGCGCCCAGAGGACAAGGATGCCGTGGGCGTAGGGCGTCGGCGTGGGACCCAGCGCGACGCCGGAGTCGATGAGCTGCTGTGGGTGAACGGTGTCGGCGGAGAGGAAGACATCCTGCGGGGCGCCGTTGGCAAGCTGCTGGGCGAGTGTCGCGGAGGAACCGAAGGCGGTAATGAGGCGGACGCCGCTGGCGCGTTCGTATGCGGCGGCAAGCGTGGGCATTACGGGCTGGAGGTCGGCGGCGCAGGCGAGTTGAAGCTGTTGCGTTTTCGCGCGGACGGTGGGAGCGAGGATCGTTACGGCGAGGAGAACGAAGAAGGCTCGGCGCATAGAGCTACGGTAGTCTAGAGGGACACATGAGTTTGTCAGTCCACAGATTAAGATGCACGGGGTGTGGCGTGCGCATTGACGGCGCCGAGGCCCAGAGTAACTTCCGCTGCGTGGGGTGCGGCGACCTGTTCGAGGTGGAGTACGCATGGAGTGCGGGCGCTGAGTCCACCCCAGCCAGCAAGCTGGCCGGGGACCCCGGGGAGTGGCCGGAGGGTTTGGCGGATCGGGGAACCGTCTACCGGCCGAATCCGGGAGCGCTGAAGCACCTGTGGCAGGAGCGGAGAACGTCGTCGCTGGCGGTCGACCAGAGCGGCGTGTGGCGCTTTCGGGACCTGCTGCCGATCGTGGCGGAAGACCGTGTGGTGACGCTTCGGGAGGGCAATACGCCGCTGTATGATATGCCGCGGGCGGCGGCCTCATTGGGATTGAACTGGTTGCTGGGCAAGCATCAGGGGATGAATCCGACAGGCAGCTTCAAGGACACGGGCATGACGGCGGCGCTGAGTGTTGCGGTGTCGCGTGGGTTCACGTGGGTGGCATGTGCGTCGACGGGGAACACAAGCGCGGCGATGGCGGCGTATGCGGCGAGGGCCGGGCTGCGCAGCCTGGTGCTGATTCCTGAGGGCAAGATTGCGTGGGGAAAGCTGTCGCAGTCGATGGACTACGGGGCGACGACAGTGCAGCTGAAGACGGACTTCGACGGCTGCGTGAAGGTGCTGGCGGAGATTGTGAAGCGTGCTCCGATTTACCTGCTGAACTCGGTGAACCCGTACCGGCTGGAGGGGCAGAAGACGCCGGCGTTCGAGATCCTGGAGCAGTTGGAGTGGCAGGTGCCGCAGCATTTGATTGTGCCGGGCGGGAACCTGGCGAACAGCTCGGCGCTGGGCAAGGGGTTTGCAGAGATGAAGCATTTGGGCTTCATCAAACGAGTGCCAAAGATCAGCGTGATCCAGGCTGAAGGAGCGAATCCGCTTTACCGCTGGATGCAGGCCGGCGGCGTGGGGCCATTTGAGCCCGTCAAGGCGGAGACGCGGGCGAGTGCGATTCGGATTGGGAATCCGGCGAGCTGGAAGAAGGCAGTGAAGGTGATCGCCGAAACCGGCGGGTGGGTGGAGCAGGTGAGCGAGCGCGAGATTGCGTTGGCGAAGGCAGAGATCGGAGCCGAGGGCATTGGCTGCGAGCCGGCCAGCGCGGTGACACTGGCAGGGCTGAAGAAGCTGGTGGCCGATGGGCGGGTGGGCCCGGAGGAGACAGCGGTGCTGCTGCTGACGGGCCACACGCTGAAGGACTCGGAGTACACGATCGAGTTTCATCGCGGCAATCTGCTCACGGACGCGGAGATGGCGGGGGCGACGGCGGCGGAGCGAGCGCAGTTTGCACGGCTGCAGCGGGAGCCACTGGTGCTGGAGGCCGATGTGGACGTAGTGCTGCGGGCGCTCGAGAAAGAAGCGGGGCAGCCGGCTTGAGCGGGCGCGCTGAGTTGGAGAGGCGCGGGATAAGGCTGCGATTGCCGGCGACCTCGGCGAACCTGGGGCCGGGATTTGATGCGCTGGGGCTGGCGCTGTCGATGTATTTGACAGTGGAGGCGCATGTTGCGCCGGCGTGGCAGGTAGAGGCGACGGGGCGAAATGCGGATGTCGTCGGCGACGGTCGACAACAATCTGATGGTCGATGTGTTTCGCAGCGTGATGGATGAGACGGGAATCGTCACGCCAGCGCTGCGGCTAAGGATTCACAATGAGATTCCGCTGGGGATGGGCTGCGGGTCCAGCGCGGCGGCGATCTGTGCGGGCGTGGCGCTGGCAGTCCATTTCGGCGCGCTGGGATGGAGCGACGCGGAGATTGTGCGCGAGGCGGCGGAGCGCGAAGGGCATCCGGATAACGTGGCGGCGTGCTGGTATGGAGGGTTCACTGTATCGGCGATGAGCGCGGAGATGGGGCTGGAGACGGCCACGTTTCCGGGCGATCCGCGGTGGCAGATGATGCTGGCGATGCCGGGCGAGGGACTCGCGACGAAGAAGGCGCGGGCGATGCTGCCAGAGAGGTATTCGCGTGAGGATGCGGTCTTCAATGTGCAGCGAGCGGCGCTGCTGACGGCCGCGTTTGCGCAGGGAAGGCTGGATCTGCTGCGCGTGGCGATGCAGGACCGGATGCATCAGCCGTTCAGGGTGAAGGCGTGCGGATTGCTGGAGAAGCTGTTGCCCCTGGCCGGCCCTGCGGGTACGGCAGAGGCGGATTTGGGCATAGCCGGACTGGCGCTAAGTGGGGCGGGGCCGTCGGTATTGTTGGTGCTGGCGGCGGAGACCACGGTGCTGGAGGCCGAGACGCGGCTGCAGGCGCTAGTCGGCGAAGATGTGGAGTTGGTCCCGGTCAGAATTGCCGGTGGAGTGGAGCGCGAAGTATTCGAAAGGGCGTAACCGATTTAGCGGTGGGCTTCGAAATATGAAGATTCGCGTTGCGAGTTTTGGGCTTGGTGGGTGAGTTAGTGGCTTTGGAGTCTTGGGGTTGGGGTAACTGCATCGTTTTCCACCGAAGGGCATCTATTATGAATGGGTTATTGAGCGGGTTCGCCGACGGCGGACCTAAAATTTCGAAGGAGAATGTATGGCAGAGGTGACGGTAGGACATTTGGTAGGCGAGGTGAACGACGCCGATTTCGAGAAGCAGGTGTTGCAGTCGGAGACGCCGGTGCTTGTTGACTTCTGGGCGGCGTGGTGTGGTCCCTGCCGCGCCCTGGGGCCTGTGGTGGAAGCGGTCGCGCAAGAGTATAGCGGCAAGCTGAAGGTGATGAAGATGAACGTCGACGTCAACAACATGACGCCCGGACGTTATGGGATTCGTGGAATCCCGGCCCTGTTGATCTTCAAGGGTGGCAAGGTGGCTGACCAGATCGTCGGCTATGTGCCGAAGGAACAGATCGATCAGACCCTGAAGCGGGTACTGGTCTAAGAGTCAGTTCAAAGATTATTGAGGTTGTATGGAGCCTGCGAGCGATGCTCGCAGGCTTTGTTGTGTCCGGAGATATTCTTTCGAGTAGGCTTAACGGCACATGCTTGAATGGCTGCTGGTTCACGGGAGTCTAATCGCCTTCTTCATCCTGGCGAATAGCTTCTTTGTGGCTGCCGAATTTGCGCTCGTAAGCCTGCGGGAGACGCGGGTGGAGCAACTGATTGCCGCCAACAAGCCCGGCGCGCGCACCGTGCTGCACCTGAAGCAGCATCTGGATGAGTTTCTCTCCGCAGTGCAACTGGGAGTAACGCTGGCGGCTTTGGCGCTGGGCGGGCTCGGCGAGCCGGTCATTGCGCAGGGGCTGCTGCATGAGTTCGACCGCGTCCAATGGATTTCCGCGATGCAGGCACCGGTGTACGCGCACGCCGCGGCGATCATCGTGGCGTTCCTGCTGATTACGTACTTTGAGGTGGTACTGGGCGAGCTGGTGCCGAAGGCGCTGGCGCTGCAACGGGCAGAGCGGATTGCGCTGGCGGTGGCGGGGCCGGTGGATGTTTTTCTGCGGATGTCGAGGCCCGCGGTGTCGCTGATGAATGTGTCGGCGCGTGTGGTGCTGCGGGTGTTTCGAGCGCCGCTGCGCGGTGAGGTTGCGGCGCACTCGCCCGAGGAACTGAAGCTGATGGCGACGGCCACGCGGCGGGTGGGGCTGCTGCCCAAGTTTCAGGAGGAGATGATTCACCGGGCGATCGAGCTGAAGGACGTGATGGTGAGCGAGATCATGACGCCACGCGGAAAGATCTTCTCGTTGCCGGCAGACATGTCCCTGGAACAGGCGAGCGGGAGGATTGTGGAGGAGCAGCATACGCGCGTGCCGGTGTATGACCCGGAGCGCGGGCGTGAGCACATCATCGGCGTGGTGCACGCGATGGATGTGGCGCGGCTGATGCACTTCCGCAGCGTCGCGCAGTCGATGGGCAACACGGCGGAGTCGGGGCTGACGCTGCGGCAGGTGATGCGCGATGTGCCGGTGGTTCCGGAGACGAAGCTGGCCGTGGAGCTGCTGCGGGAATTTCAGGAACGGCGGCGGCAGATTGCGGTGGTTGTGGATGAGTTCGGGTCGACGCTGGGAATGGTGACGGCAGAGGATGTGCTCGAGCAGGTGGTGGGTGAACTCGAAGACGAGTTCGATACCGGGCGGGTGCTGCCGCTGGCGGCTCCCGGTGGAGGGCTGTTGCTGGATGGAAGCGCGAGTCTTCGCGACCTGGTGACGCAACTGCATTGGAAGCTGCCGCGTGAGGGTGGAGTGGAGACGCTGGCAGGTCTGCTGCTGAACCGCCTGGGACACATTCCTGCGCCGGGCGAAAGTGTGGAGATCGACGGCAGACGGTTTACCGTCGTGGAGGTGGACAGAAGAAGGATCTCGAAGGTGCGCGTGGAGGAGTTGAATGGTGCGCCGGAGAATGCCGCAAGCGAGGAGCAGCGAACGGTGGGGACGAAGGGATGACGGTGGGGAACGGGACGGGACAAGACAAGCAGACACTGGTGGTGCGGCGAGTGGGGAGGCGTCTGCTGAAGCGCACGCTGACCACGTTGCCGGTGCTTTGGCTGGTAGTGACGGTGGTGTTCCTGCTGATTCACCTGGTGCCGGGCGACCCGATCGTCCAGATGCTGGGTGAAGGCGCAACGGCCGCGGATGTCTCGGCGTTGCGCCACTCGTATGGGCTGGATGCCCCGCTCGGTCAGCAGTACATGCACTACTGGCGCGGGATCGTGCATGGGAACCTGGGGCAGTCGTTGCGGCTGCACGATTCGGTGCTGCATTTGATTCTGCAGCGCTATCCGTACACTCTGGCGCTGACGGCGGCGGCGATGCTGCTGGGGGCCGGGATTGCGATTCCGTCGGGGGTGTACTCCGCGACCCGGCGCGACAAGTGGCAGGACCGCGTCGTGGGCGTGGGAAGCCTGTTCGGTTTGAGCTTTCCGAACTTCGCGCTCGGGCCGATTCTGATCGTGGTCTTCTCGATCGGGCTGGGGTGGTTGCCGGTTTCGGGAGCGGGCACGGGCGGATTCGATTTTCTGAAGCATCTTGTACTGCCGGCCATAACCCTGGGCCTGGGGGTGTCGGCGATTCTGACGCGCATGGTACGAACGTCCATGCTGGAAGAGTTGGGTCAGGATTACGTTCGTACTGCACGAGCCAAAGGACTTTCGGAGCAAACTGTGGTGTACAGACATGCACTGAGGAACGCGCTGAATCCGGTTTTGACGGTGCTCGGACTGCAATTTGGCTCGTTACTTGCAGGAGCCATTGTTACGGAGACGATCTTCGGATGGCCAGGCTTAGGACGACTCACACTATCGGCGATTTCCAATCGGGATTATGCTCTCGTACAAGGGTGCATTCTGGCCGTCGGGCTGACCTACGTCGCGGTGAATTTGCTGACCGATTGGATGTATTGGTTGACCGATCCACGGATGCGACGATAAGAACGATGGGTCTTCTGACGACACTTTCCCTGGGCGTGGCCCTTGTCGTATTCCCGTGCGTAGCTGCGTTTCCGTGTGCAGCGCAACAGAAGATTGTCATCCCAACCGCGCCTCCCACACAGGCAGCGCCGCAGGGCTTCAAGGATGGGCACTTCGGGGTAAAGTTCCAGGTGCCGCCCGGTTGGAGCCTGAACCGGAAAGACGGCTTAGTGAGCACGTTCCATAACGATGCCCGGTCGGCCTCGCCGGACGCCAAGGTGCGGGGCATCGCGAGCCTGGACTTCAATCCCTATCCGTACTCGACCCTGAGTGGAGCGGTCTTCTACTTCAGCGTGACGCCGCACTCGAGCGACCAGGATTGCGCCAAGGAGGCCGAGCCGGAGAGTGTGCCGGTCGTGGCGTCCACGGATGTGCAGGACATCGGCGGCATGCGGTTTACGCATGGGCACGACGAGCATGGCGATATCTGCGTAGAGGCTCGCGACGAGATCTACACCGCCTACCGCAAAGGCTCCTGCTACCGGTTTGACATGGAGATCAACACCTTCTGTGCGATTTCGAGCGGGGCGCAGGAGATTACGGACGGGCAGTTGCAGAGTCTGAATCAGCGGATGGCCGACATTCTCTCGACGGTGACGCTGGAGTGGACAAAGACCCCGGCGCATCCGGTGCCGGCGCCAGAACCACCTGTGATGGTCCAGCGGCCCGCTCCGAAGCCGCAATCGAAGCCGGTGGCGGATCCGCGGTCAGCGGTCGCGCAGCGGTAAGTCCGGTCGCAGGCAAATGCGACTTGGGAATTTCAGTCTTGAATTGACAGCCGGATGATCTCGGCGCGGGGTGTGGCGTCGAGGTGCAGGTGCGCGACCGTGATAGGAAGCTTGAACCGGCGTGGTCCAGCGCTGCCCGGGTTGAGGTACAGGACGCCGTTGCGAGTTTCGATCTTCGGCTTGTGCGAGTGACCGGAGATAACGACCGCGATGCCGGCGGCCTCAGGCTTGAGATCGAGATCGGCGAGTGAGTGCAGCATGTAGATGAGGCGGCCATCGAGTTCGAGGGCTTCGGTGGCGGGAAGCTGCGCAGTAGGGCCGTGGGTGTCGATGTTGCCGCGGATGGCGGTGACCGGCGCGATTTGTCGCAGGGCTTCGAGAATGGCGATGTCGCCGACATCGCCCGCGTGCAGGATGTGCGTGGCACCACGAAGATCCTCGAGGGCTTCAGGGCGGAGCAGACCGTGGGTGTCGGAGATGACGCCGATCATGAATAGCAAGTTAGCAAGTCAGCGAGTTAGCAAGCTAGTGAACTGACGGCTCGGCGAACGTTAGAGTCCCTCGCGGATGCGCGTACGTGGGTCGAGCAAATCGCGCAGGCCGTCGCCGACGAGGTTGAAGGCCAGCACACAGAGTGCGACGGCGGCGGCAGGGAAGAAGACGAGGTAGGGCGACTCGAAGAGGTGGGAGCGAGCGTCGTTGAGCATGGCGCCCCATGTCGCGGTGGGCGGCTGCACGCCGAGGCCTAGAAAACTGAGCGTCGCCTCGGCTAGTACGGCTCCAGCCATACCGATCGCGGCTTGCACGAGCACAGGCTGAATGATGTTCGGAAGGATGTGGTGCAGCATGAGGCGGAGGTCGGACGCGCCGAGCGAGCGCGCAGCCTGCACGAACTCACGCTGCTTCATGGCCATCACCTGGCCGCGTATGAGTCGCGCGTAGTTGACCCATCCTGCGAGTGCGAGCGCGACGATGAGATTGATAAGGCTTGGGCCGAGGAACGCCACGATCGCTACCGCTAACAAGATGCCCGGCAGCGCGAGGAAGGCGTTCGTGAGGTAGAGGTTGATAAGGGTGTCTGCCCAGCCTTCATAAAAGCCCGCGATGCAGCCGAGGATTCCGCCCACAAAGAGTGACGAGCCCACAACCGAGATGGCAACGAGGAGCGAGACACGCGAGCCGTAAAGCGTGCGCGAGAACACGTCACGACCGAGTTCGTCCGTCCCGAACCAGTGCGCATGTGAAGGCGGAAGAAGCCGCTGCGTGAGGTCGAGCTGCGCCGGATCGTGCGGCGCAATGAGTGGCGCGAAGATGGCGCAGAGTGTGAAGAACACGAGCAGCGCGACACCGGTCGCGACCATCGGATTCGTGCGCAAGCGTGTGGCGCAGCGAGGCGAAGGCGCTTTGATGCGACGGTGCGTTGTGCGTATGCCTGCGCGTCGGTGTTGTAGCGATAGCCGTTGATGTCATCGAGGAAGAAGGATCCCACAGACAGGGTAGATACGGGTGCGTGTTTGATCGGGATAGAATTGGAGCAAACGTTGAGCGGGTCCAAATGGCGGACGCGGAGTGTGAATGAGTCTAAAGGGCGAGAAGGCAGTCGTCTGTGGTGCGGGTGGGTTCATCGGCGGCCACTTGGTTAAGAGCCTACTGGAAAACGGCGTGGAGGTAATCCGCGCTGTGGATGTGAAACCGTTGGAAGAGTGGTACCAGGTGACCGGCGGTGTGGAGAACCTGTCGATGGACCTCAAGGACCAGGAGAGCTGCCACGTCGCCGCAAAGGGTGCAACGCTCGTGTATCAGCTTGCGGCTGATATGGGCGGGATGGGCTTCATCGAGAACAATAAAGCGTTGTGCATGCTAAGCGTGCTCACCAATACGCACATGCTGATCGCGGCCAAGGATGCAGGAGTGAAGCGCTTCTTCTACTCGTCCTCGGCGTGCGTCTACAACGGCGAGAAGCAGACGAATGCGGATGTGATTCCGTTAAAGGAGAGCGATGCGTATCCGGCGCTGCCGGAGGATGGCTACGGCTGGGAAAAGCTGTTCAGCGAACGCATGTGCCGGCACTTCGAGGAGGATTTCGGGCTCGTCGCACGCGTAGCCCGGTACCACAACGTGTACGGTCCGCATGGCACGTGGAACGGCGGTCGCGAGAAGGCGCCGGCTGCAATCTGCCGCAAGGTGATCGAGGCGAAACGTTCGGGGAAGCACGAGATCGAGATCTGGGGCGACGGACACCAGACGCGCAGCTTCATGTACATCGACGACTGCGTGCAGGGCACGCAGATGATCATGGAGAGCCATATCGATGAGCCCATCAACCTCGGCTCGAGTGAATTAGTAACTATCAATCAGCTGGTGGACATCGTTGAAGACATCGCGGGCGTGAAGCTGCAGCGCAAGTACAACCTGAGTGCGCCGAAGGGTGTGAACGGACGCAACAGCGACAACACTTTGATCCTCGACAGACTGGGTTGGGAACCTTCAACGCGGCTGCGTGACGGTATGGAGACGACCTACCGCTGGATCGAGGGCGAGATCGAACGCGGGGCATCGGGAAAGTAAGGACAAGCGAGGATGCCGCCGGAGTTCGTCACGATCCTGGGGGTGCGGTTCTTTGAGGGGACCGTCGAAGAGGCTGTCGAGCGCATGGAGCGCGGCGGCCTGCTGGTGGTGCCAGCGGCGCCTGCGCTGAAGGATATCGACTGCAATGCGGCGTATCGCGAAGCGCTTCTGGATGCAGACCTGTGCATTCCGGACTCGGCCTTCATGGTGATGATCTGGAACCGGATTTCGAAGCAGAAGATTCACAGGCTTTCGGGGTTGAAGTATCTGCGAGGGCTCTTGCTGAGAGAGGATGCGCACCGGCCGGGCAATGTCGTCTGGATCATGGCAGGACCTTCGAGCGCGCAACGCAACCTCGGTTGGCTGAAAACACAAAACATCGACGTGCCGCAGGAGTGCGTGTATCTGGCGCCGATGTACGGCAAGGAGATTGAAGACCCGGCTTTGCTTGCATTACTCGAGCGACTGCGGCCGCAGCATGTCGTTGTGACAGTCGGCGGCGGCACCCAGGAACGGCTGGGCTTGTATCTGAAGCAGCGGCTGTCGTACCGGCCGGCGATTCATTGCATCGGTGCAGCAATCGCCTTTCTGAGCGGCGACCAGGTGGGGATTCCGGTGTGGGCGGACAAGCTATATCTCGGGTGGCTCTTCCGTACGCTGGCGGACCCGAAGCGGTTCGGTCCGCGGTACTGGGAGGCGCGCAAGCTGTTGAAGCTGATGGTGCGCTACCGCGAGCGCATGCCCGACCCTATGGAATCAACGTAGTACGACCTTCTGGGAGTTGACCGCGAGACTGCGGAGTAGTGGGATGAGAGGGCGCTACTTTTTCCTGCGGCTAGGGGTTAATGCGAGCAATGGGTCTCCGCGCGATGACGGTTATGGCGGCAATACTACTGCCTGCGATGGCTGGCGATGCCGTCGTCGCCTCCGCGGACGACTGGATCGGTGGCGGAGCAGTACCTGTTCAGCGCGGCGAATGCAGAGCGCGCACAGCGTGGCCTGCAGCCTTTGAAGTGGGATGAGATGCTGCATCGCGCGGCGCAGCGGCATGCGGGCGAGATGGCGGCAAGGGAATCGATCTCGCATCAGTATCCCGGCGAACTGGATCTTGCCGGCCGCGGGCGTGCCGCGGGCGCGAGGTTTACGGTCATCGCGGAGAATGTCGCCGAGGCGTGGAGCGCGCTGGAGATTCACGACGCGTGGATGCGGTCACCGGATCATCGCGCGAACCTGCTCGATGCGCGGGTGAACTCGGTGGGGATTAGCGTGATGCGCCGTGGCGGGCAGTTGTATGCGGTAGAGGATTTCGATCGAACGACTGGGAGCCTGAGCTTCGAAGAGCAGGAGAGCGCAATTGCGGAGTTGCTGCGCACCGAAGCCAGGCTGTACCTGCTGCCCAACGTGGAAGACGCGCGACGCACTTGTGAGATGGACACCGGATATGCGGGCGAGCGGAAGCCATGGTTCGTCATGCGGTTTACGGCGGCCTCGCTGGACAGGCTGCCGAGCACACTGCGCGAGAAGCTGGCGAGCGGGAAGTATCACTCGGCCACTGTAGGCGCGTGCGAGGCGAAAGGTACCGGTTCCTTCACGCCGTATGCGATTGCAGTGATGCTCTTTCCGTAGGGCATCGATCTATCGAATGCTTTGACCGTCGATGCCGCATTTTGCTATAACAAACAAGGAGCAGCCTGCGGTTTCTTCGCAGAGCCTTTCAGGCCAGAAGCTGCCCGTGAAACGCGATCCTGAGTAGCTCAATGGCAGAGCATTCGGCTGTTAACCGAAGGGTTGTAGGTTCGAGTCCTACCTCAGGAGCCACATTCTAAAGGGCTTAGCTCGAGAAGCTGAAAGTCCCGCCGCACAAAACCCCAATCGGAATTTCGACTTAATTGCCCCGCAGACGGGTGCTTAAGTGTGTCTTGCGATGCTTCCCGAAGCTAGTCGTCGAGACCGGCGCGTCTGACGAGTCGCTGCTGGACGGCCATCCCGGCAAATCAACGATTCGGGTGAACTGCTGGGGGCGAGAACCTCCCCACGGGTTTGAGGTTTTCTTTACCTTGACCAATCCCATCGGATTGTCAGCTATGAGCGACCTTGCCTCCTGGAAAATACCAGATTGATATTGCGGACAGCTTGCGAAGACACCGAGTCTGAGCGGAAGATGCTTTCCCGCTCTACGGGACGTGTTCCGAACATGCTGACTTTCGTCGATAGCAGAATAGGACTGGGCGCGATGTGTTAGTGACAGCCGAACACCAGATATCACATGAAGGTACTCTGAGACATGCTTGGAGGACGTGTACGCAAGAATCTTTCTCTCCTGTTCGCAGCCTTTGCAGTTGGAAAGGCAGCCGCGCAAGGAAGCTTTCATGACAACCTGATGCCCCAACCTGCGAAGCTTTCTGTTCTCACCGGAAGAGTTCCAATAACATCTCAGCTTCGCGTATCGCTCGACGGCACACAGGACTCCTTGTTGCAGCGCGCCGCAGGAAGGCTGATCTACAGGCTGGAGCAGCGCACTGCCATTCAACTCGATGAGTCATTTGCGGATCAAGGTGCTGGGTTGATCCAGATTCATGTCGCAGATCATAGCTTGCAGCGGCCGACAGAGGGAGTCGACGAAAGCTATACGCTGGACATCCAGAACAATGCCGTAAAGCTTTCCGCACAAACGGACTTCGGTGCGCTTCATGGAATGGAAACGATCCTGCAACTAGTGGACTCAAACAGCGCAGGATATTTTCTGCCGGCGGTTCAGATCTCGGACGTTCCTCGATTCCCATGGCGCGGACTCATGCTTGATCCGGGCCGCCACTTCTTAACCGTTGCCAACGTTCTGCGCACGCTCGACGCGATGGCTGCGGTCAAGATGAACGTGCTGCACTTGCACCTCACGGAAGACCAGGGTTTTCGGATCGAAAGCAAACGCTTTCCAAAACTCCAAGAACTTGGATCGGAAGGGAAGTACTACACGCAGGACGAAATACGGCAGATTGTTCAATACGCTGCCGATCGCGGCATTCGTGTGGTGCCCGAGTTCGACATGCCCGGTCACACCACGTCGTGGCTGGTTGGCTACCCAGAGTTGGCGAGCAAGCCTGGTCCTTACCAGGTCGAGCACCGGACGGGCGTCTTCAATCCGGCACTGAACCCAACTCTCGAAAGCACCTATGAGTTTCTCGATGCATTTCTAGGTGAGATGAGTACGTTGTTTCCAGACGAGTACATTCATATCGGGGGCGATGAAAGCAACGGAGAAGACTGGCAGAGCAATCCAGAGATCGCTCGCTTCATGCGGGAACACCACATGCAGAGTACGAAGGAGCTGCAAGCGTACTTCAATACTCGAGTGGAGAAGATATTAGCCAAGTATCATCGCCGCATGGTTGGGTGGGATGAAATTCTGCAGCCCAATCTTCCTTCGGATGTTGTGGTGCAGAACTGGCACGGAATCGAGTTTCTTATCGAGGGAGCCAAAGCAGGTCATCGCGGCATTCTCTCCCAGCCGTTCTATCTCGATCATCATTTCTCAGCGGAGCAGATCTACGCGGTTGACCCGATTCCTTCCAGTTCCGGTCTGACACCAGCGCAGGAGAAACTTATCCTTGGCGGTGAAGCCTGTATGTGGGGCGAGCAGGTCGATTCCAACACGGTTGATTCGCGCATTTGGCCGCGTACTGCAGCGTTAGCTGAGCGGCTCTGGTCTCCGGCGTCGGTTCGCGATGCCCGCGATATGTATCGCAGACTGGCGGTCGTTTCGCTGGAACTCGATGGGTTGGGTATCGAGCACATTTCCAATCCTGAACGTGGCTTTCGGCAACTGACAGGCGGGGATCCAGAAGCGTTGCGCCTCTTTGCGTCGGTTGTGCAGCCGGTCGACTTCCATGAACGGTATGAAGAACAGCACACCTCTCCTCTGACGCCGATGACCAACGTTGTGGATTTCACTGTGCCCGACCCGCTCTCGCGATTGCGTTTTGCGGACGAGGTTTCAGCGTATCTTCATAGTCTTAACGGGAGCGCGACCGCGCAACAACACGCCGCCGATCGTGACGCATTGGAGAAGACTTTTCGCGCGTGGCTGGCGGCGGCTCAGACTCTGGACGCTCAGGCGGCAAAGGATCCGCGCCTTGGAGCGATTGCTCAACGTCGCAAGGAGTGGGTGGCGTTGGCCACCTCAGGCCTCGAGGCAATCGAGTTTGTCGAATCAGGCAAACGTGCTCCTGACGCCTGGGTGGCTTCAAATAAAGCTCTGACGAAGGAAGCGGGACAGCCACGGGAGTTGGTGGACTTTGTAATCGTCGGCCCAATGGTTGAGCTGTTCCAAGCAGCGTCCGCGGTTCCGGGTTCTCGATAGCTAACAAGACCAGAACACAAAGGCCACCCAGTGAATGGGTGGCCTTTGTTGTTGTGATGCAGACGATTTAGAAGTTCAGCTTCAGCGAAAGCTCGACCTGACGGCCGGGGTTGGAGCCGTCGAGTAGACCGAAGAGGCCGGTGGTTCCCGAGCCGCCTCCGTTGACGCCCGTGGTGCGAACTCCGCTGCAGCTTGCGCACGAGCTGTACTGTCCCCACCAGCTTGCCGGAACGCTGAAGATGGGAGTGTTGGTGAGATTGATGAATTGAGCGTTGAAGGCCATGTTGACGGACTCCGTAATCGGGAAGTGCTTGATCACGCTGAGATCCGATGTTGTCAGGTTCGGTCCGCGAAGGGAACCGCTTTCGCAGTTGCCGAACTGACCGTTGTTCGTCGGAGCGACAGCGGCCGGGTTCAGGTTGACCTTTCCGATGCTGCTGCCAATCTGCACTGTCTGCAGGGCCGAGTTCGTGTTGACGGCGGCAACACAGTTCGGGCGAGGTTGATAAGAGCCAGTCAGGGACGACGCTGAGTTGGGATTGGAGTCTCCCATGTAGGTTCCGGCAAACGGCGTGATTCCAAAACCGGTGTGGAGGTTGATGTCGCCCGCGAGCTCCCAGCCACCGATGAGTTGGTTGACGACGGGATTGACGGAGTTCCCAACGAGCTTGCCGCGGCCGAACGGGAGTGCGTAGACAGCGTAGCCGCCGAAGTAACTGGCCACGTCAGTCGTGCAGCGGCCGTAATCCGCGCGCGGATCATACTCGTTCTGGAAGAAGTTCTGGGTGGCCTGGGTCTGCGATTCACCAATTCCTTCTTCGTCACCATAGGAGCCGAAGTAACCGAGGGTATTGGTCATGCACTTGGACCAGGTGTAGTTCATCTGATAGTCGAGCCCATGGAAGCCCTTCTGCGCCACCGTGGCCTGGAGTGCGTTGTAGCGCGAGATGCCATCGGAGTTGTTATAGCGCGCCTGACCGACGCCATGAGCGATGAGCTGTGTCATGTATGGGCCCGGAACAACCTGGCCAGTCGAGGTGAGCTGCTTCTGGTTGTAAAGGTAGATGTCGGAGAGGTGATCGATCTTGTTGCCGGCGTAGCCGATGCTCATCGTGGTGTTGCCGCCGAACTGATGTTCGTAGGCGAGGTTCCACTGCTGATCGACGGCAGGCTGCAGGTTGTGGTTCGTGGCGTGAGTCTGAACCCCAGAGATGCAGTTCGGTGCGAACGCCTCGAGCTGCGCTGCCGTGCAGGCTGTAGAGAAGGTGGAGTAGCCCTGGTCCAGCGTGGTCTGCGGCACGTTAGTGGAGCTGAGGTTCTTGATGTCCGTCATGATCACGTTGGGTGGATTGATGACGGCCATGTTGTTCACGCCGTTCCCTTCCATATAGGACGAGATGTCATACGCGGCGCGGAAGACGGACAGCTGATCCCAGGAGGGCTTCCAGGCGATGCCAATGCGGGGCTGGAAGGTGGCCGGGCCAGTGTAGGTGTTGTAGTTGGTGCCGACCTGGGGTGTTCCGGTGATCAGATCGAAGTTGACATTGTTGTTCTTGTCCTTGTCACCACGCGCTGTGGTCAACTCATAGCGCAGACCGGCAATGATGGTCACGTTGGGCGTGATCTTGTAGGTGTCCGACACAAAGGCGGAGAAGAGACTGTTGCGCAGATGGAAGTTGAGCGGCGCACCCTGCTGTACCTCCTGCGGAAGACCGAGCAGGAAGTCTGCGAAGGCGTTTCCGGCCGGGCAGACCGGAGCGCCGGCCACGGTCTGACAAAGAGCCGGGTTCGTATTGGCGGTGTATTGGCCGTTGAAGGTGAAGCCGCCGGCGGCGCCCGAGTTGCCCGCATATACATCGTTCATGATGAATTTGTAGTACTCAAATCCGCCGTGCAGGTCATGTTTGCCGTGGATCCAGGTAAGAGTGTCACTTATCTGGGCGGTGTGGTCATGGAAGATCTCAACGCCGTTGTTGCTGCCGATGGTCCCATAGCCGAAGCTCATCGCCGGCAGGATGTCGCCTGGGACACCGGGAATTCCGTACTCCTGAACGGGGTTGGTGCCAGTCGCGTTGGTGAAGGTCTGGTCGTCGGCTGGGAAGATCTGTCCGCCGATACGAGCCTCATTCACCAGGTTCAGAGTGATTTGCCGGTCGTAGGTGAGGACGAAATTTTTGAGCGGATACGCGCGCGTGAGGTTCGGCGTCAATACGTTGGTGCCGTTGCTGCTCTCGTTGATTGAGTACATCTGCGAGTAACGGCCAGAGATGGTGTCGCGCTGGCTGGGATGCCAGTCGACTTTGAGATCGCCCTGCCAGTTGTGGATGTATCCGCTGGTGTAGTAGCTCTGCAGCTGTTGCTGCGCGAACTGCGGTGACGAGACGATCTTGGAAGCGACGCTGCTGGAAATGGGGACCTGATTGTTGAGGTACGGCTGACGGGCTGAAGGGTTGGTACTGGAGGAAGGCTGATAGAGCTGATAGATAGGATTCGAGCAGACGCCCCCGATGAATGTGGCTCCCTGGCTGGTACAGAGCTGGGCAAAGTTGCCGGAGAGATAGGGCGTCGGGATCACGGAGTTCGTCTGCGCGGTCCGAGGCGTGTTGTTGATGGTCCCCATAAAATCGGCAAAGAAGAACAGCTTGTCCTTGACGATGGGGCCGCCGATCGTGCCGCCGAAGTTGTTCCACTGGACAACCGGACGAGGAAGGGTGGATACAGGGCCGACGCCGGTGAGGAAAGCGTTCGCCTTATTCTGCCAGCTGTTCGCGTCAAGGTCGGTGTTGCGGATGTACCAGTAGACATCACCGTGAAACTTGTTCGTGCCTGACTTCAGGGTCTCGACGATGACGCCGCCGATGTAATTTCCGTAGTCAGCAGGAGCGTTGCTGGTGATGATATTGAAGTTTTGAATGGCATCCGGGCTCGCCACATACGCGACATCGTTATTGTCAGCCTGATTGACGTCCATGCCATCGAGAGTGAAGTTGTTGTCCTGCTCACGAGCTCCGTTGACGTACGGGCGTCCGGTGCCGAAGGTGGTCTGAGCGGACTGGAAGGCAAAGATATTGGGGCTGATTACGCCAGGGGCGAGCAACGTGAGCTGGTTGATGTTGCGGGCGGCGAGCGGAAGGTTAGAAACAGCCCTGGAGTCGAGCAGCGTAGAGAACTCGGTGGAGTCCGACTGGAGCAAGGGCGGAGTTGCGTTGACCTCTATTGTTTCCGTCGCGCCGCCGACACTCATCTTGAAATCGACACGCGCCACCTGATTGACGGTGAGCGAGAATCTGCTGTGCTGTTGCGTGGTGAATCCAGTGGCTTCGACCTTCACCTCGACGTTGCCCACGGGAATCTGCGGGAAGTCATAGAGACCGGCGCTGGTGGTCTTGGTTGTCGTGACGGTGCCACGGTCGACGTCGCGCACAGTGACAGTTGCGTTGGGAATGCTGGCGCCGACCGAGTCCCTGACCTCACCGGTGACGGAACCGGCAGCCTGTTGAGCCAGACTGGGCAGGGTGCCCAGTACCGGGACGAGGAAGCAGAGAACGCTGGCGGTGAGAAGTGTTCTGACTTTATTGAGCATCGCGGTGGTCTCCTTGATAGGAAGAGTCGGTCCAGCTTTTACTGCTCAGTCACGGCGGGGCCCTTCCAAAAGCTCAGGACGCGGGCGTCCGAGGAAATGAAGTGTGGGATATGTATATACAACTGGACAACTGTACGCAACAAAAACTTAAGAAATATTTTCGAGCCGGCGATTGTCGCTTCCCCGTCTTATTCCGACATCACGGCCTTGACGAGATTTCGAGGCTGGTCAACATTGATGCCGCGCAAGATAGCAAGATGAAAGGCAAGGAGTTGCAGCGGAACGACCTCAAGCAGCGGCGCGAGCAGGTCAGGAGCGAACCGCGCTCATCAGCGAAAACACGCCGATCGTGTTTTGGCTCCCATCACTTCAGAAAAAGCTTGGCGATGTTGTATGGACGACTATACTGTATGAGGAGTAGCAATAATTGCAAAGAGCTGGGTGCGGGCACGGCAAGCATCGAGCACCGTTCGTTGCGGGAGGATCGATGCGGAGTTCTGTGGGTGGTCGCTATCTATTCAGCTCAGGCCATACGCTCGAATATCCGCTGATCGCGATAGAAGACGGGACCATCACGTCCATCCGGAGCCTGAGCCGCGACGAATTTGAGAAAGCCTCCATTGCACACCGGTTCTGCGAAGCGACGATCGTGCCCGCGTACGTCGACATCCATATGCACGGTTGCGGCGGACGCGATGTGATGGAAGCGACCCCGGAGGCCATCGCCGATGTAAGCAGGCATCTGGCCCGCCATGGTGTTGGAGCGTACCTGCCCACCACGGTGACTTCCACCACTGAGAACACACTGCGTGCACTGGGCGGCCTCTGCCGCGAGATTGAGCGCGCAGAGCAGAGTGCGGACGGGGGAGCAAGGCCGCTGGGCATCCACCTGGAGGGTCCTTTTCTCTCGCATATAAAACGCGGTGTCCATAGGGCGGAACTGTTGCGGGCTCCGTCGGTAGAGTCGTTTGAGCGCTTCTGGCAGGCGGCGGAGGGACGCATCGTGCTGATGACGATTGCGCCTGAGACTCCGGGAGCCCTGGAGACGATTGCGTATGCAACGTCGTTGGGAGTGCGGTGCAGCCTTGGGCACAGCAACGCAACGGTCTTCGAAGCGAAGGCCGGGAAGGAAGCGGGGGCAGCTTCTGCAACCCACACGTTCAATGCGATGCGCCAGATGGATCATCGTGAACCGGGGCTGGCCGCCTATGTGCTCGACGAAGACGAACTCTACGCCGAGCTGATTGCCGATGGCTTTCATGTCGATCCGATGATGGTTCGGCTCTATTTCAGAGCCAAGGGTTCCGAACGCATCGTCCTGGTCACAGACAGCATCAGCGCCACTGGAATGCCAGACGGGAAGTACAGCCTCGGCGAGATGGAGGTTGAAGTGCTTGAGGGCCGGTGCACCTCAGAGGGCACAATCGCCGGCAGCGTCCTCACGCTTGACCGTGCGGTGCAGAACTTTGCACGGTTCACAGGAACCAGCCTGGGCACGGCTGTAACCGCAGCGTCACGCAATCCAGCGAGACTTATCGGGCGGGACGGGGAGTGGGGAAGCGTTGAACCGGGGCGCAGGGCCGATTTCGCCATCCTCTCGGAGAGCGGCGAGGTGATGGACACATTTCTCGGTGGCAGACCCACAATCGCCGCACAATGAGAATCAAATTGTGTTCTGCGGCTTTGTTCTCAATAGAGAATTGTGGGACTATCCGATAGGGAAATCATTCCGCTATAGTGAGCCGGGCCGGATTGAGAGCGCCGCCAGGAGCGGAGCTTCCATTGTCGAGAAAGGTTTTTGACTCCAGTGTCGAAATTGCAGGATGAAATCTCGCGGTCTGTACATCCGCTGGACAAGAGCGGTTTTATCCCGCTGTACTACCAGATCCAGCAGATGCTGATGGATAAGATCCGTTCAGGCCAGTTGATCGAGGGCGACCCACTCGCCTCGGAAGAAGAGCTCGCGCGGTTGTACCAGGTAAGCCGGATGACTGCACGGCAGGCCCTACACGGCTTGAAATCGAGTGGATACGCGATCAGCAGAAAAGGACACGGGACATTTGTCACGCGTCCGAAGATGGAGAAAAATATTCTGCACCTGGAGGGCTTCACGGAAGACATGAAGCAGCGGGGCATGGTGCCGGGCACGCGGACACTGGAGCAGGCTGTCATCGGCGCAGGCGAAGAGCTCGCCGAAAAGCTGAAATTGCACGAAGGTGACCAGATGCTGAAGTTGCGAAGGCTGCGGTACGCCGACGGAACGCCGATGGCGATTGAAGAGTCCTGTATTCCGCTGCGCTTTTATCCTGGCCTGGAACGGTATGACTTCGGAAAGAACTCCCTGTACGCCGTGCTGCGCGAAACCTACGGTCTGCGTGTGACATGGGCCGATGAGATCATCGAAGCACTGCCGGCCACACGCGAAGAGTCTGAGTTGCTGACCATCCCAAAGAGGGCGAGCGTGCTTTCTATCTCGCGTATCGTCATGAGCGCCGGAGATGTGCCCGTGGAGGCAGCGTGTTCCCGTTTCCGTGGTGACCGCTACCGCGCCTCACTTCGAGTGCCTGCTATTTCGGCGAGCTGAGGCGACTCGGCAAACGCCATTCCCGAGCCGAACGATTGAACCACCGTTAGAGTTCAGGCGGGCATCGTCGCGGCCACAAATCGCTCTGTGATGCTCTGTGGACGGGTAATCGCTGAACCGACAACAACGGCGTGGGCTCCGAGAGACAGAGCCCGCCGAACTTCATCAGGCGACGTCACGTGACCCTCGAGGATGACCGGCACTGCGAGGGTGGATACCAGGTCCTTCAGGAACGGCCAATCAACCGAGCGGATACCTTGTGTGTCGGCTGTGTAGCCGCGCAGTGTGGTCGCAACCATGTCGGCACCAGCCGCCTGGGCCAGGAGAGCATCTTCGAGTGACGCGATGTCCCCGCAGACAACTCTTCCGAGCTCCGAGTGGATACGCGGGATGAGAGTCGTCCAGGGTTCAGGCTCAGAGAGGCGTCGACGAGTGCAGTCAAGGGCGATCACGTCCGCTCCTGAGTCACTTACTGATTTCGCGGCGGCAAAGCTGGGGGTGATGTACACGTCGCCATTATTGTCTGAGGTCTTTACCAGCCCGATGATCGGCAATGATGTTAGCTGGCGGAAGGCAGCAATGCATTGCTGGCCCTCCGCACGCAGGCCGGCTGCACCACCGCGCAAGACCGAGGTTGTCATGCGACACAACGTATCAAGGTCATCCAGAGGATCACCCTTCGTCGCCTGGCAAGAGACGATCAACTTACCTTTGATGGCGGTCAGAATCTTCTTGGCCGAGACGCTCGCTATGTCAGGATGCACCAAGCTGCTCCTATTAAGCGTTCCGTATGGACAGTGGAGATGCTAGCTCACCGGTCTCCCGACCGTGAAGATCTTTTCTCCTGGAAATTGCGCGCCCGTAGTCATACCCCCTCCCCCTTTTTCGTGCAAAGTCTTCATCCGAGTGAACTTAGGCTCGGACCTTTGTGTGCAGGCCTGTTCAGTGCCCGGGGTATCCGACGAAACAGACCCAGCTCCGAGAATTGATTTTGTCAAGCGCCGTGACTTTGAGCTGATGGTTTCGCGGGCCGCGCAGATAGACTTTTGAAGGTACTCCGGGTTGCGACGTGGAGGAAATATGAGGCGGAAGATTCTGAGCGCGTTTCTTCGGGTCTCTTTGTTTATGGCGATCACCGCTGTCGTTCAAGGCGAGGGCTCTAAGCACAAGGCTGATGCTCCGCTCGAGAAGACGGAGTGGAAGCTGGTGTGGCTGGGTAGAACGAAGATCGAGGCGGGAACACCGCAGCAGATGCCGTACATCCAGCTTGATCCGGAGGGCCACCGTGTCAGCGGGTCGGGCGGATGCAACCGGCTGGCAGGCGGCTATGAGTTGTCGGGAGACCATCTGAAGTTCACTCAAATGGCCATGACCCGAATGGCGTGCATCCACGGCGGCGACACGGAAGCCAATTTCTCCAAGGCGCTGGATCAGGTGACGACGTGGAAGATCGAGGGCGAGAGGCTGCTGCTGCTGGACTCCGATCAGCATGTGGTGGCGAAGTTTGCGGCCTATCAGCCCGAGAGCTAACGCCCCAAACTTTCGTAATGCAAAAGTCACATAATTTGGACTTGATACTTTTGCCCGGACGGGCGTAGTGTTTCTCGCGCCTCACCGACGGGTGAGGTACGCAGCTTGAAAAATTCGGAGACCGAACTATGCCCTCCTGCGAAGAGTGACTCTTCGCGGGTACGATCCCGTGCGGGCTGGCCCGGGCTCCGCCAACCTACAAAAACAAACAGACGTTGCCCCAATTCATGAGGAGAGCAATATGACACGGAGTTCGATCGCACGCGCTCTGACCAGCGCATGGAGCCCGGTGAAACAGGCAGTAAGCAAACCCGCAATGCGCTGGATAGGCGGCGCAGTGGGAGTGGCCATCGCAGTCCCTCTAACGCTGTGGGCGCTAAACCCAAGCTATGCGCCGGGCGGAAACTTTGACATGGAGTACTGGGAGCTCCAACTTCCCACGGGGAGTCCCGGATCGCCGACGACGATTCCAAGCTCGCAGTTGCAGGGACAGAACGGGTATCAGGATCCGGGCCATCATTATTTCTTCACCGAGAGTGGTGATGGAGCGATGGTGATGAAGGTGCCGGGCGATCCGTCGGATTCCGGCTGCGTGACAACGCCAAACTCCACGCACTGCCGTACCGAACTGCGCGAGGTGGACCCGAGCACGGGAAGTCCGACGAGCTGGGACCCGAACGCGGCGACCAACCGGATGAAGGCGACGCTGGCAGTCGAGGCAGCGAGCGACAGCAGCACGGTCATCGGGCAGATTCACATCGATGACAGTGTCTCGACGAAGCCGGTGTGCGAGCTGTACTACGACAGCAACGGCAACATCAGCATCGGCGTGGAGCAGACGCGTGCGGGCGGCGACGAGGTGATTACGCAGCTTGGCAATGTGCCGATCGGGCAGCAGTTCAGCTATGAGTTGGAGTACTACGACAATCTGCTGAAGGTCGCCATCAACGGGAACTTCAAGACGTTGAGCACTTACTCGCTTGACGCGCCGAAGAGCTATTTCAAGGCAGGGAACTACGACCAGGGAACCACTGCGTCGGATGTTCACTTCTTCGCGTTGACGATTCAGCACTAGAGGAAAGCGCCCACTCTCTAACGAGGTGGGCGCTTTTCATTGTGAGTCAGCCGAGAGATGGCGTGATCCAGAAGAGCTGCAGGCGATGCGGTTCCCGTATGATGGTCCGCATATCAAAAAAGACCTTCCTGGAGCACGTTCCATGAATCGTGGTCGTTGCCTGTGCCTTGCAGGACTCCTCTGCTTCTCCGCTGTTACGCTTGCCCAAGCCAATTCACCGATAACGCTCACGGTCGACGCGACGCATTCGCCTCAGAAGATCCTTCACGTCCGCGAGTCGATCCCGGTCCATGCCGGGCCGCTGACGCTCTATTACCCGAAGTGGATTCCGGGCAATCACGCGCCCGACGGTCCGATATCGACTCTTACCGGACTGCACTTCACGGCGGACGGCAAGGAGATTCCGTGGAAGCGCGACCTCCTCGACGTATTCACCTTCCATCTGGACGTTCCGGCGGGAGTAACGAAGCTCGACACAGCTTACGATTCGATCGAGCCTGACGGCGTATCGGCCACGAACAAGCTGTTTGTCCTCGAGTGGAACGAGGTCACGCTTTATCCGGCCGGCAATCCGTCAAAGGACCTCACGTACGACGCGACTCTGATCCTTCCGGAAGGATGGAAGTTCGGCACCTCGCTGCCAATCGAGAGGCAGGCTGGCAACCGTATTGTCTTCAAGCCCATCTCGCTCGAACTCCTCGTCGATTCGCCTGTGAATGCAGCGGAGTATTTCAAGGTAATCGACATTACGCCACCGGGCGAGCCGATCCACCACGAACTTGACCTTGCGGCCGACAGCGAGGCGGCGCTCGCGATTTCGCCGGCTGTACAGAAGGGCCTCACCAACCTTGTGGCGGAATCGGGTGTGCTCTTCGGAGCAAGGCACTATCGTGACTATCACTTCCTGCTCACGCTGAGCGATCACGTGGCGCACTTCGGGCTCGAGCATCATGAGTCCAACGACAGTCGCCTGCCGGAGCGTGTGCTGATCTCGCCAGGCGCGGCGTTCATGGTGGGCAGCCTGCTGCCGCACGAGTTCGTGCACTCCTGGAACGGCAAGTTCCGCCGCCCGGCAGACCTGACGACGCCGGACTTCGAGAAGCCCATGGAGACGGACATGCTGTGGGGCTACGAAGGGCTCACGGACTACCTTGGCCCGATGCTGGCGGCGCGTAGCGGCCTGTGGACGCCGGAGCAATACCGCGAGTATCTGGCGAGCATCGCCGCCTCGCTTGGGCCGGGCCGGCCGGGCCGCACGTGGCGGCCGCTGCTCGATACAGCAACCGGCGAGCCGATGGGCGGACCCGGTGGCGGGCGTCTCGGCTGGGTAAACTGGCGGCGCGGCGTCGACTACTACGACGAAGGCGATCTGATCTGGCTGGAGGCCGCGACCATCATCCATCGCGAGACTAAAGGGCAGAAATCAATCGACGACTTCTGCCATCTGTTCCACGGCGGCGCGAACGACGGCCCTCAGGTGAAGACTTATACGTTCGATCAGATCGTCGCGGACCTCAACGCGATTGCGCCGTACGACTGGGCCGGGTTCCTGAATCAGCGCCTGGATTCGATTTCACCCGACGCTCCTCTCGGCGGTATCGAGAACGGCGGATGGAATGTCACGTATTCGACCGGAGCCGGTCCATCTGTTTGGACGCCGTGCCAACGCCGGCGAGGCATACTCGATCGGTCTGCAGATCAATGCCGAAGGTGAGGTCACTGATTCCATTGTCGGCAGCCCGGCGTATAAGGCGGGGATCTCGTCCAACATGAAGATCATCGGAGTGGACGGGCGGCTCTACACGCGCGACCGGCTGGAGGATGCGGTTGCAGCGGCGAAGGAGTCCTCGACGCCGATTACGCTGCTGTATGTCGTTGACGACGACATCCGCACAGCGACAATCGAGTACCGCGGAGGAGCACGGTACCCACATCTCACGCGCGACGATTCGAAGCCGGATTACCTCGACGATTTGATCAAAGCGCACTCCTCCGGGCAGTAGGTTGCGCGGAGTGCTGCTCAAGCAGGCGGATTTTAGAGAGGATGAGGAGCGAGATCGCGCCGCAGACGAGGCCGAAGCTGCAGTCGATGAGTCGCCAGTAGACCGGGATGCCGCGGATGGGGCCGGCAATCAGCGCAAGAAAGAAGACACCGACAGAGCAGATGAGACCGAAGGTGACGACCCACTTGTTGCGGATGGGATCGATCCATGGACCGATGAAGAGGATCGCAAGCACGATGTGCGCGAAGGCCAGCCAGTCGGTGCCGTAGGCGAGGAAGGGGTAGCGAGCGTTGGTGTCGGCGAGGGCGTAGTCGACGCGCAGGAACCAGGCGTTGAGTGCGGGTGCGTGGTCCGCGAGATTGAAGCGCGCAGAGATCCGGACCGCGAGGTCGAGCTCGTGCTGAAGCGGGAAGGCGGTGACGCCGCTGAGGAAGAGGCCGAGGATGACGATCGCGAGCCAGATGCGGATAGAGCGCAGGAGGCTCGTGTCGCTCATCGGTTGCAGCTAGAGTTCGAGGCGGGAGTCGTCGATGGCGAGGCGGACGTTGCCGTCGGACTTCTGTAGACGGCGAACGGCTTCCATCTTGTCGACGTTGGCCTTGAGCATGACCACCGCGATGGGGATGGACTTGCCCGCGGCCTTGATGGTGCGGATGGCGGTCTCGCGGTCGATGCCGCAGAGCTTCATGAGGACGCCGATGCCGCGCTCGACGAGCTTGGCGTTCTTCATGTGCACGTTCACCATCAGGTTGTCGTAGACGTAGCCAAGCCGCGTCATCGCACCGGTGGTGATCATGTTGAGGATCATCTTCTGCGCGGTCGACGCCTTCATGCGCGTGGAACCGGAGATGACCTCAGGGCCGACCTCGGCGCAGATGGTGATGTCGGCAACCTGGGAGAGCTCGGAGTTCGGATTGCAGGTCACAGCGGCGGTCTTGGCGCCGCGGGCGCGGGCGTAGTCGACGGCACCGACAACGTAGGGCGTGCGACCCGAAGCCGAGACGCCGACAACGATGTCTTTGCGCGTGGGTCGGCGGCGGGCGATGTCACGCTGGCCGAGCTCGGGCGAGTCTTCGTTGACGTCAGAGGCGGAAGCCAGGGCCTTGGGTCCGCCGGCCATGATGTACTGCACCTGCTGCGGTGCGGTGGAGAAGGTGGGCGGGCACTCGGAGGCGTCCAGGGCGGCGATGCGGCCTGAGGAGCCGGCACCGACGTAGATCAGGCGGCCGCCGTCGCGCAGCGAACGGGCGACGGTGTCGATGACCATAGCGATCTCGGGCAGCGCCTTCTTGACGGCTGCGGCGATCTTGGCATCCTCGTGGGAGATGATGCGGGCGATCTCAATGGCGGACTTGGTATCAAGTCCCGCAGAAGCCTCATTTGGAAGCTCGGTGGTGAGGCTTTGGAGGTCGCTCAGGGGGTAGGGGATCGACTTCTCAGTAGAAGTCGGAGACGGCATGGTAAGTGTGGCCATAGGATTCCGTTAACTTCCATTCTAAATCAAACCCAACGGCATGTACGCAAAGAGTTGGACGGGCGCACGCACCGTTCGATGTACTCTGCTCAGGAGATGTAAGACAGGAGGATGACGACAGGATGCTACGGAGGTTGGGTTGGCTGGTGGGTGTGGCGATGGTTCTGGCCGGGACGAGCGGGGTGGCCCAGCACAGTGCGGACGACGGGCTGACGGCGACGCTGAACGACATGATCAAAGCCCACCACGGCAAGGTGGCCATGTATGCGCGGCAACTGAACTCCGGCCATGAGATCGCGATCGACGCCGATGAGCCGGTGCAGACGGCGAGCGTGATCAAGCTGGCGATCCTCTACAACGCCATGGTCGACGTCCGCGAAGGGAAGGCCAGCTGGGACGAGAAGCTGACCCTCAAGCCAGGCGAGGCGGTAGGCGGTTCCGGCCTCTTCCATTTCCTGGATACACCGGTAACGGTGACGCTGAAGGACGTGCTGACCATGATGGTCATCATGAGCGACAACACGGCGACGAATATGGCCATCGACCGCTTTGGCGTGGACGCGGTGAACGCGAGGGTGGAGTCGCTGGGGCTGAAGAACACGCACCTCTACAAGAAGGTGATGAAGCCCGCGACCGGGCCGCTGCCGGCCGACTACGCGAAGTTTGGCCTGGGCAAGACCACGCCGCGGGAGATGGCGGAGATCATCGAACAGATTGGCGAGTGCCACCTGCGCCGGGCAACTCCAGGCGCGACTGGGCTGAACGACTGGGCTCCAATGGACGATAAGGACAAGGCCGTCTGCGATGTTGCGCTGACGATGCTGAAGGACCAGTTCTACCGCGAGACGATTCCGCGCTATCTGCCGAACGGCGGCGACCAGACCGTCGCGAGCAAGACGGGCTCACTGAACGCGGTGCGGAACGATGTGGCGCTGGTGGCAGGCAAGAGCGGGCCGATGGTGATCTCGATCTTCACGTATGACAATCAGGACCAGAGCTGGACGGTCGACAATTCCGGGGAGGTGCTGATCGCAAAGATGGCGAAGGCGATCGTGGATGCGTGGTCGCCCGACGGCCTGGATGCGAAGACGATGGTGCCGGGGCTCGGCCTGCCGGTTGGCCGATAGTGTTAGGTGCGCTGGACGACGGAATGAAGCAAAATAGCCCAATATCCGTCTAAACTGAGGAGTGGCCCCGCTGACTAGCGGCGGCTGGAGATCGGCTGGCAAATGCAAGAGGACATCACTGATCAGGTCAGTGAAAGGCAGGCGACCCCGGAAGAGGTTTCGCTGCCGAGGCAGAGTGTACGTGCGCGGAGGCGCCGTCGTCCGGAGAACGGATGGCGGCCCTGGACGCGCGACCTGATCATCTCCGTGATGGTGTCGGTGTTCATCATCCTGTTCCTGTATCAGCCGGTGCGCGTGGAAGGCACCAGCATGCTGCCGCAGCTCGAGGACCAGGACCGGCTGTTCATCAACAAGTTTGCCTACCGGATTGGCGAGATCCACCGCGGAGATGTGGTGGTCTTCCGCTATCCGCACGACGAGACCAAGAGCTATATCAAGCGCGTGATTGCCTTGCCCGGGGACGACCTTCGGATCGACCACGGCGCGGTGTACGTGAACGGCAAGCAGCTCAAGGAGGGTTACGTGCCCGCGTGGTACAGGGACGACCGCTCGCAGCCCGAAATGGTATTACCCGAAGGTGAGTACTTTGTGATGGGAGACCACCGTTCGATCTCGAGCGACAGCCGCGATTTTGGGCCGGTTTCGCGCGATTTAATCTATGGCCGCGCGGCCTTTGTGTATTGGCCGGTCGATCAGGCCGGAGTTGTTCATTAGTCAAACGTCAAACACCAAGGAAGTGACACGGGTGGGTCGCCGGATGTCGCTAACGGGTAGTACCGTGACCTTAGTTTAGTGACTACAACGAAGAGGCAGTTGGGCAAGGAGTCTCTTCGTGATTTCGCGTAGCAGAATCGGATGGTTCGTGCTGGTGGTGATTGGGATCATCATCGCGGCGTTTGGAAGCGTGGCTCTGACGTAGAGCGACGCTTTTTTCGTTGGGCGCAAGCCTGCACCTGTCGTGCATCCTAAGACAGGAGGCGTGCGTGTATGGACTGGCAATCCGGTGGGATGAGCAGCGACATCGAGGATCGCAGAGGCGATTCCGGCGGTGGTGGTGGCGGTGGGTTCGGCATCGGCGGCGGCGGGATTGGGATCGTCGGCTTCCTGGTGCTTCTGGTCATCAGCCTTGTAACAGGACACAACTTTCTGGGTGCGTTCTTCGGCAGCGGGACGCCGACGCAGCAGGTGCAGCAGCAGCCACAGACACCGGAGGAGAGCGCCGCCGAAGACCGTGATGCTCACCTTGTCTCATTCACTCTCGATGACGTGCAAAAGACCTGGACGCAGATCTTCCAACAGAAGGGCTGGCCTCCGTATGAGCACGCGAAGCTGGTGCTCTTCCGCGGAGCGACGTACTCCGGCTGCGGGACCGCGCAGGCGGCAACGGGGCCCTTCTACTGTCCGAACGACGAGAAGGTCTATATCGACCTGGACTTCTGGGATGACCTGAAGCGCTTCGGCGGCAGCACGGCGGACTTTGCGCAGGCCTATGTGATCGCGCACGAACTGGGACATCACGTTCAAAACCTTGTGGGCACCGAGCAGAAGGTTCGCGGCCTGATGCAGCAGGAGCCGCAGGAGCAGAACCATCTGTCCGTGGATTTGGAGCTGCAGGCAGATTGTTATGCGGGTGTCTGGGGGCACTCGGCGCAGGAGCGCGGCATTGTCCAGCCGGGGGATGTGGACGCGGCTCTGAGCGCGGCCGCAGCGGTCGGCGACGACCATCTGCAGAAGATGGCAGGCCGGGCAATCAGCCCTGAGAGTTGGACCCACGGCTCGAGCGCACAGCGGGAGATGTGGTTCAAGCGGGGGTTCGACAGCGGCGACCCGAGCGCCTGCAACACGTTCAGCGGATCCTAGCCGGATTAGCGGGACACGCGCTTCCGCCAGGGGAACTGGACTGTGTAAACGGGCACGGCCGTCACATTGACCTTGGTTGACGACAACAGCTTGCGGCGGACCAGCCAGCGGACGGCGGACTGTGCTGAGCTGCGCGAGAGGCCGGTGTTCTGCGCGAGTTCGATGTAACTGATCGCAACGGGAGATTTCCGGCGTGTCTGTTCGCCGGCGAGCCAGAGATAGACGAGAAACGCCGCGGGCTTGCGATCGTGACCGGTAAGGTCGCGCAGCAGCGTGTCGAGGATGTAGTCATCGATCGGAATGGTTTGCGGCATCGCTATACCGATAACGAGTATAGCGGTTAGTAGGCAATTGCCTGGGCTCGTGCGCGGTTCTATCGTTGCGGTTAGGAGGATCAGCCGATGATTCGCGGGATCAAGTTTGTGAGTGTGCCGGTGAAAAATCAGGATGCAGCGCTTGCGTTCTGGACGGAAAAGTGCGGCTTCAAGGTCGCGACGGATCAGGTCTTCGGGCCGCAGCGCTGGATTGAACTGTTGATTCCTGGTTCCGAAACCGGCCTCGTGCTGTTCACGATGCCCGGCGACGAGGCGCGCATCGGATCGCCTCAGCCGATGTCGTTCTGGTGCGACGACGTGCCTGCAACGTATGCGCTGCTAAAGGCTAAGGGAGTGAAGTTCTCCCGGGAACCGAAGAAGGAGAGCTGGGGAACGAGCGCGATCTTCGAGGATCCGGACGGCAATAAATTTGTATTGAGCAGCCGGTAGCCACTGCTACTTGTCGATTTGGACGAGCGTATCCGGCTCAGCTTGACCAGCGAAGAAGCGCCTGATCTTCTCGGCGGTGGCTTTGTTTGCGACGGCGAGCAAGGCGTCAGGATTCTTCTCCGCAGCCTGCCGCAGCGCGCGGACGCTGCCGAAGTGCATGAGCAGGCGCTGGCGCGTGGTCGGGCCGACGCCCGGGATGGCGTCGAGTTCGCTGGTGCGGTCGCGCATCTCGCGCCGCTTGCGGTGGTAGGTGATGGCGAAGCGGTGCGACTCGTCGCGGATCTTCTGGATGACGTGCAGCACGGGCGAGCGGCGGTCGAGGACCACAGGCTCGTCCTCCTGTCCGTGCACATAGATGACCTCTTCTCGCTTTGCAATCGACGCGAGCGGCTGCGTGGTGAGGCCCAGCTCTTCGAGCGCAGAGGCCGCGGCGTGCAGCTGACCGAGGCCGCCGTCGATGAGGATGAGGCGAGGGCAGGGTGGAGTCTTTGCCAGTCGGGGTCGCGCCGTTTGCGAATTTGGAGTAGCGGCGCAAGCACGACCTCGCGCATGGAGGCGAAGTCGTCAACACCGGCGACGCTCTTCACCTGAAACTTGCGATAGTCCGACTTCTTCATCGCGCCCTTCTCCCACACGACCATCGACGCGACGGTCTCGGCGCCCTGAATGTGCGAGATGTCGAAGCATTCGATGCGCGCGGGCGGATCGGGCAGCGTGAGTGCGTCCTGCAGGGCCTCCTGCATCGCCTTGATGCACGGTTGCAGCACGCGGAAGCGCTGATCAAACGACTGCTTTGCGTTCTGGCAGACGAGATCGACAAGCGATCGTTTGTCGCCGCGCTGCGGAACGGCAATCTCGATCTTGTGGCCCGAGCGCTCGCGCAGGGCGTCGGCAAGGAGCTGGCGGTCGGGGAAGTCGACCGGTACGTAGATGTGACGCGGGACATAAGCCTGGTCGAGGTAGATCTGCTTGAGCAGGGCAGAGAAGAAGGCGGAGGGCGAGAAGTTTGTCGCCGGTTGGGTTGCGGTTTGAGTTGCGAGTTCGGGAACCGCGCAGTTGGCTGAGACAACTTCGGACTGAGGCAGATCGGCTTCGAACGGCGATGCGAGAACGGAGTGCTGATCGGATTCTTCGCTGTCGGCGATGACTTCGGGTGCCGGAACGGCGGGGTCCGGCTCGAGATACGGCTCGCTGACGAGATCGGTCGCGTCGGCATCCTCTTCGGCGAGCGACGCAGCGGCGTCTTCTTCGAACTCCGGCAGATCCTCCCAGAACATATCGCGGCGGTCGACGATCTTGCCGCCGCGCATGTGGAACAGATTGACAGCGAGCATATCGTTCTCGAAGTGGAAGCCGAAGACATCGGCGTCGTCGGAGGAGTCTGCAGAGGCGATGCGCTGGCGCTCGCCGGCCTGGTGCACAGTGACGAGCTGGTCACGCAACCGCGCCGCCAGCTCAAACTGCATATTCTCTGCGGCAGATTCCATGCGCTCGGTGAGGCGCCTCTCCAACTCGTCAGACTTACCGTCGAGGAAGAGCTGTACGTCGCGGATAACCTGCCGGTAGTCATCGACGGAGATGAGGCCCTCGACACAAGGGCCGAGGCAGCGCTTGATGTAGTACTGCAGGCACGGGCGTGGGTGATAGCGGCTGAGGTCGACCTTGCAGCTTGGAATCAGGAAGCTGCGATGGATGACGTCGACAAGCCGGTGCGCGAGATTGCCCGGGAAATACGGGCCGAAGTAGGCAGAGCCGTCCTTGCGCAGGCGGCGCGTGACGAAGACCTTGGGGTGACGGTCGGTGAGCGTGAGCTTGATGTACGGGTAGGTCTTGTCGTCGCGCAGCAGGATGTTGAAGCGGGGCTTGCGCTGCTTGATCAGGTTGTTTTCGAGCGCGAGGGCCTCGTGCTCATTGGCGACGGTGATGTACTCGAGGTCCACGGCCTCTCGCATGAGCGAGCCGGTCTTGGCATTGGCCTGCGACGCCGCGAGAAAGTAACTGCGCACCCGCGCGCGCAGGTTCTTCGCCTTGCCGACGTAGATGACCTCGCCCTCGGCGTTCTTGTAGAGGTAACAGCCGGGGGCCGTGGGCAAGGTTCGGATTTTCTGCAGGAGATCCATGGCTAAATGCCCAGTGCTTTGCTGAACAATTCTTTAAGTTTAGAGCCGCCTTTGCGGGCTGTCGCCCGGGCTTGCGGACGATGCTCAGCAGATTAGACGCCGGCGGTGCCGTGCGGACTCGGAACACGGGCGGGACTCAAGTAAGCTGGAGGATGTGACTCCCGCCCCTGAGACAGCAAAGATCGACATCCAACCGCAGGCCGAAACCGGCCGAAGCGCTGGGCCGCGCTGCGGCGATTATGGCCCGTCTGCGCGCGCCGGGCGGGTGCCCGTGGGATCGCGAGCAGACCTTCGACTCGATCATGCCGTACACGCTCGAGGAGACCTACGAGGTGTTCGATGCGATCGAGCGCCGCGCCTGGCCTGACCTGAAGGACGAACTCGGAGACCTGCTGCTGCAGGTATTGTTCTACGCCGAGATGGCCGCCGACGCCGGATACTTCACGCTGCGAGACGTGGCGGAGAACCTCAGCGAGAAGCTCATCCGCCGCCATCCGCACGTCTTTGGTGACGTGGCGGCGGCCGACGCGAACGCCGTTCTGCGCAACTGGGAGCAGATCAAGCTCGAGGAGAAGAGCGCCAAGTCGGAGCCCGAGCAACCGTCGGCCATGATGGAGGACATTCCCCGGTCGATGCCCGCGATGCTTGAGGCGAGAAAGCTGGGCTCACTTGCAGCGAAGGTCGGGTTCGACTGGCCGAGTGTCGAAGGTTTATTTGAGAAGCTCGCAGAGGAAACGCGCGAACTGCGCGCAGAGTTGACCAGTGGCGCGCAGAACGAGCGCGTGGAAGAGGAGCTCGGCGACTTGCTCTTCACCGCGGTGAACCTGGCGAGGCACCTGAAGATCGATCCAGAGCTTGCCCTGCGGAAGACGAACGCGAAGTTCCGGCAGCGCTTTGCCACAATGGAGCGCGACGCCGGTGGCCGCGCACGGCTGGAGGCGATGTCCGCCGACGAGCTCGAACAGTTGTGGAACCGCGCCAAGGTTAGTGAGAAACAGAGTAGCGAAAAAATTACGCCCGAGGAGAAGCGTTGACAAGCACTGAAGAACACGCGCTGCAGCCAACCACTGCGGTGGAGATACGTAAACTCACGGAACTTTCCGAGTTTGATCTCTGTGTCGAGATCGAGACCGCAGTCTGGGGCTATGATCCCGCGGATATGATTCCGCGGCGAATGTTTCTGCTGGCTTCGCGCATCGGTGGCCAGGTGATGGGTGCATTCGCCGGCGGAACGATGGCGGGCTTTGCGATGGCCCTACCAGGCTATCGGCACGGCCACCCCTATCTGCACTCGCACATGGTGGGCGTGCTGCCGGAGTTCCGCAACCTTGGGCTGGGCCGGAAGCTGAAACTGGCGCAGCGCGAGGACGCACTGGCGCGCGGCTTTGAGCTTATGGAATGGACGTTCGACCCTCTGGAGATTAAGAATGCGCATCTGAACATTGCGCGACTGGGTGCAATCGTTCGACGCTACAAGCGGAACTTTTACGGGCCCTCGAGTTCACCTTTGCAGGGCGGATTGCCGACGGACCGTGTCTACGCGGAGTGGTGGTTGCGCTCAAAGCGTGTGTGCAGCGTACTCGCGGGCGAGCAGCCAAAGTTCGAGGTGCTGGAGCAGGTGAATGTGCCGGCCGAGATCTACCAATGGAAGTCCTCGGACGCGCATCGCGCCGAGGCGCACCGCATCCAGGCCAGCAATGCTTCCGCGCTCGAAGATGCGTTTGCGCGCGGACACTCCGTACTGGGCTATCAGCGAAACGGCGAAGGTGATGGTAGCTTTTTGCTTGGTATGTGGGACGAGGCGCTGAGTTACTAAGAACCGAGAGAGCAAGAGTAGAGGCCAGAGAAGGGACGTCAATGAAGATTGAGGCAATTACACTGCGCGAGATTAACATGCCGCTCGCGCATCCTTTTGAGACAAGCTTCGGCGTCACTACCGGCCGCCGCATTCTGTTGGTAGAGATTGAGGCTGAAGAGCTCAGCGCCTGGGGCGAGTGCGTCGCCGGTGAGCACCCCTACTTCTCCGACGAAATGATCGATACCGCCTGGCACATTGTCGAGACGGAGCTGGCGCCGCGCTTACTGAAGGCCGAGATCAAAAGCGGAAGCGATTGCCCCTTGCTCTTCGAACAGGTGCGCGGTCACCGTATGGCCAAGGCTGCTCTCGAAAATGCAGTGTGGGAGTTGGACGCGACGCGACAGGGAATTCCACTGGCGAAGCTCCTGGGCGGTACGAGAAAGAAGATTCCATGCGGTGTGTCGATCGGAATTCAGCCATCGATCGAGGAACAGTTAGAGAAGGTTGAGACGGAAATCGCCGCAGGCTATCAGCGCGTCAAGCTGAAGTGCAAACCTGGTTGGGACGAGAAGGTCTTTGAGCGCGTGCGCGAGCGGTGGCCCAAAATCCTGCTGAGCTGCGATGCGAACTCTGCCTACCGACTGGAGGACGCGGACCGCATTGCAACGTGGGACCGCTTCAATCTGCTGATGATTGAACAGCCGCTGTGGTACGACGACTTCTACTTTCATCGCGAGTTACAGAAAAAGATCAAGACCGCGATTTGCCTGGACGAGTGTATCCGAAATCGGCGTGATGCACAGGCGGCTCTGGAGTTGGGCAGCGGACGCATCCTTAATATCAAAGTCGGACGCGTCGGCGGATTCACTGAAGCGATTGCGATTCACAACGTGGCGCAGGCGCACGGAATTCCAGTGTGGTGCGGCGGCATGCTGGAGACCGGAATCGGACGCGCACAAAACATCGCGCTGTCATCATTGCCAAACTTCTCGTTGCCGGGCGATGTCTCGGCGTCGACCCGCTACTGGAGCGAGGACATCATTGATCCCGCAGTGACCGTGTCGACCGACAGGCGAGATCGACGTGCCATGGAACAAACCGGGGCGTGGTTATGAGGTCGATCGGGAGCGCATTGAGCGAGTAACGGTGCGCAAGATGCGGCTGCAGGTATAGCCGCTATTCGAGCGGAACGTGTCGCGCGAGCAACGCATGCACTGCATCCTGATAGGGAAGCGGCGAGGGTAGAAGCTGGAAGTTCCACGCGCTCATCTTCGTCTTCTCGTTGACGGTGTGCAGCATGATCTCCCGCACCGTGACATTCATATCAAGGCGCGAGTAGGCCCAGCGCTTGTCGTCGACAAGTGTCTGCTCGAACTCCATGCGACCGCCGGGATAGACGCGAGCGACAACTCCCCAACCGAAGTTAACCGGGCGCACAACCTCACCCTCGATGCGCGTCATCGTTCCCGTCCTGGCATCGATCCAGGCGCGGCCCTTGAGACCGGTGAGGAGTTCCGCAACCATCGTCGGCGGATGAAATGCTGGATTCGGTCTGAAGTCGATGACGACCTGCGGTGAAGTGGTGCCCGGAGGCTGTGGCTGGCCCGGCGTGTAGGTGTAGAGTCCCGCTTGCGGCAGCAGCTTGATCAGTTGTATGGCGTAGGTGCGTCCCGCACCGTCGCGCTGCTCGTGCTTCAGGAAGTCGTTAGGCGACGTGAGGATGTCGTTGAGACGGCTGCGCTCGGCGGCATCTTCAGTAGCGGTGATCGGTTTGCCATCCCGTTGAATAAGTCGTGCAACATTCCCCTGCACGCTCTCGATGATCTCGCGCGTGGTGTCGCCTTTTCGGTCCACCTTGCGCATGAGATACCGCATAGGGTGGCTTTCGTCCTGGATAATTGCAAGCTCGTTACGAACGGCACCCTCGACCCACGAGTTTGGCGTGCCTGACGGCAACCCCGTCTGAGGTTGAGCGATCACCGAGCCTGCTTGCCCGTAAGCGATTGGGCCAGACCAGCACCATGCCAACATCGCGATGCTCAGTAGCGAGAGCAGGGATGTCCGTCGAAGGTTAGCTATAGTTGGTCGTGCGCTGGTCACTCAGCGATTAGACGTACCTCCGCAGTCAAAGGACCACACGGGAATCCATTGATATTCTTGAGGTATAGTGCGGTTGACGCCCGACCGTTCAGAACGAGGCTCGAACGATGTTCAGCAGATTTGGCAAGGATCGTGCGCAGGGAGCCGGCGGGCACAGCGCAGACCGGGTACGACCGTCGCGTGGGTGGGCCGAGGTCCTTGCGTATTTGAAGGCGAATGACAGCCTGCGTGTGCTGGACTTTGGGACGACTTCACCGGCGAACATCAACTTCCTCACATCATTGGGTCACAGCGTCTACATGGCGAATGTGGTCCAGGACGCGAATAAGCCGGAGTGGAAGCGCCAGACAGATGCCGGCGAAGAGTACGACATCGACGGCTTCGTGAAGTCCAGCCTGGACTTTTCGGGGCGCGACTTCGACGTAATTCTTCTGTGGGACACTGCAAACTATCTGCCCGCAGCCTTGGTACCGGCAGTCTTTGAGCGGCTACATGCTGTGCTGCGGCCCCAGGGCAGATTGCTTGCCTTGTTCCATGGGCGCACCGAGGGACCGGAGACGGCCTTTTCCAGGTACCAGCTCACCGACGCCGACCAGTTGCATGTGATTTCTGCGGGTGACTACTCCGTGCGTCAGGTCTATCAGACCCGGCAGATCGAGAAACTCCTGGAGGAGTTCAGCAGCACACGATTCTTCCTCGGCAAGGACAATATGCGCGAGGTTATCGCGGTCCGGTAAGAGTCAGCGACAGCTAGCCGAAAAGAAAAGGGAGTCACGAATGGCCTCCCTTTTCTCTTTAGGGTTCTAGAGTTACTTTTAGCCCTTCTTGCTGGAACTCTTGGTAGCGGCGCGGCGCTCTGCCCAGCGGCGCTTCATTGCCTCCGCGATGCGCTTGCGACCCTCAGGAGTGAGGTTCCGCTTGCGCCGAGGCTTTGCCGCCGCTTTCTTGTTCACGCTCCCCTTGGGCCGGCCACGTCGGGGCGCCACCGTGCCGCTGGCGCCGATTGCAGTTAGAGCTGCGCGCGCTTGTTGAAGGCGAGCAATCTCCGCGTCGATCTCCGAAACAATGCGACCTACATCCATACGTTTGTCCTTTGTCCTTTTGGCGAAAGGAGCGACAAGGCCGCTGCTATCGTCCGTTTGGTTTTGTGAAATGACTTCTCAGCGGCTGAATCACTTGCGTTGATGCGAGCGATCTCTAGGTCGGGCTCCTTTGTAAGCTACAGGATTTCGACAATTCCTGCCATTTCGATTCCACGATTTGTGAGCTAAGGTTCCGTCCGAATAAAGAGGCTTCTCATAAGGATGGTAGACTCGGTGCGTGCGACGGATCCCCCTGAAGCTATATCTACTTTCTTTGTTCTCAGCGGGGTTGCAGGTTCTTCCGTTCCCCATCGCAGGCCCTGTACCGGCGTGGCGGCGACTCTTTTGCTGGATATGTCTTGTTCCGCTGCTAACAGCATTGGCAGGAAACCAACGCGGGGGAAGGCCGCTTCGCATTTGGCAGAGCGCATGGCTGGGATATCTCTGCGGGATCCTCTGGTACCTCGGTAATTGTTACTGGATCTACCCGACGATGCACCTCTACGGAAACCTTTCGGAGACCGCATCCATCGGAGTTCTGATTCTGTTCGCACTCTATCTCGGACTGTATCTGGCTCTGTTTGGATTACTATTTGGAGCTATTCGACGCAACTGGAGTCTGACGGCCGCGCTGATTAGCTCCCCCCTGCTATGGGTCGCCGTCGAATTTGCCCGGGACAGAGTTACTGGATTTCCCTGGGACCTGCTTGGCTACACGCAGATCGACAACCTGACACTTGTGAGAATCACGCCGTGGACCGGCGTCTTTGGATTGTCCCTGGTAATTGCTGTAGTGAACATGTTATGGGCCGCGCCAATTGCAAAGCTTCGTAGAACTACGACCTGGTCGCTTCTATCACTTGCCGGCGTACTCACTGCAACTGCGATCTGGCTGCAGTTCAAGGGCCCGATACCTCCGCCGGCCGATACGTCTGCTACCGCCATACTGCTGCAGGAGAATCTATCGATAGGAGGCGGCGCGCAACAGGAGAGCAGACAAGCAATGTTGGCATCCTTCGCGGCGCTAAGTCAGCATCCGGATTTTCCGCCTCAGGCGGCAGGCGGAACTCCGAACCTTGTTGTATGGCCGGAGTCGCCGGCATCATTTCTTGACTCCGACCAAACCTACCGCGATTTTATGGAGCATCTTGCCCGGCGCTCTGCGACCCCCATTCTGGCGGATGATCTAAGTCTGGCGGGACGGAATTCTGACGGAGGTTACAGCCTCTATAACTCAGCAAGCTTTTTCAGAGAGGACGGAAGCTACGGCGGACGGTATGACAAGATTCACCTTGTCCCATTTGGCGAGTATGTCCCCTACAAACCCCTCTTTTTCTTTGTAGGACACCTTCTCGATGATCTCTCCTTTATTCCCGGAACACAGCGGGTTCTATTCGAGGACCATGGCAGAAAATACGGCGCCTTTATCTGCTACGAATCCATCTTCGGAGACGAAATTCGCCAGTTTGTAGGACGCGGTGCTCAGGTTCTCGTGAACCTGAGTGATGACGGCTGGTACGGCGACACCAGCGCTCCATGGGAGCACCTGGACATGGTGCGAATGCGTGCGATTGAGAACGATCGCTGGGTTCTGCGCTCGACAAACACCGGTGTAACAGCATCGATTGATCCTCACGGACGCATCGTCGACCAGATGCCGCGACACATTCGCGGAGCTTTATTGGCAAAGTTCAACTTCATCGACGGCATCACCTTTTACACCCGCCATGGCGACTGGATTGCCTGGATTTGTGCAGTTCTAACCGCAGCGCTCATCGGTATCAGCCTTCTGCGCTCGCGCATGCGGGCACCGCACAGTAGACTAGGTTCATGTTGAACGATCTCGAATTTGCTTACTCCCCGGTCCGCGAGAAGGTGCGCGACCTGCGGGAGTATCTTTGACTCATCCCGCCTGCAGACTGAGTTAGCCGCAGTAGAAGAAAAGGTCGCAGACCCTTCCATCTGGGCTGACGCCGCCAGGTCGCAACCGCTCATGCGCGAGCGTAGACGGCTCGAGGAACAGCTCGGCTATGATGCCGAACTACAGCGCCGCACCGAAGACATTGAGGCCTACTTCGATCTGCTGCGCGAGGGCGAGACCTCCGTTGAGCCGGATCTGAAACGCGAGATTGACTCGCTCAGCGAGTATGTCGACCAGCTGGAATCGCGCACGATGCTCTCCGAGGAGAACGACGCGCTCAACGCCATCGTCACGGTCCATCCCGGCGCCGGTGGAACAGAGAGCCAGGACTGGGCCGAGATGCTGATGCGCATGTACCTGCGCTGGGCCGAACGCCAGGGTTTCAAGACCGAGATCAACGAACTACAGGATGGCGATGAGGCCGGCATCAAGTCCGCAACCTTCACCGTCACGGGCGAGTACGCCTTCGGCCTGCTCTCCGGCGAAACCGGCGTCCACCGCCTGGTGCGCATCTCTCCGTTCGATCAGGCGAAGCGCCGCCACACCAGCTTCGCCAGCGTCTTCGTCTCGCCTGAGATCGATGACTCGATTCAAATCGACATCAAGCCCGACGAGCTTCGTATCGACACCTACCGTTCCGGCGGAAAAGGCGGCCAGCACGTCAACACCACCGACTCAGCCGTACGAATCACGCACATCCCGACCGGGATTGTGGCGGGATGCCAGAACGAGCGCTCGCAGCACAAGAACAAAGAGAGGGCCATGAAGATGCTTCGTTCGCGGCTCTACGAATACGAGCTCGAGAAGAAGCGCGCGACGGCCAGGAAGCTTGAGGACTCGAAGCTCGAGATCAACTTCGGTTCACAGATTCGCAGCTACGTTCTGCAGCCCTACCGCATGGCGAAGGACCTCCGCACGCGCGTAGAAGTTGGCGACGTTGACCGAGTGCTCGATGGCGATCTCGAGCCGTTCATCCGCGGCTACCTGAAGATGCGACGCGAAGGCGGCGTTCCCGCGGTCGCCGTAGGTGAGGAAGACGAGGTCTAACGGCTGAACATAAGCTGATCAGCCGGAGGACGTATACTGAGACTATGTCGATTCTGCGTAATGCGGCCGCAATCGCCAAGGGAATGAGCATCACGTTACGGGAAGGCTTCCAGCCGACCGAGGTGGAGAACTATCCGGACGGCAAGGGACCTCTGCGCGGCGCGGTCTTTCAGGAGCGCTTCCGCGGCAAGCATCAGCTCCAGCGCGATGAAAACGGCCTGGAGAAGTGCGTCGCATGCTTCCTCTGCGCGGCAGCATGCCCGTCCAACTGCATCTACATCGAGGCCGCCGAGAACACAGCAGAGACGCGCATCAGCTCCGCCGAGCGTTACGCCAAGGTCTACAACATCGACTACAACCGCTGCATCTTCTGCGGCTACTGCGTAGAAGCCTGCCCGACCGATGCGATCACACATGGACACGGATTCGAACTTGCTAGCCTGAACGCCACCACCATGGTCATGCGCAAGGAAGACCTGTTGGTGCCGATATCAACGGGTCTTCCTAACTCAGCACAGGAAGAGGCAGAGGTGCTCGCTTAAGCGCAACAGGGCGAAGACAGTCAATGTCAGAGCAAGCGGCGAGCCTGGCGGGCTCGCCGATGCTTTGTTACAAGGGCATGTGATGGAGAGATGAGATGAAGACACAGAGACATCCTCTTGAAGAGATATTGAACGAGCGCATCGCAATTATCGATGGAGCGATGGGGACGACGATCCGCACCTACGGCATGAAAGAGTCGGACATCCGTGGCGATCGCTTCAAGAACGCGACGAAGGATCTGCTCAACAACGGCGACCTCTTCTCACTCACTCAGCCGAAGATGATCGGCGACATCCATCGTCGCTTTCTCGAGGCCGGCGCCGACATCATCGAGACCAATACCTTCGGCGCAACGAGCATCACGCAGAGCGAATTCTTCGTCGACGACCCGCGCGAGCACGGCGGACGGAAAGATCCTGAGTTCTATCAGCGCGTCATCGACAACAAGATGCTCCAGGATCTCGCCTGGGAGATCAACGAGACCTCGGCACGGCAGTGCCGCGAATGGGCTGATCGCGTAGCGAACGAAACGGGAGCGCCAGCGCTTTGTCGCTGGCGCCATCGGGCCGCTCACGGTCTCCCTTTCGAACTCTCCCGACGCAGACGACCCGGGCTTTCGCGTCGTCACCTTTGACCAGGTGAAGCAGGCGTACTCCGAACAGGTCCGCGCCCTCATCTCCGGCGGCTCCGATCTGCTGCTGGTAGAAACCATCTTCGATTCGCTGAACGCAAAGGCGGCCCTTGTCGCCATTCGCGAAGTCTTCGACGCGGATGGCAAGGAGCTTCCCGTTATGATCTCGGCCGCGGTCGGCCGCGGCGGCGAGACCCTAATCTCCGCGCAGACGACCGAAGCATTCTGGAATGCCGTGAAACACGTTCACCCGCTGAGCGTCGGACTGAACTGCTCCCTCGGACCTGAATTGATGTACCCATTCCTCGAGGAACTCTCCGAGAAGGCCGACGTCGCCATCTCCTGCTATCCCAACGCGGGCCTGCCGAACCCGCTGTCGGAGACGGGCTTTGATCTGAAGCCCGAGGACATGGGCCGCTACCTTGGCCAGTTCGCGCAGGATGGCCTCATCAACATCGCCGGCGGATGCTGCGGCAACACGCCGGAACATATTGCCGCCATCGCGAAGGCGCTGGAGCACAAAGCGCCTCGCGCGCTGGGAGTCAAAGCTGAGGTGGCTGCTTGAGTAACACGGACAGTCCGGCATTCAGCCCGCTTCGGCTCTCGGGCTCGCAGCCGTTCACGCAGCAGCAGGGTGTGTTCATCATGATCGGCGAGCGCACCAACGTCGCCGGCTCGCCGAAGTTCGCCTCGCTCGTCAAGCAGGGCAAGTATGAAGAGGCCGTCAGCGTGGCGCGCCAGCAGGTAGAGAACGGCGCTAACGTCATCGACATCTGCATGGACGAAGGCATGATCGATGGCGTCGCCGCGATGTCGCGCTTCCTGCAACTGCTCGCCAGCGAACCCGAGGTCGCCAAGGTCCCGTTCATGGTCGACTCCTCGAAGTGGGAGGTCATCGAAGCCGGACTGAAGTGCCTGCAGGGCAAAGGCATCGTGAACTCGATCTCGCTCAAGGAAGGCGAGGCGAAGTTCAGGCAGAATGCGAAGACCGTCCTGAAGTACGGCGCTGCCGTCGTGGTCATGGCCTTCGACGAACAGGGCCAGGCCGCAACCTTCGAGGACAAGATCCGCATCTGCGAACGCGCCTACCGCATCCTCACCGAAATCGGTTTCGACCCCGCAGACATCATCTTCGATCCCAACATCCTCACCGTCGCCACCGGCATGGAGGAGCACAACAACTACGCCGTCGACTTCGTCAACGCAACGCGCTGGATCAAAGAGAATCTGCCGCACGCCAAGGTAAGCGGCGGCGTCTCGAACATCTCCTTCAGCTTCCGCGGCAACAACAAAGTTCGCGAAGCGATGCACGCCGCGTTCCTCTATCACGCGATTGCCGCCGGGATGGACATGGGCATCGTCAACGCCGGCATGCTCGAGGTCTACGAGGAGATCGACCCGGAGCTGAAGACGCTCGTCGAAGACGTCCTCCTCAACCGCCGGCCCGACGCAACCGAACGCCTCGTCGACTTCGGCGAAAAGCTCAAAGCGTCAAGCACAGGTGAAGGCGCCGCCGAGAAGAAGACCGAAGAGTGGCGCAACGGCACTGTTGAAGAGCGCATGACGCACGCGCTGGTGAAGGGAATCGACACCTACATCGAGGCCGACGCCGAAGAAGCCCGCCAAAAACTCGGCCGCCCCCTGGCCGTCATCGAAGGCCCTCTGATGGCCGGCATGAGCGTCGTCGGCGACCTCTTCGGCGCGGGCAAGATGTTCCTCCCGCAAGTCGTGAAGTCGGCGCGCGTGATGAAGAAGGCCGTCGCCTACCTCACGCCCTTCATGGAAGCCGAGAAAGCCGCAATGCTTGCAGCCGGCCACGAAGTGAAAGCGCAGGGCAAGATCATCCTCGCAACCGTCAAGGGCGACGTCCACGACATCGGCAAGAACATCGTCGGCGTCGTCCTCGCCTGCAACAACTACGAGGTCATCGACCTCGGCGTGATGGTTCCCGCAGAAAAAATTCTCGAGCGCGCCAAAGAAGTCCGCGCCGACATCATCGGCCTCAGCGGCCTCATCACGCCCTCGCTCGACGAGATGGTGCACGTCGCCCGCGAGATGGAGCGCCAGCACTTCAAAGTTCCGCTGCTCATCGGCGGAGCAACCACCAGCCGCGCCCACACCGCCATCAAAATCGCTCCGCACTACTCCGAGCCCGTCGTGCACATCCTCGACGCGAGCCGCGCCGTGCCCGTGACCTCAAGTCTGCTGAGCGACGACCAGCGCACAGACTTCGAAGCCCAGCATCGCGCCGAGTACGAAGCCCTTCGCAAGCGCCACGCCGCCCCAAAACAAGCCGTCGTCTCCATCCAGGAAGCCCGCGCCCGCCGCACACCCATCGAATGGCGCGCCGAGGACATCGCTACACCGGAGTTCACCGGCGTCCGCGTCATCGAAGACGCTCCACTCGCCACACTGCGCGAATACATCGACTGGTCGCCGTTCTTCCACGCCTGGGGCCTGAAGGGAATCTATCCGCGCATCCTCGAACACGAAGGACACGGCGAGCAGGCGCAACAGCTCTTCACTGACGGGCAGAAGCTTCTCGACCGCATCATCGCCGAGAAGCTCATCACCGCCCGCGGCGTTTACGGACTCTTCCACGCCAACGCAGTCGGCGACGATGTCGAACTGCACTGCGACGCCGCACGCACGAACGCCTGCGAGCGATTCCACTTCCTGCGCCAGCAAGCCAATCGCGAAGGCAACGAGCCGTGCCGCTCTCTCGTAGACTTCATTGCGCCCAAGGAGACCGGCCTCCGCGACTCCATCGGCGCATTCGCCGTCACCACTGGAATCGGCCTTCCCGACCTGACCGCGCGCTTCAAGGCCGACAACGACGACTACAACGCGATCATGGCCGAAGCACTCGCCGACCGCCTCGCCGAAGCCTTCGCCGAGTACCTGCACAAGCAGGTTCGCGACGCCTGGGGTTACGGCCGCTCCGAGAACCTCACGCCCGAACAGCTCATTCAGGAAACCTATCGCGGCATCCGCCCCGCGCCCGGATACCCAGCCTGCCCCGACCACACAGAGAAGGGAACCATCTGGCGCCTGCTCGATGTCGAAGCCAGGACAGGCATCAAGATCACAGAGTCCTTCGCCATGTGGCCTGGCTCCAGCGTCAGCGGCCTCTACCTCGCTCATCCGCAGTCGCGCTACTTCTCGCTCGGCAAGATCGGCCGCGACCAGGTCGCCGACTACGCGACTCGCAAGGGAATGACTATTGCAGAAGTTGAACGCTGGCTCGGACAGAATCTCAACTACGACCCGGCGGAGTAAGGCTCTGCGCCGATTACCAGAGCCAGTAGCAGTCGACCGTGAAGACCCCGAGCATTGCGCGGCAGATGATTCGGAGGAGTTTCATCACAAACTCCGTAGTACGACTCGTTAGATGGCTCCTTCGAGAGCACCGTTGTCAAGAGCGGCTGCCCTGGGGACTTCACTCGTTGACAATCGATGTACCGGGTGACAACATCAAGGCATCTCTCCGCCCTCAAGAGCCTCTAAGGGGCAACAAGCACGTAGGGGGCACAAGCACGCAAATGCAAGATAGGAAACTCGTGCAGCCATCATCTACCCGCGTCGTGCTTCACATTTGCACTCGCGACACCATCCGCCCCCTCCGCGATCGCGTCCTGCGCCTCAAGGGCTTGGAGGTGGATTCCGCACTGACCTACGACGCAGGTCTCTCCATGTTCTGGGCCCGGGACTATGATCTCGTGTTGATCGACGTCGAAGGCGAGCAGGGCATCGAAGGTGCAGAGCACGTCTGCGCAGAGATCAAAACGGCTCAGCCTGAACAGCTCGTCGCCTTCGTCTGCAACTGGCGCGTCGCCAGCCTCACCGACTGCCCCGACGAGATCGTCCGCACCGAGTTTGACCCCGCTGCCTTCGCGGACGGTGTGACCGCTATCATGCCCGAGTTGCCGCAGCAGTAACCTGTGGATTTGCCACGGCCCGCATCTTGTGCTACAAACTAAATATTCCATCCGCCGCAAGGCGGGTCGAATTTCATGCAGAGTGGCTGAGGGACGAGCCCTGAGACGCCACGACAACCGGACAGAACAAAGGCGTACCGGTGTCAACTCTCTCCTGGATAACCAGGGAACATGAGATTCGGTATAGCAGGTTGTTTTTCCTGCATTCCGCGTTTCACCTTCCCTAGACCGTACGCGGCGGTTACCCAACGAAAAGAGAAACGTCTCAGCCGTAACACCCCTCATAAGTCCACCGGGAGTGGTTATGAGCGTTGTGGAGTCTTCCTGTACCGTTTACGAGCTGCGCTGCAACGAGTGCGGCAAGAGCTACGGCAACCGGCCTCAGTCGGCCTGCGATGATTGCCTCGCTCCCCTCGAGGTGCACTACGACCTCGAATCCGTCCGTGGCCGCTTCACGCGCGAGAGCGTCGCAGCCGGCCCCGCGAACATCTGGCGTTACAAGGCGCTGCTGCCCATTCCCGCCGGCTTCGAGCCCGATCTTCCCGTAGGCTTCACGCCGCTCGTCAAGGCAAAGCGCCTCGGCGAGCGCATCGGCTCCCGCAATCTCTACGTCAAGAACGACTCCGTCTGCTTTCCCACGCTCAGCTTCAAGGACCGCGTCGTCTCGATCGCGCTCGCCAACGCGCAGGCCTTCGGGTTCGACGTCGTCGGCTGCTCCTCGACCGGCAACCTCGCCAATAGCGTTGCCGCCCAGGCATCGCGTCTCGGCCTCAAGGCCTGCATCCTCGTCCCGGCGGATCTCGAGCCCGCAAAGATTCTCAACACGCAGGTCTACGGCGCGCGCCTCGTGCGCATCGACGGCAACTACGACCACGTCAACCGCCTCTGCACGCTCATCGCCGACGAGTACAACTGGGGCTTCGTCAACGTGAACCTCCGCCCCTACTACGCCGAGGGCTCGAAGACCGTCGGCTACGAGATCGCCGAGCAGCTCGGCTGGCGTCTGCCTGACAACGTCGTCTGCCCGATGGCCGGCGGATCGCTCATCCGCAAGATCAAGAAGGCCTTCGACGAGCTCGTCGCGCTCGGCCTCGTCGAAGCCAAGCCGGTGAAGTTCTTCGGCGCGCAGGCGACCGGTTGCTCGCCCATCAGCACGGCCGTGAAGAATGGCCGCAACGAAGTCGAGCCGCAGCGTCCGCTCACCATCGCGCGCTCGCTCGCCATCGGCAACCCCGCTGACGGCCCGCTTGCAGCGAAGATGATCCACGCTACAGGCGGCTACGCCGAGGATGTCTCCGACGTCGAAGTCGTCGCCGGCATCCAGGAGCTCGCCGAGACCGAAGGCATCTTCACCGAAACCGCCGGCGGCGTCACCACCGCCGTCACCGCCAAGCTCATCGCCCAGGGCCGCATTGGCGCCGACGAGCTGACGGTCGTCTGCATCACCGGCAACGGCCTCAAGACCACCGACGCCCTCGCGGGCCGCTTCCATCAGGAGCGCGCCGTCAAGCCGCGGCTCGCCGAGTTCGACGCCTACCTCCGCGAGGTCGACGGCTCGCTCGCAAACGTGAGCGCCGCCGCCGAGGAAGACTTTGCGTTGGCGGGAGGTGCCCGTTGAGCGTAAAAGTCACCCTCCCCACAGCCCTCGCCCGCCACACCGACGGACAAAAATCCTTCGCCAGCGAGGCGAAAAATCTCCCCGGCCTGCTCGCAGAGTTCGACGCGAAATTCCCCGCGCTCGCCCAGAACGTCAAGGACGACAGCGGCAACCTCCGCAAGTTCATCAACGTGTATATCAACGACGAGGACATCCGCTTCCTTGGCGGCGACACCCACCAGTTCGAAGACGGCGACGAGGTCATGCTCATCCCCTCCATCGCCGGCGGCCGCTGCGGCCAGCGCAGATTCCTTACGCTGCCTTACGACGAGTCGGTCTTCGAAGGCTGCTAGCTTCGGTCCGGGCTCGAATGCGGTTGACCGCCCTCTGGTGCGGTCGTATCGTCTTTCGTGATGAGAATCGCGCCTGTGCTGAGCTTCTTCGGTAGCTCTCTCCTGCTTACCGGCTGTGCCGTCAGCGGAAGTACAGGTCAACTATGCACAAACGGTTTGGCGATGAACATCACTCCAACCAGCGCCACGGCCGATCATACCCAGGCCGCACCCGCCAATCAGGTGAAGTTCCAGGCGCTCGTCTCTCCAACCGCATCGCTGGGGTGCGCTGTGCCGACGTGGGTCATGCTCGCGACACCCGCCTGGACCAACCCGGACCCCAAAGATATCTCCATCGACAGCTCGTCCGACGTCTCTACCAACGGACTCGTCACCTGCACGGGTGCAACAAGCGGACCGGTCACCCTGACTGCGAGCTTCACCCTGGGCACTGATGCCCCCGTTACGCAGGCCGTAACGCTGACCTGCCAGTGAGCGTCGGCTCGACAGAGCTGCCACATCCCTCTCGTAACCCATTCAAAACAAAGATTCGCCTCGACGAACAGGGAGGGGTACCCCCCATCTCAGCGCTGGTAGGCATCCAGTCGCCGGCACGCCTCAGCCAGATCCGCATCCTTCTTCGCAAAGCAGAAGCGCAGCAGATGCTCGCCGCGATTCCGCCCATTCTGATCAGCGCCGAAGAACGCCGATCCCGCCACAGCCGCAAGTCCCGTATCGGCGAGCAACTGCCGAGCCTTCGCTCTGCTGTTCGCTCCCGGAATCCGTGAAGCATCCGCGAGCACGTAATACGCTCCCGTGGGAATCGACGGTGTCAGTCCCGCACGAGCCAGCGCCGCGCAGAAGGCATCCCGCTTCGCCTGATACTCCACCGAGAGCTCATGGTAGAAGCTCTGCGGAAGCTCCAGAAGTCCCGCGGCAGCGCCATGCTGCAGCGGCGAAGGCGCGCACACGTAGAGCAGATCGTGGAAATACCCAATCGCCGGAATCCACCGTTCGGACGCGGTGAGATACCCGAGCCGCCAGCCCGTCACCGAGAATGTCTTTGAAAATCCCGAGAGTGTGATCGTGCGCTCCGCCATTCCAGGCAAGGTCGCAATCGAGATATGACTCTCGCCGTCGTAAAGGAAGTACTCGTAGATCTCATCCGTAAAGACGAACAGATCGTGTTCGATCGCAAGCTCGGCAATCGCCTCAAGCTCGGTACGGTCGAAGACCTTCCCGGAAGGATTCGCCGGCGTGTTCAGGATCATCCCACGCGTGCGCGGTGTAATCGCCGCCCGCAGCCGATCCAAGTCAAGCGTCCATTCAGGCGCAGCGAGAGGAACGATAGCCGGCTTCACACGCAAAGCATTCAGCGATGCTGTGTGATAGCCGTAGAACGGCTCGAACACGATGCACTCATCGCCCGGGTCGAGCACAGCCATCAACGCGGCATGCAGCGCTCCGGTAGCCCCGCTGGTCACCAGCACATTGGCGTTCGGGTCCGCCTCGATGCCGTTGAACGACGCCAGCTTCTGCGCGATCGCCTCCCGCAGCACGGCGATGCCATCCAGTCGCACGTAGATGTTGTAGCCGTCGCGAATCGCCTGGACGGCCGCCTCGACGACGGGATGCGGCGGATCCGTATCGCACACGCCCTGTGCCAGGTTGATGCCGCCCACGTCGGCACAGGCGACGGTCATGGCCCGGATCTCCGACTGCACGAGACCCGGAGCGAGTTCACTAAGACGAAGGCTTGAAGGTGCGGTGGTCAATGGAGCGGGCATAAAGGAAGGGCGAGCCGAAGCGCGCCCTTCCATCGTACTCAAATTGGCCCCGAGCGGAAGCGATGCGGCGCTAAATCACGTGCAGCAGCCACAGGATGATAACGATCAGCAGGATTGTCCCCAGGCCGCCCGACGGATAGTAGCCCCAGCCGCGCGAGTAAGGATAGGCAGGGAAGGACGCAAACATCAGTACCAGCAGAATAATGATGAGAAGAATCAAGTCATGCCTCCAAGGTGGAGTTCTATCAACTCTCTGCGGCAGATAGATGCTGGAACGGCATCTATCCGTTATCTCGTTCTGTCAGAAGAGTTGCCGCAGGATGCGGAGCAACGCGAAAGCCCGCAGAGGTCTCTCATGGAACGGCACGTGCCGGGAAATCATCCGGCCAACCTGTCCATGAAAGAGGGTCAAGATGCTTCTTGCAGTCGCGGCTATTCTGGCGATTCTTTGGGTGGTTCTGTTCTTCGCCGTTCACGTCACCAGCTTTGCTATTCACATTGTGCTCATTCTCGCGCTCATTTCCCTGATAGCCCACTTCTTCACCGGCAGGAAGGCCTGAACGCGATTGCAAGCGACAACGGCTGCAACCATAAGGCTGCAGCCGTCGTTGAGTTCGGGCTACGGGTTACTGACGGGGAACGTTGCGGGCCGGCTCCTGCACTGGTGGCGGGAGCGGAGCCTTGGCTGCAAGTGCCTCCGGCGTCTCTTCGGTGAGTCGCGGAAGCTTCGCGGCGAGCGCAATCTCCAGCACCTCATCCATCGTCTCGACCCAGTTCAGCTTCATCGAGTTCTTGATCAGGTCGGGAAGGTCGGCGAGGTCGCGCTTGTTCTCCGCTGGCAGAACTGCCTCGAAGATGCCCGCGCGGTGCGCCGCCAGCAGCTTCTCCTTCAGCCCGCCAATCGGCAGCACCTTGCCGCGCAACGTAATCTCACCGGTCATCGCCACGTCGCGCCGAACCTCAATCTTCGTCAGCGCCGAGGCGAGTGCAGTCGCCAGCGTGATACCCGCCGACGGCCCATCCTTCGGGATGGCGCCCTCGGGCACGTGGATGTGAACGTCAATGTTGCGGTAGAAGTCGCGCGGCAGCCCGAGGTGGTGCGAGCGCGAGCGGATGTAGGTGAGCGCCGCCTGCGCGGACTCCTGCATGACATCGCCTAACTGACCTGTAGCCGTCAGCTTGCCCTTGCCATCCAGCACCTGCACTTCGGTCTGGAGGATCGAGCCGCCCATCTCCGTCCAGGCAAGTCCTGTAACAAGGCCAATCTCGTTCTTCTCATGCACCTGCGAGTCGCGGAACTTCGCAACCCCGAGCAAATCTTCGAGCGTTGCGGATGTCACCTTCTCAACGTGTGCCGAGTCCCTGACCACGCGCCGCGTCACCTTGCGGCAGACGTTGCCAATCTCGCGCTCCAGGTTGCGGACGCCGCTCTCGCGCGTGTAGTGGCGGATGATCTCGCGCAGAGCATCGTCGTTGAAGCTGACCTGCTCTTCGGTGAGTCCCGTCGCCTCGCGCTGCTTGCGGACGAGATACTGGCGCGCAATTTCCAGCTTCTCGAGCTCCGTGTAGCCGGTCAGCCGCAGAATCTCCATGCGGTCCTGCAGCGGCCCCGGAATCGTGTGCAGCACATTCGCTGTCGCCACGAAGAGCACCTGCGACAGGTCGTACTCCACATCGAGATAGTGATCCTGGAAGGTGTTGTTCTGCTCGGGGTCGAGCACCTCGAGCAGAGCCGAAGCCGGATCGCCGCGGAAGTCCGACGCCATCTTGTCGATCTCGTCGAGCATGATGACCGGATTCTTCGTTCCGGCCTTCTTCATCGACTGAATGATCTGGCCGGGCAGGGCACCGATGTACGTGCGGCGGTGGCCGCGAATCTCCGCCTCATCGCGAATGCCACCGAGCGAGAGCCGTACGAACTTGCGCCCCGTTGCCTTGGCAATCGACATACCCAGCGACGTCTTGCCGACGCCCGGAGGCCCAACGAAGCAGAGAATCGATCCCTTGGGATTCTTCACGAGTTGGCGTACAGCGAGGAACTCGAGGATGCGTTCCTTGATCTTCTCGAGGCCATAGTGATCCTCGTTGAGTACCTTCTCGGCGTTGTCGATGGAGCGAATCTCTTTGGAGCGCTTCTTCCAAGGCACTGCGAGCAGCCAGTCGAGATAGTTGCGCGAGACGGTCGACTCAGCGGACATCGGCGGCATTGCCTCGAGCTTCTTCAGCTCCTGGACCGCCTTCTCCTTGACCTCGGCCGGCATACCAGCGTCTTCGATGCGCTTCTTCAGTTCATCGAACTCCGACTTCTCGCCGCGACCCAGCTCCTTCTGGATCGCCTTGATCTTCTCGTTGAGGTAGTACTCTTTCTGCGCGCGTTCCATCTGGCGCTTCACGCGCGACTGAATCGTGCGGTCGACGTTCAGCTTCTCGATCGCGATGTCCAGCGTGTCGGCGATGCGCGAGAGCCGCACTTCAGGGTCGAAGACCTCGAGGATCTGCTGCTTCTCCTCGATGGAGAGCGGCATGTTCGCTGCAATCACGTCAGCAAGCTTCGCCGGCTCATCCGTGCGAAGCGCCGCTGCCGTCTCCTGGTTCAGTGACTGCTGCAGCTTCGAGTATTGCTCGAAGAGCTGGTGCACCCGGGCAACGAGTTGCTCCGTCTGCGGCGTTGGCTGCAGCTCCGCACGCGAGGTCCGAACCGTCGCGACGAAGAATCCGTCGTCGTCGTTTACCTCGGTGGCGCGGGCGCGCTCAACGCCTTCCACCAATACCTTGATATTTCCGTCGGGCATACGCACCGACTGCACGATGTTGCCGATGGTGCCGACGTTATAGATGTCATCCGCAGTCGGCTCATCTACCGACGCGTCGTGCTGAGTTGCCAGAAAGATCTTGCGGTCTCCGTTCAAGGCCTCTTCCAGCGCCCGAACAGACGACTCGCGGCCGACCACGAAGGGCGCCATCATGTGCGGGAAGATCACCATCTCGCGGATGGGCATCATCGGGAGCTTGCGTTGGGTACCGTTCAGTATGTCTTTGTCGTCTTGATTCATGGTTCTCCCGAATTAGACGTGTTTCCCACACAAACGATGCGGGTCAGTCTTTGGGGGGAATTGTACGCGCTTTAGGGTCACTGTCTATGGCATAGCAGTCGCAGTTATTCGGGATGTGCAAAGAGTGGTACAAATCTGGAGACACGACCGAAAGCCGGGAGTTTCGGTTCGCCTCAGGAACCAAAACGGACGACCCGCAGGCCGTCCGTTCAGAACGTCGTTCTACCAATGTCTTAGCCAGCTTTTTCGAGCACCACCGGTATCGTGATATCCCGATTGCGAACCATCTCGTCGGTGATGATCAGCTCCTTGACCTTCTTGTTGCCGGGCACGTGGTACATCAAGTCCAGCATCAGCTCCTCGAGGATCATGCGCAGGCCGCGCGCGCCCACCTTGCGTTGCAGCGCGTCACGAGCAATCGCCCGGGCAGCCTCGTCGGTCCACGTAACCTTCACGCCCTCATACTCAAACAGCTTCGCGTACTGCTTCAGAATCGCATTCCGAGGACGCGTCAGGATGTCGATCAGGGCAGCCTCGTCCAGCTCGTCCAGGATGCCCAGCACCGGCAGACGGCCGATGAACTCGGGGATCAGCCCGTACTTGAGCAGGTCCTGTGGCTCCGCCTTGCGCAGAAGCTCCGTGTCGCGCTGCGCGCGAATCGGCGTCACCTCGGCTCCGTTCGGATCGCCATCGGAGATCGCCTTGAAGCCCAGCGCCTTCTTACCAATACGGCGGGCGATGATCTTCTCCAGCCCGACAAACGCGCCACCGCAGATAAAGAGAATGTTCGTCGTGTCGACGACCGTGAACTCCTGGTGCGGGTGCTTGCGGCCGCCCTGCGGCGGAACATTCGCTACCGTGCCTTCGAGCAGCTTCAGCAAGCGCCTGCTGGACGCCCTCGCCGGAGACGTCACGGGTAATCGAGGGGTTCTCGTCCTTGCGGCCGATCTTGTCAATCTCGTCGATGTAGATGATGCCGCTCTGCGCGCGCGCTACGTCTCCGTCGGCGGCCTGCAGCAGCTTCAGGATGATGTTCTCGACGTCCTCGCCGACGTAACCGGCCTCGGTCAGCGTTGTTGCGTCGACGATTGCAAACGGCACATCCAGCATCTTTGCCAGCGTCTGCGCCATCAGCGTCTTGCCTGAACCCGTTGGTCCCACCAGCAGGATGTTCGACTTCGCGAGCTCGACATCGTTGGTGCGCGACCGGTTCATCTGGATGCGCTTGTAGTGGTTGTAGACCGCGACCGCCAGCTTCTTCTTCGTGGTGTCCTGACCGATGATGTACTCGTCCAGGAACGCCTTTACCTCAGCGGGCTTGGGCAGGTGCGCCGGAGCCGTCCCGGGCTGCGCCTCGCTCTTGTCGTCTTCCAGAATGGAATTGCAGACTCCCACGCACTCATCGCAGATATAGGCACGCGGATAGTCGGAAGGCGATGAGATAAGCTTCGCCACAGCATCCTGGGATTTATGGCAGAACGAGCAGCGAAGTGAATCGTCCGAGCCCCGTGAGGTCTTCATATGCGAGAGCAGCTCCTTAGAGCACCGCCGCCGGGGAGAGCGCGGACACTCGATACCAACATCCCCAGTCTACACCGGAGACGGCCATGCAAACGTCACGTCCGTGCCATAGGGAGGTTACTTGAGTACGGGTGCCGAACACGGTACGTGGCAGCACCGTATGGTAAAGGGTCACAAGGCCGAGCCGAGGCGGCACAGCCTCATTACCTATGTGCGCTGGATAACTTACGCGACTTTGTGCGCCTTTGAGAACTGTGCGTTGCGATTCATAGAAGCACGCTACAAGTGAAAAGCGCCGGCCGAAGCCGACGCCCTTCACTACTCCTGCCCAACCCGCCTAAGTGCGCGGCCGGTCGATGATGTCGTCGATGATGCCGTACTCCTTCGCCTGCTGCGGCGTCATGATGAAGTCGCGTTCCACGTCGCGCTCAATGCGTTCGAGCGGCTGACCGGTGTTCAGCGCCATCAGCTTGTTCGTCAGCTCGCGGATACGCAGAATTTCGCGCGCGTGAATGTCGATGTCCGTGGCCTGGCCCTGCAGCCCGCCCATCGACGGCTGATGAATCAGGATGCGCGAGTTCGGCAGTGTGAACCGCTTGCCCTTCTTGCCGGCCATCAACAGGAACGCGCCCATGGACGCCGCCTGCCCGATGCAGAAGGTCACCACATCGTTCTTGATGTACTGCATCGTGTCGTAGATTGCGAGACCCGCCGAGATCGATCCACCCGGCGAATTGATGTAAAGCTGAATGTCCTTCTCAGGGTCCTCGCCTGAGAGGAAGAGGAGCTGCGCGATGATCAGGTTCGCGACGTTGTCGTCGATCGGTGTGCCGAGGAAGATGATGTTGTCGCGCAGCAGACGGCTGTAGATGTCGTAGGAGCGTTCGCCCCGGCTCGTCTGCTCGAGCACCATCGGTATGAGTCCCATAGCTCTCTCTTTCTTGTGCTGCAGGCTCAGAATACAGCCACGCGTTGAGGATTTGCGGAGTGGTGAGCCGGGTGGGCAACCCACCTTCGCGTCGATCTAGACCGTGAAGGTGGGATGGGTTGTCAATCTAAGCAGCAAGTTTCTCGAAGAGCATCGCTCCGGTCTTCTCGCGCCGCAACTGCTCGCGAAGCCGGTTCAGCGAACCATCGTCCGCCAGCCGCTTGCGCAGGCTCTCAAGTGGCTCACGCTGCTGGATCGACAGCATCAGCAACTCGCGCTCCATGTCCTCATCCGAGATCGTGACATTCTCGCGCTCGGCAATCCTGTCGAGCAGCAGGGAAGTCTTCACCTCGTTGATCGCCTGGTCGCGCTGCACCGCGCGCAGGCGGCCGAAGTCGAGCTGACGCATTGCATCCGCCGTCATGCCCTGCTGCGCCAGCGCGCGCAGTCCACGCTCCAGCCGCGCATCAATCTGCTGCTGCACAAACGTCTCGGGAATAGGGAACTCGAACTTCGCACTGAGATCATCGAGCATCTTGTCGCGAGCCTGGACCTCGAGTGAGCTCTTCTTGCGCGACGCAACACGCTCGCGCAGCTTCGTCTCAAAGTCGTCCCAGCTCTCGTAGTTTCCGAGCTGTTTCGCGAACTCCTCATCGCGCTCCGGATAGTTCTTCTTCTTGATGGCCTTCACGGTCACGTCGTAGTTCACGGTCTTGCCTGCGAGCCGCGCATCGCCGAACTCCGGCGGATAGCTCGCCTCAAACGTCAGCTCCTGGCCCACCTTTGCTCCGCGCAATACATCGGTGAACGCCTGCACTGTGTGCTTGCCGCCGATCTCGATCAGCGCGTCCTCGCCGGTCAACTCCGGCTGCTGGGTCTTGTTCTCCACGCCCTCTTCGGTCACGGTCTGGGCAAGGTCCTGCACGTTGCCCTTGAAGCTGATCTCCGCCCAGTCGCCATCGGCCAGCGGACGATCCTCTTCCACCGGCTCCACTGTCGCGTGGTGATCGAGCACTGCATCCAGCTCCGCCTGGTACTCCTCGTCGGTCAGCGCGGCATCCGGCTTCTGAACCGCGATCGCGTCATAGCCGTCGATGTTGATCTCCGGCAGCACCTCAAAGGTCGCCTTGAACTTCAGCGGCTGGCCCTCGAACAGCTGGAGCTCCGAGACCTGCGGCTGCGAAACAGGATTCAGCTTCTGCTCCTCGAGCGCATGGCGGAACTTGTCCGACACCAGCGACTCCAGAACCTCCTGCCGCACCTCTTTGGCGAAACGCGACTTGATCAGCGACTCGGGCACCTTGCCGGCACGGAAGCCGGGAATGCGCGCCATCTTCGCGTACCGGCGCGTCACCTGGCGAAAGGCTTTGTCGACGTCGGCGGCGGGCGCCTCGACTTCGATCGAACGCGTCAGGTCGGGGTTCAGGGTCGGGGCAGGCTCGTGGTGATGGTGGTCATGGCCTGAATGGTCGTGGTCATGATCGTGCTGCGCCTCGGCGGCCACGGCTTCGGGCGTGGCGGAAAACGTCTCTTCTTTGGTCGTCTCAGTGGGGCTCAAAATTGTCTCTCAGTGAAAAAGAATTTGGCGGTAGCCTGGTAAAGTTACGCGGTCGCTGCTGTGCGGAATTCCTGATATCTCCGATGCGCGAGAGCTCGCGCCAGTCGCAGCTTCTCTGGTCCTTAGCAAGGATACGAGTACGCGCCGCCGAGGGTCAAACTGTGAGCTAGTGCGGCGTCCCGGAATTCGCGGATCCGGAGTTTGTAATCGTCGGGGTAGGATTGTTCGCCGTTGGAGGCAGCGGCGGGGTCGCCAGCGAGAATATCTCCAGGCGAACATGCCACTGCAGGCTTTCGCCCGGTTGCAGGCTCACAATGCCCGTATCATCCGGGTTGGGCCACTCGTGCCCGAATGGGTCGTCCACGTTCGTGTCCGGTTCGATCGAAATCCAGCGTTCGCCGGCCGGAGCCTCCACGCGCATGAACTTGATACTCGCGGTCAGCGGAATCAGGCGCAACCCGTATCCGGCTACCGGATCACGAATCTCCGCAATCGGCCCATCGCCCAGCAAGCCGCTCTGCAGATTCGTGTAGGTGTCGTTGAAGCTCACGTCATCCAGCCGAGTTCCCCGAGCACGGATAAGGTCCGCCGTCGTCCCGCCAGTGGACACTGTCTTGCCAGAGGGCAGGTTCGTCCGGCGATCGATATCAACCTTCGTGATCGATGGAATGACGATCCGGACATCCGCGCGATCGCCCGCCAGCGCGAAGACCGGATGCCACCCCACGCCCGCGGGTGTCGCAACCTGCCCTGTATTCTGCTCCGTCACCGTCAGGTCGAGCGTGCGCTCCGCCAGCTCCGTTCGTACCGTAATCTCCATCATCGAGGGCCATGAGCCGGAAAAGGAGCCCGCGTGGTATACCGCGGTAACCGCCTGTCCATCTGGAATCGTGTCCGTACTGATGTTGTCTGCCGGTCTGTCCAGCATCAGTCCCATCGTCGAGATCGTGCCGCCGGGATGCGCCGGCGGAAAGGAGATCCGCGCCCCCTCCCACACGCTCTCCAGCGTCGACGAGCTCGAGGTCGGCGCTCCCGTCAGCCGGCCCGCCCAGGGCGCCAGGATCGCCGCGCCAAATGTTGTGCTCACGTTTCCGTCCGCGTCCTCCCCTGCGCCCGTTAGAACCCTCGACGCATCGGACAGCGACGGCGACAGCAGAATCGGCACCTCGCCCTTGCCGGGGACACTTGCTGTGATCTGAAGCAGAGTTCATGCCGCGCCCGGGAAGCAGCATCGCCGACAGAAATTCCGGCTCTCCGCTTACCGCGCTCGGCGAGCGCCGCAGGGTGACGGCTGACTGTCCTCCCGGGCCCGTCTCCATATTCGGCTCAGGAGTCACCGGGATTACTCGTTCTCGTATTTTGTGATAGTTACCGTGGCCGCGCTCATGGGCGGCGGCCAACAGAATCGCACAGAGAATCGCCACGAGGGTCGGCGTCATGTACCCCGACTTGGAGAATCGGCTCAGAGGCGAGGGTGCTTCTATGTCGCTAGTCTGCCGATTTCCAAAGTTCATTTCTTGCCTGTTCTCCAGCGCCGCACACGGACCGGCGCCTCAACGATAGTATCGTCTTCAGGGGTTGCTATTGCTTAGACGGGTATCAGATACGGTTCGGGTCATGAAGTCCATCCCGCCGGCACCGCCCACTCTCACAGCGCTCCATGAACGAATCGCCGCATGTGAGCGCTGCCCTAGACTTCGCGAATACTGCAAGGGAATCGGCGAGCGTAAGCGCCGTGCCTACATCGACCAGACCTACTGGGCCCGTCCCGTGCCCGGCTTCGGCGACCCCAAAGCCCGCGTCCTGACCCTCGGCCTGGCCCCCGGAGCTCATGGCGGCAACCGCACCGGCCGCATCTTCACCGGCGACGGCTCCGGCTACTTCCTGTATCCCGTCCTCCACGACGCCGGCTTCGCCAGCCAGCCGAACGCCACCCACATCAAGGACGGCCTCCGTCTCCGCGGCATCTGGATCAGCGCTGTCGTCCACTGCGCCCCGCCCGGTGACAAGCCCACACCCGAAGAGATCCGCACCTGCGCTCCGCATCTCGCCGACGAGATCGCTCTCCTCCCCAAGGTCAGAGTCGTCGTCGGCCTCGGCAAGGTCGCCTGGGACGGCTACCTCGCGCACCTCGTCCGCGCCGGCGTCATCGAGCGCCGCTCCCCCTTCGTCTTCGGGCACGGCGCCCAGTACGAGCTCCCCAACGGCATCACGCTCCTTGGCAGCTACCATCCGTCGCTTCGCAACACGAACACCGGCAGGCTCAACCGCGCGATGCTCCTTCGCATCTTCATGCGCGCCCGGGAGCTTTCCGGCCTCGACGGATAACCTTCGTCAGTCCAACCTCATGCGGCTCCCGCGAATCCAACCAAGATGAGAGGGAGGTTCTACATGCGACAGAGCACGTTTTGGATTGCGTTTGGGTTGGGAGCTTTGGTGGGCGGCACCGCCGCGATTCTCTGCGCGCCACAATCCGGCGCCATGACCCGCCGCAAGTTGCGTCGCACCGCCGAGGATCTCAGCGACAATCTACAAGACGCCGGCGACTACCTTAAGGAACAAGCCGAACGTCTCACCAAGGAAGCCCAGAAGCTCATCAACTCCACCAAAGGCCCGCTCGGAAGCGCGGTCGACACCGCGACCGGCTACATGAAGACTGCGAACAAGGCCGTCGGAAAGATGATGTAAGTCTGTCGGAGGTTAAGCGAAAGAAGCGCGCCACATCGGCGCGCTTCTTTGCGTTTGTGAGTACAGCGAACTAGACCGCCGACAGCGCAAGCCCTGCCAGCTTCTCCTCGCCTTCCGCCGAGACTGGACGATAGAACAGCAGGTTGTTCTCGAGATACACCTCGAGAAACGCCGGCCGTTCTGCAATCTGCCCTGCGATCAGCGCCTCCGACAAGGGGTCTTCGATGAACCGCTGCAGAGCGCGGCGCAGTGGACGTGCCCCGTAATTGCGGTCGACGAGTGTCTTCTCCAGGATCCAGCGCTTGGCATCGTCCTGCACGCTGATCGTGATCGCCTTGTGCACCAGGTTGACGTTCAGCTGCTGGACCAACAGCTCCAGAATCTGCATCAACTCGTTGTCACCCAGCGAAGTAAAGACGATAACCTCATCCAGTCGATTCAGGAATTCAGGATTGAACGTCCGCTTGACCTCGGACATTACCATCTCCTGCATCTTCTCGAGCACAACCTCGTCCTTCGACGACTGGAAGCCCAACCCCTCGCGCTTCATCAGGTGCTTGGCCCCGATGTTCGAGGTCATGATCAGGATCGTGTTCTTGAAGTCGACCGTGTTGCCGAGCCCGTCCGTTAGCTGTCCGTCTTCAAACACCTGCAGCAGCAGGTTGAAGACGTCCGGATGCGCCTTCTCGATCTCGTCGAGCAGCACTACCGAATACGGCGAACGCTTCACGCGCTCCGTCAGCTGACCGCCCTCCTCGTAGCCCACGTAGCCCGGAGGCGAGCCAATCAGCTTCGACACCGAGTGCTTCTCCATGAACTCCGACATGTCGAAGCGGATAAGCGACTTCTCGCTGCCGAACAGGAACTGCGCCAGCGTCCTCGCGACCTCCGTCTTACCGACGCCCGTCGGTCCCAGGAACAGGAACGATCCAATCGGCCGGTTCGGATTCTTGAGGCCCGCACGCGAGCGGCGGATCGACCGCGCCAGCGCCGAGATCGCCTTGTCCTGCGCGATCACCCGCTTGTGCAGCTCTTCCTCCACGCGCAGCAGCTTCTGCGTCTCCTCTTCCTTGATCGAGGTAATCGGAACGCCGGTCCACCGCGAGACCACATCCTCAATGTCCTCGCGCGTCACAATGCCCGAGCTCGACTCATCGAGGTGATACTTGTCGCGAAGCGCACGCAGGTTGTCGCGCTCCTTGCGCTCCTCGTCCGAGTAGAACCGCGCCTTCTCGAATTCGTGGTTCGCAATCGCGTTCTCCATGCGGTGCACGATGAACTTGATGCGCTTCTGAACCTCGGTCAGCTCTTCGGGCAGCGTCGTCTGCCGCAGCTTCACGCGCGCTCCCGCCTCGTCGATCAGGTCAATCGCCTTATCCGGCAGGAAGCGGTCCGGAATATAGCGGTTCGAGTGCGCGACCGAGAAGGTGATCGCGTCGTCTGTGTAACTGACGGCGTGAAACTTCTCATAGCGCTCCTTGATGCCCATGATGATCTTGATCGCGTCCTCTTCATTCGGCGGAGGGACCTTCACGGCCTGGAAGCGCCGCTCCAGCGAGCGGTCCTTCTCGATAGACTTGCGATACTCTGCCGGTGTCGTCGCTCCGATGCACTGGATCTCGCCGCGGCTCAGCGCCGGCTTCAGGATGTTCGCTGCATCCAGCGAGCCTTCCGCCGAACCTGCGCCAACCAGCGTGTGCAGTTCGTCGATGAAGACGATGGAGTTCTGCGACTCCATCAACTCCTTCATGATCGTCTTCAACCGCTCCTCAAACTGGCCGCGATACTTTGTTCCTGCGACGATCAGTGAAAGATCGAGCGACAGCACGCGCTTGTCTGCGAGGAAGCTCGGCACTTCGCCATCAGCAATCTTCTGCGCCAGCCCTTCGACGATCGCGGTCTTACCAACGCCCGGCTCGCCGATCAGCACCGGATTGTTCTTCGTCCGGCGGCACAAAATCTGGATGACGCGCTCGACCTCATGATCACGACCGACCAGAGGATCGAGCGACTGCTCGCTCGCGGCCTGCGTCAGGTCACGAGAAAACTCGGCCAGCATCGACTGCTCCTGCTGCTGGCGCTGTTGTTTGCCGCTCGCTGCGGCAGGCTTCTCCTGTGTCGTGCGCTGCAGCTCCTCGCGGATCGCCGGCAGACGCAGCCCGCGCTCCATGAGAATTTCAGCGGCGAAGCACTTCTCTTCGCGCAAAAGGCCAAGAAGAAGATGTTCAGTTCCGATGTGCTTGTGGCTCAACCGCTCGGCCTCTTCGGCCGCGTAGGCGAGCACGTGCTTGCACTCGTTGGACAGTGGTAGATCGACAGACGTCGAGACCTTCTCGCGAACGGTCGTGTGCTGCTCGATCTGTTTACGAATGGATTCAACCGAGGCATGCGAGCGAAGGAAGCGGTTGGTAAGTGCTTTGTCTTCGCGCAGCAGGCCCAGTAGGAGATGTTCTGTTTCAATGTACGGCGAGCCGAACTGGCTTGCCTCGTAGCGCGCGAAGAAAATCACGCGCCGCGCTTTTTCTGTATAGCGTTCGAACATGCTCCCCCTTCGAACTACACTCCGGTGCGGGCAAACGCCGGAGCGCCTCTGAACCATGGCCGACGCCGCGTTGTTCTGCGGCGCAAAGGAACTGAATGCCGTGAGGCAGCCAGGATTAAGTGCCCCTAGTGTAGCTGGAAGAGTGTGGTCCAGTGCCACTCCACTAACGTACAAGGAGCCTTAAGTTGGACGCTTTTGTGGGAAAACGGATGCAAATGGCATCTAAGCCGACACAAGTCGGCCTTCACCAAGGCGCAAGACACGGTCGCAGCGCCGCGCAAATTCCATGTTGTGCGTGACGATCACGCTCGTCAGGCCGTGCTCGCGATGCAGCTGTTGCAGCAACACGAAGACGCGATCTGCGGTCGCTCCGTCGAGATCGCCCGTCGGCTCATCTGCAAGCAACACCTTGGGTTGCGCCACAAGCGCGCGCGCAATCGACACCCGCTGCTGCTCACCGCCCGACAACTCACCGGAGCGGTTCGGCGCACGCGACTTCAGCCCAACACGGTCGAGCCAGGTCGCTGCCTGCTGCATCGCTTCTTCGCGCGGAACTCCGCGCGCCAGCAACGGCAGTGCGACGTTCTCGAGCGCCGAAAACTCCGGCAGCAGATAGTGGAACTGCCAGACGTACCCAATCTCGCGGTTACGGAAGTGGGATGCCTCCGCCTTCGAGAGCCCCGTCACATGCGTAAACCCGCACCAGACCTCGCCTGCCGTCGGGCAATCCAAGGCCGCCAGCAGATGAAGCAGCGTGCTCTTTCCCGAGCCCGACTCGCCGACGATCGCAACCATCTCACCCTCGGTCACATGCAGGTTGAGATCGCGAAAGAGCTCGAGGTCCGGCACGCCGGGCGCGACCGACGGATAGGTCTTCGTCAGCGCGACCGCGCACAGCAGCTCGTCGCAGCTCTTCATGAGGTTGCAGCAGCGGTTGCCGCCGGCTCCTCTTTCGTGGGTGAAGTGCCCGGACGAAGCGACGGGTTCCACTCCGCGCGGAAGGCGATGGCCAGGCGGTTCCAAGCGTTGATGGTTGCAATCGCAAAGGTCAGATCGACCAGGTCCTTGTCCTTGAAGTACTCGCTCACGGCCGCATACGCTTCATCCGACGCATGACCATCCTGGATATTGGTGATCTCTTCCGTCCAGGCCAGTGCCGCACGCTCCCGCGGAGTAAACGCATCCGAGTCGCGCCAGTTCGCCACGGCATTGATGCGCGAATCAGGTTCATTCGCGTGCTTCAGCTCATGCGAGTGCATGCCAATGCAGAACCCGCACCGATTCAGCTGCGATGCCCGCAGATCGATCAGCCCAATCAACACGGCGTCGAGCGATGTCGCGGTGCGCAGGTAGTGACCGAGCGCTTGCAGGGACTTGTACGCTTCAGGCGCGAGCTTGGGATAGGGAAGACGCGGCATCGAAGACCTCTACTTCAAGGATACTTCCTACTCGTACCGCAACGCCTCTGCGGGCAGAATGCTCGCCGCAGAGTGCGACGGATATAGTGTCGCGAGAAGCGATAACCCAAGTGAGACTCCAAGAACAATCAACCCATCGCTGATGCTTGGAGCGAACGGAAGATAGCTGATCGAGTAGACACTTGGGATCGAGCGCGATGAACCGATAGTGAGCGCCGAGCAAGCTGCCGGTGTAACCAAGGATTAGCCCGAGCACGCTACCGATGACCGAGATGAGCAGCCCCTCGAAGAGGAAGATGCGACGCACCTGAGCGCTCGACACACCGAAGCTCATCAGTACGGCGATGTCCCGCGACTTCTCCATCACCATCATGGTGAGCGCAATGAGAATGTTCAGCGCGGCGATGACGACGATGAGCGCGAGGATGATGAACGTCACGACCTGCTCAAGCTTCAGCGCGCGAAACAGCTCGCGATTTTGATCGATCCAGGTGGTGGCCTGGTAGCCGGGGCCGGCGTACTCCTCTAACTCCTTGGCCACATCGGGGGCCTGGTAGAGGTCGTCGAGGCGGAAGCTGAGAACCGACACGAGGTCGGGCTCGGAGAACAGGTGCTGCGCGTCGGCAAGCCGCATGAACGCATACGCCGAGTCGTACTGGTAGAAGCCGGAGTTGAAAATTCCCGCGACGCGAAATCTTTCGTAGCGCGGGACCAGGCCGACGGGGGTTAGTTCTCCCTGCGGGCTGGTGACGAGGACCGTGTCGCCGACCCCGGCACCCAGGGTGAGGGCGAGTTCGTTGCCGAGGACGATGGGTGGGGGCACCGGGCCTGGGTTTGTGGTGGGGGCGAGGTCGGTGTAGGAGCCCTGGTGGACCGTCTGGAGGAGGTTGCCGACGCGGAGCTCGTCGTGGGGGAGGATGCCCTTGATGAGGGCGCCGCCGGAGCGGGCGCCGCGAGAGATGAGGACCTGGCCGTAGAGGCCGGGGGCGGCGGCGGCGACGTGCGGCTCGGTGGAGAGGTGCTGGAGGAGCGGGCGCCAGTCGCGGATGCCGTCGCCGGCGGTGCGCATGAGCTCTACGTGGGCGAGGGCGCCGACGAGGCGCTGCTGGAGGTCTCGGCGCATGCCGTTGGTGATGGCCAGGGCGATGATGAGCGCGGCGACTCCGGCGGCGATGCCGAGGGCGGAGATTACCGTTACCAGCCCGGCGACAGCGTGGCCGCGGGCGCTTGCCTGACGGCGTCTCGCTCGGAGATAACGGGCCGCGATGAAGAGCTCAAATCGCATTTGAGGTCAGGATAGCGGTGACCCCCTCCCCCCGGCAATTTTGCGCAAAGTCTTCAGCGGAAATGGGTTAGGGGTGGACCTAACTTGGACAGCTTCGGGCAAAGTCCTGATTCTATTGTGGTTCGCCCGGCAGCCTCTTGCAAAGTCTTGATGGCAAATAACTTGGCTAGTTAAGCCGGAACGCCCGGGGCTGGGCCGGGCGGAAATGCTCCTACTTCCATTATAGAGGGTGGTGTCAAGAGCAGCGGCGGCCACCAGCTTACAGGGCGCCGCTCCTGCTTGACATTTATATCTGGCAGAGGTATCTGATAGAGCCATGCTATGTGCGCCGATGCAACCGGACGGTTCCCTGGATGTTCCGCAGAGTGTGCGGCAGCGCGAGAGAACCACAACGGTCGAGTCGTTGCTGGTAATGCTGAGCTTGCGGCCGATGTCGGGATATCAGTTGCGGCTGACCATCGCGCGAACAATTGGGAACTTCTGGCAGGAGAGCTTTGGGCAGATCTATCCGGCGCTGCGGCGTATGGAGAAGGGCGGGCTAGTGGTTTGCACGGAGGCGACGGAGGCGGGCCGGCGTGAGAGTAAGGTCTACGCGCTGACCGACGCCGGACGCGCGCGGCTTGAAGAGTGGCTGGGGCTGCCGTGCGAGCGGCAGGTGATGCGGAATGAGCTGCTGCTGAAGGTGTTCTCGGGGGTCAATGCGCCGCGCGGAAGCCTGGTGCGGCATGTGCGTGAGTTCCGGGAGAAGGTGGTTGCGGATCTGGAGAGGTACCGGACCGTGGAGCGGGTGTTGCGGGAGGCGCAGAAGGGGAATCCCGGGCTGCCGTATTACATGCTGACGCTGCGACAGGGGCTGCTGACGGCGGATGCCTTGTTGCGATGGAGCGAGGAAACGTTGACGGAGCTGGAGCGGCTGGAGGATGAGCGGGACGAGGCTGAAGCCCCGGTTCTTGTGGGGGCAATGGGTTCAGCGGGCTAAAGCCCGCGGCTAAATCCGGGCGGGGTTGATCTGAACTGAAGGAGGCGGCGATGGCGGGCGATCCGGTTTGGATGAAGGGGCTGCTGGCGGTTCATATTGCGGCGGGCGGCGCGGCGTTTCTGCTGGCTCCGGTGGCGCTGGCGACGGCGAAGGGCGGAAAGCAACATAAGCGCTGGGGCATGGTGTACCTGTGGGCGATGGGCGTGGTGGCGGTGACGGCGCTTCCGATGGCGCTGTACCGGCCGGTGCTGTTCCTGGCGCTGGTGGCGATCTTCAGCTTTTACCTGGCGTTTTCGGGGTACCGGGTGCTGCGGCTGAAGGACCTGGCGCGCGGGGGCGAGGCGCGGCCGGTGGACTGGATCGCGGGGGTGATCACGTTCGTTGCATGTTTTGCGTTGGCGGCGCTGGCGATTGTGCGGCCGGCGATGGTGCAGCACATGAGCTATGTGGCGGTGGCGTTCGGGATTGTGGGGATGCGGGCCGCAGGCGGGCAGATGTGGAGCTTTGTGCGGAAGCCGCAGGAGAAGATGTTCTGGTGGTACAGGCATCTGCAAGGGTTTATCGGCAGCTATATTGCGGCGTGGACGGCGTTCAGCGTGGTGACTCTGCCGCTGATCTTCGGGCAGCACCTGTGGTTCTGGGTGATGCCGCTGGCGATTGGAGTGCCAGCGATCGTGATGACGACGGCGTATTACAAGAGGAAGTTTGCGCCGCGAGCGGTGGCGGCCTGATGGATGCGTGGGTGCTGTGCGGGGACGGGTTCAGTTGTCGACGTGGGTTTCGAGGCGGCTGACCCGTTCCTTCAGTTCTTCGATTTCATCCTGCACGGCAGTGAATCCACGATTGACTCGACGATCCAGAAACATTGCGAAAGCGACGGCAAGCCACAGACCAATCTCCGGAATCAAAAGCTGCTTGATCTCATGCCACGCGGCGAAGAGGCCGTGCTGCAGAGCGCTTATGCCGAAGAACAGTACGTCCAGGAGAGCGACCGGGATGAGGACCAGCTTTGTGGTCTTGAGGAGAAAGAATGCGAACGAGGAGCGGTCCTTCATCGGGTCGAGAGCAGAGTACACCTGTGCAATCCGGTGATGGATGGAAAATCAAGGGCTGAGTTATTCGGTGGGGATTGGGCGAGGGCGAGTGTCGGGAGAAGCGCGAGAAGGAAGGTCAAGCGCATGCGTGGAAGTGTAGTGGATATGGGGTCGATCTGCGAGACGAGAAAAGGCATACCCCATGGCGCGCTAAAGCCCCTTGCTTTGCGCGAAGAAGGGGCACCCGAGGAGCCCCAAGGCTGAGGCCCTGAGCTACCAGCCTCCGTTTACCTAACATGCGGGCTTAGATCCGGCGTCCTCCTCCAGGATTTCGAGGAGTCGAGGATGCAGGGAACGATGTCGCCTTGGTGGTTCGCTTCCATGGGTTGGCAGTCATCGAGGTTCGTGAAACGGAGCTCAAATTCGTTTCGGGCGCAATTGATGGAGGGGTCGGAAGCTGGAGAGCTGGTGATGCCGCACTTGCGCGGAACCATTGCCAGCCAATCTTTTTCATTCTGGATGAGTGCAGCGCGGTCCTTGCCAGGAATAGCTGTTTAGGAGGTCAGCGTAGACGCGTGAGAGTCACGATGCGGTGTGGCCAAGCGCGGGGTGCGAGGACATATCGCAGTCTCGAGAGGAGTTATTGTTGCGATGCAGCTGAAACTTGCGGGCAGACGGCTGATCCTGCGCACTTTTCGATGAGCCAGCGTAGTCTGCAGGCGATATCGATCTCGCAGCATCGCGGCTTCGAGCTATATGTGTTCGTGTCCTTCGGCCCGACGATTCTCTATACGGCACATGAGCTCGCATCCTCTTCGGTGTAGCGCTCCTTGAGACAGGCTGGCAGGCAGTACGTGCAAGAAAGGTTTTTCGCATTTTGAGATAACAACACCGGCGAATCGAGCATCTGCGCTCGATCCCCACTGCAGCGATGCAGTTTGACAGACGGCGGCGCTGCAGGACGGAGAACTTTTCGACGTGCAGCCATGAGATACGTTGGAGAGCTTTCATCGCCGAAATAAGTGCATTCTTCCGTGACGCGTGGAGGGCAGGGACGAGTGCAGACGAGCAAGAGGAAGAAGATGCATGGGCGCAGGTCGTGTGCGTAGCTCGGGCCAAAGAAAGCTTACCCCAGGGGCTAAAGCCCCACTCTCCCGCCGTAGCGGGAGGGCCAAGGCTAAAGCCTTGGCTTACCTAGAAGCGCCCGAGCATAAAGGCTCGGGATACCTAGAAGTTCGCCCGAGCGTCAAAGTCTTGTTGTTGATCTGGAACGGACATATTCGAGCGTTGCACCTGGTCACTGCTGAGTCTCGTTGATGATTCGTGAGCTGCAAGTCTCGAGCATGGTTTCACCATGGCGTTAGGGGGTGAGGACGGCGCGGTAGCGGACCTGGTTTTTCTTGACGCGGGAGACGGCGGTGTTGGCGTCCTTCATGGGGAAGCGCTCGGTGACGGCCTTGATGTTGTGGCGGGCGGCGACTTCGAGCATCTCGCGGATGTCGCGGGGGCTGCCGATGTTGGAGCCGGCGACGGAGAGCTCGCCGCCGATGAGCGAGGCGCCGGGGATTTGAAGCGGTGAGGGGCCCGCGCCGAGGATGACGAGCGTGCCCTTGGGGCGAAGGGCTTCGACGAAGTGGTGGAGGTCCTGGTCGCCGGAGACGGTGGAGAGGATGAGGTCGAAGGAGCGGGCGAGCTTTTTGACCGAGGAGGTCTCGCGGGTGTTGACGAAGGCGTGCGCGCCGAGCGTGAGGGCTTCGGCTTCCTTGTCTTTGGAGGAGGAGAAGGCGGTGACCTCGCTTCCAAAAGCTCGCGCGAACTGGATGGCGAGGTGGCCGAGGCCGCCGATGCCGATGACTCCGATGCGCGAGGCGGGGCGAGCGCCGTGGTTGCGGAGCGGAGTGTAGACGGTGACGCCTCCGCAGAGAAGAGGAGCGGAGGCGACGGGGTCGAGGCCGTCGGGGACGGGGATGGCGAAGCGGCTGTTGACGCGGACCGCAGAGGCGAAGCCGCCGTGGCGGCCGACGCAGGTGGGCTGGGCCTTGGGGCAGAGATGCTCTTCGCCGGAGCGGCACCACTCGCAGATGCCGCAGGAGTCTGCCTGCCAGCCGACGCCGACGCGCTGGCCGACGGTTGGGCCGTGGACGTTGGAGCCGACGGCGGTGACGGTGCCGATGATCTCGTGGCCGGGGATGAGAGGGTAGCGGCTGATGCCCCAGTCGTTGTCGATGAGGTGGATGTCGGAGTGGCAGACGCCGCAGTGGGCGACGCGGACCTCGACGTCGTAGGGGCCGAGATCTCCGGGAGAGTAGCGGAAGGGAAGTAGTTGGGCTCCGGCGGCGTGGGCTGCGAATCCCTGGATCTCTGACATGGCAGACACTTCTCCGAAGACAATCCGATGACAACTCTTAGCCGAGTGTCTGAAAGCTTATACCAGAGGGGAGTGTGCAGAAGTTTTCAGGGGCGGTTCCTGTGCGGGGCGAGGCATTTAGCGGCTTTGGCGGGGGAGGCGGGATGTGTGATAATCAAAACGCGCCTCTGGTCGGGACGATCCCCCACCGATCGCTTCCCTTGATAGGAGGCGCGAGTTGTACGCGAATGGGCCGCTGGCACCCCCCGGCGGCCCTTCGTGCGTTTGTCCTTCGACTGCGCAGGATATCGAAATCTGTGTCTGTAGGCGAGAGGATGCGCGACTCGTCTAAGAGGGCATACCTGGCGTACAAAAGAAGAACAAACAAGCCGGGTCCCCGAGAGGGTGTTGGAGCAGCGGGCATGAAGAACGTTTGGGTGTGTGCGGTCGGTCTGGCGGTGAGTCTGGCGGCGGGTGGAGTGGTGCGGGTGCGGCACAGAGCGCGCCGGCGAGTGCTCCGGCGCAGCAACAACCCGCTACACCGCAGCAGAAGCCTGCTCCGACGACGACGGATGACAGCAGCGGACCGGACACGGGCAGCAATGGCATTGTGCTGCCGAAGAAGAATACGGATGAGGCGCCGCCGCCGGCTCCTGCGGAAGAGAAGGTGACGAACCCGAACAACGAGACGTTTTCGATGCGGGTGGATGTGCCGATTGTGAACCTGGATGTGGATGTGCTGCTGGACAAGACGCACCAGTTTGTTCCGGGGCTGAAGGCCGACAATTTTCTGATAACAGAAGACGGCGTGGAGCAGCGGGTGACGTCGATCCGCATGGCGAAGACGCCGATTACTGCGGTGATGCTGCTGGAGTTCGCGGCGAACTCCTACTGGTTCATCAACGATATGCAGAACGCGGCGGTGGCGTTCTTCCGGACGCTGCAGCCGGAGGACTACATCGCGGTGGCGACGTATGACATGCGCACGCATATCCTGTGCGACTTTACGAACAACCAGGCGACGATCGCGGAGGCTCTGCAGAGCCTGATGATTCCGGGGTTCAGCGAGACGAACGAGTTTGACGCGCTGTACGAGATGCTGGACCGGCTGACCCGTATTGAAGGGCGGAAGTACATCATCCTGATCTCGAGCGGACGGGACACGATGTCGAAGATCACGCTGGACAAGATGCTGGCGAAGATCAAGGCGACGCCGAATGTGACGATCTTCACGATCAGCACGGGTGGGATGATTCGCGAGATGGCGGGCGCGGGAGGCGGCGGAATGGGCGCGGCCTCGCGGCACATGGACTACCTGCAGGCCGATAACGAGATGCGCACGTTCGCGGAGATGACGGGCGGAATGTGGTTCGAGCCGGTGTTCCAGGGAGCGCTGCCGGAGGTGTTCGGGCAGATCAATGAGTCGATCCGCAACCAGTATGTGCTGACGTACCGGCCGACGAACCAGAAGAACGATGGGTCGTATCGCAAGGTGAAGGTGTACCTGGTGGACCAGGAAGGCAAGCCGCTGAAGATGCAGGATGAGAAGGGCAAGGCGGTGAAGTACTCGGTGATTTCGAGAGACGGGTACAAGGCGAAGCTGCCGGTGGAGTAAGCACGCGGGCAAGTGGTGTAGGGTGGGTGTGCCGGTGGAGGCCGACCTGTTTGCGCTCGATTGCATGGCTGCTTTTGATGGTGGGTTGCTGGTGGGGAGCATGCGCGCAGCGGGTGGAGCTGACGCGGGATAACGCGACGGTGGTGCTGGAAGGCTATGCGCCGGGGATTGTGCGCGTGACGCTAAGTCTGGAGAAGCCCTATGCGCTGAAGGGACCGGGCGTGGGGATTCTTGCGGAGCCGGCGGCGAGCGGGTGGACGCATGCGAGCTCGGATGCGGGTGATGAGTATCGCTCGGCAGAGATGGTGGTGAAGGTGGGGGCGTATCACCATTGGGTGCCGACGGGCACAAACGCGGATATCGCGAAGTACTTCAACGGGTCGACGCCGGGATTCGGGTTAGAGATTCAGCGTGCGGATGGCAGGCAAGTGCTGCGCATGAATGGATGGGAGATGAGTGTGCCGAACCATAAGGACGGCGACTCGCAGATTCTTTACGACCGCAGGGCGGGAGATGATCCGTTCTATCGCGTGGGTGCGACGTTTGCGGCGCCGAGCGATGAGCACTATTACGGGCTGGGACAGAATCAGCAGGGGGAGCTGGATCTGCGCGGCAGGTCTGTCGAGTGCGCGCATGATTACGATGCGGCGGCGGGGCAGAGCGTGTGCGTTCCATTTGTCGTGACGAACAAGGGATACGCGATTGTGTGGGACAACCCGTCGAAGACGCGGGTTGATTTTGCCTTCAACGAGCAGACGAAGTGGACGTCGCAGGTGGGGCAGCGGGTGTCGTTCTTTGTGATTGTGGGCGACACCTACGACGAGTTGTATGAGGGCTACAGGCTGCTGACGGGCAGCGTGCCGATGCTGCCGAAGTCGGCGTATGGGTACATCCAGTGCAAGCAGAGATACACATCGCAGAAGGAACTGCTGGATGTGGCGCGAGGGTATCGGGAGCGGAAGCTGCCTGCGGATGTGATGGTGGTGGACTGGTTCTACTTTACGAAGATGGGCCAGATGGATATGGATCCTCGCTACTGGCCGGACCCGAAGGCGATGAACGACGAGCTGCACCGGATGGGGTTTCATTCGATGATCAGCGTGTGGCCGCGCTTCGTGCCGGAGAGCCGCTACTACGACACGTTGCTGAAGAATGGATGGTTTGAGCATCTGGCCGATGGAACGCCGACGAATGGATTGCCATACGATCGCGCGGGCTCGGACATTGATACGACGAATCCGGATGCGGCGAAGTGGTACTGGGCGCGGATCAACGAGAACTTTGTGTCGAAGGGGTTCGACAGTTTCTGGGCGGATGAGACGGAGCCGGACCTGCCGCCGAATGGAAGCTATCTACATATTGGGCCGGGGACGGAGTACTTCAATGTGTATCCGTACTTTCATACGAAGGCGATCTATGACGGATTTCGCACAGACCTGCCGGATCGCAGGGCGCTGATTCTGGCGCGAGATGCGTACCTGGGCGCGCAGCATAACGGGGCGATCTTCTGGTCGTCGGATATTTCGCCGATGTGGGACACGCTGAAGAGGCAGGTGCCGACAGGGTTGGATTTCGTGGCGTCGGGGATGCCGTACTGGAGCACGGACATTGGTGGATGGCAGTATCTGCCGGGCTCGCATAAGGCGGAGCGGCCGGTGTTGATTGATGCAAGCGATGCGAAGGAGAACGTCGGGAACTATGAGGACTATGCGGAGCTGTATGTGCGGTGGTTTGAGTACGGGACGTTTCAGCCGACGATGCGCGCGCATGGAAGCCGCAAGGAGAACGAGGTCTGGAGCTACGGAAAGCAGGCGGAGCCGATCTTAGAGAAGTATCTGAGGCTGCGCTATCAACTGATGCCGTACCTCTATTCGCTGGGATGGAGTTCGCATGAGACAGGCGCGCCGTTCATGCGCGGATTGTTTATGGACTTCGGCAGCGATCCGAATGTGGCGGATATCGGCGACGAGTATATGTTCGGGCCGGCGCTGCTTGTAGCTCCGGTGACGGAGCAGGGAAGCACAAGCCGCGAGGTTTATCTGCCGGCTGGGGCGGACTGGTACAACTTCTGGACGAATGAGCGCGTGCACGGCGGACAACGGCTGCGTGTGAGTGCGCCGATCGATACGATTCCTATCTTCGTGCGGGCGGGATCGATTGTGCCGATGGGGGCGCCGGTGCTGAACACGGAGGAGACGCAGGCGATCGCAGAGGTGAGAGTTTATCCGGGAGCGAATGGGGAGTTTACGCTCTACAACGACGATGGGAAGAGCTACGCGTACGAGCAGGGGAAGAGCGAGATCACGCACCTGCGCTGGGATGATGCGAGCGGGAAGCTGACGCACGTGGGCGCGGCGGCGTGGAGCGCGCCCGACGGCGAGATTGTGAAGGTGGTGCGGGCTTCTCAGTAGTCCGCATCTGCGTGCCGGACGGCGAGTGCGCGCGAGCGATCAAAAATTAAAGAACTTCTCCCGGAGGCCATCTTCGTAGGCTTTCTTCGCAGCCTTGGCTTTCTGCCTCGCCTCATCCTCAGCATCGCCCGCAAGTTCCCATTGATCGACCTGGGCTACCGAGTGATCTACGGACGCGAGCGCCTCTTCGTGGCGAATCGCGGCGATCCACTCTTCGACGGCTGCTTTGTAGGTGCTCTGCAATTCGTCCAGTTCCTGAACTTCGATCGGCATGTTGGCGTTGTCCTCCGCTGGATAAGTGAACGCAGAGTTTGTGAAAAGATGATGTATTTTCCGGCAGGGGCTGAAATGGTGGAGCACAAAGGCCAGTTGGACGATCACGCAAGCGAGGGGTAGAGTGACATCAATCTCAAAAGATCTGTTGCAAGATGCCTCGGACGGTGTATTATGTCGGACACCGATACAACGACGCTCCAGGCTGCTGCGGATGTCGGCGGGCGGGAGCTTCGCGAACCTTCTGCAGGAGGGGAGAGTTCTCATGAAACGGAAGCTTAGTTTTGCAACGGTGATGGTTGCGGCGGCGATGTTCTGCGTGAGCGCGGGCGCGCAGATGGTGGTCCATGCGATGAGCGGCATGGTGAAGGCGGTCAATCCTGACTCGAAGACGATGGATGTGACAGTGGACAACGGCGACACGAGCCAGTTCAAGCTGCCGACGAAGGCGAAGGTGACGCTGGATTTCGATAAGGCCCTGCAGTCGGACTCGGTGAATGCGAGCGACTTCCAGCATGTTGGGAATTACGTCGTCGTCTACTACTACGGTTACGGGAACGATCGAACGGCTGTGGCGGTGAAGGACCTGGGCGCGGGGCCGTTCCTGAAGATTGAAGGAACAGTGGTGAGCTTCGACAAGCACGACCGCACGATGACGGTGAAAGACGATGCGGGGAAATCCCAAGCGGTCACGCTGACGGACCACATGGTTCTGGATTCCGGCGTCAACGTATCGAGCGGCAGAGGCTACGAGCCGCACAAGGGCTATCACGTTATCGCCACCTACACACAAGCGGGCGATAAGAACACAGCGGTGCTTGTTCGTTCGCAGTAGTCGCGGCTTCCGGCAGTTCGGTTGGGCGATGCCGGGACTTCCTGTTATTTCTGACAGTAGCTTTGACCCTGCTTCGCCATAAGGCTGAGGGTTAGCGGGGGTTCGCCTGGAGACGGGCGTGCAGGCCTGCTCGATGCCCGGCCGCATCGTGTGAGGTGCAGGGATGGACATGCGTCCGCTCGTATTCGTTCTTTTGTCGGTTCTTCTGCTTTTGGTGGGAATGGTGCTTGGGACGCGCATTCGTGAGAGTCGCCTGGAAATCATCGAGCGCGAAAGCAAGATCATCACGGTGCTTGAGGGAGCGCTGCTGACGCTGTTCGGTCTGCTGATAGGGTTTACCTTTTCGATGGCGGTAAGCCGCTACGACACGAGGAAGACCCTGGTCCTGACGGAGGCGAACGCGATCGGGACGACGTGGCTGCGGACCTCACTGCTCACCGAACCCACGCGCAGCGAGGAGCAGAGTCTGCTGCGGCAATATGTGCAGCAGCGCTTGAGATTTCTTTCTGCTGGTCAGGATCGAGCAGCGATTGAGGATAGTCTGAAGCGATCTTCCGATCTGCAGGCGCGCATGTGGGCTGTGGCAAGCGATTACGCTGCGGGTCATAAGGACGTCACGACTTCGCTGTTTCTGAGCAAACTGAATGACAGCATTGATGTGTCGGAAGAGCGGACGGCGGCGAATGAGAATCGGATTCCAGCGGAGGCGTGGTGGATGCTGTTGTTCGTCGGGTTTGCGGCGACGCTGCTGGTGGGACTCGATGTGAGAGCGAGGTCGTGGGCGTTGCAGGCGACGCTCCCTATCGTTCTGTCTGGGGCGTTGGGGATGACGATGGATATGGACAGCCCGCGGTATGGGCTCATCCGGATTACGCAGCCGAGCATGGACCGCGTGGCGCGGCAGATGGCGAACAGTTTGCCGCAGCAGGCGCCGTAAAACGCGACACGTCAGGAGGCCGACCTCCGCGGAGTCCAATCCGAATTATTCAGAGTATGGAGCCGTCCTGTTTATGCGGGCGGACCTCTCGGCGTGTCGTGAGCGTCCTGATTCCTGACAGATTCGTCAACAGTGGTGTACCAGGGAGTTAGATTGGAAACTGGTCTGAACTGTATGAAAGGGCAATGGATGGACTCGAAGACACCTACTTTGCTTCATCGGCTGTGTGCTACGGCGCTGCTTGCGCTCTGCAGTTTCATCACGATCGCCGGGCGCTCGCAGCAAGTGGAGCGGCCGCGCATTACAGGGATCTCTCACGTCGGCTATTTTGTCTCCGACCTGCCGAAGGCTGTCGCCTTCTGGCATGACTTGCTGGGCTACGACGAGGCGTACACGCTTCCGAAGAAGGACAGTAACGAGGTGCGGATCGCCTTCATCAAGATCAACGATCTGCAGCACGTCGAGCTCTTCAACGAGGCGCCCACGACGCCGCACAACATGATGAGCCATCTGTGCTTCACGGTGGACGACATCGAGAAGATGCGCGCATTTCTGCGGTCGAAGGGCTACGACGTTAAGCCGGGGAATGGGACGAGGACCAAGGTGGGTGACTACGCATTTGAGATCAGAGATCCGAATGGCCTGCTGATTGAATTCGTGCAGCGGCTGCCGACGGGCAAAGAGATGCAGGCGGCAGGGAAGTTCATGCCCGCAACGCGGATCTCTCCGCGCATCTACCACGTTGGTTATGTGGTGGCAGACGCGGAGAGGACGGAAGACTTTTACAAGATGCTTGGCTTCACGGAAACCTGGCGAGGCGGAGCGAATCCGAAGGAGCTGAGCTGGATCAACATGAAGGTTCCCGATGGCGAGGATTATGTGGAGTTGATGCTCTATCACTCGCTTTCTGACACGAGCAACTGGTGGGGAACGAAGAACCATCTCTCGCTGGTCGTGCCGGACATCGAGAAGTCGGTCGCAGAACTGGAATCGAGGCCTTACTACAAGATCTATGGCGAGACGCTGACCATCCATACGGGAGTGAACGGAAAGCGCCAGGTTAATTTGTATGATCCTGATCGAACCCGGGTCGAGATTATGGAGCCGAACACGGTGACAGGTAAGCCGGTGCCCTCGTCAACTGCGCCTCCGCCGCCGGCATCGGCTACGCAACCCTTTACTGCGAATTCGAACGCTCCGTCGGGTCCCAGATAGGATTTCGTCAGCAGGTGCGGCAGGAGGCGCACCAGGTGAGGTTGTATAGCAACCGCATCAGGACTGGCATTTGTGACAGGCGTACAGCAACGGCACTGGAGTAGCATGGCGGCAAGGCGGGCCCTTCTCGGTGTATCGCCCTTCGATTAAGACGACACGTACTGAGGTCCGAGATGAGCGACAGGGTGTCCAGGGAAACGCAGGCTCAGGTTCAGCCTGATCCAGATATGGTGTGGATTCCGGCCGGCAGCTTCCTGATGGGCTCGGAAGACTTCTATCCTGAGGAGCGACCCGTTCATGCGGTAGACCTTGACGGTTTCTGGATGGACCGGCACGTCGTAACGAACGAACAATTTGCGCGATTCGTGGCAGCGACAGGCTACGTTACTGTCGCTGAACGGCCGCTGAATCCCAAGGACTATCCCGGGGCTCCAGCTGAAAATCTTGTTCCAGGTGCATTGGTCTTTCGGAAGACAGATGGACCGGTGGACTTGCACAACTACACCCACTGGTGGACGTGGGTTCCCGCGACGAGTTGGCGCCGTCCGTTTGGACCGGACAGTTCGATCGAAGGCATGGAACGGCATCCGGTTGTGCACGTCGCCTACGAGGATGCCGAGGCTTATGCGAAGTGGGCAGGCAAGGAACTGCCGACGGAAGCCGAGTGGGAGCGAGCCGCTCGTGGTGGGCTGGAAAGCAAAAAATTTACATGGGGAGATGAACACTTTCCCGGTGGGAAGGCGATGGCTAACTCCTGGCAGGGCGAATTTCCCTGGCAAAACCTGCTGGTAGATGGCTTTTCAGGAACCGCTCCCGTGGCCTCGTTTCCACCCAATGGCTTCGGCTTGTTCGATATGGCGGGGAACGTGTGGGAGTGGACGTCGGACTGGTACGTGCAGAACCTCGGAGAGGAGGCAAGCACGCCGTGTTGCGGACCGGCCAGTAATCCGCGCATCCATTCTCCGGAGAAGAGTTATGACCCAGGCCAGCCTCAGTTCCGAATTCCGCGAAAAGTAGTTAAGGGTGGTTCCTTCTTATGTGCGCCTAATTATTGTCTGCGTTATCGGCCCGCGGCCCGCCAGCCACAGATGATCGACACGGGGATGAGCCACATAGGCTTTCGCTGCATTGTTCGGACGACAAACGCCGCCGAGGAACAGGTAGTTCCCGAGGCTCTGGCAGAAGAGATACGAACACCCTCTTCCAATCCTCTACGTGAGCCGATCAGGCACTTCCTTAAACAATTTCGCATTATCCGACGAGCACTTGTGCATCCTGAGGTTCCGTGGCACGCCAAGATGGTTGTTGGATGCGCGTTCTTATATGTCGTCAGTCCGATTCAATTGATTCCGAATTTTATTCCGATTGTCGGACAACTGGACGACGTGTTCGCAGTGACCTTAGCGGTCAGGTTTCTGAGGCGACGTGTTCCTCAAACTGTCCTCGATGAATGTGAGAATGGCCGAGGTGCAGGCCGTAAGCTCAAGTCTCTCCACTGCCCGGCAACCTGCGCCGTTCCACTTCAAAAGCCCTAGATGGATCCCACTATCTTCTTTGAAGACGCGTGCTTCATTGAATTAGCTGTGAGTTGAAGTCGCAACTTTACTGTCACTAGAGACAGTTGTAGGTTGCACTGCCTCTGAGTTGATAGTGAATAAGCGTTGCACCGGATGTCTGCCGAATCCAGGAGGAACTTGTCTTGCTTCGTAGTGGTGTACGGGCGAGCTCAGAGGGAGCAGCGTTGTTTGGAACACGAGACGACTATTGAGGAGAAAGCGAATGAACCTGCCAAACTTTCCGCACATTGACGAGTTCTCGGCCGGCATCAACGCGTTGAACGGAGTACTGGTCGCGCGCAATCCATCGCACAACCGCGGCTACACTGTGGCCGGGTTGCTGATCATGGCCTTCTTCGGCGGCATCGGCGGCGGCGTAACGCGTGACATCCTGGTCAATGAGATTCCTGCTCCACTCAAAGGAGCTACATATTTTGTCGTCTGTATGCTGATGGGGCTGCTGGGACTCGCGATCTACCAGTACGCCGAATCCAGGGAAGAGCGATTTCGGAAGAGAACGCTGGCGTTCTTCAAGTCGTTCACGCTCCCCTGGTTTGCGGTCCTGGGTGCACATAGGGCGCTGGATCACGGCCTTGGGATTTACGGCGCGATCCTCATTGGACTGGCTGCCACTACTGCGGGCGGTGTGTTCATCGACATTTTCTCCGGCGTCACGCCTGAGATTGTCAGGCCGTCGGAGCACATCGTGACCAGCGCGGTGCTGGCAAGCACGGTTTACACGCTGATTGCGCTGGGAACGAGGAATCGCCTTTCGTTTTTTCCGACAACGCTGATCGCGGTGACGGTCGCGTTTCTCTTCCGCGTTTTTGCGGTACGAGATCATTTTCCGCAATTGGTGCCGATGGCCGCACCCGCCGCCGGTCCGAAAGCATGAGCGCCGTGAGGAAGAGACCCACACGAGCGTAGAGCATAAATCTGAGGAATGATCCGATGAGTTCTGTTGAATCAGCCGCAAAAGATAGAGGGACAGTTCTCGCAGAAGAGCGGACGGATCTTGCTCTCAAGCGCACTAGCGCTGCGGGGGAGAGAACGCTGATGGCGTGGATCCGAACCGCTCTTTCGATGATCGGATTTGGTTTCAGCATCTATAAGTTCTTCCAATATCTTCCGGAAGATATTGCGGCGGGGAAGGTCGCTCGCCCGCAGGCGCCCCGTAACCTGGGACTGAGCCTCATCGCTCTGGGCACTGTGGCATTGGCTGCCGCAACGTGGCAACACGTAAATTTCCTGAAGGAGATCGGGTCCCCTCAGCGACTATATAAGTCCATTTCTCTTGTAGTAGCGATATTTGTGATCCTTATAGGGGTCATTACGTTTTACGGTGTCCTGTTGCGCAAAGGGCCATTCTAGGTGCCTAGGACTGTGAGTTACTGTGCAACCAGACTTCCTGGATGACCGTAAATAGAAACGCGGTAGTGAGCCCAAACAGAATCCACCCGTTTAACGCCTCGAGCGAGCCCATGAGCCGCCATTGCATGTCCAATGTAAGGTCGTGATTGCCGAAGGTTGTCATAGCGCCCAGCGAATACAGCATGGCACTCTTTCTGTCAGGCACAGCGTCAAGCAGAAAATAAGCGACGGCCCAGACTGCCGTTTCTATGCCGTGCAGAAGTGTGGCGCAAAGGGCTGTTCCTCCGACCACAAACAGTGACATGACATCCGCGAGATCGTTATTCCTCGCCAATTTCAAGATTGTGCTTACGCTCCGCTTTAGCAGCCCAAGACCGTAAGCATGGAAGATGACGGTCACAACAATGAGAGGCATGCTCCAAACCCAGTCGGAGCTCCAGGGAGCGAGAGCGGAGGGACTCATCATAGAACCCGCGTCACACTCTACCTACTTCGAGTGAGCAGTCCGAGGTTATGGATGAGCTGTCTTGCGCGGCAGACGCGTCGAACACTACCTGATCGTGCCACCACAGCTTTTCAAAGAAGGAACGTGCCATTTCGAGCACGGACTGCTCCTCTTCTCGTGGCAGGCTCGTGGCCAGGATTTCGGCTATGGTGCGGCGCCCATCTATCGCATCGAACAGACGCTTTTCTGCTTGATTCACCACAATAAAGAGATCCGTGTAGGAGTGAGTGCGATTTATGAGAACTGCATCCGCACCAGGAGGCAGCCGTTCCTGAACGCAGATCGTCTCTGACATGCGGATGGGCACATACTGGAGCCAGGCATCTCCCGTGAAGCCGATTGGGAGCGCGCAAGGCGATTGATCATCGCGGTAGACAATCGCGCTATGGCGAACCATTGTTCCGCGAAGAAGTTCCGCGATCGCGTACTGCTCCGCCATGGGAAGCTTTGTCATCCGCGTAGCCTGAGGAAGTTGCGCCATCACACCACAGTGAGAGGAGTAGGGCGCCTGCTTTACCCACCTGCCGAATTTCATTCGGCCGTGTTGGATGAAATCGAAGAACTGCGAAACGGAATATGCGCGGTCCTGCGGATGGAGAAGGGCATCGGCGAGTGCCGTGTCTTGCTGAAAATCCGGAGCCTGGCGCAACAGGCTTTCCAACGGGTGGCCCGCAGGCAACATGCGAAGCGCAGCGATGAGGTCACGTATCCCTTCGTCTGTCGCACGGATGTCGAGCCGTTTGCAGAACTCCTGCAACATATAGATACCGGCCCGGCCGTAAGGCGCATAGACCATCAGGTGCATTGCACCGTCCTGCCTCAGGACGCTGCGCAGAGCCGCGAGGCCGGCGTCGGGATCTGCAAGGTGATGAAGAACTCCGGTGCAGACAATCTGATCGAAGGTCTTTTCCAACTCGCCCAGACGATCGATGGGGAGCTGGTAGACCTGAAGATTCGTCAGGTTGTATTTGTGCTTTAACTCTTCCGTGCATTGCACACTCGTCGCGCTAACATCGACACCGATAACCTGAGCCTCAGGCCAGCGCAGTGCGTGCTTGGCCGCCTGCGATGTTCCGCAGCCGGCGATCAGGATCGAGAAGTTTTCGTGGTAAGGTTTGTCGGGCCAGAAGAGATGATAGTCCGCGCGACGTCGGGCCGGATCTAGCCAGGTCTGCCGATATGTATCAAGGCTCTCAACGGGCGGGGGATATGGGTAGCGGTCGTAGAAATCCCGCACTTCTTCTGTTACATCCGGCAGTGGCGGAGAGATATTCGGCAGACTGGCTCATAGTCATTACTGCATCGTGAGGAGATTCCGCAGCCACCTAAGTATCTGCGTAATAGCTTACTTTGATTTGTCATCGTAAGTACCCATGAAAGGGGAGGCCTTGTTTCGGCCTCCCCTTCGACAGGGTTGGTTCGTTCATTTGGTGACTAACGCGGGCTGGTCTTTACTGCTAGTCGCTCCATTGCCTCCAGCTTGAGCGGCTGCTTTCGCTTTCTGTGCGGCGTAGGCGGCCTGTTTTGGTCCTAACGATGCCATCACAGTGTCCAGGTTGAACGAGGCTGCCTTCTGCCGTGGCGGGTACTTGATGAAGTTTTCGATTTGGGCCCCGATGACTGCCTGAGCCAGGTAGATCGTGGGAACGTGATCGACCATCCAATCGAGGTAGGTATTCGAGTTGAACTCAGCGCGCTCGAACGGATCGCGGCGCAGGTTGCAGATGTGCGGAAGCCGCAGCTTCACCAAACGGCTCTGCCCAGACGCTCGTCTGATAGTCGTTGCGCGCTGCTACTCAAACGTCATCTTGTAGTCGCCCACTCGCAGTGCCATGACGCCGCCGTCATCACTGGCGTAGAGGAAGGCTTCTCTGGGGCTTTCCTTCGCCTCGCCTGTGAGGTAGGGCAGCATGTTGATTTGCCCGTCGATGCATACACTGAACGTCTTGTCCCCCGCTTTGTAGCCGTCGAGGAGCTTCTGCTTGACGTCTGGATCGCCAGCTAAGGCCAGCAAGGTCGGCAGCATGTCCTGGTGGCAGACGATGCCATTCAGCACCGAGCCCGCCTTGATCTTGCCGGGCCAGCGCAGGAACGCCGGAACACGCCAGGCGCCTTCCTAGTTCGTGTCCTTCTGGGCGCGGAACGGCGTATTGGCGCCGTCAGGCCAAGTGTCGTTCTCCGGGCCGTTGTCGGTGGAGTACATGACGATGGTGTTATCGGCGATGCCCAGTTCATCGAGCTTATCGAGCATCATGCCGATTTGCTCGTCGTGCAGTACCATCCGATCGCTGTAGTCGTCCTGCCCGCTCTTTCCACGGTTCTTATCCGCAAGGTGGGTTCTGAAGTGCATCGCCGTCGAGTTGTACCAGAGGAAGAAGGGTTGATCCGCCTTGGCCTGCTTCTCCATCCAGTCGAGAGCTGCGGCTGTAATCTCCTCATCGATGGTTTCCATGCGCTTCTTGGTAAGCGGGCCGGTGTCCTCGATGGTCTGCTTTCCGATGCGGACCCAACCGAGGATCCGCCGGTCAACGTGCTGTCGTAGCAGTAGCCTTGCAGTGAAGAACGCCGCTGCGGTCCGAACATCTCCTTGAACTTCGGGTCCTTGGGATAGTCGGGGAGTTCCGGCTCTTCTTCGGCGTTCAGGTGATAGAGATTGCCGAAGAATTCGTCGAATCCGTGAACGGTGGGCAGGAACTCATTCTGTCGCCAAGGTGGTTCTTGCCAAATTGGCCGGTGGCGTAGCCAAGGGGCTTGAGCAGGTCGGCGATGGTTGGATCTTCCGGTTGAAGGCCGAGATCAGCGCCAGGCATGCCGACTTTGGTCAGTCCGGTGCGGATCGGATTTTGGCCAGTGATGAAGGCCGCGCGACCAGCGGTGCAACTCTGCTGGCCGTAGAAGTCGGTGAAGGAGACGCCTTCGTCGGCGACGCGATCGATGTTCGGCGTTCTATAGCCCATCTGCCCGCGGCTGAAATGGCTAATATTCCAAATGCCGATGTCGTCGCCCCAGAGGATCAGGATGTTCGGTTTCTTTGCAGCCATGATGAATTCCTTCCTTGATGGTTGTTGTGGTTGGGGGCCTGGGGTCGGTGATGCACGAAAGAAAGGCGTGAGCTGTTACATGCTTGTTCCCTGGACAGGGGCAGCTCTTGCCTCCACTAACGAAATGAGATCGGTCATTGCAGTCACTGGTACCTTCTCTCTTCTGTCGCAACGAAGACAGCTTGATGAGCTATTCAGTCTCCGGCTGTCTTTTCCTTTACCGCGCCACGTTCGCGCCGGATGATCCGATTGATGGGCCCGCGAACCAGCAGGTACGGCACAATGGCCAGAATGATCGCGACCAAGGCGGCTTCGCCCACATAGACCCGCCACCGGTGTTCGATCAGCTGATAGACGACGTCGAGCACAAACGCCAGAATGAACACCTTCCCGATCGACTTCCAACCTTCCTTCAGCATCGCTTTCCGTTCATCTCGGTCGGTGATGCAGCCCCACAGGTAAGGTGGTCTGCCCTGTCGAGCATCCTTCAAGCCCTCGCGGACTGCGAGGAAGATCGCAACGCTGGGCTGCAGCACGAGACGGAACTTCATTGGGCCAGTTACCCGGGCGGTCATGTTCTCGATAATTCGCGAAGCAAGAGGATGGTCCATGCTGATCCTTCTCCTATCCAGCGGTTATTCGAGAAGATGGAGTCGCCGCCGGCTGCCATGGCCAGCGGCCTTCCATCTCCACCACGAGAGACCAGCTCAAAAAGGTCCGTGTCAGGACGACTGCGGCGAGAACCGCGATGTTCATGAGAGTGGGCGGCAGAATTACGGTGCGGATCACATCTGCTGCAACGAGGAACTCCAAACCAAGCGAAAGCGTTCTACCCAATAAAAGCTTGTACCTGTCATAGGGATCTGCGGCGTGTTGGCCGGTACGCAAAAGAAATCGTATGGAGGCCCAGACAAAAACACCCACGATAAGCGCTACAGCCATCAGCTCTATGACTGTCGCTCCGCTCTCAATCAGGATTCGAAACTTATTCATGCTCCCGGCTCTCTGCTCCCGATGTCGGTGTTGTGTATTGCCGCCTCCTTGAAGAGACAAAGGAGCGGTGCAAAGCGGAACAGACGAATTTCTTCGGTAGCGGGACCCCGCCATCGAAGCTGTGTTTTCGCGTTCTTAGTCCACTACGGCCGCTGTTGATTGGGCTACTGTCAACTGCGACAGTGCGCTCTTTTCGCAGAGGGAAGAGGATGAACGTCGTCGTGAAGAAGTCGCAGGGTCGCGGTGGTACCCGACACAAACAAACGCAGAAAATGTCGTCTGGCGTCTCAGTAGGGATTCTTCCGAGAGGAAGAGAAGGCTCTGCACGTTTAGCGACTCTTTATTACCGGATCGAATAAGAGTTGAGAGTTCGCTGGCAAAATGTGTCCCCTGCCAGTAGTGCCAGTTGTCCCTTGTTCCTCACCCACCTACGCTCTGCTTTCAGAGTTTATCGGCCCACTGCAAACGAGCGAATGAGGTGAGGCATGGAGAAGCGAAGAAGCCGCGCGAAGGTCTTTCTAGGTATAACGATGCTTTTCCTGATGTTGGCTGGGAGCACATCGGCGTTCGGAAGAGACAAATACGAAACGATCGAGGCCCAGGCCTTTGGCACCGGGACTCAAATGGGTCAGAACATCGGCGTCAGTCTGGATATCTATGAATTTTCAACTCCAGCGGACCGAGTGCTGTTGGTGCAGGCGTTTGAGAAGGGGCAGAATCAGGGGCTCGTGACCGCCCTGCAGAAGATGAAAGCTGTCGGCCATGTGGAGATCACCGGCACATTGGGCAACGATTGCTCTTTCATCCAGATGACTCCGACACCGACTGGGCGAAGGATTGTGTTCGTCACAAACCGGCAGATTCGCTTCGGCGAGGCGTGGACGGACAGCCAAACAATGTCGTTCAATCTGACTGCCGGCATACTGGAGCTGAATGATCAGGATAAGAGCAAGAGCACGGGAAAGCTCTTTCCAGCGGCGCAGTTGATCCTCGACAAGGAAGGCAAACTGCAGTGGGACCTCAATCAGAATCCGTGGAGCCTGGTGGACGTTATCGATTGGAAGGGAACGGCCGGAGTTAACTGACGTCGCGATTTGACTACGGCCAGCTGTTATTGGCCCTCACCGAACCATTCATATTTCAGCGCGCCTTTGAGCGGCGCGAGAACGAGTACGGTATGACCATCCATCGCTTTCTGAGCATTACCTGCCCTTTGCTTGCCGTAATGGTTGCGGCAACATCTCCAGCACAGAAGAAAGATTCGTACGCATGCACTCAACCCAACTCGGCTTCGTTCTGCAGTGCTGCGACCATGTGTGGGAGCCCTTCGCAACCATGCGTGGTTGATATCAAGCGCACGAACTACGGCGCGTCAGCTACTCCCGGCTTCCCCGGCTCAAAAGGGAACGCCACCTTCTGTGTGAAGACGGGCACGACTGTCGTCTGGAAGAGCGATACGAAACATCAGGGCTTTATCGTCGACATGGGGCCTTCATCACCGTTCAATGTTGACGACATCATCGGCGGCTCGGACAAGTCCGTGACCGTGACCGCAAGAACCCCGGGATGCTACAGATATTCGGTTGGAGCCTGCATCTCGGGAGAGATCTACGGCATGTGCGGGAACAGCAGCGCACAGATCATCATCCTCAAGTGACGACGTACTTCTGAGTTGTATCTTGGGGGTTGAGGTTATGGTGGAGGCGGTGCGCTCGACGCGGGCCTATTGAGGTGATGTGTCCCGCGGCGGCCCACTCTGGTATTGGCGCTCGTCCTGGCGTTCATTTGCCTCATCGGCCGCGAGGCGCAGCTCATCGTTGGCCTGGCTCAGAAGATCTTTAGCACGCGCTGCGTGCCCGCCAAGTTGGCCATGGTTATCGTGCTGCGCGTCGCCGATGCGGTTGTAAGCCTGCAGAATGTAGTTCTGCGCGGAGGCGAGGTTTCCGTGACGGCTGGGGTCGATGCTGACATAGGGCGCTTGTGCATCCTGGGCAACTGCCATGGCGCAGAGCAGCGAGAGGCTTGCCAGAGTCGTTATGACGATATTGCGGTGTTTCAAGGGGATCTCCTTTTTGGGTTGAAGTGAGTTTGGGCCCGTCTTCATTGGAGCCGGGCTTGGCGTTACTCCCATGTGGCCTGGAGAATTTCGTTCTTATCGCTGAGCAATATGGTCAGGCGATTAGGGTTCAGGTCCATCGTCGCAATGCCATCGGACTCACGAATGACGCGAAGAGTGTTCGGCAATTCCTCTTCATGAACGACGCTTGTCGTGGCGCGGTCGGCAGGTGCTGTCTGTCCTTTGGCGACGAACAGCTTGCCCGTGCAGTTGGCGCAGTTCTTCGGCGGCTGCGGAGAAGCCGAATAGCCTGGCAGAGCCTGTAAGAGGACACGATTGGAGGCGCCATGTACACGCACACCCTTGAACGGATGGCCGGTCTCGATGGCGAAGATTGCCTCGACCTCGGCGTATTCAGCGGGTGTCGCGCTGTCATCCGGAGATTGGGCCACTAAGGCCAGATCCAGAATTCCGTCGGACGGAATGCCCTTGGTCATGGGCACGAGCTCAACGTCCTCCCAACCCTCGGCAGTCACCAGGCCGCGGACCCGAACCACGTCGAGTTGCGGAGCGTGCGCAGTGCGAATGACCTCAACACTGCTGATCCAAAACACAGGCGAGACCTGTGGCGTCGTTAGCTGCTTCGTGTCAGTGCCGTTTGGGACGGAGTTCACGCCCTCCGGCTGCGACGGAGGGGTATTGGGATTTCGTAGCGTGGTTGTTTGTGCGGCGCCGATACCTGTGAGCGCCAGAACCGCGTTCAGAAGTGCGGTAAATCTTGTCATGTTTCGCATAGCTGCTATTCCTTTTCTAGTGGAGATAACTTCAGGCGCATACAGATTGCGCATTTGCATGCATGGGTATTGCTGCCAGCATGGTGGTCCGGGCGCCGCGCTGGCCGGCTGTGCTTGTCAGCGACGATTCCATCTGCTGGAATGCGCCGAGGATCAGGTCTGCAGGTGTGATCTGAATCAAGTTGCAGAATGAGGTTTGTGTGCTGGCAAAGGTCCCATTCTCTGAAAGCTTGTTGACAGGAGCCCCGCCGCCGCAGATGGAGAAGTAGCCGCACTCCTTGCGACAGGCTTCAACACCGGCGCTGATATCAGAGATCATCGCCAACATCGCGGGGCTCTGCCGCATCTGATCGAGCGTGTCCTGATGCACATTGCCGACGACAAAGTCGTTATAGCGATCGTTCTTGTATCCAAGCAGTTCGGGCGAGAACGATGACACGTTGCCGTGGCAATCGACGTTGAGCATCGCAAACGGCTCGACCTGGTCATTGGCGCCCTGCACTTCTTCAGGCCGGAAGATCCGCGAGATAAGGCCGTCGATCTCCCGAATGAAATTGATGCCAGGGCTTTCGCGGGAGATCGTCCAAAAGCGATGGAGGAAGGTGAGGAACTTCTCCCGCATCGAATCGCGCGATAGCGTCATGAGCTCCGAGACATGGTTGCCCTCTGACTCCTCGACGTTGAAGCACACGTCCTCGATGCCCTCTTCGAGATAGAACGTGTGCAACTCCTCGGGGCGCTCGAGGCCTTCTTTGGAGAGCACAGAGATCACGTGAAACGGGATGCGCTCTTCCTTCAGCAGGCGGGCTCCGCGAATGGCGCGATCGAAGGTGCCCTTGCCGGCGCGCGTGACACGATTGGCATCGTGCATGTGCTGCGGGCCGTCAATGCTCACGCCGACGCCGACATTCCAGCGGCGAAAAAGATTCGCCCACTCTTTCGAAACCAGCGTGCCGTTGGTCTGGATGGAGTGCCGAATGTCGACATTCGCGGGGCGCAATCGCTCGATCGCCTGAAACGCAGATTCATAGTATGAGACCGGCAGGACGAGCGGCTCCCCAGCATGCCAGATCACGGTGATGTGCGACGACACATAGGGCGAAGCGAAGACCTTCTCGAAGGTCGCCTTCACGGTGTCGAGACTCATCACTGATTTGTCATCTCGTGTCGGCAGGTAGCAGTATTTGCAGCGAATATTGCAGAACGGCGTAGGCTGCAAAACGATCGTTTGAATTTGTGTCTCAGAGCGAAGCATGACATTGGTCCTTGTGAAGAGTGTGGGCGGCGCGGGATTACCAGTTGTGCCAGAAGTTGTGCCAGTTGTGCCAACCGTTATGCCAGTTGTGCCAACCGTTACCCCAGTTGTGCCAGCCGCCATTTCCCCAGCCATTGCCCCAGTTTCGCCAGCCGCCGTTGTGCCATCCGCCGCCGCCTCCGAAGTTGAGCCAGTCGGCGAGCGTTAGCTTCGCGCCGGATGCGTCGTCGATCACGGAATTGCTGACCGTTGAAACGGCGCTGCGAATTTCACTGAGGCGCTCGGCGACGGAGGTCGCCGGACTTGTGAGGTCCGAGGGAAGGGGTTCTGCCCGAGCCTGAACTGCGGCGAGGGCGGACGAGATCCCGATCACGCCGGTAGGGATTAGTAGTGCAAGAGCCTTAGAAGTGCGCTCTTTTGCGCTCATGGTGAGTCTCCTTGATGGTGATGTTAGGGAGCTTCACCGACTCAGTGAATCCATGAGACTACATAGCGCAACGTGTGGCGATGCATGGCCGGCACGTGTAGCTCCGCACACACGGGTTCTGTAAGGCATGTATATCGAGGCACGGGTAGAATTCAGAAAGCTTTCGAACACGGGTTGAGTCTGTTAGGAAGGTTCACGCGTGTCTGACCTGGTACACAATCGATCCGTCCCTGTCTGGCTGAGCAGGCTGGCCGCCGGCCTCTGCGTTCTTCTGATGTTTGCGGCAAACGTGCATCTGTCCGCCCAGTTCCGGGCGACGGAGTGGACCGCGGATAACGGGCTGCCGCAAAACAGTGTTCGCGGTCTCGTGCAGGCACCCGATGGATACATCTGGGTGGCGACATTAAATGGCGTCGCCAAGTTCGATGGCATTCATTTCGAAATCTTCGACAAGAGCAACACGCCAGGTATTAGTTCGAGCCGCTTTGTCTGTATGGTCGGCGGGGATGGTGGCGACCTCTGGCTGGCCAGCGAAGATAACAACGTTGTTCTCTATCACGACCACCACTTCAGTACTCTGGGAGAAGCCGCCGGCATTCGACCTCATTCTGTTGGCGCTATTACGACCGATCATCACGGCCAAATCTGGGTAGAGTCAGATCAGCACGTGCTGCACTGGAATCCGTCGACCCAGCGATTCGAACGAGAGTCGTTCAGTACGGATGATCTCGACTTTCTGCCGCTTTGGTGGATAGGCACGGGCTTCTGGGCGGTGCGGGGCAATGAGCTCGTCACCTTCTCACAGGGACGTTTGCAAGCCGAGCACTTGCCTAATGGTCTCCGCCGGGACCAGATACGTGGCATCGCTGTTGGCGGCGACGATGCAGTTTGGGTGGGGACCAAGGACTCCCGCCTCGGGCGATTCGAAGGCGCTAAGCTGAAGTTCCAGGCAAAGCCATTTCTCACTTTCATTCACAATCAAGCGAACCGCAATTGGATAGTTGATGTGTCCCCTACCTTCCAGCGCACTATGCGCTTTCCATCCGGCGATGTCGATAAAGACATTCCCTACAACGTGTTCATTCACGATAACGAGGGCAACACCTGGGTTGGTTCAGAAAGTGAAGGGCTCTTCAGGATTCAAAAGCAATCTATTCAAACGATCTCATCGATTCAGGGGCTCGCCAGTGACAACGTTTATCCAATACTTCATTCACGCACCGGTGACATATGGGTCGGCAGCTGGCCAGCGGGCCTCTCGCGTATACACGATGGAAGAGTCGTTGCAGCGCTGACGCTCAAAGACGGTTTGCCGGGACTTATTACGGCGCTCGCTGAAGATAAGACGGGCACGCTCTGGATCGGCTCTCATAACGGCGTTAAGACCATCGTGCAAGGCCGGCTCGCTACACCGCCGGGACTCCCAAAGGAAATGCCGACTATTCAGGCTATCCATCAGGCACGCGACGGCGCTATCCTCCTTGGCACGACGAACGGGATCTATGTCCTCGACGAGCCAAATTCGCGTTGGCTTACTTCGAAGGACGGCCTCGCGACAGACGATGTGCGGGTCATCGTGGAAGACCGTCGAGGAGACACCTGGATTGGCGGCTACGGTGGACTGACTCGCCTTCACAACGGTCAGTTCACGCGGTGGACCGAGGCCAACGGTTTGCCCAGTAACAACATCCGGTCCGTCATGGAAGATCACGCCGGGGACATCTGGGTCGGCAGCTACGACGGCGGTATTGGATGGCTCCGGAACGGTAAGTGGGTCGTGTTCAATAAAGACAGCGGCCTGCACGATAACGGTGCCTTTCAGATCCTCGAAGACGAACAGGAGCACTTTTGGATAAGCTCCAACAGCGGTATTTATCGGGTTAGCCGAACTGATCTCCAGGATGTTGCCGACGGCAAGGAGTCACGCGTGAACTCGGTGGCTTTCGGGGTCGCAGACGGCATGTTGAGCGTCGAGTGTAACGGTGGCTTGTGGCCTGCAGGTGCAAAAGATGATCGTGGCCTGCTCTGGTTCCCGACGCAGAAGGGAGTCGCTGTTGTCGATCCAATGTCGGTTACGACTGTTGCCAAGCCGCCGCGCGTGGAGATCGAATCGGCTTCCATCGAACACAAGCCGCAGGCCGACGTCGACCGTGTTGTGCTTCATCCTGGCCAGACGAACCTGGAGGTGGAATACACCGCGCTGAGCTACACAAGGCCAGAGCAGATCTCATTCACCTACATGCTCGACGGAATCGATAAGACATGGCAGCAAGTTGGTCCGCGACGCACGGCGTACTACTCGCATCTGCCTCCCGGCGATTACGTCTTTCGCGTCGCTGCCCGCAACGGCGACGGCGTAGCCAGTGTCCGGGACAGCACAATGCTGGTGACGGTCATCCCCCCGTTTTATCGACGCTGGTGGTTTGCCGCACTCATCTTTCTGGCCATGCTCTCTGTCATCTGGGGAGTTTGGAATCATCGCATTGGGCATCTGAAGAAGGACAGGGAAGCGCAACAAGCGTTTTCACGAGATCTGATCGCTTCGCAGGAAGGTGAGCGGCGGCGAATCGCGGCGGAACTGCATGACAGCCTGGGACAGCGGCTGATCATCATTAACAATCTCGCTCTGTTTCTACTTCGTCCGAAGGCGCGGCTGGGCAGCGAAGAAGACAGGCAGCAGACGATTGAAGAGATACGAGCGGAGGCCTCACAGGCAATTGAAGAGACCCGTGCGATATCCTACGCGCTGCGGCCGTTCCAACTCGACCGGCTCGGTCTCACGAAGGCCATCCAGGCTCTGACAAAGACGGTGGCGCGTGCATCCGAGATCGAGATTGCCTGCGAGATCGACGACATCGATGATGCGTTCGATGAGGAACCCCGCATCAATTTCTATCGCATCGTTCAGGAGGCGCTGAACAATGTCGTCAAGCACTCCGGGGCCTCGCAAGCAAGCGTGATAGTCAAGCGTGCGAAGTCCTCCGTGGTGTTGTCCGTATCTGACAACGGTAAGGGACTTCCTTCTGAGCTGCGAAGTGTCAGCGCTGGCCCCGGGGGATTCGGCCTCACCGGAATGCGCGAGCGGGCAATATTGCTCAAAGGCACAATGCAGATCAAAAGCACGCCAGGTGTTGGTACTCTTCTGAGCATTGAGTTTCCGGTAGGAGCCAGACAACCGTCATGGGCGACATAATTCAAGTTTTGCTGGCGGACGACCATCCGGTGGTACGTCGCGGCCTCAAGGCGACGATCGAAGAAGACGAAGGTCTCCGCGTTGTCGCCGAGGCGGCAGACGGCGCCGAGGCATTACGCCGAATCCTCGAATTGAAGCCAGCGGTGGCGATCATCGACATCGACATGCCCGGTCTGAACGGTCTCGGTGTGGCGAGAGAATTGACCGCGCAAAATGTCGACACCCGGATCATTTTTATGACATTCCACGCCAACGAAGATCTGATGCGAGCCGCCATGGACGTCGGGGGAAAAGGTTACCTGCTGAAAGGCAGCGAGACGGACGAGATCGCAGCGGCGATTCATGCCGTCTATGCCGGGAGAACTTACATAGGCTCAGCGATGGCCGCCGTACTACTGAAGCAGACTGCAGATAACGCGAATGCGAAATCGCTTGACATCGGCGTTCTGACACCGGCAGAGAAGAAGATCCTGCGACTTATCGCAGATGGTCTATCCAGTAAAGAAATCGGGGACCAGCTTTCTATTCACTATCGGACCGTTGAGAATCATCGGACGAATATGTGCCGAAAACTCAACATTGAAGGCGCAAACGCTCTGGCACGCTTCGCGCTTCAGCATCGCGCGGCGCTTCATGAAAGGCTGCTTTAATCGTCATTCCGATTGGATTCGCAGGAGGGGCGCGAGTAGGCCTCCAAAATGACTTCTTCCAATTGGGTCAGATTGTGCTTTAGTGCAAAGCCGCAAGCGCCGGCATCTCGGGCCGCAATCCGAAGCTCATCGTCGTTGTAATCGGTCAGGATGACGATCTTTGCACTCGGGAAGACACTCAGCAGTCTCCGCGTGGCGGTCAACCCATCCATGCGAGGCATGCGGATGTCCATCAACACAATGTCGGGATTATGTCGGGCATAGGCATCAAGTGAGTCAGCGCCGTCCTCGCATTCCAATATTTTCTGCGCTATATCGCACGTTGCGCGCTTTATAAGGCGACGAACGGTCGGATTATCTTCCACAATCATGATTGTCATTCTGTACTTTCAGTTACCCAGAGTCAGTCTAGCCAGCCGCCCTTCTCAATTGGAATCCGCATCGCCACATATCGAATGCATGCGGAGCTACACAGGCTTTGCGTGTGGTTCCACATGCATTCAGTTCGGCAGGGTATGGTTGCCCGGATTCCGGCGCGCGATCGGTGCTCGCTCCGCCCGTGTAGAACCGCACGCCTTATGTGTAGTGCCCTCTATATCTCTGGCGTCGTCGCTTCGATAATCTCAGTTCGAGTCGTGAGCGAAGTACCAGTTTGAAGTGGCGACTGCCGTACATCGCGTCACCCACTTTACCTGGTCACAATCTGAAAGGAAGATCGAAATGAAAAGACTGAGCTTGAGGCTTGTATGTTTGTTGCTCTTGGTAGCTGTCTATCAGGCGGTGGGACGATCGCAACAACCTCCTCCAGAGGCGCCCTCTGTAAACGTCGATGGCAAATGGATTCTGTACTGCAACGATCCCAATGGCAGTACATCAACGAAGTACCTCGATCTAAGACAGGAAGGCACTGGAATCAAAGGACACTTCAAAGGGCCGAACCAGTCGGGAGGCGTTGAAGGGACGATCAACGTTCGGCATCTCGTCGTCCGGACAAAGACCAACAACGTGCTGGTCTTTCGCGGAAGAGTCGACGGGCCTACGGTGAACGGAGTTGTGCAGGCCGAGACATTCAATGGAACCTTTCACGATCGCGGAGGCACAGGGACGTTTCAGGGCCAACGCACGCAGTAAAAAGCTGATTGATGAAAGCGAACCGGTTTCTTATGCCAACTCACACGTACACCCGCAGAGCCATGCTCGCCAACCTGTTTCGAGTAACGGCTTGCTCAGCCATCGGCCTGCCGGCAGTGAATGCCGTCGCTCAATCAGAGTTCGGTGGCCCGTACCAACAACGGCGCGGCCTGGGGCAATATACCCAGGACTTTCAGCAGCAGTACCGTGTACCCGCGATGTCAGTCGCGATCTCGAAGGGTGGACGTTTTGTCTACGACCGCGCGGGCGGCATGGGAGATCGTCAGGACATGATGCAGGCCCAGCAGGATACTCTCTTTCGCATCGCCGATCTGTCCAAACCGATCACCGCGGTTACGATCTTCTCGCTCATTCAAGCGGGCAAACTCAATGTCAATGACAAGGTCTTTGGTCCTGCGGGGATACTTGGCACAAAGTACGGTAAGACTCCATTCAAACCTTACGTCGCGGATGTTACTGTCGACCACCTGCTGACCCATACAACGGGCGGTTGGGCTGCCGATGACAGCGACCCAATGTTTCATAACAATGGCTGGGACGAGTCAAAGCTGATTACGTCGACGATCGAGGACGTGCCGCTTACAAGTCAGCCCGGTACTCAATGGGCGTACTCGAACTTTGGGTATTGTGTGCTTGGGCGAGTGATTGAGCAGGTCACTGGCCAGCCCTACGACGCCTACGTTCAGGCGAATATTCTCGCTCCTTGCGGCATCACCACGATGCAGATAGCCCGCAACAGCGAACGGCACCGCGCTGCCGAGGAGGTCGTGTATGTCGGCCAGTACTCCGAGGATCCATACAAGATCAACGTCGGCCGCATGGATTCGACCGCTGGATGGATCGCCTCGTCAACGCAGCTCGTGCAATTTCTCAATCACGTTGCCGGGGCTCCTAATATTCCGGCATTGTTGAAGCCCGAAACGATCCGCGCCATGACCACTCCAGCAGCAGCCTACCCCCAAGGCAAGGTACGTTACGCGCGTGGCTGGATGGTGGCTGACAACGGGGCAGGGACATGGTTCCACAGCGGAAGTCTCCCTGGCTCGACTTCGCTCATGGTGCGTAATCCGGACGGCTCCTGCTCGGCCGCACTCTGCAACACTCGAACGCAGCCTCATGGAGAGATGGACGACGCACTCTACGAGATGATGTGGACCCTTACGCAGAATGCCGGTTAGAGCACTGGGCTGATGTTCGTACTTTGTCAATCTGCTTTCAGCTTGTCCGCGGTCCCTTCACGTTGCAGATTCTCAACGGCGCTTCAAAAATGTCGCCTGATATCTCTCGGCATGTCTTCGCACGCCTTGGCAGCTCTCGTTTCCGACGCGGCCCAAGCGCAAGACATTCGTGTCGTCAGGAATCACAGGCTTTTCCATGCGCCGGCCTATGTATAACCACATGCTGATTTGTGCATTGTCACGGATTGTTTGTAGCGCCTCACAAACCTACTCTCGCTATACCGGCCAACAATTCATGGATTGAGCGCAACGATGCGCACCGGCCGATTCTTAGGAGAGATCAACGTGAAACTCAAAGAAGTCATCGCCTGCACTCTCGGCGCCTGCGCACTCCTGCTGATGGGTGGTTCGATCCGCCCGGCGTGTGCCCAGACGACCGCTGCGGCCGGAAGCTCCGCTGCTCTGCAGCATTGGAACTCGGTCGACGAAATATCATTAACCGGTACGATCCACGAGGTCACAACCGAACACAACTCCGGTACACCCGCCGGCGTGAATCTGCTACTCGACGCCGCCCAGCCGTTCCAGTACGCCAACCTCGGCTCTCAACTCAACTCCGCCATCAAGAGTGAACTTACTGCCGGACAGTCGGTCACGCTTAAGGGCATCGTGCGCAGCTTCGACGGTCAGAAGATCCTCATCGTCCGCGAGCTTACTATCGACCAGCACACGACGCATGTCCGCAGCGAGCACGGCATCGCAACGCCTCTCGTCGACGCCAGTGCGGCACAGGGCAATCGGCCCCGCGGTAAGAACGCCGTCGCCGGAGGTGCTCAGTGAACCACCTCCGTTCCTTCTTCTATCTCGTCGCCGCAACCTGCATCGTTCTCATGACAGTCGGCTGCTCTAATCCCGGCGGCAGCGATCCCAATCCACCTGGCACCATCTCCGTCACACTCAGCTCGCAGCGCGTATCCACCATGCAGGTCGGCACCTCGACCACCATTTCTGCCACGGTCAACAATGACGCGCTCAACGGCGGAGTCACCTGGTCCGTCACCTGCAGCACCTCATCGTGCGGCAGCTTCAATCCCACCAGGACCGCCAGCGGAGCCAACACAACCTACACCGCTCCTTCGGCTGTCCCCGGCACCGGTGTAGTCACAGTTACAGCCACCTCTGTCTCGGATCCGACAAAGACTGCGACTGCCTCCATCACCGTCACCACCGCGCCGGCGATCTCGGTTACCCTCTCCACGCCGCCGCCGTCGTCGGTGGTCACTGGAGCAACGGCGAACATCGTCGCATCGGTCACCGGCGACTCCGCCAACGGCGGCGTAACCTGGAGCGTCACCTGCGGCAGCTCGCAGTGCGGCAGCTTCAATCCCACGAAGACTGCCAGCGGCGCGGCGACTACTTACACCGCTCCGGCAACCGCGCCTTCGGGCAACACCGTCACCATCCAGGCGACCTCGGTGACAGACAACACCAAGTCCGTCTCCGCAAACGTCGCCATCACCACGCCCGCGCCTTCCGCACTCGCAGATGGCACGTATGTTTACAACATCTCAGGTCAGGACAATAACGGAAGCTACTTTGTCGTCGGCGCGTTCGCAGTCAAGAGCGGCGCCATCACCGGCGGCGAGCAGGACTTCGCCGATCCCGGCTCTTCCTACACCGACAACCTCAACGCCTCCAACAGCACCATCACGACGTCCAACGGGTCCACGTTGGTCACCCTCCAGACAGGCAATTCGAACATCGGTGTCGGCGGCACGGAGTTGCTTCACGGCACCATGGTCTCGGGTTCGCGCCTGCTCATCACGCAGTTCGACACCTTCGCCTCGGCAACCGGCTCCATCGATCTGCAGTCCAGCACGGCACAGCCGTCTGGCGGATACGCCTTCATGGTCAATGGCAGTGATGATGGAACACCGGTCAATCAGCTTGCTATCGGCGGCATCCTCAACTTCAGCACGGGCACGCTTTCCACCACCGGCAGTATCTTCGACTTCAACGATGGCGGCGACTTCGGCCAGGCGCAGGGCTTCGGCTCGGGATCGGTCAGCACGCCGGACACCTACGGTCGCGTCACGTTCAATCTCGCGCCCAACTCGTCCAGCAAATTCCCGGGCTTCATCCTCACCGGCTACATCGTCGGCAACAAGATCCAGCTCATCGAAAATCAGAACGATGCGTTGAATGGTGTCGTCGGCGGTGTTGCGCTCAGCCAGGGTTTGAACGCCGGCAAGTTCAACAGCAATAGCCCCATGGTCTCCGGTCAGTCGTATGCGTACGGCTTATCCGGCGAGGACAGCAACGGCCTGCTGACCATGGCCGGCGGCTTCGGACTCAACGCTGACGGAACACTCGGTGGCAGACTGGCGTTCAACGACATCGCCAACCACAATGGAAATTCCATCACAGGTACCTACACTGTCGATCCGACCGGCCGCGTCACGCTGAACAATGTGCTTGCCTCAAACCTCAACGTGTCGTTTACCTTCCAGCTTTATCTCGACGGCAACGGCAACGCGCTGTCCATCGGCGTCGATGACCTGGAGGCCTCCGGCGGTCTCGCATACGTGCAAGAGGCTCCGAGCAGCGACTACGAGGGGAACTTTGCGCTCTCTGCGCACGGCTTCCTCAACGAAGCCGGCGCTCCCTCGTGGGCTGCAGTTGGCCCCATCAACATCAGCTCGGACAACATGACTGGCACAACCGACTACACCGCGCAGGGCTATAACCCGACTGCGAATGTGCAACTCACCGGCACGGAGAACGAGAGCCCCGGCCTCTGGATCATGCAGGGTCTCAATATCATCTCCTTCTCCGGCTCCAGCTCCTACGCCGAATACCCCATCGACGCCAACCGTGTCCTACTGATGTCTATAGGACAAGACCAACTCGGGCTGATGATGTTGGAGGGCATCACCGTCAGCAAATAATAGCCTTCCAAACCTGCGAGCCCGGCCTCTAAGGCCGGGCTGGCCTGAGCCCCGCTCCAGGAATCGATGAGTACACCGCGATCCAGCGGAACAGGAACTCGAAGGGTGCCTAGGGCGGGAGCTGAACAGGACGCTGCGGCACGGTTGGGCTTGACTCCGACCGTGTCAGCCGTGCGCGATTTCCGAGGTTCTCTGAGACATTCCAACTTCTCCGTGCTTAACAGACGCACCTGCACGAAGGGGTGCCACGGAGGTATCCGCTGCCGAAAGAGCTTTCCGGACGCGCTGTGATCACCGCGCCGCCCTTGGCATCGTGACTGAACCTTCGGACACATGACCTACCCTCCACTCGCAGTGCCCCTGAAGAAATTCTCAGAACGATAAGCGGGTAACCCGGCGGCGCGAGGGTATTGACCCTCGTGGGGGGCGCGAAACACATACCAGCCCCTGTAGGAGATCCCTTGAACGACGCTGACCACTTTTCACTAGAGCCCGAAGAAGACCCTCAACCTAACCAGTCCGCCGACTACTCTCGTTATCCCCTCTTCGAAACGATGCTTCGGAGCAAGGGGCTCAAGCTGCAAGCCACCTATACCTGCCAGGACATTGCGAGCTTGTTCGGGGTCACGGCCCGGACGATCCAAAGCAAGGTCGCCGACGGAACGTTGCCTAGTCGCAAGCTCATCGGCGGCGGACGGTTTCTGCCCCTCGACATCGAGAACCTACCTCCGCAATGCCGATGGAGGACCGGCACCAACATGTTCCTGAGAATTCTGGGAACTTCGCCGTTAGTCGCCCGCATGTATCAGCACATCACCGGCCGGGACTCGTAGACTCGTCGTCCGAGATTGAACTGCTCATGAAAAAGCTGATGCGACACGTCGGAGAAGTTGCAGCGAGAAGCTAAACCACCGTTATTGCAATGGGCGCGTTATCGCCAGTTCGCTCATCGACAACGGATTGGTACCGAGAAGTTGGTTTCTCGGTAGTGAACTTCATTGCGGAGTGGCGAACTGTTGCTTAATAGCGCGATGAGAGCCTGATTCCAGCTTCAGTTCTAAGTCTAGGGCAGTCGCCGGCGAGGTGCCGGGCCAAGCCGCCACGAGTCACAATGCGCATGCAATTGACGAGTGAACTTGCCGAAAACCCGACTTCCCGGGGAGTAATCGTCTTGCGGATAGGTCCACCGCCGCGGGCGATCGACCGGATCGACTATTGCGTGCTAGTCGGACGTCGATGCGGCGGCTAGCGAATGGGACTCACGAAATGGAACGTTATCACAGCCGCCGTCAACTCCGCACAGGAACGGAGTGCAAGGCGGGCGCAAGGCTGAGCGTGAGAACGGTGATGTCGTCTTCCTGCCCGAAACGCTGTGCGGTGTCGGCGATCTGTTGGGCGGACTGCAGAGTGAGGCCGGAAAGGCGTTCGAAACCATAGAGTTCGCCGTCGGGCGCGCGTGCCTCGAGTACGCCGTCGGAGAGAAGAACAAGGCGCTCGGAAGAGGCCAGTCTGCCCTGCACCGACGCATAGACCTGATCGGGAACGAGGCCGAGGGGGAGCGCCGGCGGTGTGCTGAGCTCGCGGCCGGAGAGATAGGGAGAGACGTGGCCGGCGTTAGCAAGCGTGTACTCGCCGGAGCGTGCGATGCGTACGCAGCATGCGGTGGTAAAGCCAAGCTGGCCCTGCGCGATGAGAACGTTATTGAGCTCGGCAAGAATCTCGCCGGGCTCATAAGAAGTCTCGCGACGTAGAGCGCCGAGAATCATGGCGACACGCATGGCCGCTGTCAGGCCCTTTCCGGAAACGTCGCCGACAATAGCTGTGATCGATCCGTCCGGCGCGGGGGCGACGAAGAAGAAATCGCCGCCAACTTCGCTCGCAGGAAGATAGACGGAGTCAATCCCAAAGCCGGGAGTAACTTGCGAGGCACTCTGCAGGAGGAGTTGTTGAACCGTGCTGGCAGCCTGCAACTCAGCCGCATAGGCCGCGCGTTCGCGGGCAGTTTCGACCATCGCGGCACATAGCAGCGCATTCTCGATGGCCGCGGCGGCCTGGAGGGCTATGGTGTTGAGCAGTTTCAGATCGCCTGCCGAGTAAGTCGCGCCGGGGCGGCTGCTTCCCAGCGCTATTGTGCCGACGTTACGCTGACCGGCGCGCAACGGTACGCAGATCAAAGCTTGGAGCAGGCAGTCGGAGTCGAGAGCGCGCAGATCGGCACCGCATCCGTTGACGACTTCCCCAATCCCGCGATCGAGGATAGAAGCGGCAAAGCGCGAACCGGGCCCCAGTGGATCGGGTTTTCCGGCGGGGCCGCCGAAAGAGGCGGCGGGTTCGAGACTGGCTTCCTCTGCTTCGATGACAAGAACGCTGCCGTGTGTGGCGCTGATAAGCCTCTGCGCTTGTGCGAGCGCGGACTCGGCGACGGCAGTCGAGTTGAGGAGTGCTACCAACTGTTCGGAGAGCTGCTCGATGAGATGCACTTCGCGATAGAGGTGGAGAACCTCGGCAGCAAGGGCCCGCCCCTCAGATTCACGTGCCACCAAATGTTCGAGAAGCAGGGCAGTGGCCTGGGCGGCTTCCAAGGGGCCTAGAACATAGCCCAGAGGCGCGCCTTCGAAGTCGACGGGTATGCGTGCGTCTGCGGGCCATGAGGCTTCCGGATCATTTCCCATCAAAGGTTTGTCCTGCGCATCGACGATGCACGCTCCTGCACCGACCGCCTTCAACAGGGCCGCGACCACCGGGGCGCCAGCCGATGTCGGCCTGAGGAGAGATTTCAGGGTGATGGCGGCCATGTGCCTTATGCTCCAGGCGCGGAGAGGCCGAGGGCAGAGCGAGCTTTGGCGATGAGCGCATCGGGATCGAACGGCTTGGTCATGTAAAGGTCTGCGCCGACCTCCTGTCCACGCTGACGATCGAACTCCTGCCCCTTGGCCGTGAGCAAGATGATCTGAATGTGGCTCATTCCAAGCTCGTTCTTCACCGCATTGCAGACATCGAACCCATTCTTCTTAGGCATCATGACGTCGAGAAAGACGAGGTTCGGCTCTTCGGCGCGGATGGTTTCGAGCGCCTCTTCGCCATTGGTCGCCGTCAGCAGTTCTACGCCATCATCTTCAAGCTCTTCCAGGGTCTGCTGAATTAGCTTGCGTAAGTGAGATTCGTCGTCGACGATGAGGATTTTCATAGGTTTCATTGATAGATGAGGAAGAGAACGTTCTCCATACCCTTCTCGAAGCGCAGGGCACGGACCGCTTCGTCGCTGGAGAGCAAAGTGTTCAGAATGATGATGTCGGGCTTGGAATCGACGGCGCGAGAGACAAGCTCAGCGCCGTTGGACTCGACCACCTGATAGCCACGGGTTTCGAGAGCGTCGGTGAGAGTGCGAACGGTGGAAGCATCCTCGTCGACCACCAAGACCTTCTTGCGTGACTTGCCCTGGTCGAGCAGCGTGTCTACCTCATGGAAGAGCGACGATGTATCGATGGGCTTCGTGAGATAGCGATCTACACCGAGCCGGAAACCGCGCTCCTTATCTTCGAGGATGGATAGGATGATGATCGGAATGTCCATCGTGGCGGGGTCGTTCTTAAGCACCGCGGCCACATCGAATCCGTTCATCTCCGGCATCATCACGTCGAGTATGACGAGGCCAGGCGTTTCTTCGCGAATCAATGCCAAGGCCTTGCGGCCGTCCTCAGCAAGGCGCACCTTGTAGCCTGCCTCGGTGAGTTCCTGCTGCAGCAGAGAGCGAATATTGGAGTCGTCATCAACGACGAGGACTGATTTGTCATGCGCATCGTGCGTGGGGACGCGCTCGCGCAGTTGCTTGACGAGGGATTCGATGTCGATGGAGTGGCGCTTGGGCAAGAGTTCCAACTGTGCGGACTGATTGATGATCGGCAGCGTGAAGGAGAACGTGCTGCCGTGGCTGGGTTCGCTCTCCACCCAGATCCGGCCGCCGTGGTATTCCACGATCTCCTTGCAGATAGGCAGACCAAGGCCGGTTCCCTTGGGCTTGTCCGTAAGCGTGTCGCCAACTTGCTTGAACTTCTCGAAGACCTTGGGCTGATCGTCGGGCGCAATACCGATGCCCGAATCCTTGACGCTCACCAGTAGCTCCAGGCCCTCTTGACGTACTGAGCATGTAATGGAGCCCGCGTCTGTGAACTTGACGGCGTTCGAGATCAGGTTGATGACGACCTGAATCAGCCGGTCTTGATCGCCAGTGATCTCGGGAAGGTCCGGCGCAATATCGCGGATGAGCTTCAGCGACTTGGCGTCGAAGAGCGACGCCGTTGCAGCCACTGCACGATCGATTACATCTTTGACAGAGAGGCTGCTCATGTTCCAGGTGAACTTGCCAGCTTCGATCTTGGCCAGATCAAGCACGTCGTCGATGAGTTTGGTGAGGCGTTCGCCTTCACTTACGACGATTTGGAGGTTCTCGATAACCTGGTGCTTGGCCTGCTGTACTTTGCGGTCGTCCTCAGGAATCATCGGGAACAACCGCTCTTCAAGCCGACGGCGAATGATCTTTGCGAAACCGAGAACGGAGGTGAGCGGGGTGCGCAGCTCGTGGCTCACCGTGGAGAGGAACGAGCTTTTGGCGGCATCGGCCTGTTCGGCGGCCGCCCGCGCGTGGCTTGCTTCTTCAAACAGCTTCGCGTTATGGAAGGCGACGCCTACGGCGGTGGCAATCGTAGAGAGTAGGCGCTGATCCGCCTCGGTGAAGCGGCCTTCCTGCTCGTCCGACTGCACGCTGATGACACCAATGATCTGTCCTCCGGAAGGAATAGGCACTCCGAGGAATGAGGCACTCCGCCGGCCCATCTGTTCCACACCGAGCTTTGCGCTGTTGCCCTGCACATCCTCGTTGATGAGCAGCGGCTCACCACTGCGAATAATCTGCGACGTAAGCCCGGAACCGAACGGTCGCGGTGGAGCATCTTCGCCGAACGTATAGGGAAACTGCAGCATCATCGTCGCGCGGTCCAGCAGCGAGACGTAGGCGATCGGCGCACGGAAGAGGTCGCGCACCTGATCGCCGACAAAGCGGATGAGGCGGTTCTTGTCCAGCTCGGTGGCCAGCGCCTGGCTTATGCGGTTGATGGTCACCAGCTCGGTGGCGCGCTCGCGGACCTCGTGTTCACGCTGATTGATGACGAGATAGGCGTTGGCATTATCGAGAGCGATGGTGGTATAGGCAGCAAGATTTTCGAGCAGGCTCAGGTTTTGCTCGGTGTAGGCATTCTTCTTGAAACTCTGCACACTCAGTACGCCAAGCACGCGTTCCTGTGCGATGAGCGGCAAGTAGATCATCGAGACAGGCGGCTGCGCTGTGCTGCCGTCGTCAAGTACACCGACAGCGTGCCGGTACTCTGGAATGTACTTCGACGCCTCGGTCTCGATGTCATTGATCAGAATCGGTTGGCCATGCTCGATGCACCAGACGGGGAGCTGGTTTTTATCATCGGTGCTGCGCGTGTATGGCGCGTAGCGCTTGCCGCTTTCGATCGCCAGGCTGTACTCGATCAGCCGTTTCTCAGGCCGATAGAGGCCGACCCCGAAGATGCTCGCATCCATGATCTGGTTTACACGCTCATAGAGCTTGAAAAGAATGGTGTTGAGATCCAGCGAAGCGGTGATCTCTTTACCGATTTCGTTGAGAAGCTCGATCGATTCTTTCTGTGCAGTGATCTCGGCGGCCTGTGAGCGAATCTCCTCTGTGCGATCGTTGACTGTAGCCTCAAGTACTTTCGCCTGGGCCTCAAGAGCTTCGGTCTTGCGGCGGGCCTTCTCGCGCTCATACCCGCTGATCAAGCGCCAGCCGACGGCGCCAAGGACGATCAACAGAAGAACATAGAGGATCTCGGCCAGCGTGGTACGGTACCACGGCGGCAGGATGACAAAGGCATAAGAACTTTCCGGGCTTACTCTGCCGTCATCGCTGCGGGCATGCACGCGGAACCGATACTTGCCAGGACCGAGGCCGCTGTAATTCGCCTCTTTCTGCTTGCCCCACGCCGACCAGTCCTTATCGGCTCCTTCGAGGAGATACTGGTACTCGACCCCGCTCGAGTCGCTGTACACCGGCGCGGCAAACTGGAAACGTGCGCTGCTCGAACCTGCCGGGAGGCGCAGCTCCGGGGCATCGCGCACCTCCGAGCCGCCATAGACGAGTGCCGGTCCCGCATTGACCTGGCGCACGAGCACCGGGAAAAGATTCGCCACCGTGGTCTGCATCCTCGGATCAAACCGAAGCAACGAGTCGCCCGTCGCCCAAACGCTCCCATCAACATCGACAAACGTTGGCGAATCCTTGAAGTGCGTCAGCGGCTTGTAGGTGTCTTCATCGAGATGGAAGCTGCCATCGGCGTTGCGGGTGACACGCGCAAAGCGGCGCGCATCGGAAGACACCATTGCGGTCCATACGCTGCCATCTGGCGCCTGCCAGAGTTGTGGAGACGCCTTCGGGACGTCAAGGGGTAGCTGGAGGCGGTTATCCACCACAAACTTGTGTGCGGCGCGATCCCAGCGATAGACGTTCTGGTTGTTGGTGATCCCCGCGTACAGATCTCCGAACACATCCGACACACCGTTGAGACCGGCAGGAATGCCGTCCCTGGCGGAGATGGCCTCTGCCGTAGAGTCACGCATTCCGGTAGGCGCAACCTTGACGCGCAGGAGGTAAGTTTTGCCGCCGCCCACCCAAAGATCGCCGTCGGAATCCTCGGCAAGAGTGTGCGCCACGTAGACGGTGTTGGGCAGCCTGCCCTCATCGATCCATTTAGCGCCGTCCCACCGCATGGAACCGACACCGTCTCCGTGGCCTATGAAGACGCGGTTGGGGTCCTTGCGCGACTGGATCGCAAAATAGGCCTGATTGTTGAGGGAGTGGAGCGACGGCAACGCGGGGATCAGTTGATCACCCATCACGCGCATCATGCCTTCACTGGTGGCAACCAGCAGCTGATCCGGGGTCTTGCCCAACCGGTCCTTGAAAATCAGCAGCGCGAAGCCCTGGCTGGCGCCGTGGAGCGGGACCATCGAAGAGCGATTGGTTTTGGGATCAGAGACGAGCTTGAGAGCCGGAGAAGACCCGCCTCCATCAGCTACATAGACAGACCCCTGATAGCGGACTGCGTCCAGGGGACCGTCGCGCGAGAAGATGGAGATAGGCGAGCCAATCTCCACTCGGGACACACCGGCACCCGTTCCGATCCAGAGCGCGCCATCGCGATCCTGGAAAGCACTCAGCGCCCCCGGATCGAGCAAGCCGTCGGAGACATCGACGATCTGGCGCAGCTTCCCATCGTGGTTCAGAATGACTGCGCCCCCGTCGAGGGTCGTAAGGCAGAGGCCGCCGTCGCGCAGCAGCGTGGATGTGTAGAGCCTGTGAGTCTTCAGGTAGTCGTCTGCGGACGTGGGAAACGGCGTGACCTTCTGGCCATCGTAGAGCGAGAGCAGTCCATTCCGCTCCGAGGCGATAATCCGCCCATCGTCGTACGGGTGCAGGAACAACTTAATGGAGTTCGCATATGCGGCACCGCCTGGTACGGGACGCAGCTCGTCCCCCACAATCTCCTCGAGCCCGACGCCGTTTTCATCCGTGTAAATGTGGCCGCGCACCATCGAGAGCGCCTGGAAGCGCGAGCCTGGCGGGGCATGCCAGACGTGCATGGTCTTGCCATCCCAGCGGAAGAGCTCCTCATACGAACGGAAGAACATCCCCTGCGGGGTTACCAGCGTCTGCCACACGTCCGTGAAGTTGCGGTCCTTCTCGGGGACTTTCTCCAGTACCGAGACGTAACTCTGGGTGCCCTTGGGATCTGGGGCAAGATAGCCGAACCCGCCGTTTCCTCCTACCCAGACCCGGCCGGTGCCGTCCATGGCCAGTGAGCGGACGTTGTCCATGCCGACATCGATCTTTCGCCAGGAAACGCCGTCGTACTCGGCGATCTCGCCACCGGACACGCCCATGTACATGACGCCGCGGCGGTCCTGGAGGACGGTCCACACCTGAGGGAAGGAGCTGAATTCCTTGTACGAATGCGACTCGAGAATCGGCATGCCGACTTCGGTGGCGTGGGGCGCGTTGGCCGAAACGGCCTGCGCACGCGCCATTGCCGGCTGGACCAGTGCGAGGAGCACAGGGGGAGCGATGCGCAGGAGAGCGATAAAACGCTGGGACAATTGGAGTTCCAATAGCGATGGATGGGGAACAGGGCCGATGGTAATACGCGGCGGCATTCAAGTCGAGAAGAATTTGGCGATTGCAATGATTGGAAGCCCCAACCGCCCTAAGAAGGTCCTGAAGCCGCCTCGAGATCTGTGAACCGCCACATCATCTTCAATCTCGAGACCCACGCATGCTGCCCGGCTTGAGCCCTTAGTTGGTTGAGTTCATTGTGATTCCGAATTGGTTTGACAAACGGGGTTATCGGCAACCTCAACCGAACTTGCCGAAAAGCCGACTTTGCGGGCACTGCGAAGACCACTTCCGCTAAGCCGACTTCTCAGGATTGATCCCTGGCCCGGGAGTTGATAGGCGATTTGACATGATTCAATCGACCGCTCAACTACAGGGCGACATTCGGACGGCGTCTTCCGAAGTTGGTGGCCTGTTCGAAGGCGTGAGCGAGTTGGAGCACGCCGAAGTCCTGCTTGTCGCGGCCTGCGATTTGAAGGCCGACGGGGAGGCCTTCCGGCGTGAAGCCCGCGGGGACGGAAGCCGCGGGATTGCCGGTAGCGGAGATGTACCAGCAGCTTTTCATCCAGTCGATGTAGTTGGTGAGGTGAACGCCGTTGATCTCGTTGGACCAGGGCGTGTTGACGTCGAAGGGCGGCAGTTGGGTGGTGGGCAGGATGAAGTACTCGTAGCTTGTTAGGAAGGTCTGGAAGCGACGCCACATCTCGGTGTGCGCGACCTCGGCGCGGGTGATGTCGCTGGCGGAGAGCGCGAGGCCTTCTTTGATTTCGCCAGCGAGAGTGTCTTTGAAGGCTTCGGGATGTTGCTGGAAGAGCTTGCCGTAGCCGGCTGCGTCGCCCCAGGCGCGCAGGATGCGGAAGGAGATTTCGGCGGGGGCGAAGTCGGGCTCGGCCTGCTCGACGATGCAGCCGAGAGACTCGAAAACGTTGCGCTGCGCATCGACGGCGGTGCGGACGCGCGGGTCGATGGGGATGCCGTTGAGGTCTTTGAACCAGGCGACGCGCACGCCTTTGAAGTCGCGATCGAGGGGGCGCGCGAAGAGGCTGCCGGGCTCGTTGATGGAGAGCGGAGTGCTGATGTCGGGGCCCGCGATCGTGCTGAGTGCGAGGGCGAGATCGGCGCTCGAGCGGCCGAGGCATCCGTTGGTCCAGAGCGTAGACCAGCCGAAGTGGTTTGAGGGATTGGGTACGCGGCCAATGGAGGGCCGGAAGCCGACGATATTGCACCAGGCGGCCGGATTGCGGAGGGATCCACCGGAGTCGGAGCCGCTGGCGACCGGCACCATACCGCAGGACAGCGCGACCGCTGCGCCGCCGGAGGAACCGCCGCAGGTTTTCGTGAGGTCGTATGGGTTGTGAGTTGCGCCGAAGACACGGTTGAAGGTCTGCGAGCCGGCACCGAACTCGGGCGTGTTGGTCTTGCCGAGGAAGATAGCGCCAGCGGCACGCATGCGCGTGACCAGCAGGTTGTCCTGCGTAGGAACGTGGTCTTTGAAGAGGGGTGAGCCGTAGGTGGTGCGGACGCCGGCGGTATCGAGGAGGTCCTTGTGCGCGACGGGCAGACCATGCAGCGGACCGAGGACTTCGCCACGCGCCTGCATCTCGTCGGCGCGGGCTGCGTCTGCGGTGGCCTGGTCGGCGATCAAGGTGACGATGGCGTTGACCTGAGGATTGACGCGATCGATCTGCTTGAGGTGCTCGGCAAGAGCTTCGCGAGCCGAAAGCTTTTTGGCTCGGATCAGGGCCGCCATTTCGACCGCAGAGGTGAAGCAGAGTGAGGGTGCAGGTGGCTGGGCGCTTAGCACACCGGGAAGAGCCGAGGAGATTGAGGCTGCGGCGAGGCCTACGAGGACCTCGCGGCGCGTGGGCTGATTTTGCTGTGCAGGAAGCATGCGCCGAACTTTATCATGAGAGACTTCGGGCGAGAGGCCGCGCGTTTGGACACAATCTCACCTGGCTGTTAGTACCGATAAATGCTTCTGCGTTTACTGACCCACGCGACGCCAAGGGCCGAGTCCCAATCTAGGCACGGGCCGGAGTTCCCGAAAAACGGGGTTATCGGCAATCACGAGCGAACTTGCCGAAAAGCCGACTTTGCGGGAACTACAGTCTGATTGGTAAACACGAGCGCGTTTCTCGGGACTTATCGATTTGCGACGCGTAAACCGAGGTCGATGAGTGCATCGACCTGTTAGCGATAACTGAGGCATGGTCCTCACAGCACGGGAAGCCGAGGACTGATCTATCGCACCATCATGTCTTCTGGCTGCATGGAAGATCGACGCATCCAGAATGTATCCAGCCCCCGTGCTTATCCGCCTGCCTTATTGCAGCAAACTCGGCCAATTCAATACCATTTCGATATTGCTATCGCCTGAGCCGTCGCCGCCATCAATCATCAGGAAGCGAAGTCCATCCGAGCTCACACTGTACTGTGCGTTCTCGCTTCCCGCGCGAAGGTTTGCGGCAAACAGACGATAGGGCTTTCCAATCTGAGGCTCCCCGCGGATGGAAATAGGCACAGCCATCATGTTTTCGCCATCGGATAGATAAAATAATTCCTTGCCATCGCTACGCCACCGTGGACTTCGCCCTCCGTCAATAGATACTCGGTGGCGCTGCGAGCACGCCGGGAAGTCCGTCATATAGATCTCCGCGGTTCCACCCTGGTTTGAGCTGAAGGCCAACCACTTCCCATCCGGCGAAAACTGAGGAAGCGAACCATGCGCGTCAGATGGACCAAGCGGATGCCACACGTCTGATTTGGAATTGCCGGCGACGTTGGATTGCAGGTCGAACCACGCTGCCTGCGAGTGGGCACTCATCATCGCCAGCTCTCCCACGCCATAGCGGCCGTCCGGTGAGATATCCAACACACTGGCTTCGCTGGGAAGTTCGCAGATCAGCTCCTCGACGCCCCGCGGATGCAGAGTGCGGCGAAACAACTTCCATTCGCGTATATCGCCGTAGTAGACGAACTTGCTGTCCGCTGACCACATTACGGACGCGGCGTGGCTTGCGTCAGAAAAAAGCTCGAACACACCATGCTGTAGAGGAAGCGACCCACACCGTAAACTGGCCACTCATGGAATCGTGCTTCACCGCAGCAACGTACTGCCCATTTGGAGACAAGGCGACCGCCCAGCAATCCATCCTCTCGCCTAGCGTCCCGATCTTCTTTCCGCTCCGGTTGCGCCACACTAATTCGGGAGCCATCGGTTCCGTTCGCATGACGAGCACGCCTGTATCAGAGACGCTCAACATGCCGACGCGATCAACCAGTTTCTGTGGCCGGCCGACGAGGTCTCCACGGTGGATCTCAAAAGGTTGCGCGACGATCCCACCAGCTTGCTCACTTAACAGGAAGTAGTCTTCCGTTTCAGGATCGCGTCCCAGGGAATACCCTCCGTCGGCGACGAGAATCTTCTTCCGAGCCACGCCATGGTCCAACGACTCCAAAAAAATGCCCCGCCGGTCCGGATTGTCGTTGCGGGCAAGATAAAGAAATCTGTTTCCATCCGGAAGAAAGACCGGGGACCGGTGGGAGTTTTCTCCTTCTGCCGTATCGAGTTGCGTCACCGCGGTGACAGCACCGCCGCTCTCCGCAACCTGAAACAGAGCCAGCGTGTTGCGCCCGAAGATAATCTTGCCTCTGCTACCCCAAGCACCTCCACGAGGCTTCTGCGCCTCGCATAGAACAGTGATGCTGCCCCCTGTCGCTGGAACTCGTTTTAGTTTCCCCTCAGAAAAAAATGCGATCTGCTGGCTGTCCGGCGACCAGAAAGGATTCGAGCCATCCTGCGTTCCCTGCATCGGAATAAGCTGGTTGGATTTCAGCGGACGAATGTAGAGTTGATTGCCGGTGGAGGTATGCAATGACACCACCAGGGCACTCCCGTTCGGAGCAACGACAGGCGGACCCAGCAGTCGGCTGGGATCGGCAGCTCCTGCGCCTTGCGGGATCGGAATCGACACGTTGATCGCTCCGGCTCGAGGCTTCCTGCGCAGGCGATCCGCCAGCCACCACCCGCCTCCGGCAGCGGCTGCCACCGCCGCGGTCCAAACAAACCTCCTGCGGCTGAAAACTAGCAAATGACCTGTGGGCAACAATTCGACCGAGGCAACCGGAACTGCCCTCTGCTCTGGAACCAACGACTCGCGACCGGTGCTTGCGTCTTTCGGGCGATCAGCCTCATCCCCCTGCGGGTCGTTGACAGCCGGCACCTGCGTCACGATGCCGATAAAGCGATAGCCCTGCCGGGGGAGGGTCTCGATGAATCTGGGATCCGCCGGCCGGTCGTCCAGCACCTGGCGTATCTGGCGAATACAGTAGTTCAGGCTCTGCTCAATCTCCACATGAACGCCGTCGCCCCAGATATGGTTGGCCAGCGCCTCACGCGAAACGATCTCAGGGGCGTGATCGATCAGAAATGCTAAAGCCCGCAATGGCTGTGGCTGCACCTTCAGCGCCACCCCTCCGCGAAAGAGGACACCGCGCTCGCGGTCCAGGTCGTAGGCCCCAAACCGTACAACGGGGGCCGACTTCGGTTGGGTGGCTTCGGCCATTGAACTCAGACTATATGGGCTGGCCCTTGCCGGAAGCAGTTGACGAGCCGAATCTCATAACGCGCGGGAATCTCACAGCTTTATCAGGCATTTGCGTCCTCACGTGAGATGAGGACCAACTCAGGGGAAACTCATGAACAAAAATCAGGACCGATGCTACTCTCTGCGGGTATTCAGCCCGATGACTCCACAACGTCAAGCGAGGTTACATGTCCATTCGCGCTCTACTGCGCTGCGTTACCGCCCTATTCGTAGTGGGTGGATCCATCCTGACCGCCAAAGCTGACACCCTGACGCTGGAAAGCGATTCTGGCAATATTTACATTTACGACTTGACTGTCAATTTCATCGACTCGGGCTTTACATTCGAGGGTCAGCCTTTATACGAGCCCGATTTCACTTCACTTGAGATGACCGGCCTTGCCGGGGTGACCGGTGTCACCGCCAGTGGGGATTATTTGACTTGCGGCTTCACATCTAATCAGGTTGACTGTTCTATATCCGGAAGCTACAACTTGATGTTTTTCTCGGGACCTATGGTTCTAAGTGAACTTTCCATCACTTCGACAGCCGCCCCCGGGACCGTGGCTTTCAGTATTGTCGATAGCTCCGGAGACAGTGGGAGCGTTATCGGGCCGGCAGCAAGTTCAGGCCCGCCGTCACCTACTCCCGAACCCTCTGCCCTCGTTCTTGTTGGAACCGGCATTGCCACGACGCTTTGGGCTCGTCGCCGACGAGTTGCAATTTGAGCGGCCAGTCTCGGCACTTACTGTCATCTCGATTCACGCCCTCGCTTGCCCCAGATCCGCCCTCGGCTGTGACAAGACGGCGGACCCCTAAACTCGGCGAATGAAAGAGGATGGGATATGAAGATTGCTCTTTCGGTATTGGCTTTGTTTTTTTGCGGATTCTCGAGTTCGCGGCCAGCAATGGCTTCTTCGCTTTGCGATGCTGTAACCGGCAACCTAGTCGTAAACTGCGGGTTCGAGACAGGGGACTTTATTGGCTGGACGATCAGTGGCAACACGGCAAATCCGGGCGGAAATTATTATGGCGTGGATGCCTTCGACGCGAACAGCGGGAGCGATGGAGCATACATGAGCCAGGATTTTGTCGACGGAGGCATCGCGCCGGTCGCTCTCAGCCAAACGGTTGCCACTACTCCGGGTGACATGTATTCGATCACCTTCTGGTTGGAGCAGGATTCGGCGCCTACGACGGGATATGCCCACACGTTCGCCGCGTCATGGGGTGGAGAGACAGTCCTGGATTTGAATCCGACGGCAGCACTTCCGGGGACGGTCGGGTCGTTTACGGAATACTCTTTTACGGAGACAGCGACGGGGCCGAGCACAGTGGTGCAGTTCGACTTTGAGAATGATGATAGTTACTGGTCGTTCGACGATGTCTCGGTAGCGGCGGTGCCAACGACGACGCCCGAGCCGAGCAGCCTGATTCTGTTCGGGACTGGGGTGCTTGGTTTGGCCGCGACGGTTCGCCGCCGCTTTGCCGTTGGGAGAACTTAGGCCGAGCAATTCTTGTTTGACGACCTGCACCGCTCCGTCGGCGGAGCTACGTTGCCCCCGGAAGACGGGATTTACCGAGACGGTGCGCCAGCGATCCCTGAAGCGGTCTGGTAGCTACGTAGCAACCGCGATCATAGTCAGTACCGCTCTCGTGCTCATTGTTCAACTGGATCGAAGTACCGACCTGCCGTTGAGCGAGTTTCGTCACGCTGTTGACGAAGCCTCGATCGAACTTTCTTGAAAGCGGGGTTATCGGAAACCTCAACCGAACTTGCAGAAAAGCCGACTTTGCGGGCACTAAGAAGATCACTTCCGCCAAGCCGACTTCTCAGGCTGCTTCCTCAGAAAGCCCTGTAAATCGCAATAGCCGGATGCCCTGGAATGCATCCGGCTCCTTGGACTTCGCTCCTAAGAGTTCAGGTGCCCAACGGGAAATCCAGGGATTTTCTCGTCACCCCGACGATGCCCGTATCGCTGACAATGTGCCGTGATCGGTCACGCTCAATGCCATAGCCGATGCACTGTCCCTCGGGTACTTTGTTCCCCATCGAGGCATATACCCTGTTCGAGGATGCTGACTTGCAGCATTCGTGACTCTTCGACCATCCGTTCTGCTTTTGTGGTCATACCAGCCGCAGCGGAACGATTCTACTTTTCTTTGCCTTGGTGAGGAGGGGGGCGCTCACGGCGTGGTGCCCGGACGCCTGGTCGTTGAGGACCACATTAAGCAACGATCTATTG
>CAVSOV010000004.1:0-152037 GCA_963729675.1 uncultured Acidobacteriaceae bacterium
TTGCCCTGTTATCGGCAACCGAGAGCAAACTTCGAGACAAATTGTTGCTCGCCCAGTATCTGGGAGCTTGGCCTCTCAAGGCCTTGGATCAGAGGCTTAACACCATTCAGGAGGGCACAACTTCTGGAGAGACTTGTGCGGTCGCGCCTTAAGCATAGCTTGACCGCACAATCACTGGAGCGCATGACACGAATGGGATGTCGTTCTCAAGCTGAAGAATCACTTATCATCCGCGTCCTCATCCAAGCCATTATGGTGCACAGCACGCAAGTTGATCTTGTAGACTTCTGCTCCGACAGCTCGGCCCAATCGCGCTCCTGCATCCTGGTCGGTCCGATAATGTATCCCGCCGTAAACGCGAGCGTCGGAGATGTCGTCAGTAATCTGGTTGAATGACCCGTAGTGCAACACGATGCCGGGCACTGCCGGGTTAGACAACGTGATCGCATGTCCGCCCTCGCCGTAAAGACGTCGCATGACCTCAGCTCCCGCGCCGGATAAGGTGCCGTGGGCTGAGGGATAGCTCGGGAAACATGGGGCCGGGATGAATGGAACCCAGTTCGGATCGGCGTCGGTTTTCCGGTTGTCGTCTGTGTCACCTGCATGGATCGCGGTTTCGGGACGCCAGAAGTTGTAGTGGTACTTGTTGAGGAATGTAGTGACCGCGCCGTCGCTGAGCGCCATGTTGATCAGGGCAAAAGCCTGTGCGTTCTCGGACAGCGAATGCTGCCCCTCTTGCGCGACGACCTCCCTTGCGGCCTGATTGAATACCTGCGCTGGCGTGGAGGCCGCGTAGTAGAGCACAACATTAGCCCGATCTTGTGGCCGCTCCATGCTGTTGGCGCTCGCGCTCCCTACTGTCTTCACCTCGTTGTAGGTTTTCGCCCATTGGTTGCTGTCAAGCGCTGGTGGCGGACCGAGGAGAAACTCACCTGCACTGGGGATCCCGAACGGGGTTACGTATTGCCATTGAAAAAACATTCCGACTGCGATTCCATTCACGATTGGACAACTCGGCGTAGCCTGATAGTCGCCAGGAACGGCCGGCCCGGGTATCTTGGTTTGCGCCGGCGACGAGCCGTCGTTCGCACGAAGAGCGATCATGGCCAACGCTGCGGCGTCGCCCGTCGCTATGCCGTCATTCTTGGCTTGACCGTCCGGTATCGAAGCCAGCGAGTTTGCGCGAGCAGTGTCGAGGGTGGACGCGCTAGCAGGGAAATAAGTACTGAGCACCCGATACGCAGCCTCGATCGCTGCTGCATCCGCTGAAGCGCCCTGCGGGGCGACGATGCTCCCGAGATACGGGTGATAGTCCCCGGTGATGGCGTTGACGGCCTCAAAGACAGCAAGTTGCACAATCGCTGCGGATCGCGCCTGGGCGTACGGGCTCTGGCCGTTCGCAATCGCTGTGTTTACCGCAATCTGGTTCCAGTCCAGAACCGCATCGGCCTTTGCGACCGCGGACCCGCGCAGTAGAGTCGCCATCAACATGCATACGCCAAGAGTTCTCTTCGTTGCGCCATGCGTCGTTTTCATTGTGTTTCCTCCAATTCTTCGCTGTCGTCGGTCAGTTTGAGCGGTATTCTTCAGTGCGGGAACGATCAGGCCTGGATCGCCGGGGGTGTCAAAAGTGACAGTTCCGGTGATTTCAATCTCGGTGTCAAGCTGGATCAGCCTGCCCCTGCTCGCGATCCCGCTGGCCAACGCAATCGGCGACCATCACGCCGCGAGCGGCATTAACAAGAGTTGCCGCCCCGATCGGGCGACATAGAAGGGATGGACCCACCTTCAACACTTCGCCCGCTCATCGCACTTGCTGCGCACCAGAGATCGTGATTGCTTTGGCGTGCGTGAGAGCCATCATCGCGATGAAGACGTTTGTTGTCCATAGCGGAGCGTGTGTCGGAGTGTGATGGTTTGTGTTGCGGTAAATACAAGCGTTATCTACACTTGCGACGGGTCGTTTTGAGTAGGTTGTAAAAACCGCACAATTTCTCACAGGCGCGCTATGAGCACCGAGCCCGTTGAACTGCGGCAATCGATTCTCTTTGGCGAGGATTTCGCCCTTGATCTTCGACCCCGACGGCTGCGCCGCGGCGATCATGTGCTGAAGCTGGAGCGGATTCCGCTGGAAATTCTTCTTCTGCTCCTCGAGCGTCCGGGAGAGATCGTCACGCGCGATGAAATCATCAGCAGAATCTGGGGCAATGATGTCTTCCTGGATACTGACAACAGCACCCGGGGCGCTATTCGGAAGATTCGCCATGCGCTGAGGGACGACCCCGAAACCCCGCGATTTATCCAGACCGTAACCGGGCGGGGATATCGTTTCATCGCGCCGGTTATTTCTCCCGAAGAGAGATACCCCAGGGAACCACCCAGCCCTGAAGGATCAGCCACATCCACAGATGCGCCGAGCTTCGTATCAGAGCCCGATAGCCACCAGCGAGACAGGACGCTGCGCGTGGCAGACGAACCAGAGCGGACATTGGAGCAGTTACCGGACGGCGAAGACGCCCATGGGCAGGAACATCGGCGTGCCCGCTCGCCGCTTTTCGTTGGACTGGCGGCGTTGGCAGTTGCGAGCCTTCTGGCACTCCTCGCATTTTGGCGCTGGCAGGGCGCTTCGGGCCTGCCCACTGCTCCCCCGCACAAGACAGTATTAGCTGTCCTGCCCTTCGACAATTTGAACCGAGACCCTGACCAGGAGTTCTTCAGTGCGGGGCTGACCGAAGAGATGACTGCCCAGCTCGGAAAATTGAACCGGGATCAATTGACCGTAATAGCCCACGGTACCAGTGCAAAGTACAAAGAGAGCAAGCTGTCCGCGAGGGAGATTGGTAGAGAACTGAACGCTGACTATCTTGTTCAAGGCAGTGTTCGACGCTGGTCTGACCGTGTACGCATCACCGTGCAACTGATCGATTCCAAAAGCCAGACAGACCTGTGGACAGAGAGTTACGACCGTGAACTCAAAGACGTTCTGACCGTGCAGGACTCGGTCGTGCGAAGCATCGCAAGTCAGGTTCACATCGCTCTAGGAGACGAGCAGAAGACGCGTCTGAATTCTCGCCAGCCAGTGGCTGAGGCCTACGTGGCGTATTTGAAAGGCCGCTACTACTGGAACAAACGAACCGGCGACAGCATACAAAAGGCAGAGCAATACTTTCAGCAGGCGATTGACAGCGACCCAAACTACGCTGCGGCATATTCCGGACTGGCCGACTGTAACAGCGGACTTGCATGGCACGGGTTTAAATCACCTTCGGACGCGCTTACGAAGGCTTACTCGGCGGCCCGCAAGGCAGTCGAGCTTGATCCGCAGTCAGCTGAGGCCCACGCCTCGCTGGGCTTGGTGCTCAGTCATGGCTGGAATTGGACGCAAGCAGAAGCCGAGTTCAAACGCGCTCTGGAATTGGACCCTCAAGACGCGAACGCGCATCACTGGTACGGAGACTATCTTTCCATCAGGGGTCGCCATGACGAGGCACTTTCAGAGGCCAGACGCGCTCTGGAACTGGATCCCCTCAACCTGATGATCAGCACCTGGGTGGGACTCCGCTACTACCTCGCGCGGAACTATTCAGCCGCAATCGAACAGAATCGGGACTCTGTCGAGCTCGATTCGAATTTCGCAGCTGCGCATCTTCTCCTCGGAGAGGACTATCTTCAGGCAGGCCTGCATAGCGAAGCTGTTACCGAGCTGAAAAGAGCGGCAACTTTGTCTGGAGATAGCCCACTTTATACAGCGCAGGTCGCTGTGGCCCTCGCAGTCGCAGGCCGGAATCGCGAGGCGCTCCGAATCGCGCACGAACTAGAGACGGACTCGAGGAAGCGTTACGTTTCACCTTACGGCTTGGCTCAGATCTACGCGGCGCTGAACAAAGATGATGACACATTCAGATGGCTGCAAGCCGCCTATGATGATCATGCCGTCTGGATGGGATATCTTGCTGTCGACCCGATTTTTGATCCCTATCGCAACGATAAGCGTTTTCAAGAACTCCTCAAGCGCGTAGGCCTGGTGACTAGGCCTTGAGAACTGAGTAGGCTGAGATTTGGAGATCACATATCGGCACTCTCAATTGGCGCATCATCGCCAATGCACTCATCGAAAACCGACTGCTCGAGATCTCTCGCCGATGAGCCACACATCACTCGGCTTTAGCCAGGTCCCCGAGCCCAGAATCTTTGCGTAAGCCTAAGTGAGACCTGAAATGGTCGGTTCCGTAAATTGATACTCCGTTGCAGCGACCTGCTAATGTGAGGAGAGGACCGGATCGTTGCCGAGATCTAGAATTTGCGTGGTCCTACATGATTTGGAAGAAGGCATAACCTTGCCGTTTGGCAAAGTTTTGGTTTTTTTCACACCACTCTTAGCTATACCGGGACCCTTATGAAGATCGGCATCACCTGCTACCCCACCTACGGAGGCTCCGGCGTTGTCGCCACCGAGCTCGGCATCGAGCTCGCGGCGCGCGGCCATGAGGTGCATTTCATCACCTACTCGCAGCCCTTTCGCCTCAACGGCCGCGAGGAAAACATCCGCTATCACGAGGTCCCGGTCTCGAACTACCCGCTCTTCGAGTACCCGCCCTACGACCTCGCGCTTGCCACGCGCATGGCCGAGGTCGCCGAGATTTACTCGCTGGACCTCCTGCACGTGCACTACGCGATTCCGCACTCGGTCTCCGCATTGCTCGCTCGTCAGATGCTCGCCGCCCAGGGCCTTCATCTGCCCTTCATCACCACGTTGCACGGCACGGACATCACGCTCGTCGGCCTCGACCGCTCCTATCTCCCCATCACCCGCTTCGGCATCGACGAGTCCGATGGGGTCACCGCCATCTCCGAGTACCTTCGCGATCGCACCCGCGACGCCTTCTCTGTCAAACGGCACATCGAAGTCATCCGTAACTTCGTCAACTGCGATCTCTATCGCCGCGACCCCGAACTCGTGGCACGCGAGCGCCCGCGCTTTGCTGAGCCAAACGAGCGCCTTCTCGTTCACCTCTCCAACTTCCGCCCCGTCAAACGCGTGCTCGACGTCGTCTCCGTCTTCGCCCGCATCGCCAAGGAACTCCCCGCACGGCTCATGATGATCGGCGACGGCCCAGACCGTTCTGCTGCCGAGTACCTCGCCAAGCGCATGGGCATCGGCGATCGCGTCGAATTCGTCGGCAAGCAGGAGAACGTGCACGAACTGCTGCCGCTCGCCGACCTGATGCTCATGCCGTCCGAGATGGAAAGCTTCGGCCTCGCCGCACTCGAAGCCATGGCCTGCCACGTCCCAACCATCGCAACACGAGTCGGCGGCATTCCAGAGCTCATTCAGCACGACGAAAACGGTCTGCTCTTCGAGGTCGGCGACATCGCCGGCATGTCCGAAGCGGGTATAGAGCTCCTCTCCGACGCCGGCCGGCTCGACGAGATGGCCGCCGAGGGCCGCCGCACTGCGCAGGATAAGTTCTGTGCCTCGCGCATCATCCCTCACTACGAACGCTTCTACGACAGCGTGATCCGGTCGTCTCCCGAGCGTTCCGCAGGTTAACCCGCCGGATGCCTGCGTACCCGAAAGACAACTAATCGCCCGGACCGCGGTCCTATCCTCTAAGCACCAGTGCTGCGCGCATTGGCTTGAGAGGTTTTCCATGAAACTCAGATTGACCATCGCCGGCCTCGCCGCTGCGACCGTTCTTCTCCCGGCTGCACACGGGCAGACGACCGGTACCTCGCATCCCGAGCAGCTCGACGACCAGATAACGACCTCGCCTGCCCCGTCCTCGGCGCCGCATTACGTCAAGCCTTCCCCGGCCATCCCCGCCGCCGCTCCCGCTGACACGACGAACAGTTATCCGCCTGCAGAGCCGGTCCCGGCTGTCGCTGCGATGCCCGCGCCCGTGCCGGCGCAGTCCGCTGAAGGCCGCCGCCTGCTCACCCCATCTGCCGACCCTGACGCGAACATCGTCACCTCGGTTCCCGACGTTCCCGGCCAGGTGAATGAAGGCACCCCGCTGCGCGCGCGTCTGCAGAATCCGTTATCCACGCAGGAGACGAAGGTCGGGGACACCTTCCTCGCCGAGCTCGTGCAACCTGTCACCCAGCACGGCGTCGTTCTCATCCCCGTCGGCGCGCAGATTCGCGGCCGCATCTCCGCAGTGCACGGCGGACGCCGCTTGACCGGCCGCGCCTCCATCCGGCTGCAGCCCGACTTCATCACCTTCCCTGACGGCACCTCGCATCGCATCCACGCCGAGCTCATCGACCTCGATAACTTCGCCGACGCGCACGTGAACTCCGAAGGCACCGTCGTTGGCACCGAGCACACCAAAGCAACGATCGCCGCCATCGGCCTTACTACCGCCAGCGCAGCCGCAGCAGGTGCAATCATCGGTGGCGGCGTAGGCGCTGGCATTGGTGCAGCGATCGGAGTCGGCGCCGGCACTGTCGTGTGGCTCAGGCGCGACGTCCAGCAGGAGCTCCCCGTCGGCACCGGCCTCGTCTTCTCACTCGACGAGCCCCTCACCGTCACCTCTTCCTCTCAAACCGCAGAGCTGGCACACTAGGCCCCTCGTTTTACCCGCGCAGCAGGAAGGCCCTCCACAACGGAGGGCCTTCTTGCATCCACTCAAACTATCCCAGCAGCCGCTTCCAGTTCTTCTGGTTGCGCCGGTAGGTCTTCTTCAGGTCCTCGAGAATCCGCTGAAAGTCTGCATTCTCGCTCAGGCTGCGCCACGCCGGATTCTTGCTGAACCACGGATAGTTTTCGTTGCCCAGGTAGATCGCGCGCCGTAGCCAGTGCAACGCCTCCGACGCATCCTCTTCCACCGCGAAGTACGTCGCCAGCCTGTACGCCATCTCGCTGTCAGCGCCAGCAGCCGAGAGCACATCCTCCGTAATGAACGTCGCCGCCCGCGCGCGATCTCCCAATTGCACATAGCACATCGCAATCGTCGGAAAGACAATCCGCAACGAAGCATCATCACGGATCACCTCCTCAAGGATGTCCACCGCGCGCGACAACTGCCCCTCGCGCATATGCTGATAGCCCTTCGAGATCCGCAGCAGCGGCTGCTTCGGCTCCAGCGTCAGCCCCTTCTCGATCTCATCGTTCGCCAGCTCCAGCTGGTTCTGATACTGATACACGCGCGCGCGATGGTTATAGATCATCGACGCATTCGACGGATTCAACCGTAGCGATGTATTGAACTGATCCAGCGCCTCTTCATACAGCCCATCGTTGCGCAGCGTGATGCCCGCGACCAGGTGCACGTTCCAGTCGTTGGCCGCCTCCTGCAGCAGATGCTCAATGCCATGCCGCGCGCTCTCCTTCTCACCGCGCGACAGCAGCATGTACACGCGATACAGATTCGCCTCGACGGAGTCCGGATCACGCTCCAGCGCGCGATCAAACGCTCTGCGCGCCTCCAGCACATGCATCTGTCCGCCCATGCCGTGCCGCGCGTACTGCAGATGCGTAATGCCGAGCCCCGACCACCCCGGCGCATACCCCGGATCTCGCGCGACAACGCGCTCAAACAGCTCACGCGCACGATCCAGTTCATCGCGATTCCCCGTGCGCGTCATGAACGACGACAGCAGCGCGCGCGCCTGCAGATACTCCTCCGAAACCGCCCCACCCAGCGAGTTCTTATCCGCAGCCGCAGCCTGTCCCGCGCCGCTCGTAAAACCTCCCCTGCCCTGCAGCTCCGCAAACACCTCGTCGCAGATCTCTGTCTGCACCGCGATCAGATCGAAGCTCTTCACGCTGATCGCCCCACCCGTCCGCACGCTCTGCCGCGGCACGTCGAGCAACTGCCAATTCAGATCAAATCCCTGCTCCGACCGCAGAAAGCTTCCCGTCAGCACAAAGTCCACCAGCAGTCTCCGCCCCACACTCAGCGGGTCAAGCTGCCGCGTCGGAATATTCATCAGCGCGCTCGACGGCCGCACCACCAGCGACGGCACCTTCGCCAGTCGCGTCGCCACCGCATCCGCCAGCGCCTGACCGTAGAAGTGCGTCGCCTCTGTCGTACCCAGGTTCACGAACGGCAACACCACAATGTCCGTGTCCTTCTTCTCCGGGCTCGTCGTACTCTCGCGAAACCGCTCAGCCAGCATCGACAGAATGCCTGTAGTCCGCTTCTCTTCCTCCGGCGTCTCCATATCCAGCCGCTGCTGCGCCGGCATGTTGATCGCGCCCTCACCAGCCATCACCATCGTGTCCAGCTGCAGCGACTTCACAATCGTCTTCAGCCCCTCGCGCACCTCTGCCGCCGACGCATACCGCTCCGACGGCTGCTTCTCCAGGCAGCGCAGAATCACACTCTCCAACTCGCGCGGAATATCCGGAACAATCTCCCGCAGCGACGGCGGCGCCGCAAACTGGATCGCGCGAATGCTCTGCAGCTCCTGCGCATCCGGCCGATGGAACGGATGCCGTCCGCTCACCATCTCGTACAGGATCAGACCCAGCGCAAAGATGTCGCTTTGCACACTGCTCTGCCCCGTCACAAACTGCTCCGGCGCCATGTACGCAATCGTTCCACCGCGCGCCGTGTAGGTCGCGCCCGGCGCGATCTGCGGCGGCTGCCCTGGCAGCGACGGGTCGAAGTTCCCGTTCGGCTCCTGCAGCTTCTCGCGCTTCAATTGCCGCGCCAGTCCGAAGTCCAGAATCTTGATCAGTCCACCGTCCGTCAGCATCACGTTCGCGGGCTTCAGATCGCGGTGAAAGATCCCCAGGCTGTGCGCCGCCTGCAGACCATCGGCGATCTGCATTCCGCTCGAAAGCACCAGCTGCACATTCGCCGGCCCCTCGGCGATCACCTTGTCCAGGCTTTTGCCCGGGATGTATTGCATGACGATGTAGGCCTCTTCGTCCTCCTCGCCTACCTCGTAGATGGCGCAGACATTCGGGTGGTCGATCGCCGACGCCAGCCGCGCCTCCCGCAGCTGCGTCGCCCGCACCTGCTCCGCCGTCTGCACCCCGCGTTTCAGCAGCTTCAGGACCACGGGCCTCTGTAGCAGCGTGTCATTAGCAAGAAAGACAACGCCGCTTCCGCCCGAGCCGATCCTCCGGATGAACTCATACTGCCGGATTACGCGGCGCTTCATGGGGGCATTATCTCAGCTAAGCCCTTGAATCCCATGTGGAAGAGCCAATCGGCGCTTGCCAAATCCAACTCTCGTGCGATACTCGCTCGACATCCCCAATCGATATAGTTTTGCTTCCAACGGCCCCTCAGGCACCCCGTACGCTGTCAGACTGCATCCAAACCAGCACACCAACGCAGGCTGGCATCGCTCGCGCGGGGTCAGCAAGTTATCTGATTACGGCAAGGTACGAATGTCCGCGACCATCCTGCTTATCGACGACAACGCTGTGCAAGCAGCCACGCGTCAGACCATCCTCAGGCGAGCGGGATACTTCGTCATCGCGGTCCTCAGCCCCGAGCGCGCACTCGAGCAATTAAGAAACAACGACCTCCCCGAACCCATCGATCTCATCCTCACCGACCACATCATGCCCGGCATGACCGGCTCTGAGTTCGTCTCGCGTCTGCGCGAATTCCAGCCAAACGTCCCCGTTCTCGTCATCAGCGGCATGGCCGAAGCTGAAGACGAGTATGAAGGCCTTGGCGTCGTGTTCCGCCTCAAGCCGCTGCTTCCGGACAACCTGCTCGCCAGCGTGCACCGCCTCATCTCTCACCACACGCCCCAGGCCACCTCCGCCTAGCCGCCTATCGCGCAGCAAACCGGCGTCTCCCGCATAACTCTGCGAAAATAGAAGCGAGGAAACTCGCGCGCCCATGCTGCATCCCATGCCGTCCTTCGGCAGCTTCGCTATACTCCTGGCCCTCGCCCTCTGCGTTTACACGCTCTTCAGCGGAGCTATCTCCCTCCGCGCACTCGCCACCGGCCGCCAGCTCGCCGTCCCTCCCGAAGCCCTCCGCGAAACCTCACGCCGCGCCGGCATTGCCAGCTTCATCGCCGTCTCCTGCGCCGCCCTCGCGCTCATCTGGGCCGCCTTCACCAACGACTTCTCCGTCGACTACATCCTTCACCACACCAATCGCGACCTTGCGTCGCTCTACAAGTTCTCCGCGCTCTGGTCCGGACAGGAAGGCTCGCTCCTTCTCTGGGCATGGCTGCTCTCCGCCTACGGCTTCGTCATGCGCGTGCGCCACAAGGCCGACGTCACGCTGCACGCCTACGCGTCGACCATCCTCGCGGCCATCCAGACCTTCTTCCTTCTTCTGCTCGTCTTCGCCGCGCCGCCCTTCGCCATCGCCGCCGGGCCCCTGCACGCCGACGGCTTCGGCCTCAATCCGCTTCTCCAGTACCCCGAGATGGTCATCCATCCGCCGATGCTCTACCTCGGCTACGTCGGCTTCTCGGTGCCCTTCGCCTTCGCGCTCGGCGCGCTCATGATGCGCTACCCCGGCGAAAAGTGGATTCACATCACCCGCCGCTGGACCATGGTCACCTGGCTCTTCCTCACCTGCGGCATCTGCCTCGGCATGCACTGGGCCTACGCCGTGCTCGGCTGGGGCGGCTACTGGGGTTGGGACCCCGTCGAAAACGCCTCGCTCATGCCCTGGCTCGTCGGCACCGCCTTCCTGCACTCCGTCATGATGCAGGAGAAGCGCGGCATGATGAAGGTCTGGAACGTCTGGCTCATCTTCGCCACGTTCATGCTCTCCATCCTCGGAACGCTGCTCACCCGCTCCGGCCTCGTGCAGTCCGTGCACGCCTTCGCCGAGAGCGACATCGGCATCTGGTTCTACGCCTTCCTGCTGATCGTCTTCGTCGTCTGCCTCTTCACCTTCCTTCGTCAGCGCGATCACCTGCGCGCCGAAAACAAGCTCGAGTCGCTCGTCTCGCGCGAGTCTTCCTTCCTCTTCAACAATCTCCTCCTGCTCTGCGCCTGCTTCACCGTGCTTGTGGGAACACTGTTTCCCGTAATCAGCGAATACGTAACCGGCTCGAAGACCACAATTGCGGCCCCCTACTACAACGCCGTGATGCCGCCCATCGGCCTCTTCCTCATCTTCCTCACCGGAGTCGGCCCGCTGCTCGCCTGGCGCGTCACTTCACTGCGTTCCATCCGCCGCAACTTCGTCCTTCCCTGCCTCGCCGTCATCACCACCGCGATCATCCTCATGCTCACCGGCCTGCGCCCCTGGAACGAACCTGATGGCACTACCGGCCCCATCTACTCGCTCGTCTGCTTCTCGCTCTCCGCCGGTGTCATCACCACCATCGTCAGCGAGTTCCTCCGCGGCGCGAACGTCATCCGTACGCAGACCGGACAGCAACCTGCTCTCCTCCGCCATCCACCTCACACGCCGCAACACGCGCCGCTACGGCGGATACATCATCCACTTCGGCATCGTCGTTCTCTTCATCGGCGTCGCAGGTTCCGCGTTCAACCAAAGTAAAGAACTCGAAATGTCCTTCGGCGACTCCCTCCAGATCGGCTCCTGGAAGCTCGTCTGCCAGTCCTACTCGCAGGACTCCAACCCCAACTACGACACCGACTACGCTCTCCTCGACCTCTTCCACAACGGCAAGAAGGTCACACAGCTCGCCCCCGAGAAGCGCTTCTACAACGCCAGCCAGCAGCCGTCGACCATGGTCGCCATTCACCAGACGCTCGCCTACGACATCTACACCGTCTTCGAAGGCCGCAACCCGGAAACCGACAAGCCCATCATCAAGGTCTTCCTCAACCCGCTCGTCAACTGGATCTGGATCGGCGTCGGCATCGTCATCTTCGGCACCGGCATCGCGCTCGTCCCGCCCCTAAAACCGGCCACTCGCCGCGCGGAAGAGACCGCCGCTCAAAAATTGTCATTCCGTAGCGAAGCGGAGGAATCTGCTTTTGCTCCCGCTCGTCGTTCAGAAACTCCCCATGCATAAGCGCCTCCTCCACATCGCACTGATCTGCGTCCTCGCTGTCCCCATGCTCGGCGCCGGCGCACCCTCCTCGCGCTTCGACGCCATCGGCCACAAGCTCATGTGCGTCTGCGGCTGCGGCCAGATCCTCCTCGAGTGCAACCACGTCGGCTGCCCCGACTCCGACCGCGAGATCACCGAGCTCCGCACCGAAATCGCCACCGGCCTGCCCGACAGCGGCGTCTTCAACTGGTTCGTCGCCAAGTACGGCCCCACCGTGCTCGCCGCTCCCATTCGCGGCGGTTTCGACAACGTCGCCTGGATCGTTCCCTTCGCCGCTCTTATACTCGGCATCGGAATCGTCGTCTTTCTCATCCGCCTCTGGCGCCGTCGCCCCCCGGCCGGCGGCCCTCCAACCGGCCCTGCCATCCGTCGACGACACGCTTCGCGACCGCATCCGCCAGGAGACTACCTACTAAGTCACCCCGCGCGACTACCCGTTAGTCACAATTGCCTGTTACTCTGGCTGCCACATCGTATGACGCGCCTTGAACTTCTGAAGATCGTCATCGGCCGGGCACGCGCAAACGGCTTCGAACTCCGTCGCTGGTACACCGCGCGCCTCGCCCTTCCATGGACCAACGCCGCCGACGCCATCGCTACGCTCGAGCAGCATCGCCACTATTACACCCTGCTCTTCTCGCACGAATTCGCCATGGCCTTCTGGAAGCCCGGCGCCGAGATCACCTTTCAGGTCCCCGCGCAAACCTTCCCTCGCCGCATGCCCGACGGGACCATCCAAACCATCCAGCGCAAGCCCTTCATTCGCCGCAGCGCCCGCAAAGACGCCTGGCGCTATCACCTCCGCGAGATGGCTCTCGCCGAAGAGCCCCTGCGCTACATCCGCCGTTATCTCAACGTCGAAGAAGACCTCACCGACGTTCCCGCTGACGACAGCGCTCCAGCCCCGCGCACACGCAGGACCCGCTCCACCCCGCGTACCGCTGCTCCCAAAGCCTCGCGCCAATCCGCGCGCCCACTCCCCGAAGATCCACCAGCATTCTTACGTCGGCCGTACCCCTAGGCCCCGCCGCCGGTCATCTCTTTCAGCGCCACCTCTGCTGCCTTCTTCGTCTTCGGTATCGGATCCAGCGCCAGGCACTTCTTGTAGTTCTGCTCGGCCTCATCCAACTTGCCCAGCTTTCTCGCCGCGTCCGCCAGCGCCAGGCGCGCATCCGGGTTATCCCCCGAGATCGACACCGCATCCTTCGCGCGCATGTACGCGCCCATGAAGTTGCCGTCATTCTGATAGAACCCCGCAACCTGCAGGTCCTCATCGAACCGCTGCGTAGGCGTCGTCACCGGCTCTGCCTTCAGAGTTCGTCGGCTCGACCGCGTCTTCGTTGGCACGCTCGTATCATCCGCATCCGGCGAGGCCGGCGCATTATCCGCGCCCGAGCTCGAATAGCCCGAATCGGAACTGGAGCTTGAGCTCGAACTGCTCGCCCCCGAGCTCCCCGCATCCTGCAACCCTCCCGGCGGCGCCGGCTTCACATCGCCCGAGCCGGACGAAGACGACCCCGCCGGCTGCTCTCCCGGAAACGGAAACTGTTGCGACGGGCTCTTCGGAGCCTGCGGAGCATCAGGCGCGTTCGCAGAACTCGGAGCATTTGGCGTCGGCTGTGTCGGAGCCGGCGCAGCCGTCGTCTCCCCCGGATACGGGAACTGTTGCGCCGCATTCGACGGCACCGGCTGGTCCTGCGCCGTGGGGCAGTTCGACGTCGTCGTCTTTCCGTCCTTACCCCAGCTCGTCGACCCCGAGCAGTTCATATCCGCAGGCGGCACCGCCGGCCTTCCCTCCGGAGTCTGCTTCCACTGCGGGTCGTTCGACTGGCTCGCCGGCGTCTGCGCACACGCCAGGCCCACGCCCAGCCCCACCACGCCCGCCGCCAGCCACACTCGCCTCATGCCTCTATTAGACGACACCGCCGCCTCTCCCGCTACTGCGTCGTGCAATCCAAGCTCCCGTCATCCTGAGCGAAGCGCGCAGCGCGAAGTCGAAGGACCCCGCGACCGTCAGTCTAACCACAGGCGTCTCTACCTTTTTCACCGCGCACCCCTTGCTATACTCCACCCCATGTCTCGCGCTGTCGCCCCGCCACACCCCGCCTGCTCATCCGCTCCTCCGCCATCCACGCCGCCGGCGTCACCACCCTCGACCCCATCCCCCGCGGCCGCCGCATCCTCGAGTACGACGGCCCCCGCATCTCCAAGGACCTCGCCGACGAGCGCTACGCGGAAAAGCACGTCACCTATCTCTTCTCCATCGACGGCTCCACCGACGTCATCGACGGCTTCGCCGCCGCCATGTTCGTCAACCACTCCTGCGCTCCCAACTGCGAGACCGAGGAGGACAAAGGCCGCGTCTACATCAAGGCCATCCGCAACATCGCCGCCGGCGAAGAGCTCGTCTACGAGTACAACCTCCACGACTCCGACGACGAATCCGCCGACTGCTACTGCGGCGCCCCCCAATGCCGCCACACCATGTTCTCCGACGACGAACTCAAACGCCGCGCCCGCATCGCCAAACGCAAAGCCGCAGAAAGGTCAGCCGCTATGATCGAGACGGTTACACGCTTGCGAAGCCGAATTCCTCGACGGCACTGCGGTCGTGGTGATCCTCCAGCGTCAGAAATCTGTCGGGCACTTGGCTCATTCAGGCCTCTACATTGCATTCTCTCATCCGTGTTCTTCAGTATTCGTTGACTTCCCTTCTGGATAGGGATTCGCATCTCGCGCATAGCTTCGCTTGACTATCTGAATGTTGATCATCTGGCGCAAGACCAGCCTTCAGGCGATTCAGTATCGGCAGCTCGAACATTCAAGTACGAGCATCTCCTTGAGGTGCAGACCAGCTGCTACCACGGATGCAACGAGCGATCCGGCTCCTGTTCCATCGCATGGATATTCACTTTGGCTGAGACCGCCAGCTCATTCTGCCGACAAGGATGTCGATTCTGTAACCGACATCCGCCAGCTTCACGCTCTCGACAAGACAACACGAGCTACCGCGCACTTCTGCAAATCATCCAATCAACGCGCGCCAAACTTCGAAAACGAGACACGCGCAGTACGCACTCTCCAGCAGCCCCGGCCCGAGCGTCCGAGTGCCACACGCAAACGCCGCATCCAGCGCCCGCTTCGCCAACCCATTCAGATCCTCAGGCCCCAAAACTCAGCAGCCCCATCCCTCCACTCCACCGTGCCACATGCATTCCCACAATCGCCGTGGCGACCTGTAGCAGCCGTCATGGCGAATCTTTGCGCATCGCCGATCCCTTAGATCGTCAAAGCCTCTAGACGCACTCTACCTCTTCAGCAGATCCACCGGCTCATTCACATCCCGCACCCGGAACATCCCCGCCAGCGCCGGATGCTTCACCACAATCGCCCGATACATCTCCCACGCCACGCGTCGGTAGCTGAAGTGCCCGCCCACACCAGTCCGCAGTTCGCTGATGTACAGCGCCTCCGCGAAGTCCATCTTGAACAGCGACCTGCAGCGCACACCCAGCGGCAGCAGATACTGCGCGCTCTGCCTCGCCTCCGGCTCATCGCTGTCGCACAGCACCCGATACGCCGCCAGCGCCGCATCCATCGCGCTTTTGTACTTCGCGGAAAGCCCAGCCTCTTCCAGCGTCGGCTGCCCCGGACACACCGGCTCGTCATAGCCATGCACATCGCTGAACGCCTGCATCAGCTGCACGCAGCGCCGGTGCCGATGCATATCTCTGAACCCGCCCACATCCATCAGGATGTCGAACCGGAATCCATGCCCTGCCTGAAACGCGCGCAGCAACTCATCATGTCGTCCACGATGCGCCACGCCCAGCTTCAAAATCTCGCTGCGCCGCACCTCCGTCAGCGCCGCCACCGCCCCCCGCAGCTGCCTGTACGAGTAATGACAATGCGGATACAGCAACGACGTCGCAATCTCGACATCAAGATCCTCGTCATCATCCAGCAGATCCACAATCGGCGCCGGATATACCGGAGCCTCCCCCATCAGCTCACGCGCCGCCTGCGCCAGCTCCTTGCGGCTCGCAATCGCATACTCACTCGGCTCCGCATACTTCACCAGCGTCGGCGCAGCCTTCACCGGCGGCATCAGCTCATTCAGAATCTCCTCGGTCGCCGCAGGATCGACGCTTCCCTCGCCGGCCATCTCCTCCAGCCGGTCGCGCAGCACATTCCACGCTGGATTGCTCGCCGCCTCGCGCAGCTTCGTCCCAAGCTCGCGAATCTCCGCAAACTCCGTCGACAGCAGCCGTGACACCTGCATCTCCAGCGTGCGCGCATTCACAATCTGGCCTAACGAAGTGTTCGTCGCCAGCGGCAGCAGATATCGCGCCGCATCCAACGCCCGCGCCTTCAGCGTCCGCGCATAGACGTCCCCCTTCATCTCCGTTGGCTGCGGAATCGCCGCCGCCAGCGCCGCGAACATCCCCGCAGTCAGCTCTTCATACGCCCGAAACAGCGCCTCAATCGCCGCCGTGTACTGCTTGCGCGCGCCCTTGCTCAGCTCCGGCGTGTACCACCCGCTCTGCCGAAAGTTCTGATACCGCGTCGACCGCTCCTGCCCATCCCACCGCGTCTCATCCACCAGCACAATCGCCGCCAGCAGCGACAGCCGCTCTATCGCAAACGGAATATGCGCCAGGTCCGCAATCGACCGATGCCCATACTGAAAATAAAAAGTATTGAGAAACTGCTCTGCCTTCTGCGAGCTGATCTCCACCAGCGACTCACGCATCGTTAGCGCCGACCGCGAGTACTTCGCCATCGCATACGCCAGCACCTCCGGCTCCGCGCCGTGGATAGCGTAGACTTCGGTCGTGCTCTCAGCGCCGGGCTGCGGTTCGGGCTTCAATTCAGATGTGGGAGTTTCGGCAAGGACAGGGTCAGCAATACGCGAGGACATAACTCGCACAAGAATACAGCCCTCGACCCATGTTGGAATCTAGTCCCGGTATTCGCTTGGTTCTCCTCGTTCGAATGAGCCACCATCGCTTCGCCCCACAACCGCCGTGGCGACCTTTGCGCCCTTCTTGGCGAGCGCGCAGCGCTTTGCGTGAACGCTTTTCGGCCGCTTCCCACGATAATGCTCTAATACCAAAGGACATCGCTTTCAGGAGTACACATGCCCACTGACCTCACCGGCAAAGTCGCGCTCGTCACCGGAGCCTCCCAGGGCATCGGCCGCGCGATCGCCCTCGATCTCGCAAAACACGGCGCCACCGTCGCCCTCGCCGCCCGCTAGTCTCGACAAGCTGGAATCCCTCGCCGCCGAAATCACCTCCGCCGGCGGCACCGCCAAGCCCTTCGCCCTCGACGTCACCTCCGAAGACTCCATCAAGGCCTGCGCCAAATCCGTGCTCGCCGACCTCGGCGCCTGCCACATCCTCGTCAACAACGCCGGCATCACCCGCGACGGCCTCGCCCTCCGCATGAAGCTCGCCGACTTCGACGACATCCTCCGCGCCAACCTCACCGGCAGCTTCCTCCTCACCCAGGCCGTCATCTCCTCCATGATGAAGGCCCGCTGGGGCCGCGTCATCAACATCACCTCCGTCGTCGGCGAGACCGGCGCCGCCGGCCAGGCCAACTACGCCGCCTCCAAGGCCGGCCTCATCGGCCTCACCAAGTCCCTCGCGCGCGAGTTCGCCTCCCGCAACATCACCTTCAATGCCGTCGCCCCCGGCTTCATCTCCACCGCCATGACCGACGCCCTCACCGAGGAGCAAAAATCCTCCATCCTCGCCCAGGTCCCCCTCGGCCGCTACGGCACCGTCGACGACATCGCCTCCGCCGTCACCTTCCTCGCCTCTGACGCCGCCTCCTACATCACCGGCCACACCCTCGACGTCAACGGCGGCATGTACATGGGATAAAAACTTTTGCCGAACCAACTCCGGATATAGTTCGTGGTTTCAACAACTAACCACGAAGCGAACGAATCCGAATTGGTACAACCGGCAAAAGATATCGAAGATAATGCTTGCCTCCACTACCTTCGGTGGTTACTTTACGGCTAATGGCAAACATGCACACAGCTCTGCCGTCCGAGCAGACGGTACCTCCGGTCCCTGAACCGATCAATATCGGGGTGACCATTCGTGGATTCCGGTTGCAAAAAGGGCTGTCGCAGGGGGACATCGAGAAGCGCACCGGCCTGCTCCGCTGTTATCTCTCGCGCGTCGAAAACGGGCACACCGTTCCCTCGCTCGAGACTCTGCAGAAGATCGCCGGCGCTCTCGACATCTCGCTAAGTCATTTCTTTTCTGAAGATCCGGTCCGCGATGTGTCGGGCATCTCGCTCAGCGAGGAGGAGATTCGCTTCCTCACCCAGGTGCAGCGCTACGCTGCCAATCTCACCGAAAGCGACCGCCGCCTGCTGCTCGCCATGGTGAGGAAATTCGCCGCGACGGTTTCCACAACCTTCGACTAGCCAATTTTCGCGATCGATTTTGAAGCGGTTTTAGCGCATTTTTGTGCGTTTTAATCGCGTTTTGGAAGGGTCAATTTTGGCCCTTTTCAGCCCCGCGCCACCTTCGACAGCGCATACCCTACCAGCGACAAAAACAGCGCAGCCGCCGCAAACGTCGCCCGCTGCCTTGCCCGGTACGCCGCCTTCCCCGCGGTCATCTTGGGCAGAAGCGGAACTCCCAGCGCCAGCCCACTCAGCAGGCCGCCCAGGTGCGCCGAGTTATCGATATGCGGAATGTTGCCCGGGTTCACATGCAGCCGCGCCCAATCTGCCGGAGTCAGTCCCCCGGAGAACTGCGGCGCAATCCCCAGCGCCAGGTTGATCACGGCAAACAGAATCACCTGCCGTCTCAGGCTCTTCAACTCTTCCCACGGAATCGCCAGCTTGCGATTGGAGAGCAGCACAATCAGAATCCCCGCAATCCCGAAGATCGCGCCTGACGCCCCCACCGCGATCGCATCCGTGCGCGTAAACACGCTCTCCGCCGCCGACAGCAGATTTCCTGTGACGCCCGTCAGCAGGTACACCCATGCCAGTCCCCAGCGTCCCAGCAGCGGCTCGCCAAACAGCCCCAGGTTCCACAGACACCACAGGTTCGTCGCGATGTGCAGAATGCTCGCGTGCACAAAGCACGCGGTGATCAGCCGCCACCACTGGCCGCCGCCAATCGCGACCCAGTCGTCGCATCCGCCAAAGTAGTACAGGACATTGCCGTCGAACTGCGCGGTCAGGATCGACCCGTACTGATGCGCCTTCCACAGCGGAATGATCGGGCTCCAGCGGAGCATCACCGCGAACACCAGAAGGTTGATCCCCATCAGGATCGACGTCGCCGGATACGCCGCGATCATCGAGGTCCAGGAGCGCTTCCGCCGGGGCGGAGCACCGCCGCGCGTGACCTCGCCCGCACGCGCCGCGACTACGGACGCAGGCTCATGCGCATGCTCGTGCGCGTACACAACATCAGTGGGCTGGGGATTGGACACGGAGGAAATAATTCGCTCGCTGAGTGGACTGACTCACATCATAGCGAAATTTCAGAAAAGCTTTTGACGCAAAGGTCGCAACGGAAGCACGCGAAGGGTCGCCACGGCTTCCATTGAGACCCCTGCATTGTTCGCTTGGGTTAGAGACTTCTTACCGCGATCGGCCTATGCCTGTTTCCACAACCGCTCGCGCAGCTCCGGCGACACATGCTCACGCAACATCGCCGACAGGATGCCCGGCACCGGCGTCGTCATCGCCACCAGCGCCCACAGCAGAAGCGAGAAGATCACACCCGAGACCGCCACCGCTTCCAGACTGATCGTAATGCTCTGCGGAATATGCGCCAGCGCCAGCGCCCTCTCCGTCCCCAGGTGTACATGCAGGCTTCCGCTCAGGTGCCGGATATTTTCCAGCCGGCGCAACACGAGTGCCGCGAGAAGAAACGCCATGCAGGCCATCGTCGTCACGGCCAGCAGCAACATGTCCACCGTTCGGTGCAGCCGCTGCTTTCCGCGGCAGTGCGCGCAACCACGCAGATGCGCCTCGTAATCGCCGCGCAGACTCACCGGCGTTCCCGAGATGTCATATCGCCATCCGGAGAGAATCGCGCCAATTACCTGGTCTGTGCAGGGAGTGTGTGCGTCGTGGTACGAGTGTCGGGGAAGAGTCGGCATCTGTTTACGCAAGGTTCATTTTACTTCATAGCCTGTTGCCCGAAAAGCGCCAAGCTTGAGTCTCTGCGTGCCGGAACGGCCCTGATTCATCTTGTTATTAGAGGATGTTTTACAACCGAATCGGTTCCAGCGCAACATCTTGTTGCGCCAATAAGACCCGGTTTCCCAACAAGCTCATCCGGTCGCCTATTGCCTGCTCTGCAGCCAGCCTGGCCAGCTCCGGCAGGTTGTTCTGTTCACTTAGATGTCCCAGAACGATAGTGTGTGCACCGCCGTCGTAATCTCTTGTGAGAAACTCGGCCGTGGCCGCATTGGACAGGTGGCCCACCCGGCTCAAAACCCGCTGCTTCACACTCCACGGATACGGCCCGTCCTTCAGCATCTCCAGGTCGTGGTTCGATTCGAGCAGCAGCACATCCACATTTTTCAGCGCAAGCTTCACATTCGGCGGCACATAGCCCAGGTCCGTCGCCACCGCCATGCGGATCGACTCGCCCGGCGCATAGAACACGAACCCGCAGGGGTCCGCCGCATCATGCGGAATCGTGAACGGGCAAACCTCCAGTGCGCCGATCCGAAAACTGCGCCCCGCCTCAAAGAACTCCAACGCGGGAAGCGCCGTCGGACAGACCTTCTTCGGAGCCTCATCACACGCTTCTGGTTCCGTCTCCGCCGGAGCCGCCTCGACCCCAGCCTCCATCGCCTCGCGCTCGCGCTGCATCTTCTCGAGCCACGCCTTGTAACTCATCCGCTTTTGCGGCGTCAGCATCCGCACCCAGGCGCGATGCGTCGCCTCGGTAAAGAACACCGGAATCTTCAGCTTGCGCGCCAGCACCGACAGCCCGGCCACATGGTCCAGGTGCTCATGCGTAATCAGAATTGCATTCAGCTCCGCCGGATCTTCGCCGCTGGCTGCCATCCGCCGCAGAATCTCCCGGCAGCTCAGCCCCGCGTCCACCAGCACGGCCGTCCCGCCCGCGGCGACCACCGTGGCATTCCCACGAGATCCCGAAGCTAGAACCGTCATCCGCACGTTTACGAGCATACCGCTTTGAAGCCTGTGAGAATCACGGGTCCAATACGAGGCATCCGGCGAACCACGGGTGGTTCTGACCCCTCTGACCCCTCCGAGCGGTCCGTCTGACGCTCCACGGTACTTTCGTACCACTTTGACTCCTGCGGGACTGCGCGAAAGTCCTGGCGATTCCCGAAGGGGGTATCCACAGAGACTCCAGTTGCCGGAAGTATGGGTGCAGAAGGCTGCTCCTATTCGCAGCCGGGCTGAGCCGCACCCATAGGTATCTCGAATGACCGCTCCTCTTCTTTCTGGCTCTCGACTTCTCGCATGCTCTCTCGCCGCAGCCACGTGCCTCGTCGTTACGGGATGCGGGTCTGACTCGCCGATTGGCGTCTCCTCAGAACAGAGTTCCGGGGCGGCCATTCAGGGCATGCTGCACGGCGGGCAGGCCCCGATCAGCGGCGCCCACATCTACCTGATGGCCGCGAACACCACTGGCTATGGCTCAGCTTCGCTGTCGCTGCTGACAAAAGGCAGCGGACCGGATGCGAGCGGCAACTATTACGTAGTGACGGACAGCAACGGAAATTTCAACGTCTCCACCGATTACAGCTGCGTGCCGGGCCAGCAGGTATACGCGCTGGCCGAGGGCGGCAATCCGGGCATTGTCGGCGGAGCCAACAACACCGCCGCGCAACAGATGGCCGTACTGGGCACCTGCCCTTCGGCGGGCACCTTCGTAGGCACCGTTACCTACATCTACATCGACGAGGTATCGACGATCGCGGCCGCGTATGCTCTGGCCGGATATGCCGTCGACTCCACACACGTCTCGTCGCCGAACACTGCGGCGGCAAAGACCGGCATCGCCAACGCGTTTGCCACAGCGTCGAATCTTGCCAACCTGACTTACGGGTATGCGTATGCGACCACGCCGGCGGTGTCAGGCTACCCCGGCAGCCTGAGCGCGAACGGGACGGCGCCGCAGAGCGAAATCAACACGCTCGCCAATATCATTTCCACCTGCGTGAACACGGCAAGCTCCGCAAGCGCGCCGTGCGCGTCGCTGTTCGGCTACGCTCAGAGCTCCTCAGGTGTGACGCCCGCCAACGTAGCGGATGCGGCCATCAACATCGCGCACAATCCCAATGCGAATGTGTTGAACCTGTTCAACCTGACGGCAAGCACGCCGCCCTTCTCGCCGTCGCTGCCGAGCGCACCTCTCGATTGGACGGTTTCGATCAAATTCACGGCTCCGAATACGTCGGCGCCGGTCCGCATTGCGATTGATGGATCGGGCGACATCTGGATTCCCAACACGAACAACAACACGATCACGGAGCTCAGCCCGCTGGGCGTAGTTCTTTCGGGCACGGCAGGCTACGCGAGCGGGACCTCAGGGCCTGTGGCGGTCGGCTTCGACGCGTCCGGACATATCTGGTGTTCGGACCGCAGCGATTCCTATCTCGCCGAGTTTTCCAGTACAGGGTCGGCGATCACCAAGTTCACCACGGTGAACGCAAGTAATTACTCCATGGCCTTCGACAGCAACGGCTATATCTGGATTCCCGGTACCAGTGACGTTGCGGCCTACAACAGCAGCGGCACCAAGATGGCCGCCTTCACCAGCGCCACCGAGGATGCTGCCGATGCCACCGACGCAAGCGGCACCGTCTGGAGTGTCTCCTTCACGGGCACTTCGGTGGTGCACTACACCAGCACGACCACCTCGACGAGCTACTCGCCGGGCTTGAGCGAACCATCGTCGCTCGCGATCGACTCGTCCGGGAATCTCTGGATCGCCAATGCGGGCAACAGCTCGGTGACAAAGTTCGTGCCCTCTGCAGTGGTGCAATCGAAGTACACCGGCGGCGGCATCAACCAGCCCTACATGATTGCGATCGACGGTCTGGGAACCGTCTTTACCGGAAACAACAACGGCACGATCTCACAGCTGGCATCGTCCGGAACTGCGGTGACCGGGAGCCTCGGGTACCAGACACCCTCTTACGCGTCCTACGTGAAGAACCCGAACGCGACGCTGGACGGATTCCCGGAGTGGGGAATCTACGGATTGGCGGTCGATGGGTCGGGGAATCTGTGGGCCACTGACCTCGATGGCAATATCTACGAGTACGTCGGATTGGCCAATCCCGTCGTTACACCGCTGACGTATACGAAGCTTGGCGTTCGTCCCTAACCTGCAATAAGAGAACGACAGACGAGGCCGCCTAACCGGGCGGCCTTGTTCATTGTGGAGGTGCGGTCCTGGCCGGATGCCTGAGCGGCGCCAGGAAGGTGACAATCGACCGCATCACCAGCTCATTGCGCTGGTTGTAGACCGTCGTCCGCGAGCGCACCACGCCATACTCCGGCCGCGACCGCGAGTGCCGCACGGTGAGAATCTCCGCCTCGGTCCGCAGCGAATCGCCCGGCCGCACCGGCGCCGTCCACCGAATCTCTTCCACGCCCGCACCGAGCATTCCGCCGGCAATGTGTATCGACTCCACGCGCAGCCGCATCACAATCGCCGCGGTCAGCCATCCTGACGCCGCGAGCCCCTTGAAGAACGAGCTCTCGCCCGCCGACTGGTCGATGTGAAACGGCTGCGGGTCGTAGCGCTCGCCAAACTCCTTGATCTCCTCTGCCGTCACCTTGTACGACCGGCCGGAGTTGAAGGTCATCCCTGGGTGCAGATCCTCAAAATAAAGTTCCTTCGACACTCACTCCTCCAAACTTTGTGCTGCCTCTATTTTCAAACTTATTCCTGCCTCTACTTTTTATCTGATGCCCGAGCTTACTTCTGGTAGCTGTAAAACCCCTTGCCGGATTTTCGCCCCAACCATCCCGCGTCCACCATGCGCACCAGCAGCGGACACGGCCTGTACTTCGGATCGCCCAGCCCCGCCTCCAGCACGCGCATGATGTCCAGGCAGACATCGAGGCCAATGAAATCCGCCAGCGTCAGCGGCCCCATCGGATGCGCCATGCCCAGGCGGAAGACCTCATCCACGGCCTCCGGAGTCGCCACGCCTTCCATCACCGCAAACATCGCCTCATTCAGCATCGGCATCAGCACGCGGTTCGAGACAAACCCCGCCGCGTCGTTCACCTCTACCGGCGTCTTGCCCAGCTCCAGCGACAGCGTGTGCACGCGCTCGAAGGTCGCATCGCTCGTCTGCAATCCGCGAATCACTTCGACCAGACTCATCACCGGCACCGGGTTGAAGAAGTGCATCCCGATGACCTTGTCCGCGCGCTTCGTCCCCGCCGCCAGCTTCGTAATCGAGATCGACGACGTATTCGACGCGAGGATCGCGTCCTCGCCGACCAACGCATCCAACTCGCGAAAGATCGCCTGCTTGACTTCGAGGCGCTCGGTCGCGGCCTCCACCACCAGCGTGCAGTCTTTCAACAGCTTCAACTCACGCGCAGGCTTCACGCGCTTAAAGATCGACTCCACCTCCGCCGGATCCACCTTTCCCTTCGCCGCCTCGCGGTCCAGGTTCGTGCGTATCGTCGCGAGCCCGCGCTCCAGCGCCGCCTCATTCACCTCGCACAACACTACCTCGAACTCGGCGCGCGCCATCACGTGGGCAATCCCGTTGCCCATGGTCCCCGCGCCCACCACGCCCAGCCGTTCCCGCACTGCCATCGCGTCCTTCCTCACAAGCCGGTTCCAGTCTCGCGGCTACTTCCCTGACTTCTTCGCTTCGCCGGCAGCCTTTGCCTGGATCTTCTCGGTCGCCAGCTTCTCCGCCGTCGCCAGCGCATCATCCGCCGGCACCTTCACATCCGGCTCGACACCGGTTCCCTCCCAGTCCTTCTTCGTCACCGGATTGATCGGCCTTCCCCACGGCACGCCGATCATGAAATAGTCCGCCACGGTATGGCCGGAAACAGGATGCGCTCCGCCGCCCGTTGTCTCGCCCACGATCGTCGCGCGCTTCTGCGTCTTCAGGTCGTAGGTAAACTCCTCCGCGCCTGAAAACGTGTGCTTCGAAGTCAGCACATACACTGGTTGATCCGCCAGCCGATCCCCGGGGACATACGCTGACGTCCAGTACTGGTGCGTCGCGTCCTCTCCGCGGTTGTAAAGATCATTCACGTGCGTCGGATGATCGAACAAGTAGCTCGCAATGAAGCTCACCATTACCGGGTCGCCGCCGCCGTTCTCGCGCAGGTCGAAGATCACCGCATCCGTATGCGCCACGAAGTTCATCGCCGCGACCGCCGTCGGTGCGCAGACATCGGCCGGGAAAAATCCATCGAACTTCACATAGCCAATGTTCCCCGGCAAAATCTCCACCTTGGAGAAGCCGCAGTTGTCATGTTCGAGCTGCCGCTGCCTTCGCGCCCGGTCTTCGGGCGTAGGCTGGTGCGGCGGCGGCTGCTTGAACGGGCTGAAGCTCACCCCCAGATGCAGATCGTGGCTCACCGCGCGCAGGTCCTTTGTCAAACGCTCCGCGAAAGCATCGCCATCGGTAATTGAGTTGTAGTCGCCGGCCTTCTCATGCGCATCGATCGCATCCTCCATCTGCTTCGCGACCGCGGGATCGATGTAGTACTTCGTGAGGTCTTCATCAATGCCCGCGATCACCTTCGCCCGCATCGCCGCATCCAGCGTCACATTCACCGGCGTCACACCCGGCGGAATCGCACGCAGGCCGAAGGTCTCCACCGTCGGAGGGTTCCCATCCTTCACCAAGAGATTTCCCAGCGCTGTCGTCGAGCTGTTCTTCTCCCGCACGCGAAACCGGATATGCAGCGGCTCGCTCGACTCGATCCCCAGCAACACAAAACCGCCCGTCTCCTTGTGAAAAGAGACCAGCCCATCCACCGACTCCTTCGGATCGACCGTCTTCACATACTGTTCGACCCTGGCCCGGTCACCGCTATCCATCACATCAAGCCACGTCTGAAGCGTGCGTCCCGCAGGAGTCGCGGGAACGTTCGTCTGGGCCATAACCAAACCCGTGCTTAGCAGCAACAGCACCCCAACTCTCACCACCATCGCACCAATCCTCATAAGCCAGCGAGTTTACCAGCCGCACACCACACCTGAGAAACTCTCGGGACAGAGATACGGATCAGAATCGGCGGACGAAATATTTCACTCTTCCCTAGTCCTCTTGACGGTACTCATAGAACTCCCGCAAGAACATCGCCATCTTTCGCGACGGCCGGCAAATCTACGCTCACAGCCATCTGTGGCGGACGGGCAACGAATATACAGCTCACACGAATAAACAGTGGGATCGCTCCCTGGCCCGCCGTATCCTTGGAACGCCATGAACTCCAGGTTTCCCGCCGCTGTTCCCGAGATACCCGTACGCAACATCGACGACGCGGTGCTCTATTACCGCGATTCGCTCGGCTTCACCCTCGACTGGGGTAGCCAGGAGCTCGGCCTCGCTGGAATCTCCAAAGGCGATTGCAGAATGTTCCTTGCGAACCAGGAATTTCGGCAAGGACACCACAACGCTGCACCAATCCTCATCTGGCTCAACATGGATAGCACAGAGGAAGTGGACGAGGTCTATAAAGCCTGGACCCATACGCAGGCGAAGTTGATCTCCGCTCCGGAGCGGAAGCCCTGGAATCTTTACGAGTTCACCACGGCCGATCCGGACGGCAACCTGTTTCGAGTCTTCTTCGATCTCGGAGGTCCAGAGCGTCTCCATGCCCAACTCCCCTGACCCCGAGGTCCTCATCGCAGGCGCCGGCCCCACCGGCCTCGTGCTCGCGCTCTGGCTCGCGCGCCTCGGCATTCGCATCCGCATCATCGACAAGAACCCCTACCCCGCCGCTCACTCGCGCGCGCTCGCCGTGCAGGCCCGCACGCTGGAGTTCTACCAACAGCTTGGCTTCGCCAACGAGCTCGTCGAGCACGGCCACAAGGTCTCCAGCCTCAACCTCTGGGTCTCCGGCCGCCGGGTCGCGCACGCTCCCTTCGCCGACATCGGCCGCGGCCTCAGCCCGTTTCCCTTCCCGCTCATCTATCCGCAGGACGAGCACGAGCCGCTCCTCATCCGCCACCTCGCCGAGCTTGGCGTCACCGTCGAGCGCCCCACCGAGCTTCTCTCCTTCACCGAATCCCCGACCGCAACCGACAAACCGATCACCGCGCGACTTCGCCTCGCAGACGGCTCTGAGCAGACCTGCCGCTGCGCTTTTCTTGCCGGTTGTGACGGCGCCCGCTCTATCGTGCGGCAGTCGCTCAACATCGGCTTCCCCGGCGGCGAGTACACGCACCTCTTCTACGTCGCCGACGTGCAAGCCGCGGGCCGTGTCGCCGACGGCGAGCTCCACGTCGCGCTCGACGACACCGACTTCCTCGCCATCTTCCCGCTCGACGACAGTGGCCGCATCCGTCTCGTCGGCACGATTCGCGACGAACAAGCGGAACAAGGCCACGACGACCTCTCCTGGAACGACGTCTCCAAGCGCGTCCTCCACTGGATCAACGTCGACATCCAGCGGGTCAACTGGTTCTCCACCTACCGCGTCCATCACCGCGTCGCCGAGCACTTCCGCAGCGGCCGCGTCTTCCTCCTCGGCGACGCGGCGCACATCCACTCGCCCGTCGGCGGCCAGGGCATGAACACCGGCATCGGCGACGCCGTCAATCTCTCCTGGAAGCTCGCCAACGTCCTCCGCAACCGCGCGCCCGCCTCCCTGCTCGACACCTTCGAACCCGAGCGCATAGCCTTCGCGCGCCGCCTCGTCGCCACCACCGACCAGGCCTTTACCGCCGTCACCTCCGACAGCGATCTCGCGCGCCTCGTCCGCCTGCAGATTGTTCCCCGCATCCTGCCCGCACTGCTCTCCTCCGACGTCTCGCGCCGCTTCCTCTTCCGCACCGTCTCGCAGATCGGCGTCAACTACCGCGCGAGCAATCTCAGCGAAGGCCGCACCGGCAAGCTCCACGCCGGCGACCGGCTCCCGTGGATCCAGCTCCCGGACAACCCAAAGAACGAATATCCCGACAACTTCGCTCCACTCTCTTCGCTCAACTGGCAGGTCCACATCTACAGCACCTGGATGTGCCCTGACGTCCGCCGCCTCTCCATGCAGCGTGGCTTCGCGTTCCACGTCTTCCCCTGGCAGCCCTCCTTTGCTGCTACCGGCCTCGCGGAAAACGCCGCTTATCTCATTCGCCCCGACGGCTACATCGCCTTCGCCGACCCCGCCGCCAAGGCCCGCACTCTCGCGGCCTATCTCGACGCGCAAGGCCTGACCTTCGCATAAGCGTTGCCGCCACCGACACCGGTTGCAACTTTGGCGTCATTTTCAACAAGGTTTTCCTTGAAATGCGCGGCGATCGAACGTATAAACTCAGCCGACATCTCTTTTCAACAAACGTGGCCGCTTCAAATCAGCGTTTGCGACCCCGTACTTCTTCAGGAGCAGCTCGCGTATGCATCGGGCCAGCCGTCATCTGTGCGTCGGTCGCTTCACCGCCAAGGCGGCAGTTGTTCTTGCACTCACATCCACCTGCGCATGGGCGTCCTCCAACGCTGTTCCTGACTGGGTCAGGACCGCCGCACAGCAGCCCATTCCCATGCTGCCCGAGACCACCAAGGCCGTCGTCCTGCTCGACGACGAGACCTACACCGTCGACGCCAGGGGCCAGGCCGTCGAACACGTTCGCCGGGTCGTCAAGATTCTCCGCCCGCAGGGCCGCGACGATGCCTATCCCGTCGTCTGGTTCGACAAGGATTCCAAGATTCTCTCCCTCCACGCCTGGAGCATCGATCCCGCCGGCCACGAATACGCCGTCAAGGATAACGAGATGTTCGAGGGCAGCCCGCCGGGCGAAGGCAACAACCAGTACTACGAAGACATCAAGTTCAAGGTTGCCAATCCGCCCGGCCGCGATCCCGGCGGCATTGTCGCCTACGAATACGAGAGACGCGAACGCCCCTATCTCTCCGAAGCCGACTGGCAGTTCCAGGATGACCTTCCGCGCATCACTCAGAGCTTCACGCTCGTCCTTCCACCCGGCTACACCTACACCACCAACTGGGCACACCATCCCAAGCTCGAAGTCATCGACCTCGAGAACCAGCACTATCGCTGGGAGATGAACAATGAGCCTGCGATCGACCTCGACCGCGTGCCCATGTCTCCCTCCGCGGAGTCGCTCGCCGGCCGCATGACCGTTCACTACGCCGGCCCCAGCCTCGCCTTCCCTGAGGACGGCACCTGGCGCGGCATCGGCGAGTGGTACACCGCGCTCTCCCACGACCGCATCGCCGCGAATCCTGAGATCACCGCCAAGGCCGCTGAGCTCACCTCCGGCAAGACCGACTTCTACGACAAGGCCGAGGCTATCGGCTCCTTCGTGCAGCGGCAGATTCGTTACTTCGTCATCGAGATGGGCATCGGCGGCAATCAGCCGCACTTCGCCGCAGACATCTTCCGCGGCCGTTACGGCGACTGCAAGGACAAGGCCACCCTTCTCTCGTCCATGCTGTCGACCGTCGGCATCCACAGCGACCTCGTGATGGTGGACACGCATCGCGCCGTCGATCCGCAGGACCCGTCGATCTACGGCAATCACATGATCGCCGCCATCGAGATTCCCAGGGACTACAACTCACCCAGGCTCCACAGCGTCGTCACCGCCAGCAACGGCAAACGCTATCTCATCTTCGACCCCACCGAAGAAAAGACACCCTTCGGCCAGGTTGAGTCCGAGCTGCAGGGCAGCTACGGCCTCATCGTCGAAGGACCGGACAGCCAGATCGTTCAGATTCCCGTGCTCAACCCCAGCCTCGACACCGTGCAGCGCTCCGCTACCCTGCAGCTCACGGCCGACGGCTCGCTCAAGGGCAACGTCACGGAAAAATACTTCGGCGATCTCTCCCGCGAAGGTCGCGAGGTCTTCACCGAGCTCGACGCTGCCAAACAGCAGAAGTTCATCGACCACACTGTCTCCGAGGACCTGATGGCCGCCTCCGTGACTGACCTCAAGGTCCAGAACGTCGCCGCGCTCGACAAGGACCTCACCACCAGCTTCGACCTCACCGCCGACCACTTCGCCAACTCCGTCGGCCCGCTGATCATGGTGCGTCCGCGCATCTTCGGCAGCTACACCATGCCCATCGACCACAAGCCCCGCAAGGTCGCCATCGATCTCGGCCAGACCATGCAGGGCACCGACAGCTTCGACATCCAGCTGCCTGACGGCTATACCGTCGACGAGCTTCCCGACCCCGTCAAAGCCGACGTCGGCTTCGCCAGCTACGAGAGCTCCACAAAGCTTGAAGGGCACACGATCCACTACACCCGCACCTTCACGCTTCGTCAGGTTTCCCTGCCGGCCGACAAGTACGCCGACCTCCAGCGCTTCGTCGGCCTCATCGCCGCCGACGAAGACAGCCGCGTCGTTCTCAAGCGCGGCAACTAGACATCTCATCCCGCTTCACCACGCTTCGAGGAGTTCCATGATCCAAACAACTGCATCGCATCCCGATAACCGCAGGCCACGCCGCATCCTCTTCGCGCTTGCTCTCACCGCCGCCGCACTCGCGCCGCTCACCGCCCTCGCGCAGACCAAGTTCATGGATCCCACGCACGACGAGCTCGCCATGACCTCGCTGCCCGGCTACCCCGGCGTCGCCGCGGTCGTCCTCAACCGCGAGCAGATCACGTACGACGACAGGCACATGAGCTCAACCTACGAGCGGCTCAAGATCCTCACCGAAGATGGCAAGAAGTACGCCAACGTCGAGCTCCCCTACGTCGTCACCAGCGGTGACGTTTACGCGGAGACCATCGGCAACGAGAAATCCCTCGACAACATCCAGGGCCGCACCATCCATCCTGACGGCACCATCGTTCCCTTTACCGGCAAGCCTTATCTCAAGGTCATGGAGAAGGGCAAAAGCTTCAAATACCAGGCCAAGGTCTTCACCCTTCCTGACGTCACCGTCGGCAGCATCATCGAGTACCGCTACAACACCAGCATTAACGACCACGGCTACGAGCCGCCCACCTGGATCGTTCAGGGCGACCTCTACGTCAAGGCCGCCCACTATATCTGGTACCCCTCGGGAGAAGATTTGGCGGATGAGCACGGCGAACTGATCCACACCATCTCCTGGTTCCCCATCCTGCCCAAGGGTGCCGAGTTCACACACCACGACCTGCCCGGCAGCGACACCGCCAACGGCCTCCCCTCGCGCTCCTACGACCTCACCGTCAAGGATGTCCCCCCGACCATCGAGGAGGAGTACATGCCTCCCGTCGCCAACTACAGCTTCCGCATGTACTTCAACTACATCGCCGCCCGGACCCCCGACGAGTTCTGGAAGTCCGAAGGAAAGTTCTGGTCCAAGAAGGTCAACTCCTTCGCCAATCCCAACTCCGATCTGAAGGACGCCACCCAGAAGATCATCGCCGGCGCCTCCACGCAGGACCAGAAGCTGCGCGCCATCTACGCCGCCGTGCAGAAGTTCGAAAACACCGACTACACCCGCGAGCATGACGCCCGCGAGGACAAGGCCAACGGTCTCGGCAAACTCAACAGCGCCGATGACGTCTTCAAGCGCGAGCGCGGCAACTCCACGCAGCTCACCGAGCTCTTCATCGCCATGGCCCGCGCCGCCGGCATGCAGGCCGACGCCATGCTCGTCCCCGACCGCTCCAAGGAGGTCTTCCTCTCCCAGTGGCTCAACATGGATCAGTTCGACGACCTGATCGCCATCGTCAACGTCGACGGCAAGGACGTGTACTTCGATCCCGGCGAACGCTACTGCCCCTACGCTCACCTCGCCTGGCAGCATCAGTTCCTGCAGGGCCTGCGCCAGAAGGGCAACGAAACCGCCGTCGCCGATGTACCGGGCGAAGGCTACAAGAGCAACACGGTCTCGCGTGTCGCGAACCTCAATTTGGACTCAACCGGCTTAATCACCGGCAAGATCGACATGGGCTACGTCGGTCCCTCCGCTCTTCGCTGGCGTCACACCGCCCTGCGCGGCGACGACGAGAGCCTCAAGCACGAGCTCCGCACCTCTCTCGAAGCCATGATTCCCCACACGCTCGAGATCAAGGACATCACCGTCGCCAACGTCGCCGACTACGAGCAGCCGCTCAAGGTCACCTACAGGGTCGAAGGAACGCGTCGGCAGTTGGACCGGCAAGCGCCTCGTCGTTCCCGCGGATCTCTTCTTCGTCAACCACAAGACCACCTTCCCGCACGAGAAGCGCGAGATCGCCGTCGACTTCAACTATCCGCAGTTGGTTCTCGACGCCCTCCGCATCAACTTCCCCTCCAACTTCTCCATCGAGGCCGCTCCGCCCACGGCAAAGTACGGCTTCAAGCAACTGGCTGCCTATGGCATGACGGTCGAATCCGCTCCCACCAGCTTCACCACGCGCCGCGAATACGCCCTCGGCGATATCTACGTTCTCCCCACGGAGTACTCGCAGCTCCGCACCTTCTACTCGCAGTTCGAAACCAACGACCAGCAGAGCATCGTCCTCAAGTCCAACGCCACACCCACCACAACTGCCTCCGCCTCACCCGCGGCCAACTAGCTCTCACAACGCCAGCAAACGCGAAGGCCCTGTCCAGGGGCCTTCGCCTTCAAAGAAGCATCCACCAGAGACCTCTTGCGCCTCGCGAGAATTTCGTTACGATGACCCCGATGCTTTCACTCTCCCTCTTTCTGCGCGCCGCAGCCGTGCTCTGCTTCGCGGCCGCCATCCTTCCCGCGCGCGCTCTCGACTGCCACCCCCGCACCTCGCCCATGTCCCCCGGCGACATCGCCATGTCGCACGCCGATTTTGCCAGGGCCGAAGCTCTCTACGCCGACGAAAGCAAGGTTGCAGGCCAGTCCGGGAACCAGCCCAGCCCCGACGCCGACCGCGCCCACGCCGCGCTCATCCGCGCGCAGCTCCGCCAGTCCAAAATCGCCGATGCCGAACAGAACGCCGTCGCCTGGTCCACTGCCCAGCCCAGCAACTCCTGGGCGCTTGTCGCGCTCGCCGAGGTCAGTTGGCGTGAGGGCCGCACCGACGACGCCATCCAGACGCTCGACAGCGTCCGTCTCAACGACTATTGCAACCCCCAGGCCCACGCCGATCTCGCCACCGTCTACCGCATGCGTGGCCTCTACGCCTCCGCCAATCGCGAGCTCACCAGCGCCCGCCACCTCGATCCCATCGACGACGACATCGAGAGCGACTGGATGCGCCTGCAGTCGCGCTCCACTCAACTCGCCGAGGTCACAACCTATCTCGACCGCTCCACCTTCCTTTCGGACGGCGAGCGCAAATCCCTCACCCGCTGGAAGGACCAGCTCTCGCAGCCGCCCGCCTCCGGCTGCCACCTCGTCACGCCTGCCGCCAGCACCAGCATCCCCTTCCGCGGCATTCAGGACGGCCCTGAAGCCCCTACGTACTGGGGTCTCGAGGTCTCGTTCAACGGCAAGCAGCGCCGTCTTGAAATCGACACCGGCGCCTCGGGTCTCGTCCTCAACAAGGCCGCCGCCGCTGCGCTCCACCTCGAGCCCGAACACACCTTCAAAACCTGGGGAATCGGCGACGAGCCTGACGTCGACAGCTACGTCGCCAAGGTCAAGAGCATCAAGATCGGCGGCCTCGAGTTTCAGGACTGCGACGTCCAGGTCCTGGGCAAAGGCGCTGACGACGGCGACGGCCTCATCGGTGGCGACGTCTTCAGCCAGTTCCTCCTGACGCTCGACTTCCCCGGCCACACCCTCAAGCTCGATCCACTTCCTGCGCGGCCCGGCGAGACCGCCGACAAGAGCGCTCCCTCCCTCGAGACCGGCGTCTCCTTCGACTCCGGCACTCCCGAAGACGCCTACCGCGACCCTTCCATGAAGAGCTGGTCCGGAGTCTGGCGCTCCGGCCACGATCTCATCATCCCCGTTCGCCTCAATGAAAAGGGGCCATGGAAGCTCTTCATCATCGACACCGGCTCCCAGATGGACCTCATCTCACCGGACGCCGCCCGCGAAGTCGGCAAGGTCTCCAAAGGCGCAGACCGCGACATCGAGCGGCATCTCCGGCAAGGTCAAGAAGGAGTACACCACCGGTCCCCTGAAGCTCCACTTCGGCGGCCTCGTCGCTCCCAATAACGGCCTGATCGCCATCGACACCAGCCGCCTCGGACGCGATGCTGGTGTCGAGATCTCCGGCTTCATCGGCGCACCCACCCTCCACCAGCTCACCGTCTCCATCGACTACCGTGACGACCTCGTTCACTTCACCTTCGACCCCAAACGCCTCACCCGATGCGTCGACGGCATCAAGATGGCCGACTGCTACTAAATTCCAAATGTGCGAATCCAACAAAACCTCAACCCACATCCCACGGATTCCGTCCCAATGACACTCATCTCTCCGGCAACCATCTTTCTACGCTCCGCGGCCGCGCTCTGTCTCGCCGCCGCCATCCTTCCCGCTCGCGCCCTCGAGTGCCACGTGCGCAAGTCGCCGCTGTCCCCCGGCGATCTCGCCATGTCTCAGGGCGACTACGCCAAAGCCGAAACCCTCTACGCCGATGAGAGCAAGTCCGGGCCCGAGGCCGACCGCCTCCACGCCGCGCTCATCCGCGCCCAGATCCACCAATCGAAGGTCGCCGACGCCGAAAAGAACGCCGTCGCCTGGTCTACCGCTCAGCCCAACAATCCCTGGGCGCTCGTCGCACTCGCCGAGGTCCGCTGGCGCGAAGGCCGGCCCGAGGACACCGTCCGCACCCTCGACAAGGTCCGCGCCATCGACTACTGCAACCCGCAGGCCCACGCCGACTCCGCCATGTTCTATCGCTTCAGCGGCCTCTATGCCTCGGCCAACCGCGAGCTCACGCTCGCGCGCACGCTCGATCCCGTCGACCCGCAGATCGAATTCGCCTGGCTCCGCCTTCAGCCGCCCGCCACCAGGCTCACCGAGATCACGACTCTCCTCAGCAACGCTACCTTTCTCTCCGCCAACCAGATCAACTCTCTTGCGCGAGAGAAACAGCGGCTCTTCGTACCACCCGCCGCCGGTTGCCACCTCGCCGGCTCTGTCACCAGCACATCGATCCCCTTCCGCGCTATCCAGGACGGCCCGGAAGCCCACACCTACTGGGGCCTCGAGGTCTCCTTCGACGGCAAGCAGCGCCGTCTCGAGATCGACACCGGCGCCAGCGGCCTCCTCCTCACGAAATCCGCCGCGAACGCCCTTCACCTCGAACCGGAGCGCACCATCAAAGTCGGCGGCATCGGCGACGAAGGCGCTGTGGACTCCTTTATCGCGCGAGTCAAGAGCATCAAGATCGGCGGCCTCGAGTTCCAGGACTGCGACGTTCGGGTCCTTGGCACCACGCCCAAGGGCATGAGTGCCCAGGACGGCCTCATCGGCGGCGATGTCTTCTCGAGCTTCCTCCTTACGCTCGACTTCCCCGGACGCACTCTCAAGCTCGACCCACTACCGCAACGCCCCGGAGACACTGCCGACAGCGCCGCGCCCTCACTCGACACCGGCGTCTCCGCCGCCTTCGCCCAGCCCCAGGACGCCTATCGCGACCCATCGATGAAGGATTGGGCGCGCGTCCTGCGCTCCGGCCATGACCTCATCGTTCCCGTCGGCCTCAACAGCACCACCGGCCCCTGGAGACTCTTCATCCTCGACACCGGCTCCTCCAACGACCTCATCTCTCCCGACGCCGCCCGCGAGGTCGGCAAGGTCGATAAGGGTTCGGACCACGGAATCGTCGGCATCTCCGGCGAGGTGAAGAACACCTGGACCACCGCTCCCATGAAGCTCTACTTCGCCAACCTCGTGGCTCCCAACCGGGGCATGATCGCAATCGACACGAGCAATCTCGGCCGCAGCGCCGGCACCGAAATCTCCGGCCTCATCGGCGCCCCCACGCTCCACCAGCTCACCTTCTCCATCGACTACCGCGACAACCTCGTTCACTTCACCTTCGATCCCAATCGCCTCTCCCGCTGCGTCGCCGGCATCAAGATGGCCGACTGCTACTAAAACAATGGCCGCGATGTGTCTGGCTTCGATTCATTGCGAATTTTCTCGCAGTAGCGCATAGTATTGCGGCAAAGCTGTCTTCATCGGCCGAACCTGTCACTGGGAAACCCCGGCAGTAAGTGGAGGGTGTCCATGAGAAGGTTAGCGCTCCCATCTTTAGTCCAGGTCGCATCGTTCTGTGCAGCAGGTGCGGTTCTCTCGTGCCTTGCAATCCCCGCACAAACCGTCAACCCAAGGATGTCGGCGGAGGAGTTGCGGGCTCGGCTGGAGTGGCACCTGTCGATGGCGCAGATTCCCTTGCCGAAGAAGGGCTGTTTTCAGGCCCAGTATCCGAACAAGGTATGGCGTGAGGTCACGTGCGTCCCCACGCCGAACTATCCTCTGTTGCCGGCGCCACCGAGGCACGGCCCCAGGCCCTTGATCGTCGGGAACAATAACGATATCTCTCCGCAGACTCCGTCAGGATTCATCTCCACTGCGATCGGTTCCTTCGACAGCGTCAGCGGCGTCACCACGGAGAGTGGACCCGTCGGGAATGCGGGGCCATCTCTCGGTGACACCTATACGCTCCAGATGAACACGAACTTCTTCGCGAGCAATACGGTCTGCCAGAATGCGGCGGTTCCATCAGCCTGTAACGGTTGGCAGCAGTTTGTGTTCGAGAACAATACCGCTTCGAGTCCGGCGCACCGTGCCTATATCCAGTACTGGCTGATCCAGTACAACACCACCTGCCCCACAGGGCAGTCGTGGAACCAGATTTCGCTGTATGGCGGCATCTACTGCTGGAAGAACAATAGCGGCGGCGCGGTATCGGTGCCCAACCAGCCGATCGCGAATCTGGGGAACCTGAGCCTCACCGGCACCGTCAGTTCAACCGCCGATCAGGTGTCGGTGTTCGACGGCACCACATCCTATGCGCGAGCAGGCGACAATGCCGTCGCTGCATCGGCCGGTTGGAACATCGCAGAGTTCAATATCTTTGGTGACGGAGGCAACAGCTCCGGCGGCGGAACCGCGTCCTTTGCGGGCAACGTAACGCTCGTCCCAAGAACCAGAATCATCTACGGCGGCAGAGACGCTCCCACCTGCACCGCAAACGGATATACGGCCGAGATGAACAACCTGAGCTTCGGCCCGACCGCTCCTGCAGCATCCCCGCCCGGACCCGCGATCGCCTTCACCGAAAGCATTGGCGGCGGCTCGACCTCCAACTGCGCGGCTGCGACGGCCGTGGGCGATCCACATCTGACAACGTTCAATGGCTTGTTCTATGACTTCCAGGCCCAGGGTGAGTTTGTCCTCGCGCAGGCCCCCAACTTCATCGTTGAGACCCAGCAGGTCTCTGGCGCGCCGACCTGGCCGAACGCCGCGGTCAATCATGCAGTCGTCACCCAGATGGGAAGCGACCGTATCGGCGTTTGCCTCGCGCCCGCGCGCCTCAATGTCAACGGCCGGGATACTGAGCTGGAGAGCGGCAAGTCTTACTCAACGCCCAATGGTGTCGACATCTGGCGAAACGGCCCCATCTACATCATCACGGACCAGACCGGCAATTCGGTCCGCGCCCTCGTCAACCCAACATGGATCGACGTCTCGGTCGGCCTCGGACGCTGGCCGGAGAAGGTTACCGGCCTGCTCGCTAACGTCAACGGAGACGTGAACACGCTTGCCATGCGCGATGGAACCACGCTCAAGTCGCCGTTCGCCTTCGCCGATCTCTATCAGCGCTTCGGCGAAAGCTGGCGCGTCAAGCCGGAGGAGTCGCTGCTCTCGATCTGCGGCGGAAAGCGCCTTGAACCCAGCATTCCTCAAGCAGTCTTCACCGCTGCCAATCTCGATCCGGCAGTCCGCGAGCGCGCACGCGCTGTGTGTACCAACGCGGGCGTCAAGGGGCAGGCATACCTCGATGCCTGCACTCTCGATGTTGCGGTGATCGGCAACAACGACGCGGCCAAAGTCTTCGTCAACGCACCCCCGCCTGTCGCCGTAGCAACCATCGTCGGTGGTCCTGAGGGCGGAGGCGCGGGCGTCGCAGGCGCGGGAATCCTGAAATGGCTCCTGTGGCTGCTGTTGATCCTGATCGCTCTATGGGTGCTTCGCCTGTTAACCAGGCGAAAGAATCCATGATGACGGTGCGCGATCTTGCCCCAAAAGCAAAGGTCTGGCCGAAGCCAGACCTTCTTCCAAGCCGAGCTGAACCGAACTCAGTGACCGCCCTTCGCCGCAGCCAGCTTCTCTTCGGCCACACGCGCCGCGGCGTTCGCCTCGTCGTACTTGGCCTGGTCGTCGCCAGCCTGGTTCCACAGCTCCTGCGAGTGCGCCAGCTCCTTCTGCGCCTCCGCCACGTTGATCTCCTCCGGATGCAGCGCCGTCTCCGCCAGAATGGTCACCCGCTCCGGCAGCACCTCGACGAAGCCCCACGCGACGAAGAACACCTGCTCGCCCGCTGAGCCGCCGTGCAGCTTCACCTGCCCCGCACCCAGCTCCGCCAGCAGCGGCGCCGCGCCGTACAGCGCCTCCAGGTACCCCGACATCGACGGCAGTTCCACCGCCGCCGCCGTCGCATCCAGCAGCACCCGGTCCGGCGTCACCAGCCGTACCTTCAGCAGCCCCGAATTATTTCCATTCTCAGCCATTACGCAGTTGCCTTACTCGCATTTCACTAACAACTAACTACTAACCACTCACTGCTCTTACGCCGTTGCCTTCATCTTCTCCGCGGCCGCGAGCACATCCTCGATTCCGCCCTTGAGGTAGAACGCCTGCTCCGGAATATCGTCGTGCTTGCCCTCGATGATCTCCTTGAAGCTCCGCACCGTGTCCTCGACCTTCACGTAAGCACCAGGAATTCCGGTGAAGATCTCGGCCACATGGAACGGCTGCGAGAGGAAGCGCTGCACCTTACGCGCACGCGCCACCGTGAGCTTGTCCTCATCCGACAGCTCGTCGATACCAAGGATGGCGATGATGTCCTGCAGATCCTTGTACCGCTGCAGAATGCGCTTCACCTCCTGCGCCACGTCATAGTGCTCCTGCCCAACGATGCGCGGAGACAGAATGCGCGAGGTCGACGCCAGAGGATCGACCGCCGGATAGATGCCCAGCTCCGACAGACGGCCGCGACAATACGGTCGTCGCGTCGAGGTGAGCGAAGGTCGTCGCCGGCGCCGGATCCGTAAGGTCGTCAGCCGGAACATACACCGCCTGCACCGACGTGACCGAGCCCTTCTTGGTCGACGTGATGCGCTCCTGCAGCTCGCCCATCTCGGTCGCGAGGTTCGGCTGGTATCCCACGGCCACGGCATGCGGCCCAGCAGCGTCGACACCTCGGAACCCGCCTGCGTGAAGCGGAAGATGTTGTCGATGAACAGCAGCGTGTCCGCGCCTTCCTCGTCGCGGAAGTACTCCGCAACCGTCAGGCCGGTCAGCGCGACGCGCAGACGAGCTCCTGGCGGCTCCGTCATCTGCCCGTAGATCAGCGCCGCTTTGCTCTTCGGCAGGTCCTTGAGGTCGATAACGCCCGACTCCTGGAACTCGTGCCAGAGGTCGTTGCCCTCACGGGTACGCTCGCCCACGCCGGCGAACACCGAGAAGCCGCCATGCTTCATAGCGACGTTGTTGATGAGCTCCTGGATGATGACGGTCTTGCCCACGCCCGCGCCGCCGAAGAGCCCGATCTTTCCGCCCTTCAAGAACGGCTGGATGAGGTCGATGACCTTCACGCCGGTCTCGAACATCTCCTCGCTCGTCGACTGCTCGTCGAACGCCGGAGCCTGCCGGTGAATCGGCATGTGCACTTCTGCGTTCACGGGCCCGAGCTCGTCCACGGGCTGACCAAGCACGTTGAGCACGCGGCCCAGCGTTGGACGGCCAACGGGAACCATGATGCCCGCGCCCGTGTCGGTCGCCTTCATGCCGCGAACCATGCCCTCGGTCGCCGTCATGGCGATGCAGCGCACGCGGCCATCGCCGAGATGCTGCTGCACCTCGAGGATCACGTCGATCGGCTGCGGGACATCGAAGCCATCGCTGGTCACGCGGATCGCCTGATAGATCGGCGGCATCCGCGCCTCGCTGAACTGGACATCAACGGCTGGTCCGCTGACGCTGATCACTTTGCCAATGTTCTCTTCTGCCATAAATCCTCTAAAAACGTTGAGCTAAATTTCTACAGCGCAGCTGCACCCGAGACGATCTCGATGATCTCCTTGGTGATCGCCGCCTGACGAACACGGTTCATCGTCAGTGACAGCTTGTCGATCAGCTCACCTGCATTCTTCGTCGCCGCATCGGTCGCCGTCATACGCGCTGCATGCTCCGCAGCAACCGACTCGAGCAGTGCATGGAAGATCTGCGTTGTAATGTACTTCGGCATCAGGTGCCGGAACAGACGAGCCGGAGACTGATCGAAGATGTAGTCGACCTCAGCCGTTCCGAAGCGCTTGGCTTCCTGCTCGATGACCGTCTCTTCGGGCTCGTAGATCGAAACACCGGAAGTCTCGGCAGCCTTCGCCGCAGCTTCCCTCTGCTCCTCGGTCATCTCTTCCGCTGCGGTAATCTCATGCGTTCCAAGCTTGCGGATCGGCAGCAACTTCTCGACGACGACACGTTGCGAGATGACCGACTTGAACTCGTTGTAGACGAGATAGACCGCATCGATCTCGGCACGCTCGTAGCGGTCGACGATCGAATACGCAACTTCGGAGACGGGTGTAATGTCGGCTTTGACCAGCAAGTCCGCATGCTCAGCTGCAACCTCTATCGGCTGCGCGCGGTGCCGAATGTCCTCTATGTGCTTGGACAGGTCGTTGTCGTAGAGCTCTTCCTTGTGCTCGTAGACGGCCGCAGGATACTTGCGCTTGTACAGTCCAATCGCCTTCTTGCCGATCGGTTCGAGGTCGATGTTCTGGCCCTGGCCGCGACGCTCGTCGATGAACCTCTGCGCGGCCTTGCCGATGTTGGAGTTGAATCCGCCCGCGAAGCCCTTGTCGCCGGCGATGACGACCACGAGAACGTTCTTCTCCTCGCGCTCGACGAGCAGCGGATGCATCACGTCGCCTGTCGATTCATCGAGCAGGTCTGAGCGGCGAACCAGCGACTCCAGCACATTGGTCAGCATCTGCGCGTACGGACGCGCCTGCAGCGCACGCTCCTGCGCGCGGCGCAGCTTGGCCGCGGAGACCATCTTCATGGCGCGCGTAATCTGCCGCGTGTTCTTCACGCTGCGGATACGGCGACGTAGATCGAGTACGTTGGGCATGGGTTAGGCCGCGGCTCCTGCAGTCTGCTTGGCCGGCTCCTTCTCCTTGCTCCTGGCTTGATCCTTCTCCTTGTTCTTGTCCTGATCTTTTTCCTTGTTCTTGTCCTCGAGCTTTGCCTTGAAGTCCTGCTTGTACTCGTTGATCGCGCCGGTGAGCCGCTTGCGCAGGTCGTCGTCGAGCGCCTTCTTGCTCTCGATATCGGCGAGCAGTTGCCCCTGCGTTCCATCCATGTACGGATAGAGCCCGTCCTCGAACGCGCGAATGTCCTTCACCTCAACGTCGTCGAGCAGCCCCTGCGTTCCGGCGTAGATGATGACTACCTGCTGCACCCATGTGAGCGGGTGGAACTGCGGCTGCTTCAGCAGCTCGGTGAGACGCGAACCGCGGTTGAGCTGGTTCTGCGTGACCTTATCGAGATCGGAACCGAACTGTGAGAAGGCGGCGAGTTCGCGATACTGCGCAAGGTCGAGCTTCAGCGTGGAGCCGACCTGCTTGGTCGCCTTGATGGCTGCGGCGAATCCTACGCGCGAAACCGAGAGGCCAACGTTCACTGCCGGGCGAACGCCGGAGTTGAAGAGGTCTGTCTCGAAGAAGATCTGTCCGTCGGTGATGGAGATGACGTTCGTCGGAATGTAGGCCGAGACGTCACCCGCCTGGGTCTCGATGATCGGCAGCGCAGTGAGCGAACCGCCACCGTTCTCCTTCGACATCTTCGCCGAGCGCTCCAGCAGACGCGAGTGCAGATAGAAGACGTCGCCCGGGTACGCCTCGCGTCCTGGCGGACGGCGCAGCAGCAGTGAGATCTCGCGATACGAAGCCGCGTGCTTGGACAGATCGTCGTAGATGATCAGCGCGTGCTTGCCGTTGTCGCGGAAGTACTCGCCCATCGCGGTTGCGGCGAAGGGAGCGAGGTACTGCATCGGCGCGGGCTCCGAGGCCGTGGCGGCGACGACGATGGTGTATTCCATCGCGCCGAACTTCTCTAGCGTCTGCACAACCTGCGCAACGGACGAGCGCTTCTGGCCAATTGCGCAGTAGATGCAGATGAGGTTGTTCTTCGCCGAGTTGATGATGGTGTCGAGCGCGACGGCGGTCTTGCCGGTCTGGCGGTCGCCGATGAGCAGCTCGCGCTGTCCGCGGCCGATGGGAATCATCGTGTCGATGGCCTTGATGCCGGTAGCCATAGGCTCGGTAACGCCTTGCCGCGCAATGACGCCCGGAGCGAGACGCTCGACGGGAAGGCGATGCGGCGTGTTGATGGGACCCTTGTCGTCGATGGGCTGGCCGAGCGCGTTGACGACGCGGCCGATCAAGGCCTCGCCAACGGGAACGTCCATGATGCGGCCGGTGCGCTTGGCCTGATCGCCCTCGCCGATCTCGGTGTAGTCGCCAAGCAGAACGACGCCAACCTGATCCTCCTCGAGGTTCATCGCGAGGCCGGAGACGCCGTGCGGAAACTCGATGAGCTCGCCGGCCATCGCCTTGTCGAGGCCATGCACGCGCGCGATACCGTCGCCGAGCGTGATGACCGTGCCGACCTCGTCGACCTGGATGCGCTGCTCGTAGTTCTCGATGCTGCTCTTGAGCAGTTCGGTAATCTCGTTTGCCTGAATCTGTGCCATGCTGTTCCCTTTTTCCTTTGAACCTGATCTCTTGCCCCGCGCTCTGATCGCGTCAGGCGCTCGCCGTTGCCAGGCGCTGCCTCATCTGCTCGAGCTGCCCGCGCACGGAACCGTCATAGACCGTCGAGCCCAATCGCACGACTGCCCCGCCCAGCAGCGAAGGATCCTCGTGATACGTGGCCTGCACCTTGGGCTCGCCCGCGAGCTTCGCCACCTGCTGCTCGAGCAGCAGACGGCTGGCATCGTCGAGCGGCCGCGCGGTTGTGATCTCCACATCGGCGATGCCGGAGTTTTCGTCGGCGAGATTTGCATACGCGGTGATCATGTCGCGCAGCTCATGAAGACGCTCGTGATGCGTGACCAGCGCGATGAAGTTGCGGATGGGCCGGCTCAAGCCGAGGCGCGGCGCGATCGCATCGAGCACCTTCAACTTCTGCGCTTCAGGGATCGACGGATTCTGCAGCACCTCATGAAGCTCGGCACTCTCTTCAAGCAGGTTCGCGAAGTCGTTCAGCTGTCCCTGCGCGGCGATGAGATCGAGCTTCTGGTCGCTGATGACGGCAGCCAGAGCGCGGGCGTAACGAAGGTCAACTACGGCCATCAGTTGTGCCCTCCACTTTCGCCGGTGAGATGACGCGCGAAGTTTTCGATGAGGAGGCGGTCGGTCTCGGCCGTGACGACGAGCTTGCGCGCGGCTTGCTCGATGGCGAGACCGGCGGCGAACTGCTGGATGTCGCGGCGCGCCGCCGCGGTCGCCGATTGAATCTCAGCCTCGGCTGCGGCGAGGATCTTGGACTTCTCCTCTTCGATGCTGGCGCGAATACGCTGCGCTTCTTTGGCGGCATCGGCCTCCGCGTGGGAGCGCATCTCGGCAATCTGATCGTCGAGCTTGGCAAGGCGGGCTTCGACGGAGTTCAGGCGAGCGCTGGCCTCTTCAGTGGCGGTGCGCGCGTCGACCAGTTGCTTTTGAATCCGGCTGTTCCGGTCGCGGAAGGTCTTTGGAAGAGTCTTGAGCAGACCGTAGCCGAGGCCGATGGCCAGGATCAGGAAGTTGAAGATCGTGAATGCTGTCGCGGCCTGCTCGGCGTTGAGGCCCATCATCGAGCCGAGTTTCTGCACGGCGGGCGAATGGCGATACTCGTCGTTCTCGTCCTTGACCTCCTGGGTCTTCTCAGGAACGGAGTTCACGGGCATCGAGGCCTCGCCGGTGTTGGCCGGAGCCTGCTGCGGGCCCCTCTGCGCGTAGATCGGGCTCACGCCGGCGAGCACAAGTGCGAGAAGAGCGAAGAACGACCAGCGACGGATGCGACTGGATATCAAATACAACGATGTCACTGAATGGCCTCCGCAACCTGCGCGCCGGCCGGCAGGATGGCCTTCACGATCTGTTCTCCGAGCGTAGCCGCGGCATGCTCGATCTGCTCGCGGGCCACGGCGACCGAGCTCTCGATTTCGGCCTTCGCCGCCTGGATCTTCTTCTGAGCCTGCTCGCGCGCGTCCTTGAGGGCGGCCTCGCGCTCAGCCTGCAGGCGCTCCATCTGCTTCTCGCGCAGCGCGAGGATCTGGGCGCGCGCGGCGCGTAGCTTCTCCTCATAGGCAGAGGTTTCGGCTTCGGCAGCGGCGATGGCGCCGCGCGCCTGCTCAACGGCACCGACGGTCCGGGCGCGGCGCTCGGCGAGCGTGTGCTCCAACGGCCGGCGCACCAGGATGCCATAGGCAACGATCAGCAGGATGAAAAAGATCACCGTCGGCACAGCGCCGAGCAGCAGACCACCAAGTTGGTTCAGAATTTCCATGTAGTTCTGTGGGTAGGACGGGGGGCGGCGGGATCATGACGGCCCGCTCAATGCGCACACTCCAAGCGGCGCAGGTTTCCATGCCTACGTACCTTCTAGTTGTAGCAAACGCTCGCTTTGAACGTCAAAAGGGGCTGGACGATAATCGGTTGATAGCGGCGATAATCAGCCTCCCGCCATTTGCCGGGTAGCGGATCGGTTTGCGATGGTGAAACGGGCCGGTTGTGAGGCTGAAACCCTCCTAGAAATTTTATTTATCTCTACCCCGGGAGGCGTACACTAGCGCTACCACCCGAGACCCGTTCCGGGTCGTGCAGGCCGCGTGAAAGGGGATTTACCTCCGCTCCCCACTCAGGCGGCCTGTATTGTTGTTTGCCGCGTTTCCGTCGGATCCGTTGACAATGTTCCCGTCAGATCTGTTGTCGCCGTTGCGCTGGTAGCGGCGATAGCGGCCGAGAAGTGACGTCGGTCCCCATGCGGTGAGCGTGACGTTGTTGCCTTCGTACGTTTGGTTGAGCAGCGTGGCACCGCGTTCAAGCGCGGCGAGGACGCGGCCTTCGGACTGGGGGATGGAGAAGTGCGCCTCGATGAGCGGGTCGGCGACGAGCGCGGCGTCGATGGACTGAAGCAGGCCGTCGAGGCCTTCGTCCTTGAGCGCGGAGACAGGGATTGCGCCAGTGGGCATGGGCGTTGCGGCGCCTTCGGCGAGGAGATCGATCTTGTTGAAGACCTGCAGCGTCGGCTTATCCTGCGCGCCGAGTTCCTGAAGGACCGCCTCGACTTCGAGGCGTTGCTCTTCAAGGAGAGGGCTGGCGGCGTCCCGCACGTGCAGCAGCAACTCAGCGCGCTCAACCTCTTCGAGCGTGGCGCGGAAGCTGGTGACGAGCGAGTGCGGCAGCTTGCGGATGAAGCCCACGGTGTCGGACAGCAGCACCTTGCGGCGCGAGGGCAGAGTAAGTTGACGGAGCTTGGGGTCGAGTGTAGCGAACATGCGCTCGGAGGCGAGGACCTCGGCTCCCGTGAGCGCGTTGAAGAGCGTCGATTTGCCGGCGTTGGTGTAGCCGACGAGTGCAACAGTGGGGACGGGGACGGCTTCGCGGCGACCGCGCTGCTGGCGTCGGATGCGGCGCACGGCTTCGAGCTGCTGGCGGATGCGGTCGATGCGCGTGTTGATGCGACGGCGGTCGGTCTCGAGCTGGGTTTCACCGGGGCCGCGGGTGCCGATGCCGCCGCCGAGCTGCGACATCGTCTTGCCGCGGCCGGCGAGGCGAGGGAGCTGGTACTCGAGCTGTGCGAGCTCGACCTGGAGCTGGCCTTCACGAGTGCGGGCGTGGCGGGCGAAGATGTCGAGGATGAGCTGTGTGCGGTCGATGACGCGGCACGGGAGACGCGCCTCGAGGTTGCGAAGCTGCGAGGGTGAGAGGTCGTGATCGAAGAGGACGAGGTCGGCTTCGGTGGCGCGGGCCGTGGCGTCGATCTCGTCGAGCTTGCCTCCACCGACGAGGGTTGCGGGGTCGGGGCGAGGGCGATGCTGGACGAGGACGGCGGCGATCTCGGCTTCGGCGGAGCGGGCGAGCTCCTGGAACTCGGCGAGGGAGAGTTCGAACTCGAGATCGCGTGAGAGAGACGGCTCAGCGGTCTCGGGCAGCGGAGCTTCGCCGCGGGAGGCGCGGTCAAGGGCTGCGGAGGCGCGGGCCTGCCGGGCCGCCGGCGAAACACCGGGGCGACCGCTGGTGAAGTCGACAGCGACAAGGACAGCGCGTTCACGCGCTGCGCCGGCGCGCCCTCGCCCGTAGGCAACGGCCTGGGGACCTGCTGACATGCGACTCTCTGTTCTCGCGGCTGAAAGCCCGCGCGTCGACGCTTAGCGCGCGACGGCGGTGGGCCCTGGCGCTGTCGCCGTGCCCTCAGCGGGTGCGGAGGCCGGACCGGGCCGAGGTTCGGCGCCGGTGGCCCCAGCGGGCCTTGGCTCTGCATGGAGCGCAGGCCGGCCGCTGACTACCGTGGAGATCGCGTGCTTGAAGATAAGCTGCTCCTGCGCGTTGTTCTCCAACAGCACCGAGTATTTGTCGAAGGACCGAATGCGCCCTGTCAGCTTGACGCCGCTGACCAGATAAATAGTGATGGGGCTTTTGTCCTTCCGAACAGTGTTGAGAAAAGTGTCCTGAATATTCTGCGCCGGCTTGGAATCCATATGGCCGATCTCCTGGGTGACACATCTACCAGACAACTAACTGCCTCTGGGCGATCTACTGTGCGCACGCACGGCACCGTCGAGAGTGCAGTCACTACCCTACAGTTTCCAGCGACCCTCCCGCAACAAGCCGCTCCGCTGCCGTGCCACAAAGGAACCATAGACGGCAGCGTAGGATGGAGATAATGCCCGAGACGACCGCGAAAGGTTCCCGCCAACCTGTTCAGATGCTTGATTTCCGGCGCGAGTTCTCTGCCATCCGGAATGAGGTCCTGGAAGCGATCACCGAGGTCTGCGATTCCCAGAGGTTCATCCTGGGGCCGCAGGTGGAGCGGTTTGAGCGGGCGGCGGCGGCGGCGTGCGGCGTTCCGTATGCCGAGGGGTGCGCGAGCGGCACGGACGCGTTGTGGCTCGCGCTGGCGGCGCTAAACATCGGTCCGGGCGATGCGGTGGTGACGACTCCGTTCAGCTTCTTTGCGACGGTGAGCTCGATCCTGCGGGCGGGGGCGGTGCCGGTGCTGGCGGATATTGATCCGGTGACGTTCAACCTGTCGCCTGCGGCGGTGGAGGAGCGGCTGAAGCAGTCGCCGGTGGGGGCGAGCCGGATTGCAGGCGTGATGCCGGTGCATCTCTACGGGCAGTGCGCGGAGATGGATGCGTTCGCGGCGCTGGCGCAGCAGTATGACCTGAAGGTCGTCGAGGATGCGGCGCAGGCGTTTGGGGCGTCGTGGAATGGCGTGCGCGCGGGTGGGCTGGGCGATGCGGCAGCGTTCAGCTTCTATCCCGACGAAGAACCTGAGCTGCGATGGGCGATGCGGGGATGGTGACGACGCGGTCGGCTGAGACCGACGAGCGTGTGCGCATGCTGCGGACGCATGGCATGCGGCGAAGGTACTTCCATGACGAGATCGGGTGGAATGCGCGCATGGATACGATCCAGGCGGCGGTGCTCGAGGTGAAGCTGAAGCGCGTGGATGCAGGCAATGCGCGGCGGCGAGAGATTGCGGCGCTGTACGATCAGGAGTTTCGCGATGCGGCGCTGGTGGAGGAGGCAAACGGCGTGGTGCTGCCGTGGACCGATCCGCGTGCGGAGCATGTGTTCCATCAGTACGTGATTCGGGCTCCGCGGCGGGATGAGTTGCGGGCGTTTCTCGCCGAGGAAGGCATTGGCTCGGAGATCTACTATCCGCTGCCGCTGCACGAGCAGGAGAGTTTGGCGTTTCTCGGCTACCGCAAGGGCGACTTTCCGGAGAGCGAGCGCGCGGCGAATGAGGTGCTGGCGCTGCCAATCTATCCGGAACTGCGCGAGGATGAGGTCGAGACGGTGGTCGATGCGATCCGGCGGTTCTACGCCTAGGAGCGGGATACCCCTCCCCATACGATGTTGCGCAAAATCTTCATTCTGCAATAGTTAGCGGTGGACCAATTGTGCAAAGTCTTGATTCCAGAGGGTTAGACTGCAAAGTCTCTGGATTCAGATAGATGCGGCGGGTCGTAGTGCGAGTAGTCGGTGGTTAGTTTAAAGACAAAAAGCTGCGACGCGCGCAGCCTTCCAACCCAAACCTTCTACTTCTATTTTAGCGAGTTGGCGCTAATTAACATGTCACGATTTTTCCACGTTGGATGTTGGTGGTGTTGTTGAAGTTGGGACGATTTCCAGAGGCTCTGGGGGCTTGACAGGTTTTGGGATGATTGGGAAGAAGGCATACCCCAGGGGCTAAAGCCCCTTTCTTTATTTTGTCCCTGAGAGACCCGAGCCTGAAGGCTCGGGTTACCTAGAAGCGCCAGCATACGAGCTAAGGGCTCGGGATTACCTAGAGCTCCGGCGTACGAGCTAAGGGCAAGGGTTACCTAGAGCGCATACGAGCTAAGAGCTCGGTTTACCTGGACGCGCTGGCGTACGAGCTAAGGGCTCGGATTACCTAGAAGCGCTAGCATACGAGCTAAGGGCTCGGGTTACCTAGAAGTCCGGCGTACGAGCTAAGGGCTCGGGTTACCTAGCTGCCGGTCGTAGGCATGAAACTAATGTTTCCGCTTGGCCTTTTCTTTCTTTGGCTCGGGTACGGGGTGGGCTTCTTCGGGGGCGGGGGTGTTGGGTGGGAGGATGCGGCGGCAGATGTTGCCTTCGAGACGGTAGGTTTTGGTGACCACCTTTGCGGGCTTGATCTCGCCGGTCTTTGGGTCGGGGGTCGGTATTGGAGCGCCGCCAGCGAGGACGGTGTAGCTGAAGGTTGGCAGCAGCTGCGCGGCGTCGGGAGTCTTTCCGTAGGGGTCCTTCGATTTGAAGACCTTCACGGGGAGATAGCCCATGATGTTGCGCTCGCGGAAGCTGGTCTCGTAGCGGTGCTTCTTGAGGTTCCAGTTGAAGACGCGGATCTCGTCGAAGTCATAGGGCAGGCCGTGTTTCAAGGAACTCACGGCGGTGACATACTCCGGAATGTTGGTTACGGGCTGAGTGACGGTCTCGTCAGGACTCGTGTCGGCCGGTTTGTGATTCTTGCCGGTCGATGCCTGGGAGCTTCGGGCGTCGGGGTCGTCGACGGTTTGGAGCACATAGGCGCCGATGATGCGTTGGCCCTCCGCGTATCGCGCAACAGCTTCAGGCACCTGAATCTCGACCAGGCCGGAGTAGACCCAGCCGATCTGGCCGTGCGGACCGCGCACCAGCCACCAATCCTGCATAACAGGGGGTGCGGGGGCTGCGCCTGCGGCGGTGTTGCTTGCAGCGGCCACGGCAGCTCCGGGAGAGGAGGGCTTCGGCACGATGGCGCGCTTCAGCAGGCTCATTGAATCGCCTTCGGAGAGGCGATAGAAGCGGTCGGTGTCGAGGCCTGGCAGGATGTGCAGGTTGACATCATCCGTGGCGGTGCCAGAGGCGACGACGGGATCTTTTGCATGCTGCTGGCGCAGGGCGTCGAACTGGTCCGCCAAGGCCTGGCTGGCGACGGCCTTTTCTTCAATCCAGCCGATGACGCCGTTTGGGGTTTTGACCTTGATGGCGCGCCGTCCCTGCTCGAGGACCTCCAGCTTCTCTCCGTTGGTGACCTCGCCGACGCGGTTGGAGACGGCAGCGAAGCGGTCGCGCAGGACGCCCTGCTTGGCAATGACATAGACGTACTGAGTCTCAGTGTGCGCGCGGAACCGACTGCAGCCCGAGGAGGCCAGCAGAGCGCAGAGCGCCACGGCGGCCAGCAGCCAACGGGCTTGTGGTTGTCGACTGCGGGGAACAGAGGGGTGAGGCGAAGCAGGAGACATGTACGTGCGAAAATCCTCGGCGGGTTGAAGGGAGTTTGTGGAGGAGCTAGTGACTCAGGGCAAGAACTGCGGGGAAGGAGGTCGAGGTTCCGGTGCCGGCGCTGGTGGTGAGGGTCAGGGCGCCAGTGGAGCCGACGGTGAAGAGCTGAATGCCGGAGGTGCCGTTGTAACCCACAGCGACCATGTAGCTGCCGGACTTGTCTGCACCGATGGCGGAGACACTGGCGGGGCCGGCGAACGGTGAGCCGGTGATGGAGGACAGCTGCCCGGTGCCTCCAATGGTGAAGCCGGAGATGTTCCCTGACCCCTCATTGGCCGTGTAGACGTAGCCCTCATTGTTGCTGAGCGTGACCGATCGCGGTGTGGCGGTGCTGGAGAAGGTTGCGGTGGATTGCAGGGTGGCGTCTCCGGCGGCGTCAGTGATCTGGTAGACGGCGAGCGCGGCGGTGCGGGCGATGAAGACGTAGTTGTTCTTGTCGAGCGTGACGGAGTAGTCGCCGGTGGGGTTGGTCGAGGTGGAGCCGGAGCCAATCAGGGCGGGACTGGCGCTGGTGATGCCCTGAGTGCTGGTGTAGGGATAGATGGCGGTGCCGGCGCTGCCAAGGGAGGCGACCACAAACTGGCCGCTGGGAGCGACCTTGACGGTGCAGGTCTGGGTGACCGGCGTGCCCGCGAGCGGGCATAGGGTGGGGGGAAGCGGCAGGCTGTTCGCGAGCGCCAGGAGGCCGCTGGCGTTGATGGAATACTCGGTGAGCGCGGTAGCGGCGACGTCGACGACGAAGAGGTAGTTGCCGTCGGGCGAGATATCCATGGAGGAGACCTCGGTAGTGATGAGGGCGTTGCCGCCGTTGGCTACGGTGATTGCGCCGGTGGAGGAGTTGATGGTCCACATATAGATGCCGGGGTTGGTGACGCCGGCCGGCGTTGCAGCGTAGAGGAATGCGTTGCTGGGAGAGACGACCATGGCTACCGGAGCGAAACCAATGGGGAATGGGGAGCCGGAGATGGCGGCCAGCGAGCCGTTACCGATGTCGTAGGCGGCGATGTCGTTGGCGCTGGCGGAGGCGTTGGAGACGTAGACCCAGTCGCTGGTGGTAGAGCCGCCGCCACCGGAGGGGCAGCTGGCCTTCTGGCACACGAAAAAGTTGTGGCAGCCGGCCAGCAGAAGGATTGCCGACAGACCAATTGCTGCGCAGCCACGGGCCGCGATGCGGCGGGCTGCTCTCCACAGTGGATACACCGTTGTCTCCTCCGAACATTGTCGCAGGTTGCCCCGTGGAGAGCACACCTCTTTGGACGTCATGGCTGTGGGACGTATCAGGTTTGGAAGAGTCTGCGACGACTCGGTACATCTTTTGTAACCTGTTCCGCTTAGCCGGGAGGGTTGGGCCCCGACTGTAGATGCTGCTGCCCGGTGGCTAGCAATTCCGGCACCCGGTATCATCGTTATCGATATGCCTAGTTTTTCCGACAGCATTTTTTTGTTTGTGCTGGCGCTTCTGTTGTTTGGGCCCAAGAAGCTGCCGGTGCTGGCGCGCGAGCTGGGCAAGTGGGTGGGCGAGTTCCGGCGCGCCTCGAATGAGTTCAAGATGCAGATGGAAGAGGAGCTTCGCCTGGCCGAGCAGGAAGACCGCCAGAAACAGATTGCTGCGATGGAGGCGGCGGCGCCGGTGGCTCAGGCGGTCGAGGAGCCGTTGCAGCCGCAATTGCCTGAGGCTGTGGCTGCCGCTGAGAACGTTGAGGCGTCTGTTGCGGCTGTTGAAGAGACGACGAGTGAGACTGCATCTGAGGCACTGCCGATTGCGACCGCGGGAGAGTTAAAGATGATGCCGCCTTCGACCGGGCTGCCGTCGGCGCGTGGGACACGCGAAGAATCAGGGGACCCGCTGGGTGGTGGGCTGCTGGATGCGATTCCCTCTGCCGGACACGGACCTTCAGGCGAACACGAGCACGCAGCCGTAGCCATGGCCGCAGAAGGCGAGACCAGTGCCTGATCTTCTCGACCGCGCGCGCAGTGCCGCGCAGGAACGCGCTGAACTGCCGGGCATGAGCCTGATGGAACACCTGGAGGAGCTGCGCACGCGGCTGCTGCGCGTGGTGCTGTATCTCGGCGTGGGCATGGTGATCGCGTGGTTCTTTCACGAGCGGCTGGTGAACTTTATCCAAAAGCCGCTGCTGGACATTCACCTCTCGATGACGATGACGCACCCGACGGATGCGATCAATCTGTACATCAAGACGGCGTTGGTCTTCGGCGCGATCTTTGCGAGCCCGTTCATCCTGTACCAGGTGTGGCTGTTTATCTCGCCGGGGATGTACGCGAATGAGAAGAAGTACGTGTTCCCGTTCCTGTTCACGACGGTGATTCTGTTTCTTGCGGGAGCGTGGTTCGGCTATCGGTACGTTCTGCCCGGCGCGATGGTGGTTCTCATCGAGAAATTCGGGCAGAACTTCACGCACATGATCACGATCGAGGACTATACGGGATTTTTTCTCGCGGTGATTCTCGGGCTGGGTGTCTGTTTTGAAATGCCGGTGGTGATCTTCTTTCTGTCGCTGTTTGGGATCGTCGACGCGAAGTTTTTGCTGAAGCATTTTCGCTACGCGATTCTCGGGATCTTTCTGATTGCGGCGATCATCTGCCCTTCGCCGGAGCCGACAGCGATGTGCCTGTTCGCGGCGCCGATGCTGGCGCTGTACTTCCTCGGCGTGGCCGTGGCGTATTTTGTTCATCCGAACCGCCGCAAGCGGCAGGCCCTGAAAGGAACAGCCTGATGGATCTTCGGTCACTCCGCCGGGCGGCGTTGCATGGGGCGCTGCTTCTGCTGGGCTTATGCGCTGGGACTTCGGCGTGCGATGCGAAGCCGGCAGCCTCGGCGCATGGCATCTCGGGCGCGGAGGTTCTGCGGCTGACGCAGCAGTATGTCAGTGTGGCGCCGAAGCGGTACGTGGGCTCGGCGGGCCATGCGGCGGCGGAGAACTTTATCAAGTCGCACTTTCAGCCTGAGGCGGCGAAGGGGAATTTCGTCACGGATGAGTTTTATGCGCGCACGCCCATCGGGATGGTCACGATGCGGAACTTCATTGCGAAGTTTCCGGGCAAGAAGGACGGGATCATCGTGCTGGCCTCGCACTACGAGACGAACTACCCGCTGAAGGATATTAACTTTGTCGGGGCGAATGACGGCGCCTGCACGACCGCGCTGTTGATCGCCATCGGGCAATATCTGCGTGAGCATCCGCCGCAAGGCTACTCGGTGTGGCTGCTGTTCGATGATGGCGAGGAGGCGATTGGCAACGACGGGATGGTCGGCACCGACCAGCTGTATGGCGTGCGCCACATCGCTGCCAAGTGGAGCGCGGATGGAACGCTGGGAAAGATCAAGGCGTTCATCGTTGCGGACATGATCGGGTGGAAGAGCATGAACATCGATAAGGAGACGAACTCCACGCCGTGGCTGCTGGATCTGCTGGCACAGGCGGGCAAGGACACGGGGCACTCGAACTATCTGTTCAAGCACAGCGGTCCGATCGATGATGACCATATTCCGTTCAAGGAGCGCGGGGTTCCGGTGCTGGACGTCATTGCGTATGAGTACGGACCGTACGACGACAAGCGGGGCGACTACGCGTACCATCACACTGCACAGGACACGATGGACAAACTGAGTGCCCAGAGTCTGCAGGTTTCAGCCGATCTCTTCCTGGATCTGCTGCGGTTGATCGATCAGCACTAAGGCGTTCAGCATCAGAACAGACCGGCGCTGAGGTGCTGGAAGGAGTCTCGCGGTAGTGGCGACGCCAATCTCCTACTGGATTGCGTTTCATGTAGCGCTGGTTGTGCTGCTCGCAGGCGAGTACCTGATGGCGCGCCGGGTGCGCGACACGCATCGCAAGGCGCTCTACGCCACGATCCTCTGGGTTGTTGCCTCGTTAGTGCTCGCCGCGCTGGTGCGGCCAAGGTTCGGCACAGAGGGCAGCGTTCAGTACCTGGCTGCGTATGCGATCGAGGAGTCGCTCTCGATCGACAACCTGTTTGTGTTTCTGTTGCTGTTCCGCATCTTCCGGATTCCGGAGAAGCGGCAGCCGAAGGTGCTGTTCTGGGGGGTGACAGGGGCCGTTCTCATGCGCGGCTCGTTCATCGCAGCCGGCGTTGGTCTGCTGAATCACTTTCACTGGATCAGCTATGTCTTCGGCGGGTTGCTGCTGATCAGCTCGGTGCGCCTGGTGATGCCGGGCCACGAAAAGGAAAAGACGCCGGCATGGATCAAGCTGGTCCGCCGGATTCATCCGGTGAGCGAGCGGCAGGACGCATTCTTTGTGCACGAAGACGGCCGGCGGATGATTACTGTGCTGATGCTGGCGCTGATCGCCATCGAGATCAGCGATGTTGTCTTTGCAATGGATTCGATTCCGGCGGTGCTGAGCATTACGCGTGTGCCGTTCCTTGCCTACACCTCGAACATCATGGCGGTGATGGGGCTGCGCTCGTTGTACGTGCTGCTGGCGGCGATGCTGGCGAGGCTGCGCTTCCTGCACTTCGGCCTGGCGGCAGTGCTCGCCTTCGCGGCTATGAAGATGCTGCTCTCGTCCTGGATCGAGATCGGCCCGATGGTCTCGTTGCTGGTCATCGCGGTGCTGCTGGGTATCACCATCACCGCGTCGCTGCTGTTTGCAAAGCCGCGACCGGAGCTCGAGGCTCCCGAATCACAGGCGTAGCGAAAGTTCATCCGCGACGCTATTCTGATGAGGTGTCATCCACCGTCAGAACCGTTACCGTTCGCACACCGAATGTCTCTTACGACGTAGAGATCGGCAGAGGTCTGCTCGCGTCCGTCGGCTCCCGCGTGGACGACCTTCTTGGGGGCGGGGTGCGCGCGGGCAGGCAGCGGGCGTTTGTGGTCAGCTCGCCGGAGATTTTGAAGCTGTGGGGCAATGAGCTGTTTGGCGGATTCACGACGCCTCTGGCAACACTCACGGTCCCGAGCGGCGAGTCGCACAAGCGCATGGCCACGGTCGAGCGCCTGCTGGAACAACTGGCCGAAGGCGGCGCTGATCGCGACTCGGTACTGATTGCCTTTGGCGGCGGTGTGCTCGGCGACATGACGGGCTTTCTCGCAGCGATTTACATGCGCGGCATCCGTTATGTGCAGGTGCCTACGACGCTGCTGGCGCAGGTCGACAGCTCGATCGGCGGAAAGACCGGCGTGAATCTCGCCGCCGGAAAGAATCTTGCGGGAGCTTTTCATCATCCACTCGCTGTCTACGCTGACGTTGCGACGCTCTCTACGCTTCATCCGGATGAGCTTCACGCGGGACTGCAGGAGTCCATCAAGGCGGGCATCATTCGTGATCCTGAGTTGTTCGGTTTGCTCGAGCGCGAGCGCGAACGGGTTCTCGCAGGAGACGCGGAGATGTTGGCGGATGTAGTGGCCGCCAGCGTGCGTGTGAAGGCAGACGTGGTCAATGCCGATGAACGTGAGTCGGGCCAGCGCATGATTTTGAACCTGGGGCATACGCTCGGTCACGCGATTGAGGCGGCCACGGAGTACACACAGCTGCTGCATGGAGAGGCGGTTGCGTGGGGTATGCTCGCCGCGATTCGCATCGCCACATCGCGCGGCCTTATTACGGCAGCCGATGGCGATCGCATGCAGAATCTCATACGGGCGTACGGTCCGATGAAGCCGTTTCGCGCCGAGGCGGAACAACTGGTCGCGCTCACGGCCAAGGACAAGAAGAACCGCAGCGGCGTGCGTTCGTTTGTATTGCCGACTGGCATTGGGAGCGCAACGGTTGTTCGCGACGTCAGTGCACACGAGTTGCTCGACGCTGCGAGCGAAGTTGCGTCAGAGGCCAAGGGCATACAGCCTCATCTCAGCGGAGCGCTGCCGTGAATCACCTTGCGGCGACGCCCGATCGCGAACCTATCGAACACGAATGTACGGAGGGCGCGCGTCCGGCAGCGGAGAGCTCTGAGACTGAAGCGGCGGAGCACGTGCGTGAGCTCTTCAGCTCGATTGCGCCGACGTATGATCGCGCGAATCATCTGCTGTCGTTCGGACTCGATCGGAGGTGGTGGCGTCGCACGGCGGTCGCGTTTCGCGCGACACTCAGCCGTCCTGATGCTCGTGTGCTCGACATCTGTTGTGGCACGGGGGACCTTACGGCCGCGCTGCTCGCCGAGCGCCCGCCAAATGGCGAGCCGGTCACGGGTCTCGATTTTTCCCGCGAGATGCTTCGTCTTGCGGAGCAGAAGTACGCGGGTGCGAACGTCCGTTGGGTCGAGGGCGATGCGATGGCGCTTCCCTTCCCGGACAACTCCTTCGATCTTGTGACCTCCGCCTTCGGCTTTCGCAACCTTAGCAACTACGCTGCGGGCCTCAGGGAGATTCATCGCGTGCTGCGCCCCGGCGGCAGCCTTGGGATTCTCGAGTGCAACCAGCCTGGAGGTGTAAGTGGAGCGCTGTACAACCTTTACTTTCATCACGTGCTTCCAGTCGCAGGTGGATGGATTTCAGGCAAGCGCGCGGCGTACGAATGGCTACCCTCATCGGTTCAGCGCTTTCCGCGCCCACCGCGCATGATGAGCCTGATGCAGGACGCCGGATTCACGAACTGCGGCTGGGACGGATACTTTTTGGGCGCGGCCGGCCTCTATCGCGGCACCAAAGCCTGAGCGAGCGCGTGTATTCTCAGCGGATGGCCGGGAGCACGAAGTCCGTCGTCGCCCATACGGAGCATCATGAGCGCGCTTATGCGAAGCGCACGGCTGCGCTCACGTCGTTCCTTGCGGCCTCCGGCATCACGCTGCTGAAGCTGATCACGGGACTGCTCACGGGATCGCTGGGGATGCTGAGCGAGGCGGCGCACTCGGGCATCGATCTCATCGCAGCGCTGCTTACCTTTACCTCCGTGCGCGTCTCGGATCGTCCCGCGGATGCAGAGCACGCTTTCGGCCACGGCAAGGTTGAGAATCTTTCGGCGGCGGTAGAGACCGCGCTGATGGTCGCCTCGTGTGTGTGGATTGCGATCGAGGCTGTCCTGCGCATCGTGCATCCGAGCCGGCTCACGCTGCGCTTTTCCATCTGGCCGTTCGTGGTGCTGCTGCTGTCCATCATTGTGGACTCGGCGCGTTCTGCAGCGCTGCATCGCGTTGCGAAGACGCATCGCAGTGAGGCGCTGGAGGCGGATGCTGTGCACTTCGGCACTGACATCTGGTCGTCGGCAGCGGTCATCGTGGGTTTGTTGTTTTCGTTTGCAGGGCAACGGTGGAATCTGCCCGCGCTGCGTTATGCGGACCCCATCGCTGCGTTGGTCGGTCGCCGCGATCATCCTGCGGGTCACGTGGCGGCTGGCACATAGGACGATTGACTCGTTACTCGACGCGACGCCACCGGAGGTTCGCGACAAGATTCAAGGGCAGATTGTGCGCGATCTCCAGGCGATTCCCGATGTCATCTCGGTACAGCGGCTGCGTGTGCGCCGTTCGGGCTCGGATTACTTTGTCGATCTCACACTTGGTCTTCCGCGGGCGTTGAGCTTTCAGCGCTCGGAACAAGTCACGTCCGAGGCGACGGAAGCTGTGCAGAGACGACTGGGAGGCGCCGACGTCGTCGTAAGAACCGTGCCGATGGCGACTGTCGACGAGAGCCCCTTTGATCGCGTGCGCGCGGTTGCTGCCCGCCGCAACCTGAAAGTTCATGACGTGACGCTGCAGCAGTATGACGGTGCCTTGCATCTGGAACAGCACCTGGAGGTGCCTGAGTCAATGTCGCTGCGCAACGCGCATGAGATCGCGACACAACTTGAATCCGACATTCGCCGCGAGGTGCCCGGCATCACCACGATGCTGACGCACATCGAAGGTGAGCCGGCAACGATTGCCCATACGGCGCCGATCGAGACCGCGAAGAATCTCGAGGCGCAGCTGCGCAAGACGGCGGCGAAGTTTCCGGAGATTCTCGACATTCACGAGATCACCGTCACGCGCGGATACAGCGGCTCCGCCAACGCCATTCAAGTGAACTGCCACTGTACTCTGCCGGACGATCTACCGATGAGCCGCGTGCACGCCATCATCACCGACTTCGAGAATGAGTTTCGCATGCAGCGTCCGCAGGTGACGCGGGTGCTGATTCATCCCGAACCGGCCTCCGACAATCGCAGATGACGCTGCGCGGCGTCTAACCCTGTATGCTGACTCCGATGCGGAGATTTTTTCAGATCCTGCGCGTGTTCTCGGGTGCGCTGCTGATGTTCGCGGTGTTTGTGCTGTTCGCGGGGCTGGCGCTGCGGATTGCGCTGCATGGACGAGAGGTGGCGATTCCGGATCTTGCGGGGCTGACCGTCGCGCAGGCCAGTGAAGCGGCGCTGCACAATGGACTCGACCTGAATATCGAGAATAAGTTTTATTCGCGCACGGTTCCTGCGGGGCGCATTCTTTCGCAGGCGCCAGCGGCGGGCTCGCGCGTGCGCAGGGGATGGCAGGTGCGTGTCACCGAGAGCCTGGGGCCGCAGCAGGTCACGATTCCAGATGTTGTTGGAGAGCCGGTGCGCGAGGCTTCGCTGGACCTGCGCAAGGCTTCGCTGGATCTCGGCACGCTGGCGCATCTGGATGCGCCTGGCGATACGGACATGGTGCTCTCGCAGACACCGCCGCCGGATGCGGGGGTGGACCAGCCGCGTGTGAATTTGCTGCTGAGTCAACAGGGCGCGGGTGCCTCGGAGGCGTTTGTGATGCCGTCGTTTGTCGGCATGAGCTGGACCTCCGCGAACCGCGCGGCGATTTCGCTGGGACTGCGTGTCGCGGCGCTGGGCGAGATGGCGCCGGTTGTGCAGCCTGCTCCTGCGGTGAATGCGCCCGCAGCCGGGCAGCAGCCAGCCACGCCTCCAAATCCTGGCGCGCCCGCCAGCCCAAACGGAGCCGCTGCGGCAGCACCCGAACAAGCTGCTCCTGTGCAGATGGTGCCGGTCGGGCCGGTAACGGCGCAGTCACCGGAGGCTGGACACCGCGCGAGCAAGGGCTCGGTTGTGAAGCTGACCTTCGGGCATACGTCTACCGGGACAGCGCCGGTGGCAACGCCGGCTACACCTGCGACAACGCCGCAGTAGTCGATTACGTCTCGCGAGTGAATGCAGCGGCGAAGAATCCGTCGCCCTGGAAGTTCTCTCCCGGCAGGGTCCGCAATATGCTGCCGCGCGTTAGCTGCTTCAGGTGATCTGCATTGTCGCGAATCACGCCGCTGGAATGAAGCCGTTCCAACAGCCCTGCAATGGAGAGCATCCGCAGGCTTTGCGTGCCGATCTTCGCGAGCACGGACTCTACGATTTCTTCGTTCTCTTCGGGCTCGAGGGAGCACGTCGAGTAGAGCAGACGGCCGCCGGGATGCAGGCGCTTGAGCGCCGCGCTGAGAATTTCTCGCTGGCGGTCTGCCTGACGCTCGAATTCTGACGGTTGGAGGCGGTGCCGAATCTCGGGGTTGCGCGCGAGCGTTCCGGTGCCGCTGCAGGGCACGTCGCAGAGGATCAGGTCGAAGTTGCCTTCACCTGTGGGTAGCTGCGCGGCATCCGACACGAGCGTGCGAATCTTGCGCTTGGGCAGTTCGTTTTCGAGTCGCCGGCGCATTGCCTGAAGGCGTTTCGGGCTGAGGTCGGTTGCGAGAAGTTCGGCTGCAGGATGCCGTCTTGCGAGCACAGACGTCTTTCCGCCGGGGGCGGCGCAGGCGTCCCAGATGCGTGCGGGTGAGGGATGACTTGCTGCGACGAGCTCTGCGATGAGGCGCGAGCCATCGTCGATGAGGTTGGCGTCGACATCTTCTGCGGTCTGGTCGTGGGCGAACAACTCGCCGCGTGTGGGTTCGTGCTGGTCGTATTCGCAGATTGCTGACGTGGCCTCCCTGCCGTAGAAGCTCTCCCACCGCTTTACCAGCCACGCGGGATGTCCGAGCCGTGTTGCCATCGCGTCGACGGACTCGGCGATTGGCTTGCGCCGTCCGGGCGTGGCGGAGAGCTTGCGCAGGATTGCGTTCACGAGCCCGGCGGCCTTGGGGTGCCCGGCTGCACGCACGAGCTCCACGCTTTCGCTCAGTGCTGCGTGCGGCGGGATGCGGTCCATGTGGCGGAGCTGGAAGGCGCCCATTCGCAGCGCGATGCGTATTTCTTCAGGCAGCGGTTGGTCGGGGCGGTCGAGAAGTTTTGCGAACTCGGCGTCGAGTGCAATCTGCCAGCGCAACACACCCATGACGAGTGCGGTTGCGAGATTGCGGTCAGGCTGCGAGAGCTTTTGCAGCGCCATGCCATGCAGCAGGTCATCGCTGTGTGCCGAGGAGGTTTCGACCTGCATGAGGACTCGGAATGCGGCGGAGCGCGCGGGGCTGATGCTCTTCGCCTGTTGATTTTGTGGCGCTGACTTTGAGCGCTGGGGGCGGGCGTCGGCGCGCTGCCTTGGGTTAGGCAAGACGCTCTCCGCGATGAAGCTGAAAGTCCTTGGCGAACTGTGTGCCGGACATTCGGGCTTTGCCTTCCATCTGGACCTCGTCGAGTGCGAGGTTTCCTTCGGCTGTGCCTGCAAGCAGAAGGTCGCCAGCGAGTGCGAGCTCACCGGGCGCGAGTGCGGGATCGGTTGCTCCGACAGGGTGCATGCGATGCACGAGGAAGCGCTTGCCGCGAAACTCTGCGTGGGCGCCTGGCCAGGGGGAGAAGCCGCGCCAGCGGTTGTAGGCTTCGCGAGCCGTTCTGTGGTCGAGCTCCATGCGGCCATCTTCGCGGGTCAGGATCGGCGCGAGGGTCGCGAGTGCATTCTCCTGCGGGCGCGGTGTGATTGTTTTGTGCTCGAGGCCGTCGAGGGTTTCGATCATCAGCGCTGCGCCGATGGATGCGAGCTGTGGATATAAGCTCTGAGGCCGTCGTGTCGGGACCGATGGCCAGGCGGTGCTCCAGCAGAGTGTCGCCGGTGTCGAGCCCCGCATCGAGGAGCATCGTCGTCACGCCGGTTTCGGTTTCGCCGTTCGCCACGGCCCACTGAATCGGTGCGGCGCCGCGATATTTCGGCAGCAGTGAACCGTGCAGGTTGATGTTGCCGAAGCGCGGGAGCTTCAGCATCCACTCCGGGATGATGCGCCCGTAGGCGACGACGATGATTGCGTCGGGACGGAGCGACTCCAAGTCCGCACGAAGCTCTGCGTTGTTTTTGATCTTCTCGGGTTGCAGTATGCGCAGGTTGTGCGCGAGTGCGGTGCGCTTTACGGCGGATTGCTGCAACTCCATCTTGCGGCCGGCGGGGCGGTCGGGCTGCGTCAGCACCAGCGGAATCTCATGCCCGCGCGTGAGCAGAGCCTCCAGTGTCGGCACGGCAAAGTCAGGTGTTCCGCAGAAGACCAGCCTCACGGGCGTGACCTCCGCGGCATCACCACTCCCCGTTCTTCTGGAGCTTGCGAATGCGCCTCTTCACGAGGTCGCGCTTCAACGGGCTTATGCGGTCGATGAAGAGTACGCCATCGAGGTGATCGATCTCGTGCTGTATGGCGCGTGAGAGAAGTTCTTCGCCCTCTGCTTCGAAGAATTCGCCATTCACATCCTGGGCGCGCACCTTGACGCGGGCTGCGCGCTGCACCTTCTCGCGAATCTCGGGGAGGCTGAGGCAGCCTTCCTCTTCGAACTGTTTGCCTTCGCGCTCGATGATCTCCGGATTGATGAGGACCATCTTTTCGTCGGGGCGCTCTTTGAAGGAAACGTCGATTACGGTGATGCGCTTGGAGACACCGATCTGTGGGGCGGCGAGGCCGATTCCGTGCGCGGCGTACATGCTCGCCCACATCTCTTTGACAAGCTGCGCGAGCTCCGGTCCGAAGTCTGTTACCGGCGCGCCTTTCTTCGAGAGCACCGGATCGGGGTACTTCACGACCTGGTGGATCTTCGTTCCGTCTGCGTCGACCGTAGCGGCGGTTGCGTTCTCAAGTTCTGTTTTCGTCTCGCTCATATCAAAAAGCCCGAATCTGTTCGCGGTATCCCTGGAAGTTGCGTTTCAGCTCATTCAGGCTGTCGCCGCCGAATTTTTCCAGCACCAGCCGCGCGATGGTAAGCGCGACCATGGCCTCGCCGGCGACGCCCGCTGCCGGCACGACGCAGACGTCCGACCGCTCGTAAGATGCCTTCGTGGCCTCGCGCGTTTCGAATGAGACCGAAGCGAGGGGACGGCGCAGTGTCGAGATGGGCTTCAGATAGCCGCGCACCACGACATCTTCGCCGTTGGACATGCCGCCCTCAACTCCGCCCGCGTTGTTTTTCTCGCGGCGGAATCGCGTGAATCCCTCGCCTGCTTTTTCATCTTCAGCGGCGTAGGCGATGGCATCGTGCACCTGGGAGCCGGGCGACTCCGCTGCGGTTACGCCGCGGCCGAGCTCAACCGCCTTCACCGCCTGCAGGCTCATGAGCGCCTGGGCGAGCAGGCCGTCGAGACGCTCGTCCCAGTTGGTGTGCGTGCCGATGCCGGGCGGCAGGCCGTGCACGATTACCTCGAAGACGCCGCCGACGGTGTCGCCGGTGCGCAGAGCCTTGTCGACTTCGGCCTTCATCGCGGCTTCGGACTCGGGGTCGGCGCAAGCGAGCAGCACGTCGTCGCGCTGCGCGATGGCGGCGACTTCGTCGAAGGAAACCTCGCGCGCAAGTTGCGCGGTGCCGACGCGAACGACGTGGCTTACGACGTGGATGCCGAGTTCACGGAGCAAGAGCTTTGCGAGCGCACCGCATGCAACGCGTGCGGCGGACTCGCGGGCGCTGGCGCGTTCGAGCACGTAGCGGGCGTCCTTGAAGTCGTACTTCAGGGCGCCGGCGAGATCGGCATGTCCGGGGCGCGGGCTGGCGACGGCTTTGTGGAGTGAGGGATCGCCGGACTCGACGGGGAGAATCTGCTCCCAGTTCTTCCAGTCCTTATTGGCGAGCGTCATGGCGATGGGAGAGCCGATGGTCTTGCCGTGGCGCACGCCGGAGAGGATGTGGGCCTCGTCCTTCTCGATGCGCATGCGTCCGCCGCGGCCGTAGCCCTGCTGGCGGCGCCAGAGCTCGTGGTTTACGAAGTCCTGGTCTACCGGAACGCCCGCGGGCAGCCCGCTGATGAGGGCGACGAGCGCCTCGCCGTGGCTCTCGCCTGCAGTAAAAAATCGAAGCATGAGAGCTTGATTATATCGGTTTGAATCAGCGGACTGCGGAGCTTAGGGCTTGGTGAAGAGATCGCTCAGTTCCTGACCGAACTCGACCGGAGCGGGCGCGTTCTCACTGGACGGCTCGGTTGATTCGGGTGCGGGACAGCCGCTGCGGCCTGAGGCTCCGGGGAAGTCGACGTTTGCGCTTCGAGGAAGCGGCGCGAGTCGAAGAGATTACGGTCCATCGAACGGACCCACTCGGTCGGTTCGTCGGGACGGCGGCCGGCGTCGCGAGCCGCGGCGAACTCGGCGCGCATGGTCTGGAACTTCGCCTCGAGATCGTCGAGCGCGCTGAGCAGCATCGCCTCGGGGGTCATGGGCAGCTTGGGAGAGCCGAACTCCAGCTTGCCGTGATGCGCGAGGATCATGTGCTCGACAAGCACGCGCAGAGACTCCGGGAAGAGTGCCGCGGGTTCGCCGGTGAGCTGCGCGCGCTCGCGTGCTTCAGCGTCCATCGACGAGATTGCCTCGGCGAGCATTCGCTGGGCGATGGTGATGTGGCCGACGAGCTGACCTTCGAGCGTGTAGCTGAAGTTGGAGCGCCAGCTGAGCTCGCGAACCTTGCCGATGTCGTGAAGAATCGCTCCGGTCACGAGGAGATCGGGGTCGACCTCCGGGTAGAACGGCGCGGTGGCGCGACAGACGCGCACGAGCGAGAGCACATGTTCGAGCAGGCCGCCGAGCCAGGCGTGGTGCAGGCGTTTGGCGGCGGGGGCTTCCTGAAAGGCCGCGCCGATGGATGGGTCATCAAAGAAGCGGAGCACGAGCGCGCGCAAATGCGGATTGGTGAATGATTCGACGTAGCCGCGCAGCTCGGCCATCATTGCCGGGATTTCGTACTGCGTCGTCGGCACGAAGTCGGCGGGATCGATCTCGCTTTCGGAGGCGGCGCGCATGCGCGTCAGCGTGATCTGGAACCTGCCGTTGTACTTCGAGATCAGCCCCTGCACCTTGACGTAGCAGCCCTCCGCGCAGGTCTCGACGACATTCGCGAACTCCTCCCACATGCGGCCCTCGAGCTGCCCCGTCTTGTCGGTGAGCGTCAGGGCAAGGTACTGTCCGCCGCCGCCCTTGCGCTCGCGCAGGCTCAGCGAGCTAAGGGAGAAGTAGCTGGTGATGCTCTGGTTCTCAAAGCGCGGGGCGTCGGCAACAAAGAAGTCTTTCATCGGTTCCTCAGCATACGGCGAAAGAGCCCCGATTGACCGGGGCTCTCGGGTTTGGAAGGCAGCGCAGCCGCTACTGTGGGTTCGAGGTGCCGGTCGGCGCCGTCTGGGTTGGCGGAGGAGTCTGGGCGGCAGGCGCGGGCGAAGTGCCCAGTGCGGGGTTCACCGTTGGAGCGGGCGGCGGTGGGGTGGTCTCCACCGGCTTTGGCTTCTCCTGCAGGCGCTCCTTCGGCTCGTTCTTGTCGTGCTTCGTCTTGGGCTTCTTCTTCTTGCTGCCGGTATCGCCGTTCAGTCCCAGCGGAGTAGCGCGGGTCTTCTCGTCCGCGGTCTCCTGCGAAGTAGCCGGCGCCGGCCGCTTGGACGCTTTCACCTCTGCCTTGGCCACCTTCTCCTGCGCGTGCTTCTCCTCGCTCTCCTGTTCGCGGGCTGCGTAGCGAGTCTTCTTGGTTTCCACCTGCTGGGGCGCCAACGCATCGGTATTGCTTTCCTCGACTCCCGTACCCGTCGTCATCGTGGTCGTCGACTCAGTAGGAGCCATCGCCGCACCGGCCGTCTGTCCCAGCGGCTCGGCGTTGTTGCCCGTCTCCGCCGTCTGAGCTGTGCCGGCCGGGAGTGCCTTCTCCGGGGCCTGCCCATAGCGAATCTTCTCGCGGTGGATCTTCTGCTTCTTGGGCGGGGCTGAGCTGCTGTGGCCGGCGGGCTGACTCGCCGCGACCTTGGCCGCCGTCTTCTCGGCTTCCTTCTCGCGCGCCGCAGCGAGGTCGGCCTGCGCCTTTGCGGCCTTCTCCTGCTCGACGCGCTGCTTCTTCACTGTCTTCTTCTTCGGCGGCGGCGGAGCGTAGGCCGTAAACTCCGGCTTCGTCTGCTGATGGCTCGCGCCTGTGTCGACAAAGCCCGGCTTGATGTCGATGTAGGCGTCTTCGCGCGCCTTGGTCAGATAGGTGCGCAGCGCCGGCTGCAACTGGGTGAAGTAAATCGCCTCCTGCACCTGCCGCTCGACCTGGTCCAGCGGAGGAATTCCGGCCTGCTGGTGGCTGTCCACCCGCAGAATCACAAAGCCCTGGCGCGTCCGGATCGGCTCGGTAAAGCCGCCCGCCGGCAACGAAAACGTCGCCTTCTCCAGCACATCGCCGAGCGCGCCGCGCTTGAAGTCGCCAAGGTCGCCGCCCGCCGGAGCCGTCGGTCCACCCGAGTTCGCCTTCGCCGTGTCCGCGAAGTTGGCGCCGCCCTTCAGCTTGGCCTCGACCTCATCCGCCTTCTGCTGCGCCGCCGCCACCTGCGCGTCGGTCGCATTGTCGGGCGTCGGAATCAGGATTTCACTCAAATGCACCTGTTCCGGAACCTCAAAGTCCTTGCCGTGCGCGTTGTAGTAGGCCTCTTCCTGCGCACGCGTGAGGTTCAGGTGACGTCCCACCTCATCCTGTACGACCTGGTTTGAGACGACCTGGTTGCGAATCTGCTGCTTGAAGTCCTCAAACGAGATTCCCTGCTGCTCAGCCGCCTTCTGCAGAGCTTCCATCGAGTCCAGATGGTTCTGCTTGCGGATGTCGTCCAGCCGGTGCATCGTCTCGGCGTCGCCGGTGATGCCCAGCTCCTTGCCCTTCGAGAGCAGCAGCTGCTGGTCGATCATGTCGCGCAGCAAGTCATGCAGCTTGGCCTCGGCATCGGCCTGCGGGACGTTCTCCTGGCGCGCCTGCTCCATCATCTGCTCGCGGGCGCGCTCGTATTCGGTGCGCGTGATGATCTGGTCGTTTACACGCGCCACGACGTCTTCGACGACCGCGCCATTGGGCGTGATCGGCGTCGTCGCCGGAAGGGGCGGAAGCTGCAGCTGAGGCTGGGGCTGAGTGGGTGTCACCCCTCCCCCGGGGACTGGATAGCTCGGCTGTTGGGCGCGCACCTGGGCCAGCACGCTCGGTGTCGCTACCAGTGATGCGGCCAGAACTGCGCCGGCAAACCGGCTCCTATGTGGAAGATATCCGTACTTCCTGAGCTTGCTGTGGTTCTTACTGATCATCCGTTCCTTCGGGCCTCTCCTCGCAGCAGCCTTTTGGGCCGGCGCAGTCCAGGTCATTTTGACCCCCTGCAAGCCACTCTGCAGCGTGCTCTTATTGGACCCGCAGCGCCTGTCTGAGGTCATCCAGTGCGACCATTCTACCTGTCAGAAGGCAGCTCTGCGCATCGTCCCCCGCCTTATCTGCAGCGCTGTCCATACGAGGCTTGGCTCACCGCCCGAATGCTATACTCGTCCAACGAGCAGCGGCCCGTTCCGTGCCTTTATTTCGGGCCTTTCTGCTCCTCTCGAGGTTCCCTCCGCGCCATGAACTCGCGTACCCGTCGCGCCCTCTTTTCCGCAGCTATCTTTCTCGCAGCATGCGGCGTCACCGGTTCCATCATCGGGGGCCGCGTGGCTGCCCAGTCCGCCACGGACGAGTCCACGCTGCGCGACTCGATGAAGAACTTCACCGACGTTTACGCGCTCGTGGAGCAGAACTACGCGGACAAGCTGAACACCGATCAGGTGGACAAGGCCATCTACGACGGCGCCATCCCGGGCATGCTGCACGTGCTCGATCCGCACTCGAACTTCTACGACCCCAAGGCCTTCGCGCAGATGCGCGAGGACCAGCACGGCAAGTACTACGGCGTGGGCATGTCGATCCAGCCGCAGGAGAACAAGATTGTCGTGCTTGCGCCGTTTGAGGGAACGCCCGCCTACAAGGCCGGCATCCGTCCCGGCGACGTCATTCTCGCGGTCGACGGCAAGTCCACCGAGAACATGGACTCCGCTGCCGTCGCCTCCATGCTCAAAGGGCCCCGCGGGACCCACGTCGCAGTCACCGTCGCACGCGAAGGCGCGGCCAAGCCCCTGGTCTTCGACCTCATCCGCGATGAGATTCCGCGCTACTCCGTCGACATCGCCTTCATGATCAAGCCGAACGTCGGCTACATCCACATCACCCAGTTCATGGAGACGACCTCGCACGAGGTGCAGGAAGCGCTCGACAAGTTCGGCCCTGGCGTTCAGGGTCTGGTCATCGACCTGCGCGAGAACCCCGGCGGGTTGCTCAACGAAGCTGTCAACACCGCGGACAAGTTCCTGCAGAAGGGACAGATCGTCGTCTCGCAGCGCGGCCGCGCCTTCCCCGACCAGGTCTATCGCGCGCCCAAGGGCTCCGATCTCAAATATCCGATCGTCATCCTCGTGAACCGCGACACGGCGTCGGCGGCCGAGATCGTCTCCGGCGCGCTGCAGGATCACGACCGCGCGCTTATTGTCGGCGAGACAACCTTCGGCAAGGGCCTCGTGCAGACGGTCTTCCCAATCTCCGAGAACACGGGTCTTGCGCTGACGACCTTCCACTACTACACGCCGTCGGGCCGCCTCATCCAGCGGAACTACAACAACGTTTCGCTGTATGACTACTACTACGTGCGCAACGATGCGCTGCCGGCGGACAAGACCAACCGCGAAGTGAAGCTCACCGATGCCGGCCGGCCAGTCTACGGCGGCGGCGGCATTACGCCCGACGAGAAGATCGCGGAGCTCAAGAGCAACCACTTCCAGGAGGTCCTGCTTACACCTCCGCACCGCGCCTTCTTCGACTTCACGACCCACTACCTTGCGAGTCACGGCATTACCCGCGATCTCGTGGTCGACGACGCGATGCTCAACCAGTTCGAGGACTTCCTGCGCGCGCAGAAGATTGAGTTCACCGACAAGGACATCAACGACAACCTCGATTGGATCAAGTCCAGCATCAAGGCCGAACTCTTCACCTCGCAGTTTGGCCAGGCCGAGGGTCTGAAGGTCCGCGCCGAGTGGGACCCGCAGATCAAGCAGGCGCTCACCTATATGCCTGAGGCGCTCGCGCTCGAAGAGCACAAGCTGCCCTCGGAGCAGAAGACGACCGAGACAGCCAGTACAGCGGCAGCACAGACCACTTCCACGACGCAGAACGCCGCGCATCAATAGGTCAATCGACAGGTCTCTGACAAACCTCCCGTAGCGGCGGCGATACAATCGTCGCCGATGCCTTCCCCACTCATCGCCGTCGTTGAAGACGAGGAGCACCTCGCCCAGGGATTGCTGTTCAACCTTGAGGCCGAGGGCTACCGCACCCACCACGAGGCTGACGGCGATTCCGCTCTCGCCTGGCTGCTCAATACGCCCGAGCCGCCTGCGGCCGTACTGCTCGACGTCATGCTTCCCGGCAAGGACGGCTTCTCCATCGTGCGTGCGCTGCGTGACGCCGGCCGCTTCATCCCGGTGCTTTTGCTCACGGCGCGCGGACGCTCCGAGGACATCGTCGAGGGCTTCTCGGCCGGCGCCGACGACTACCTCCCCAAACCCTTCGACCTCAACATTCTGATGGCTCGTCTTGCGGGCCTTCTTCGGCGCGTGCACTGGGCCGCGAAGACGGGACCGCTGGCCGAAGCAACCGAACCGGCTCCCGAAGAGCCTCAGCAGCAGCCCACCTTCACACTCGGCGATCGCACGATCGACCTCGATGCCCTCGAGATTCGCGGCCCCGGCGACACCATCCAACTCACTGTGATGGAGGCCGACCTGCTGCGCTATCTCCTGGAACGCCCCGGCAAGATCATCGCCCGCAAGGAGCTGCTTGAGAACGTCTGGCACGTTCACGAGGACACCGACACGCGCGCGATCGATAACTTCCTCGTCCGCCTGCGCCGTTATCTCGAGCCCGATCCTGCCCATCCTGCACACTTTCTCACCGTGCGCGGCGTCGGCTACCGCTTCGTCCCTGAACCGTAATCAGCCCGCAGCCGTTGCACACTTCATCGCACCGCGAGCATCGAATTGCTATGGCCACACTGGACTTTGTCATCGAGAACATGCACTGCAGCAGCTGTGTCCGCAGCGTCATGCGGGCGATCAACGCGCTGCCTGGCACGCACGCTGAGGAGGTTCGGGTGGGCGCCGCGCGTGTGACCACAGAGACTGACGCGACGCAGGTAGAAGAGGCGCTGCGTGATGCTGGTTATCCCGCACACGTGTTGCGCTGATGTCCCATGACTGAGCAGCCCTGAGCATGACTGAACAGACCCTCCAGATCGCCGGCATGAGCTGCGCTGCGTGCCAGCATCACGTCGAGCGCGCGCTGCGCTCTGTCCCGGGCGTTGAGTCCGCGTCTGTCAGCCTGCTCGCCAACTCCGCGCAGATCAACTCCACGCAGCCGCTCAAGATCGAGCCGCTGATCGAAGCCGTTCGTCACGCGGGCTACGACGCCTCGGTGCCCGCTCCGCAGCATCACGCGGCCGCGGGCCACGCCGAACATGTCCACGATCCCGAAGAGCCGTCCCTCGGCCTTCGCGCGCTCCTGAGCCTCATCGCAGGAGCCATTGCGATGGTGCTCTCGATGCCATTGATGATGGCGAGCACGAGCACCGACCCGTTGCTGAACCTCCTCGCGCGGGTCCTCGAACCAATCACTCCCGCCGCGCTGATGTCGCTGCCCGCGCAACCGTTGCGTTGGTTCCTCTGCGCGCTCTCGCTTGCCGTCATGCTCTTCGCCGCGCCGGAGATATATGTCGGCGCATGGCGTGCTGCGCGTCATCGCACGACGAACATGAACACGCTCGTCGCCATCGGCACGCTGAGCGCCTTCGCGGCCTCACTCTTCGCAACCATCCGCGCCAGCTCCTCCGGCGCAGACGTCTACTTCGAGTCCGTCATCCTCATCCTTGGTTTTCTGCTCGCCGGCCGCTGGCTTGAAGCACGCGCGCGCCGCCAGGCAACGCGCTCCATCCGCGGATTTGCGCAACTCACCTCGGCCACTGCACGCCTGCTCGACGTCGATCCCGCCAGCGAGCACCCTGATTACTCCGCGGCACCGGAGACCATTCTGCCAACGGACGCGCTCGCATCCGGCGACATCCTCCGCGTCCTCGCAGGCGACCGCATCCCGGTTGACGGCATCATCCTCGACGGCCGCAGCTCGGTCGACGAGTCGATGCTGACCGGCGAGCCGCTGCCCGTCACCCGCTCGCGCGGCGACCGCGTCATCAGCGGAACGCTCAATCTCGACGGCGTGTTGATTCTCCGCGCGACCGCCGTCGGTGATGCTTCCACACTCGCGCAGATGCAGCGGATGCTCGCGCAGGCGCAATCCTCGCGCGCTCCTATGCAGCGCCTGGCCGACCGCGCCAGCGCCATCTTCGTTCCAACAATTCTTGTGTTGGCTGCGCTGTCGTTCATCGCCTGGTGGATCGCACTCAACACCGACGGCCGTCATGAAGGCCTTGCGCAGCCCTTCGCCATCGCAATCGCGGTGCTCATCATCGCCTGCCCGTGCGCCATGGGACTCGCTGTTCCCGCCGCAATCACCGTCGCTATCGGCCGGGCTGCACGCAGCGGGCTGCTGATCAAAGGCGGCGAATCCATCGAGCGCGTCGCTGCTCTCGACACGCTCGCCTTCGACAAGACCGGAACGCTCACAGAAGGTAAGCCGCACATCGTCCACTTCGAAACTGTCGCGAACCCTGCGCTTCCGGCGGAAAAACTGCTGGCACTCGCCGCTGCCATCGAGCGCTCGTCCACACATCCGCTTGCGGAGGCCATCGTTCGCTTTGTCACCAAGCACCATGCGCTGGAGGCGGCTAGCGGGATCTCAGATGTCGAGATCATTCCCGGCATCGGCGTACGCGCACTCGCACAGGGCCGCAAGATTCTTCTCGGCAATGCGTCGCTGCTGCCGCCGGGCGAACTCGATCCCGCGCTCGTCGCGTGCCCCGAACTCGCTCACACTACGCCGGTTTATCTTCTGGTGGACTCGCAGCCGCAGGCCGTCTTCTTCGCCACCGACCAACTCCGCCCCGAGGCCGCTGAGACCATCCGCGACCTGCACAGTCTCGGCATCCGCTCGCTCATGCTGACCGGCGACACGCAGGCTCTCCGCCGAGGCCATCGCCCGCGAAGCCGGCATCGACGACGTCCGTGCCAGCCTGCTTCCCGGCGGCAAGCTCGAGGCCATCCGCGAGCTGCAGTCGCAACATCATCGCGTCGGCATGGCCGGTGACGGCATCAACGACGCCGCTGCCCTCGCCCAGTCGGACGCAGGCTTCGCCATGGCCGCGGGCACTGACCTCGCGCGCGAAGCCGGCGATGTGCTGCTGCTTCACTCCGACCTCAAGCTCATCCCGGAGGCCCTTCGCCTCAGCCGCCGAACCGTTCGCGTGATGCGACAGAATCTCGGATGGGCGCTGCTCTACAACGCCATCGGAATCCCCATTGCCGCGGGTGTGCTCTACCCGCGCTTCCACATCCTGCTCAGCCCCGTCCTCGCCAGCATCGCCATGGCGTTCAGCTCCGTCAGCGTGCTCGCCAACTCGCTTCGTCTGCGCCGCTGAACTCGCAAAACGCCCGCACGATACACTTGAACTCAGCAGCAGACTCACGTGCGCATCTTCACCCGCTACATACTTCGCGAGGTCATCGGCTACGCCCTGCTCGGTGGCGTGCTCTTCACCTTCATTCTGTTCATGCGCTACCTGCTGCCGCTGCTGGAGCTCGCAGTGCGCGGCGTCGCCTCGCCGCTCGATCTCCTGCGACTCATCGGCTATCTGCTGCCGAACTTCCTCAACTTCACCATTCCGATGGCGGTGCTCATCGGCATCCTGCTCGGCCTCAGCCGCCTCGCCTCCGACAGCGAGATCACCGCGATGCGGGCCAGCGGCCTGGGTGTCGTTAGTTTCCTGCGCATCGTCAGCATCGTCGCCATCTTCTGCTGGCTTGCAGGCCTGGCGAACTCGCTTTATGTTGCGCCGCACGCCGCGCGCGCCCTGCTCGACTACGAGGAGCAGAGCAAAACCTCGCAGGCCACCGTCGAAGTTCAGCCGCGCGTCTTCTACGAAGACTTCAAGAACTACGTTCTCTACACGCAGGACGTGCTCCCCGGCGCGAACGGCACCGCCATCTGGAAACACGTGTTCCTCGCAGACCTCACACAGCCCGCAACGCCGCACATCATCAGTGCGCAAGAGGCCATCGTGCAGGCCGGCGGCGAACGCCAGACGCTTCGGCTCGATCTTCTCAACGGCTCACGCCATGACATCGCCGTCAACGACCCCAACCAGTACGACATCGCCACCTTCAACTCCACCGTCCTGCCCATCGAGACCAGCTCGCAGGAGGACACGCACCTCAGCCGTCGCGACACGCCGATGCAGGCGCTCGACACGGCCGAGGTCTGGCGGCGCGCGCACAGCTCGGACAACAGCCACGACACGCGGCCCTATTCCATCGAGTTTCACCGGCGTCTTTCATTCCCGGCTGCGTGCCTCGTGCTGATGCTCGTCGGCGTGCCGCTCGGCCTCTCGTCCAAGCGCGGAGGCAAAGGCACTGGGTTCGCGGTCACACTGTTGCTCGTCTTTCTCTACTACTTCCTCTCGGAGATCGGCGTCGCGATCGCCCGCCAGCAGAAGGTCCCTGCGTTCGCCGGTGTGTGGGGAGCGAACGTGCTCTTTACCGTTGCCGGCCTTCTGCTCATCCAGCAGATGTCGCGCGGCGGCGTGGCCCTCAATGCGTTCTCCAGCATCGGCAACTGGCTCGCAAAGTTCTTCAACCGCCTGCTGCGCATTCGTCCGACCGAGCCTGGCAGCGTGGGCTCCGGCGACCGCCTCCGCCGCCTGCGCCGCGCGGTGCGCGCCCGCTTCCCGCTCATCCTCGACGAGTATGCGATGGGAAGCTTCCTGCGCAACTTCGTGCTGGTGCTCTCGGCGCTCACCGTGCTGTTTCTCATCTTCACCTTCTTTGAGCTCATCGGCGACATCATCAAGTACCGCACGCCGCTGGTCACCGTCGGCGACTACCTGCTCAACCTCATCCCGTTCATTCTGTACAACGTCACGCCGCTCTGCTCGCTCGTCGCCGTGCTCATCACCTTCGGTGCGCTCAGCCGTTCGAGCGAGATCACCGCGATGAAGGCTACAGGAATCAGTCTCTACCGTGTCGTTACGCCGGTGCTGCTCGTCGCTGCCGTCCTCGCCGTGCTGCTTTTTGCATTCGATGAGAGCTATCTTCCCGGCGCGAACCGCAGGCAGGAGGCGCTGCTCTCCAGCATCAAGGGCAAGCCCGCACAGACCTTCCTTCGCCCGGATCGAAAGTGGATGTCGGGTCAGGCGTCGGGCTCCGGCGAGCCCACGCGCATCTTCTACTACCAGGCCTTCGACCCCGACCGGAACATCTTCGCCAACATCACTGTCTTCGAGTTCGAGCCCGGAACCTTCACGCTCTCGCGCCGCATCTACGCCGAGAGCGCGCACTGGGACGCGGCCGCGGACCACTGGGAGTTCGAGAACGGATGGGAGCGCGTCTTCGCCAACGGCGACAGCGTGACGAACTATCACACGTTTGAGGAATCAAGCTTCGGCGAGATTCACGAGACGCCGAGCTACTTCAAGAAGGAAGAGCGACCTTCGCAGGAGATGTCCTACAGCGAGCTCGCAAGCTACATCCGCGACCTGCAGCAGAGCGGCTTCGACACGACACCGCTGCGCGTGCAGCTCAATCGCAAGCTCTCCTACCCTCTGCTCACGCTCGTGATGGCTATCCTCGCCATCCCCTTCTCGCTGGCGGCGGGTAAACGCGGGAGCCTGGCGGGCATCGGCGCGGCGCTGGCGCTGGCAATCCTCTACTGGGTGCTGGCGGGGATTTCCGAGAACCTCGGCAACGTGAACTCGCTGCCGGCGGTGCTGGCGGCCTGGTCTCCGGACCTGCTCTTTGCCATGGCCGGCTCCTATCTGCTGCTGCGAACGCCGACTTAGGCTCCAGGTTCTGGGTGCCGGGTTCTAGGTGCCAGATTCTAAGATTCCGGCACTGCCGGCGGACGGACAATCTGGAGCCCGGTACCCGGAGCCTGATATCTAGTACCTGGTACCTCGAACCTCGTACCCCGTACACTGTTTGCAGTATGCGAATTCCAGCGATCCTGATCGCCATCACGGCCACTCCACTCCTAGCCCAAACCACTCCAACCAAGACCGCCGCACATCCTGCGACGGCAACGGTGCACCACACCGCGACGGCAGCCCCAGGTTGCGCGAAGGTTCCCGAGCTCTCCCCGAAGATCCCGGCGCTGCCCGCCGGCAGCCCCTGCCCGAAGCCGCTCTACACCATCACGCATCACCCTGCCATTTCGCTGGATTACGCCTCGCCGATGGTCGACCCATCACTCCGCGAGTTGCTCGATCAGAAGCCCGAGACCTTCTCGCTCGACTACGTCGACACGAAGCTCGGCACCGGGCCGCTCGCCCAGCCGCACAAGTGGTACACGGTGCACTACACCGGCTACCTCACCGACGGCACGAAGTTCGACTCCTCGGTTGACCGCGGTCAGCCCATCAGTTTCCCGTATGGGGCGCACCGCGTCATCGAAGGATGGGACACCGGCTTTGAAGGCATGCGCATCGGCGGCAAGCGCCGTCTCTACGTTCCTTACCAGCTTGGTTATGGCGAGAACGGCCATCAGCAGATCCCAGCGAAGGCCGAGCTCGTCTTCGACGTGGAGCTGATCGCGCAGAGCGATACACAGCCCGCGCCGCCGAAGCCGCCAACTCCTCCTGCCGGCGCGACTCAGCCGGGTGCGGAAACACCGGCTCCGAGGCCGACGCCGACGCCAGCGGGCACGGCTGCTCCTCCGCCAGTGAATCCGACCACGCCTTCGAGCTCCACGCAACCGGCGCAGCCGTCCACGACGACCCCGCCGAAGAACTAACGGGACTGCGGAGTCCATCGGCTCCGCAGCCTCATCCAACAGACGCATGTTCCAGCGACTCAGTCCGCTCTTCCCTTACCTGCGCCGTTACTGGCGGAGCTACGTGTGGGGCGGACTGGCGCTTCTGGTCTACAACGCTGCCAAGGCCGTCATCGCCCTGATCATCGGCCACTCGATCGACGACATGAGGCTCGGCCTCAGTGTCTCCAAGGTCGAGCACTACGCCTTTATTCTTCTGGGGATCGCCGCGGTCTCCGCTGTCTTCCTCTACCTCATGCGCCAGATTCTCATCGGCGCCTCGCGGGAGATCGAGTTCGACATCCGCAACGATCTCTTCCAGCGCCTTGAAGCGCAGCAGCCCAGCTTCTTCCAGCGCCATCGCACCGGCGACATCATGGCGCGCTCTACAAACGACCTGAATGCGGTGCGGCAGTTGCTCGGGCCGGCGATCATGTACTCGGCCAACACGGTCGTCTTCATCGCCTTCGCGCTGCCCGTCATGATCCACATCAGCCCGCGGCTGACGCTTCTGGCGTTCCTTCCACTGCCGTTCGTGTCGGTGCTGGTGCAGTACTTCGGCGCACGGATTCATACGCGCTTCGAGCGCATTCAGGCGATGTTCTCCGACATCTCCGCAATGGCCGAGGAGAACTTCTCCGGGGCTCGGCTTATTCGCGCCTTCGCGCAGGAGGAGGCGCAGATTGCGGCGTTCGAAGAGGCCAACCGCGAGTACATCCGCCGCAGCCTGCTGCTGGCTCGCCTGATGGCGATGCTGTGGCCGACGCTGGAGTTCGTGCTTGGCATCTCGCTGATGATCACGCTGCTCGTCGGCGGCCGCGAGGTCGTTCTCCATCGCATGACCGTGGGCCAGTTCACCAGCTACAACGTCTACATGGTGCAGCTCATATGGCCGATGATTGCCATCGGGTGGGTGACCAACCTTGTGCAGCGCGGCGCTGCCTCGGTCGTGCGCATCCATGACCTGATGACGGAGAAGCCGACGATTGACGACGCAGCGGTTCTGCCGGAGCTTGTCGCCGCGCCAATTGCCGGCAGCATCGAGTTCCGCAACCTGAACTTCGCCTACACGACTGGCCCCGAGGTGTTGCACGATCTCACGCTGGAGATTCCGGCTGGGTCGAGCCTGGCGATTACGGGACCGACAGGGTCGGGCAAGTCGACGCTGGTGTCGCTGATTCCGCGGCTGCAGGATGCTGCGCCGGGGATGGTGCTGATCGATGGGCGACCGATTCGCGAGTATCCGCTGGAGACGCTGCGGCGTGCGATCGGGTTCGTGCCGCAGGAGACGTTCCTGTTCTCGGAGACCATCCGCGAGAACATCGCCTTCGGTGTCGATCAGGCAAGTGACGAGCAGATTGTGCAGGCTGCGACGACGGCGCACATTGCAACGGAGATCGAGGAGTTCCCGCGCGGCTTCAAGACGATTGTCGGCGAGCGCGGCATGACGCTCTCCGGCGGACAGAAGCAGCGTACGGCGATTGCACGCGCGCTGCTGCGCGATCCGCGGATACTGATTCTCGATGATGCGCTCGCGTCGGTCGACACAAACACCGAAGACCAGATTCTGTCAGGGCTGCGCGAGGCGATGCAGGGACGCACGACGATCCTGATTGCGCATCGCGTCTCGACGGCACGCAGCGCCGACCGCATTGCTGTAATCGTCGACGGACGCATTGCGGAGATTGGCACGCATGATGAGCTGCTGGAGCGCGGCGGATACTACGCCGAACTCGCAGAGAAGCAGAGCCTCGAAGAAGAGATCGTCAACGCGTAAGCGGCGTCAATTAGACAGTTCAAACCAAAACAGGCTTGACTCAGCCTTGAGCCGGGCATAAGCTCGCGCGCAGGCCCAGCTTCCACAAAATCTAATTGCAAGAGGTATGCCATGAAGTTCTTTGCCCGTGGTCTCGTCGTCGTGTGCTTCGCAGCGTTATCGCTTGGCGCTGCGGCGCAACAGTATTTCAGTTACACCGGCGTCACGAGAGTTGTCCGGCTCCGCATCCTGCCTGGGAAGACCAAGGAGTTCTATCAGTATCTGGGAAATGTCAACAAAGTCCTGGCTGCCGAAAAGGCCGCAGGAGTCATTGTGGACTACGGGTTCGCGCACTCGGTCAACTTCGAGGGTCCGGAGAAGTATGACGTAGTCATCGTGATCGACTACAAGGACATGGCGACCTTCGATACGCTGAGCGACAAGACCGATCCGATCATTGCTAAGGTCTACGGTTCGCCCGAAGCTCGCGCCGCAGCGGGAAAGTTGGCTGATGAGAGCTCCGAGGTGGTCGGGGCTGAGCTCGTGCGCGGAATCAAGTTGAAGTAGTCGATCGGTTCATGCGGATCAGCCCTGCCTGCGAGCAGGGCTGACTGCTGTAATCCTTTGCTTTGCCCGAGAACCTTGACGATGACGCGCTTCGGAGCGCTGGCCATCGAATTCGGCGTAGAAGATGCGCTGCCAGGTGCCGAGGTCGAGGCGGCCGTGGGTGACGGGGAGGGTGGTTTCGTGGTGGAGGAGGAGGGCCTTGAGGTGGGCGTCGGCGTTATCTTCGCCGGTCTGGTGGTGCTTGTAGTTGGGGCGGCGCGGGGCGAGCTCCTCGAGCCACTTGCCGATGTCCTCGATGAGGCCGGACTCGTTGTCGTTGACGTAGATGGCGGCGGTGATGTGCATGGGGGAGACGAAGCAGAGGCCGTCGTCGACACCGGATTTGCGGACGATGGCCTCGATCTGCGGGGTGATGTGAACCATCTCGTAGCGGTCGCGGGTGTTGAACGTGAGGTACTCGGTGTGGACCTTCATGTTTTTCATGCTACGCGTCAGGCCCCACCCCGCCAGAATGTGCGCAAAATCTTCACAAGATTGGGGTTAAGGGTGGACCTTATGTACGGATCTCGCTAAATTCTCTGGAATGTGTGGCTTGCGAGCAAAGTCTTCAAAACAGGTTAGTTAACGGGTGGAGGGATACTTTTCCCGACGACTCTGTCATGCGAAGACGTGGTGCCCGGCCCAGGCCCAGAAGACGCAGAGCCAGTGGTAGAGATGGAGCAAAAGCCACAATGCCACCCAGACAATCCGGTGAAGGAGGAAGACGGTCCACCTGAAGAGCAGAGCCACTGCGAGGATTTCGACGACGGACATTACAAAGACGATGAGCCGGCGCCTGAAAGTCTGGAACGCGGTGGGCGTGTGGCGGTCTTCGGGCAGATAGAGGTAACAGTCTTTGAGATCTGCACTGGTTTTGATTTGGCCGGGTTGCAAGGGGTGCAACCACTGCCGGTTGAGGTTGCGTGGTTTGTAGGGCTTCTCGCCGATTGCAAGACCGTCCAGGCGTTCGACAGCCGTGAAGTGGACGAGGGCGCCCAGCGGGAGTTCGCGTGGGGTCCAGAAGGGGACGCGCAGGTTAATCTGGGCGTCGTCCTTGTCGTAGTACTGCTGCGGGAGGAACTGACAGATCCACCAGTTCCACTTGAGGGAGTTGTGCAGCTTGTGAAAGGGCGGCGGGGCGGGCGTGTAGAGCTCGTCAAGGTCCGGCCGACCGGACGGGCGTGCCGAGGACGAGGTCGATGCGGTCCTGACAGAGGATGGCCTCGTTGTTGGCCAGCTCGCCGAGCATCCACCTTAGCGTTGTGTTGGCGGGGCCGGAGTCCTCGCGCGGATAGCTGCCGCCGACGTCGGAGTGCACGCCGGGGAACCAGAGCTGGGTGATGTCCTGTCCGGGCAGCGGATCGCCGTAGAGGTTATCGCGGAAGAAGGAGCGGCGCTCGTCGATGCTGACGGCGTGGCGGGCGACGTCGATGATCTCGTTCTGCGCGAGGCTGAGCAGGCGCAGCGGTTCGTAGATCCAGCCGATGGAGGAGACGGTGTCCCAGACGCCGACGAAGCGGAGCCGTACCGGCCGCGAAAACGTGCTGGCGAAGGCTGTGTCATGCGCGATGGTGTGTGCGTTGGCGACGTTGCGGTCACGGCGGGCTTTCTTCAACTGACGGCGCTGCTTTTTGACTTCGCCGACGAAGAGGCGCCAGGCATAGGCGAGGTGGCCTTCGTTGCCGCGATGGAGGAGCCCGTAGCCGTGCAGCAGGCCGGCGAGCGCGCGGGCTGTGTAGGCTCCGCGGGAGAAGCCGAAGAGATAGATCCGGTCGCCTTCGTTGTAGACCTCCATGAGGTAGCGGTAGGCGTCGAAGACGTTGTCTTTGAAGCCGGCGCCGAAGGCGAGGCCTTTGATGACGGACCACTTGCGGAGACACCAGTTGCGGATGGCGGGGTCGCCCATGGTGCCGACGCCGGGGTGGTAGTAGGCGACCTGGCGGGTTGGGTCGTCGAGATCGAGGGTGGTGTAGAGCTTGAGGACGTTGGAGTTGGAGTCGCCGAACTCATTGCCGGTGCCGTCGCAGCAGATGATGATGTTTTTCGGCTTTTTCTGCTCGCCCTGCTCGGAGGGTGCGAGGGGGTGAATGGGCTGGTCAGGCATGAGAGCTCCGCGTGCAGCCTGGATTGGGTGGTCGTCATGCTAGCAGCAGGTGCGCGGGAGTCAAGATGAAATTGCGACAGGGGTGCGAGTTGAGGCTCAGCGGGCGTGGGCGGCAGTGCGGGTGTGCCGGAGGGCGCGGCAGTCGGCGGGGACGTTGATCATCTGCTTGCGAAAGACGCGGTAGCCTGCGGTGCCGGGCTGGAGGGTCGCCCAGTAGCTGTCGCGCGTGACGAGGGGATGGCCGTGCGTGATGATCTGGTCCTGCATGATATTGAGGCCGCAGGCGAGGTTGCGCTGGGGCTGGAGGATGGTGCGGTTGGGGTCGTGCTCGGGGAGGGAGCGGTCGGCGGCGTAGTCGAAGGGGCAGTTGTAGCGCTGGGCGTCTTCGTACTTGAGCTGGAGCAGGCCGGCCTGGCGGGAGAGATGGTGGGTTTCAGGGTCGACCTTGTTGACGGGGGCGGCGGTGTGGTGGACGTTGCTGGTGGGGTCGAGGCCGGCCTCAGCGGCGGCGATGGCCTGGAAGGTGTAGGCCCAGAAGGCGCGCTTGTCGGTATCGGAGAGCTGGGCGAAGCGCGGGCAGTAGGGGCGGACGGCGTGGGCGGCCTGTGCGGAGAGGAGCTCGGGCGGGAGGGACTTTTCGATGAGGGCGTCCCAGGATGGGTCCCAGGTGTTCGCGTCGCCGAGTTCGGCTTTCTTTTCGGCGATGGGAGTGGGCGGCGTGGGCTTGGTCTGCGGCTGGGGAGCGGGTGTGGGCGTGGCGGGTTGGGTGGAGCGGCTGCAGGCGGTGAGCGCAGTGGCAGCGAGAAACAGCAGGGCGAGGATTCGGGACATTCGGTCGGCCTTTCAAAGGGCCCGAGAAAGTGTGGCGCTACTGGAGGTTCGATGCAGTACGAGGCGTCGTACGCTGCGCGGCTGACGCGGAGGGCTGCGCCCTCGCAAAGGGAAGAGCGCGAAGGGCGCCACGGGATTTGCGGTAGGTTGAGAGCATGACAATCTATGCGGCGACGACGAACGAGGGGAAGCTGAGGGAGTTCAGAGAGTGTGCGGGGGAGCAGGGTGTGGAGGTGCTGGCGCTGCCGGGGATCGAGGCCATGCCGGAGCCGGTGGAGGATGCGGCCACGTTTATGGGTAACGCGGAGAAGAAGGCGGTCGCGTATTCGAAGCTGGCGCTGGCTGCAGGCAAACAAGGATTGATGGTGTTTGCGGATGACTCGGGGCTGGAGGTGGATGCGCTGGGTGGGGAGCCGGGAGTGCGGTCGGCACGGTTTGCGGATGATTTGGGGTTTGAAGTGGGCAGCGGCACGAAGGACGAGCGGAACAATCGGGCGCTGTTGTCGTTGCTGAAGGATCTGCCCGAGGCGCTGGAGGCGGATGGCGGGGTGACGCTGGATGAGCGCGGGGCGCGGTTTGTGTGTGCGCTGGTGCTGGCGAAGGATGGCGAGGTGGTGTTGAGCGCGGAGGGTGAGGTCGAGGGGCAGATTCTGGATGCGCCGCGGGGGACGGATGGGTTTGGGTATGATCCGTTGTTTCTGGTGCCGGGGTTGGGGAAGACGCTGGCGGAGATGACGCCGGAGGAGAAGTGGGCGGTGAGCCATCGGGGGAATGCGTTTCGGGAGTTGTTGCGGCAGTTGAAGGGACAAAAAGCAGATCCCCTTCGGGGATGACAGAAAGAAAAGCAACAGCAACTACCTCGCGCGTCTTAACGCGCGATACCACCACCCTGCCCGGCTTCGCCGGTCGAGGGTGGGGCACCCGAGGGCGCTGAAGGATTTCGCACAAAGTGGGCGGTAATCGGCTGGTCGGGCACTGGTTTGCTTGACCCTATCTTTTTGGGGGTGGAAGAATCGGGATGCTTCGATCTGCGAGGTTTATGCTTCGCTGAGGGATCCCGAGGAGAGATGAATGGCCGCAGCCGCTCCGACCGCACCGCCCGATAATGCTCCGCGTTTGGGTCACGACAAAGGCAAGTTGCGGGGTGTGCAGCCGCTGCGCGCGGGTGAGGGGCATAGCTTCTTCTGGAGGAAGCTGCACTCGCTGACGGGGATTGTGCCGATTGGGGCGTTCCTGGTCGAGCACATTGTTTCGAACTTTGAGACGTGGAACGGGCCGCTGGCCTATGCGCAGCAGGTGAAGTTTCTGAATGGGCTGCCGCTGGTGCGGGTGCTGGAGTGGACGTTCATCTTCATTCCGCTGCTGTATCACGCGCTGTATGGCGTTTATATCTGGTGGCAGGGGCGTTCGAATGTGAACGTTTATCCGTGGGCGGGTAACTGGGGCTACTTTACGCAGCGCGTGACGGGGCTGATTGCGCTGGTGTACATCGGCTACCACGTGTGGACGCAGCGGTTTGCGGGCGTGCATCTTCCGACGCATCCGGGGGCGGCGTTTTGGAAGGTGCAGCAGGAGCTTTCGAATCCCGTGGATTCTGGCCTTCTATGTGATCGCGATGGTCGCGACGTGCTGGCACTTTGCGTATGGCGTGTGGCTGTTCGCGGCGAAGTGGGGGATTACGCCGGGCAATAGCGCGCGGAAGAAGTTTGGGTATGTGTGTGCCGCGGGCGGCGCTGCTCTCTGCTTCATGGGGCTGATCGCGATCTATGCGGTGGTGTGGAAGTATCCGAATGCGCCGGAGGATGTGATGCCGGAGCAGCCGGCGGGTGTGGTGATGCCGGCTCCGACTGCGCCGCCGCCGGGGAGTACGAATCCGCAGCAGCCGGGCGGGGTGCAGTGATCGTGCATGCGGTGATCTATTGCGCGCTGGCGACCGTCGTTGTCTGCGTATGGGTTGGCGAATGGTCGGTGATCCGGATGGTGCAGGAGATCAATCGGTTGGCTCTGCCCGGTGGAGAGCTCCTGGTGCGGGAGCGCGTGTCGCTGTGGTGGTTGCCGGGTTATAGGCAGCGTCATATACGAAAGGTTTATCGGTCGCTTCAGCCGTATAGCGGTTTGCGGTGGGTGTATCCGGGATCGCTTGTGGTTGCGGGTCTGGTGATTTTGGCGGCGGTGTTGTTTGCTGCGCACGCGCCGGGCGGGGTGCAGTGAGTGACTCTCATCGCATTCATGGGTGGGGCGCTGTTCTTTGGAGGCTTACTGGCTGGAACTTACTTTATGAACTCGATGCGGGCCGCGGTACACGAGAAACAACCACTGGATAAAGACTTCTCCGCATGGTTTAGGTACCCCGGCAAGGGCGTTCTGGTCATGAATCGGTACCGGTACTTCTTCCCTGAAGGCAGTTTGCAGAGGAATTACTGGACGTCCATGGCTACAGCAGTATTTGGCATGTTGATTTTGTGCTCGCAAATTTTTCTTACACGCTAGCAGCAGGACTGGAAAGAACACATGGCAGCAGCAACACCAAGGATCATCGTTGTTGGAGGCGGGCTGGCGGGGCTGGCGGCCGTCATCAAGATCGCCGAGGCGGGCGGTAAGGTCGATTTGTTTTCGATTGTGCCGGTGAAGCGGTCGCACTCGGTGTGCGCGCAGGGCGGCATCAACTCGGCCAAGAACCTGAAGGGCGAGGGCGACAGCACGTGGAAGCACTTTGACGACACGGTGTATGGCGGCGACTTTCTGGCCAACCAGACGCCGGTGAAGCAGATGTGCGAGATGGGGCCGGCGATCATCGACCTGCTGGACCGCATGGGCGTGCCGTTCAACCGCACGCCGGAGGGGCTGCTGGACTTTCGGCGGTTCGGCGGGACGCTGTATCACCGGACGGCGTTTGCGGGAGCGACGACGGGGCAGCAGCTGCTGTATGCGCTGGATGAGCAGGTGCGGCGCTACGAGAGCGAAGGCAAGGTGACGAAGTACGAGGGGTGGGAGTTCCTCTCGGCGGTGCTGGATGAGCAGGGCGTGTGCCGCGGCATCTGTGCGATGGATTTGCGCTCGATGGAGGTGAGGACGTTCCCGGCGGACGCGATCATCGTGTGCACGGGTGGCATTGGGGCGATCTTTGGGAAGTCGCACGAACTCGGTGGTGTGCACGGGGTCGGCGCAGGGGGCGCTGTATCAGCAGGGTGCGTCGTATGCGAATGGCGAGTTCATCCAGGTGCATCCGACGGCGATTCCGGGTGAGGACAAGCTGCGGCTGATGAGCGAGAGCGCGCGCGGTGAGGGCGGGCGCGTGTGGGTTCCGCGGAACAGGAATGACAAGCGCGAGGCGAAGGCTATACCCGAATCAGAGCGGTTTTACTTCCTCGAAGAGTGGTATCCGAAATATGGAAATCTAGTCCCGCGGGACATTGCGACGCGGGCGATTCACCGCATTGTGTATCAGGAGAATCTCGGCATCGATGGGCAGCCGATGGTGTACCTGGACCTGACGCACATCGACCGTGAGACGCTGAACAGGAAGCTCGAAGGGATTCTGGAGATCTACGAGAAGTTTGTCGGCGACGACCCGCGCGAGGTGCCGATGAAGATCTTCCCGGGCATGCACTACACGATGGGCGGCCTGTGGGTGGACTTCGGGCAGATGACGAATGTGCCGGGCGTGTTTGCGGCGGGCGAGGCGGACTACTCGATTCATGGGGCGAATCGGCTGGGCGCCAATTCCCTGCTGAGCTGCATCTATGGCGGGTTTATTGCCGGGCCGAATGCGATGGCGTATGCGAAGGGGCTCGCGCGCGCAGACGGGTGACGGCGGGCATGCGGCGGAGAAACAGCGGCAGATGGAGATGAATGCGTCGTTGCTGAATAATTCGGGCAATGAGAATCCGTTCCGCATCTGGCGCGAGCTGGGCGATACGATGACGCGGCACGCGACGATCATCCGGTACAACAAGGGGCTTGAGGAAGCCGACGCGAAGATTGTGGAGTTGATGGACCGCTTCCGCAACGTGAACCTGGCGGATAAGAGCCAGTGGGCGAATACGAGCTTTGCGTTTGCGCGGCAGCTTTGGAACATGCTGGAGCTGAGCCGCGTGGTGGTGCAGGGAGCGAAGCTGCGGGATGAGAGCCGCGGAGCGCACTACAAGCCGGACTTCCCGGACCGCAACGATGAAAAGTTTTTGAAGACGACCAAGGCTTTCTTCCGCAACGGCGCACCGGCGTTTGAGTGGGAGGAGGTCGATACGCATTTCATTCCGCCGAGACCACGGAGGTACGACGCTACCGCGTAACTGCGGAGCCTAGCGACTCTTTGAGGGCCTCGACGCCAACCCCAGGCGGGGGAGCCCGCCACCTAAGGCGATCATGTTCGGACCTGAAGCGCTTACTCGAGTGGTTTATGTCCTTTTAGTCATCGGCTTTATTGCGGTGATGAGCTACATGGTTTGGTACAACCTGCGCATCAAGCGGCGGACGAAGGAGCTTGAGGGCAGCAGTCATCAGCACTTCGGCACCGAGGAAGGGATTGCGGTAGGCACGGAAGCCGAACATCAGGCACATCTGCACCGGCACTGATGTAGCGGTTGCGAAGGAGGGCGAATGACACATACCGAACAGGTCGTCGTGGTTGTGTTGGTTGTTGCGGCTACAGTGGGACGGCTGGTGTATTCCGCGCGTATGGCCAGCCTGAAGAAGAAGCAAACATGATGACGCACCCGCACATGAGCACGACGGTTGTCGGGATCGTGCTGGTAGTTGTGGCGCTGGGGTTTTACGGGTTGATTGTGTTGTACGGGGCTTGGATTGACGGCAAGCGCCAGCGGATTCGGAAGAAAGGACAACACCCGGTGACGGAATCGACGGGTGAGGTCCACGCAAGAGAAGATCAGGAGCAGAACGATGGCAGCAGGCGCAACGGCTGAGGTAACGACGGCGAACCAGACGGCGACAGGCCGCACCTTCACAGTCAAGGTGAAGCGGCAGGCGACGCCAGATGCTGCGGCGCGCGAGGAGACCTTCGCGATTCCCTACCGGCCGGGGATGAACATCACGTCGGTGCTGGGTGAGATTGCGCTCAACCCGGTGACGGCGGACGGCAAGCCGACGACGCCGGTGAGCTATGACTCGAACTGCCTGGAAGAGATCTGCGGAAGCTGCGCGATGCGGATCAACGGCAAGGCGATGATGGCGTGCTCGGCGCTGGTGGATAAACTGCTGGGCTCGGATGGCAAGGGCACGATCACGCTGGAGCCGCTGTCGAAGTTTCCGGTGGTGCGCGATCTTGCGGTCGATCGCAGTGTGCTGTTCGAGAATTTGAAGGCTGTGAAGGCGTGGGTGCCGATCGACGGCACCTACGATCTGGGCCCGGCGCCGCGGCAGTTTCCGCAGGTGCAGGAGCAGCGGTATCCGCTGTCGAACTGCATCTCATGCACGATCTGCATGGAGGTGTGTCCGCAGTTCAACGACGTGACGAACTTTGTGGGCGCGGCGACGATTGCGCAGGCGAAGCTGTTCAACATGGATCCTGCGGGTTCAGTGCTGAAGGAAGAACGGCTGCGGGCGCTGGCGGGAGACGGCGGCGTGCAGGAGTGCGGCTTCGCGCAGAACTGCGTGCAGGCGTGTCCGAAGCAATTGCCGCTGACGGAGGCGATCAGCGATATCGGGCGCGATGCGTTCGTGCAGCAGGTGAAGGATTTTTTCCGGCGGTAGTCGTTTTGGAAGCAATAAAAAAGCCCCGCGCCAAGCGGGGCTTTCTACTGCTGGCGGAATCGTACCGCCGAAAGGGTTACTTCGTAAAGATGGTGTCTTCAGGATTCTTCTGTTCGTCGTCGTGAATGCGGTTTTGGGCCCGCTTGGCAGATTCCATCGCCTCTTTATCCAAGCGTTCGCGGGCCGACTGGTTTGCGTCTGTGGCGTTCCCGCCTGAGGATTCAATTGCTTCGTGGGAGGGCCGCGCCGGGGTTTTGGTGGAATCTAAGCCACTTGCCATCTGTTCACCTCTCAGTGATTAGGATGGACAGGATTAGCCTGGGGTTGCCGTGCACGGCCGCTATGGTACGGTGAGGAGACGAGCGCGCTATGTGATGCGCGCGTTGCATTTATGCAGCGGAGCAGCCCAAGTCGATGACGAATGAACGGCTGCGCAGCCGGCTGGCGGACTGGTATTCGTGCATCACCGTGGTGTTTGCTGCGGCGTTTGCAGCACAGATTTACACGATTGAGTTGCCACCATATCTGGATCTGCGGAAGTATGCGCTGGGGCAGGAGCGCATGCCGTTCCAGGCGCGGGAGCTGATGCGGTATCCGCTGTTGTGGGCGGGGAATTCTGCGTTTCTGCAGAGACATACGACGGGGCGTGCGGGCATGAACTCGCCGGAGCGTATGGTGCTCATGCTGGTGACGTTTGCCGCGATTCTGCTGAGCGTGTGGGCGGCGCAGAAGATCGATCGCATGTACTGGCCGAAGGCGCGCGTGCGGCTGCTGCCGTTCGCAGTGCTGATCGTTGTCTTCTTCTTCGATTTTTACCTGGGCGTTCCGTACAGCTTCCCCTATGACCCGGTGTCGATGATGTTTTTGGGGTGGGGATTGTATCTGGTGCTGACGGATCGGTTCTGGTGGCTGCTGCCGTTGTTTGCGCTGGCGACGTGGAATCGAGAGACGACGGTGTTTCTGATCCTGGCTCGAGGGGCTGTGGCGCTTTCGCGTGAGGGGCGGTGGCGTCTGCGGGCAGTGAAGCTGCGTGATGTTGTGGAAGTTGCGTTGCTGTGTGTGGTTTGGGTGGTGATTACGGGATATCTGCACCACAAGTATGCGGCGAATGTGACGGAGGCAGGACCGCGGATCGTGGGCAATCTGCGCAATCTTTCGCGGCCGGTGCTGTGGCCGGGGATTTTGAGCGGATCGGCGTTTCTGATGCCGTGGATTTACTGGCGGAGGGATTTGATCTCGGCGCCGCGGCTGCGGGCGTGCGTGTTGCTGCTGCCGCTTTGGGTGCTGATCCTGTTGAGCGTTGGGCAGATACTAGAGGTGAGGATCTATGGCGACATCGCGGTGTTTATTGCGGTGTGCGCTGCCGCGATTCTGCGCGCGGAGTTGAGCGGGGATACGAAGAGTGATGCACGGGAGGAGAACGCTGCTGCTGCCTGACGAATTGAAGGATGCGATCGTGATCGATGGACATGCGGATACGCCGCAGCGGTTCGTCGACGAAGGATGGGAGTTTGTTGGGCCGCTGGGCGATGGTCATCTGAATCTGGAGGCGGCGCAGCATGGTGGGCTAGCGGCGGAGTTCTTCGCGATCTGGGTGCAGCCGGATGAGTGGCGTGGACGCTATGCGCATCGCACGCTGCAGTTGATTGATGGTGTGTATGAGCAGTTGCGGAAGCATCCGCGCGAGCTGGCGCTGGGGTTGTGTGCGGAGGATGTTCGGCGCGCGCATGCGGAGGGAAGGTTTTGCGTGCTGCTGGGGATCGAGGGTGGGCACTCGATTGAGAACAGCCTGGCGCTGCTGCGGGTGTATCACCGGCTGGGCGTGCGGTACATGACGCTGACATGGGCGAACTCGAATGAGTGGGCAGACAGCTCGGGCGATATCGATGATCCGAATGTTGTGCACCACAACGGGCTGACACATTTTGGACGCGAGGTGGTGCGCGAGATGAACCGGCTGGGGATGATGGTGGATGTGAGCCACGTCTCGGACAAGACGTTCTGGGATGTGATGGAGACGACGCACGCGCCGGTAATTGCGTCGCACTCGAGCGCGCGGGCGCTGGCGAGCGCGCCGCGGAACCTGACCGATGAGCAGTTGCGCGCGGTGGCGACGAGCGACGGGATTGTGATGGTGAACTTCTACGCCTCGTTTGTTGACGACGCGTGGCGCGAGGTGTGGAGCGCGACCTCGGCGGAACGCGAGGCGCTGACGGAGAAGGCGGCGGCGGAGTATCGCAAGCGTGGCGAGCCAGTTCCCTACTCTGTGGCGCTGAAGGTGGACCGCGAGTATTTTGCGGCGCGCGCGGCGACGCTGAAGCGACCGTCGTTCGAGCGCGTGGTGGAGCACATCGATCATGTGGCGAAGGTTGCGGGGATCGATCATGTAGGGATCGGGACGGACTTTGATGGGTTTGGCATCTTGCCGGAGGGGCTGGAGAGTGCGGCGGATCTGCCGAAGATTTATGAGTCGCTGATTGCGCGCGGATATTCAGGCGCGCAGATGCGGAAGATCCTCGGGGAGAATCTGCTGCGGGTGATGGAGGCTGTCGGGAGCGCCGGGGAGTAGTTACTTCAAGGCGAGAATTTCCATGCGTTCGATGCGGAGCTCGTTGGCGAAGAGCTCGGGAGCTTTCGCCATGAGGGCCTTCGCGATCTGGCCGTTCAGGTGAGCATCGCGGCCCTCTTCGTCGTTGAAGGTGTCGAAGACGCCATACATGCCGGGCGCCATCTTCACGCCATACCAGGTAACGGTTTTGGGTTCGTTGTTTGCGAGCGAGGCTCCCTGTGCGAGGAATGCTTCAACCTCTGCTTCCTTGCCCGGCTTTGCCTTGAGCATGACCCACAACGCCTGCTTCGCCATATACGCCCTCCTGAGAGCTCTGTGACTATGATGCGCCTGTTTTGCGGCGAGAGTGCAGACGGAGTAGCCTAGTTAGCGGATGACTTGGTTTCGGTTTTCTTTACGGTTCATGGGCGTTGCGGGGCTGGCGGTGTGCGGCGTCGCAGGCCTCGGGCAAACACAGTCGAGCACAACGGCGCAACTGCCGGACGCTCCGTCGACGACGGCACAGGAGGCTCCGCCAGCAGTGCCGACGGGACCGACGGCGATCTTCGACACGACGATGGGACGGCTGACGTGCAAGCTGTTCGCGAAGGAGTCGCCGAATACGGTGGATAACTTCATCGGACTGGCGACCGGGACGAAGGCATGGACTGATCCCGTGACGCAGCAAAAGGTGACGGGCAAGCCGTTCTACGACGGGACGACGTTTCATCGCGTGATTCCGCAGTTCATGATCCAGGGCGGCGACAGGCTGGGTACGGGTGCGGGCGATGCGGGCTACTACTTTGAGGATGAGTTTTCGCCATCGCTGCGGTTTGATGTGCCGGGCCGGCTGGCGATGGCAAATTCAGGGCCGGGCACGAACGGATCGCAATTCTTCATTACGGAGACGGCGGTTCCGCAGCTGAATGGGAAGCATACGATCTTCGGGCAGTGTGATGCGCACTCGGTGCTGATTGTGGCGTCGATTGCGCGGGTAGAACGCAACGGCGAGGACAAGCCGACTACGCCAGTGGTGGTCAACAAGGTGACGATTGTGCCGGAGGGTCAGCCGATTCCACCGGAGCCGGCGTCACAGAGTGCAGCAGCGGCGGCAGCGGGAGCTGCTCCGAATCACTGACCTGCGTCCGAGGTTTTCAGAAGCTTCCTCCGGGAATAATAAAGAACAAACAAACACGAAGGAGAAACGATGGCGACAACTGCTGTATTCAAAACCTCAGAGGGCACGATCAAGGCAAAGCTGTTTGATCAGGACGCACCGGAGACGGTGAAGAATTTTGTCGGACTTGCGGAAGGAACGAAGGAGTGGAACTCGCGCTCGAAGAAGGGCGACAAGCTCTACGACGGCACGATCTTTCATCGCGTGATTCCGGAGTTCATGATTCAGGGCGGCGACCCTGAGGGCAATGGCATGGGTGGGCCGGGCTACAAGTTTGCCGATGAGACGAAGGGTTCGCCGCACAGTTTCAAGCAGCCGGGCAAGCTGGCGATGGCGAATTCGGGGCCGAACACGAATGGCTCGCAGTTCTTCATCACAGTGACGGACACGAGCTGGCTGACAGGCAAGCATACGATCTTCGGCGAGGTGACCGAGGGATACGACATCGTGGAGAAGATCAGCAAAGTGCCACGCGATGCGATGGACCGGCCGAAAAAGCCGGTGGTTCTGGAGAGCGTGACGATCGAGCAGTCGTAGTTTCGAGAATGTTGATCAAGAAAAGGCCCGCTCGGAAGAGCGGGCCCTTTCTGTTGTGCGGATGGGCTATGCGACGCCGATGACGGTGCAGAGTTCTTTGACTGCGTCAGCGGACTTGTTGAGTGCGGCCTGCTCTTCGGGCGTGAGCTTGATCTCGATGATCTGCTCGAGGCCTTTGGCGCCGAGCTTGCACGGAACGCCGACGTAGAGGCCGTTGATGCCGTACTCGCCCTGGAGGTATGCAGCGCAGGGGAGGATCTTTTTCTTGTCCTTGAGGATGGCTTCGACCATCTCGACTGCGGCCGCGGAGGGGGCGTAGTAAGCGGAGCCGGTCTTGAGATGCTTGACGATCTCGGCGCCACCGTTGGCGGTGCGCGGTCTCGAGTTCCTTGAGGCGCGTGGGCTCGATGAGTTCGGTGATGGGAATGCCGGCGACGGTGGAGTAGCGCGAGAGCGGCACCATGGTGTCGCCGTGACCGCCGAGCACGAACGCGGTGACGTTCTCGACGGAGACGTTGAGCTCCTCGGCGATGAACGTGCGGAAGCGCGCGGAGTCGAGCACGCCGGCCATGCCGATGACGCGCTCGCGTGGGAGGCCGGCCTGCTTGAACGCGGTCTGCGCCATGGCGTCGAGCGGATTGGAGACGATGATGAGGATGGCGTTTGGCGACGCCCCAACAGCCTTCGCGACCACTTCGGACATGATCTTGAAGTTGGTGTTGAGGAGGTCATCGCGGCTCATGCCAGGCTTGCGGGCGATGCCGGCGGTGATGACGACGATGTCAGAGTTCGCGGTGTCGGCGTAGTCGTTGGTGCCGGTAATCTTGCAGTCGCGCTTCTCGATGGGCATGGCTTCAAGAAGGTCGAGCCCCTTGCCCTGGGGCACGCCTTCGATGACGTCGATGAGAACGACATCGGCAAGTTCCTTGGCTGCGATCCAGTGGGCGGCGGTTGCGCCAACGTTGCCAGCGCCTACGATTGTGACTTTTTTGCGCATGTATCCAGGTCCTTCAGGGTGGTGTTTCGAGACGTCTTCCATGATATCTGTCGAGAGCGGTGAGCGTCGCGGGCGTGCGATGAACGGACATACCAAAGATTTGAAAAGAAGGTGCTAAACTAGTCAGCGGACTAGTCAGGGGCGAATACATGAAGACGTGGCAGTTACAGGACGCCAAGGCACGCTTTAGCGAGCTTGTTGACTCGGCTGTGAAGGACGGCCCCCAGTTGATTACTCGCCGCGGTGTTGATACAGCAGTGCTCGTCCGACTGGAGGAGTGGAACCGTTTGCATGCAAAGGAGCGGACGAAGGCGTTCACGAATCAAGAGCGGCTGGAACGGGGGCTGCAATATCTACAATCGGCGCCCGAACTACAGACTCCGCGGCGCGGCAAGGTTCGTCTACGGAAACCGGTGCGCTTCTAGCCATGTATCTGCTGGACACCAATGTAATCTCCGAGCTGCGCAAAGCGAAGCCACATGGAGCAGTTCTCGCGTGGTATCGCACGCAGCGGTTTGAGCAGCTTTTTCTCCCCGCAGTAGCGTTCTATGAATTGCAAGCCGGTGTCGAGCTGACCCGGTTACAGGACCCAGTCAAGGCACAGGAGCTTGAATGGTGGATCACTGGTTTACCTGCGAATTTTCAGGTTGTGCCGCTGGATCATCGGGCGGCGAGATTAGTGGGCAAACTTATGTACGACCAATCTCCTCATCTTTTTGAGGATGCGATGATTGCGGCAACAGCCATTGCCAATGACCTGGTCGTCGTTACGCGAAATACCCGCGATTTCAACCGCTTCCCTGTGGCGGTCTTCAATCCATTTCTCCAGACATAGGCTTCGTCAGCCCATGTTTTCGATCATGCGGGTGGCGAACTCGCTGGTCTTGACCTTGGTCGCTCCCTGCATCTGGCGCTCGAAGTCGTAGGTGACGAACTTCTGCTGGATGGTCTTCTCCATGGAGTTTTCGATGAGGCGGGCGGCTTCGTGCCAGCCGAGGAAGTCGAACATCATCACGCCGGAGAGCATGACGGAACCGGGATTGATGACGTCCTTGTCGGCGTACTTGGGCGCGGTGCCGTGGGTGGCCTCGAAGACGGCGAAGCCATCGCCGATGTTGGCGCCGGGCGCGATGCCGAGACCGCCGACCTGCGCGGCTGCGGCGTCGGAGATGTAGTCGCCGTTGAGGTTGGTGGTGGCGAGGATCGAGTAGTCGCTGGGGCGGATGATGATCTGCTGGAAGATCGAGTCGGCGATGCGGTCGTTGACGAGGATCTTCTGCTTCCACTGGCCGTTGCCGTGCGACTTGCCGATCGAGGCGACGACGTCCTTGACCTCCTTCACGACAGAGTCACCGAAGTCTTTGGGTGCGAACTCGATGCCGGGCTCGACGAGCGCGGCGTTCTCTTCGGGCGTGAGATTCGGGTTGGCCTCGAGGTTGCCGAGGATCCAGCTCTCGCGCTCGGTGACGGTCTGGTCGCGGAACTCCTGCGTGGCGACCTCGTAGCCCCACTCGCGGAAGGCACCCTCGGTGAACTTCTGGATGTTGCCTTTGTGGACGAGTGTGACAGTCTTGCGACCGTCGTCGATGGCGCGCTGGATGGCAGCGCGGACGAGGCGCTTGGAACCGGTAATGGAGATGGGCTTGACGCCGACGCCGGAGTCGGCGCGGATCTTCTTCTTGGTGCCCTGGAGCATCTCGTTGTTGACGAAGAAGATGAACTTCTCGGCCTCGGGCGTGCCTTCGCGGAACTCGATGCCGGCGTAGATGTCCTCGGTGTTCTCGCGGAAGATGATGACGTCGAGCTTCTCGGGGTGCTTCACGGGGCTGGGGACGCCGGTGTAGTACTTGACCGGGCGGACGCACTGGTAGAGGTCCATGAGCTGGCGCAGCGCGACGTTGAGCGAGCGGATGCCGCCGCCGACGGGCGTGGTCAGCGGCCCCTTGATGGAGACGCGGAAGTCGACCGTCGCTTTGACGGTGTCGTCGGGGAGCCAGTTCTGCGTCTGGCGGAAGGCCTTTTCGCCGGCGAGGACCTCAAACCAGGCCACCTTGCGCTTGCCGCCGTAGGCCTTCTGGACGGCGGCGTCGAAGACGCGCTGCGAGGCCTTCCAGATGTCGCGGCCGGTGCCGTCGCCTTCGATGAAGGGGATGATCGGGTTGTCGGGGACGGTGTACTTGCCGTCGGCGTACTGGATCGCCTTGCCGTCGGCGGGGACGGCGATGCCGTTGTAGCTGGTCTGCATGAGCTGGCTCCTCGGAAAATCGGGGATTGGGCCAAGCTAACAAAGCGGCGCGAGGGCTGGCAATGCGGGCGGCCCGATAAACGCGCGGGCGCTCCGGAGTGCAGCTTAGTTCACGAGATAGTAGTCGATGGTGGAGACGACGCGGACCTTCTTCATGATGCTGGAGTCGGCCTGCTGATCGAAGCCGCCTTCTTCGCCGGTTCCCCCTGCGTTGGCGGCGGAGATGGAGAAGACGCCCTGGTTGGCGTCCCGGATGGCGCCGACCTGGGAGCCGGAGTCGGCGGCGAAGCGGTCGGCGGAAGCGCGAGCGTTGCGTGTGGCCTCGGTGATCATGTCGGGCTTGAGCGCGTTCAGGCCGTTGAACTTGTAGACCACGCCTCCGCCGTTCTGGCCGGACTGGATGACGACTCCGGCGCGGATGAGGTCGGCGGTCTTCGCGTTGGCGGCTGCGACCTTGTCGACGTCGCCGCTGTTCACGGTGATCGTCTGCTCGACGACAAAGCGCGGGCCATGCGTGTTGTTGTTGAACTGCTGTGTGGAGCGATCAGTAACGGCGATGCTGCCCAGGGTGAGGTCGGAGTCGGCGAACCCCTGCGCCTTCAGGAAGGCGACAACGGCGGCTTTGTCCTTTTCGCTGGCGGCGAATACGTCCGGCAAGCTGTCACCCGCCTCGCTGAAGCTGATCGGCCAGGTCGCGGTGTCGGATTTCACGGTGCGCTCGACCAGGCCTTTGACCTCAACGTAGCGATCGGCGCGCTTGAAGTCGCGGATGCGTGTGCCGAGCAGGAGGCCGCCGAGGATCAAGCCGATCGCCAGAAGAAGACCAAGAGCTATGAAGGGAATGAGAAGCGGAGAACTTTCCTGCTGCGCCACGGAAGGACGACCTCAGTCTGCCCAATCCATCAATCTGGCTGGGGACCTGTGCAGTGGAGCATGAGGCAGAGTCGTTTTGACGTCAAGAGAATTTTGAAAACCGATGCGAAAGAGCCGAAAAGCGAGAGCGGCGAGGGACGATTCCTCGCCGCACCTAAGTCTCAGGCTGTATAGAGAGTCGTCTCGGCGCGCAGCCAATCGATCTCAGGGGAGCCGAAGGGACGGCCGCGCTCGATCCAGAACTGCTCTGCGAGTTGTGCGATCTCGTGATAGTTGGGGGTGGGTTTTGCCGCAACCGAATCAACGGCGACCGGCTCAGCGGCTGCAGCGGCCTTCTTCGTGGGAGCCTTGCGGGTGGTGGGCTTCTTCTCTGCCGATGTGGGGGACTTGCGGGTTGGCATGCTCTTCCTCCAAGCGGGGTTTTTGGGGTAACTCTATGGTAACGTCCTGGTACGAGAAAAACCAAGCAATTTCGGTAAAAATCCCGAGATTTCGGGCAAAAAAACAGAAGAGGCCGATGAACCGGCCTCTTCGTTTGGATGCAGGTTAGAGAGTTTAGAACTGGCCCCAAAGGAGCTGGTTGTAGACGTCGTGGTGGAACTGCACCTCGCTGCCCTTGACGATGGTTCCGAGCAGACGCGGGCAGCGGTCGGCTGCGGCCTGCTTGAGGTCAGCGTAACGGCCCTTCACATCCGCGCCGAGCAATTCGGTCGTCCAGGCGGCGTTGCGGAAGTCGTCGAGAGCGGTGTAGATGTTGTCCGGCAGATAGCGCTCGGCCTGGCGCAGGTTGGGGATCTGCGCGATCTTGCCGGTGATGCCCGTCTTGAAGACCGAGAGCATGACCATGTAGGGGTTGGCATCGGGACCGACGGAGCGAACCTCAACACGCGCCGACTTCTCGTTGCCGATCGGGATGCGGACCATCGAACCGCGATCGACGGCCGAAGCCTTGATCTGATTCGGCGCCTCGAAGTGCGGATCGAGGCGGCGGTAGGCGTTGACCGAGGCGTTCAGCAGAAGGCAGAGGTCGTTACCGGCTGTGAGGATGCGGTCGACGAACTCCCACGCGAAGCCGGAAACCTTCTCGAGTCCATTGGGATCCCAGAAGAGGTTCTTGCCGTCCTTGGTGATGGAGACGTTGGTGTGCATGCCGGAGCCGTTGACGCCGGTGACCGGCTTCGGGAGGAAGCTGGCGGTCATGCCCATCTGCGTCGCGACCTGGCGGCAGATGAGCTTGTAGAGCTGAATCTGGTCGGCCGCAGCGATCGCGTCACCGTAGGTGTAGTTGATCTCGAACTGCGAGGGCGCGACTTCGGGGTGGTCCTTCTCGTTCTCGAAGCCCATCGCGCGCTGAACCTCAGCGGTGATGTCGATGAACTCACGCAGCGGATCGCCAGGGAGCGAGTGGTAGTAACCGCCCTGGTTGACGTACTCGAACTTGCCGGTCTCGTGGTACTTGCGCTCGGCGTCGATGCCGTCGAAGAGGAAGCCTTCGATCTCGTTGGCGGCGTTGAGCGTGTAGCCGTTCTTCGTGAACTGCTCGTTGGCGAAGGTCTTGAGGAGGCCGCGAACGTCGCCGGAGTAGGGTGAGCCGTTCTTGTCGATGACCTCACCGAAGACCAGCACCTTGCCGGGACCGAAGATGTCCGCTGGAGTGACATAAAAGGCGCTCCAGTCGAGGCCGAGGCGAAGGTCGCTCTCGCGCTGCGCGGTGAAGCCGCGGATGGAGGAGCCGTCGAAGGTGAGATTGTCGAAGCTCTTGACCAGGAACTTCTTGTCGTAGTCGAGCATGTGCAACCGGCCTTCGAGGTCGGAGAAGAGCACGGTCACGGCTTTGACACCCTTGTTGTCAGTGAGCCACTTCAAACGCTCTTCCTGGAGCTTGTCGATGGCGACGCGCTTCCGGCGCTGGTCTTTGGCCTTGAGGTTCATCTCCTCAAGCTCTTCATACGACAGCTCGAGAAAGTTGCGGTATTCGCTCGACATAGCACTCCTTGTGGCAGTCCGGGCTGCCTGAAGATTTTGTGGGGGTCCGCTGTGGCTGTCGGGCGGAGAATGCGCCTACTTCGGCCACAACTAAAAATTAGCAGAAACGAACGTCAAGTACCACGACGGATTCCGCGGCACGATGAAGGTCCGCCGCAAGCGGCGATCGGGCGATTTTTCATCGAGGGCTGACATTCGCGCGACGTCTAAGCGTGTGATAATTTTTCTTGGGGCGAACTCGCTGTTCGCTATCTCGCCGGGCGGCCAACTCTGGCAAGCGGACAACTCTGGAGGAACATTCATTGGGCAAGGACATGGTCCCCAAGCGCCTTTTTTTTACGAAGGGCGTTGGTAAACACAAGGAGCGACTCACCTCCTTCGAATTGGCACTTCGCGACGCCGGTATCGCAGCGCAGAATCTGGTACGCGTCTCGTCGATCTTTCCGCCGAACTGCAAACTGATTACCCGCAAGGAGGGGCTGAAGTTTCTAAACCCCGGCGAGGTTGTGTTTGCGGTGGTCGCGGAGAACTCGACGCGTGAACCGCATCGGCTAGTGGTGAGCTCGATTGGCGTGGCGATTCCGACGGACAAGAACACCTACGGCTACCTGAGCGAGCACCACAGCTTCGGCGAGACCGAGGAGCAGGCCGGCGATTATGCCGAGGAGCTCGCGGCCGAGATGCTGGCCACGACGCTGGATGTCGACTTCGACCCCGATAAGAGCTGGGACGAGAAGAAGGAAATCTACCGGATGTCGGACAAGATTGTGCGTACGGCGAACGTGACGCAGTCCGCCGTCGGCGACAAGAACGGGCGCTGGACGACGACAATCGCAGCCGCGATTCTGATCTTTGACGATAAGTAGAGTTCAGCGCGCGAGGACATGCGAAGGCGCTGGTTTTGAGCCAGCGCCTTTTCGCGTGTGAAGAGAATCTAATGCAGAATTGCTGTGATTGAGGAGTGTGCGATGGCGAAGAGTTCGACTCGCGTTGCGTTGATTCAGATGTCCTGTGAGGCCTCGACCGAGGCGAACCTCAGGAAGGCTGTGGCGCGACGTGCGCGAGGCCGCGGAAAATGGCGCTCGGCTTGTGTGCCTTCCGGAGTTATTTCGAGCTCAATACTTCTGCCAGCGGGAGGACCATGCGCTGTTCGATATCGCGGAGCCGATTCCGGGGCCTTCCACAAAAGCGCTGAGCGAGGTCGTTCGCGAGCACGAGCTGGTGGTGATTGCGAGCCTGTTTGAGCGGCGAGCGCCGGGTCTGTATCACAACACTGCGGCGGTGCTGGATTATGCCGGCGACGCTGCGAAGGACAACGTCGTCGCGATGTATCGCAAGATGCATATCCCGGATGATCCGCTGTACTACGAAAAGTTTTACTTCACGCCGGGCGATCTCGGCTTTCAGGCGCAGCGCACGAGCGCGGGACCGATCGGCACGCTGGTGTGCTGGGACCAGTGGTATCCGGAGGGCGCGCGCGTGACCGCGCTGAAGGGCGCGGAGACGCTGTTCTTCCCTACCGCGATCGGCTGGCACCCGAGCGAGAAGGCGGAGTACGGCGAGCGTCAGTACGACGCGTGGCAGACGATTCAGCGCGCGCATGCGATCGCGAATGGGGTGTTTGTGTGCTCGGTGAACCGCGTTGGACATGAGCACGGCGATGTGCAGCTTCCTGATGGAACTCTGCTGAAGGGACCGGAAGGCGCTGGCCTGGAGTTCTGGGGCGGATCGTTCATCGCCGACCCGTTTGGACGGATTCTCGCAAAGGCCTCGCACGACAAGGAAGAGATTCTGTACGCGGATCTCGACCCGAAGGAGGTCGAGGTGACGCGGCAGCACTGGCCGTTCCTGCGCGATCGCAGGATTGATGCGTACGGCGGGATTACCAGCCGCTTTCTCGACTAAAGACTCGCTGGAAGAAGCCGAAGTTGCAGCGTCTACTGGGGCGGCTTCGACGGGTTTCCGCCGAGGGCTTTGTCGACGTCCCGCACCGTCGTTCCCAGCGCGTGCTTCGTGTTCCGGTAGCTCTTCTGGAGCGCGTTACCCGTCTTGCCGGAAGCCAGCGCTAACGCCGCGTCGGTGTTCTGTCCGCTGCCGGCGATCGCCTCTCCCGTCGTGTAACTGACCGCGATGACTCCCTGCGCCGGATGCCGCCCCGCGTTGAACCAGGCGATATCGCCCGGCGGCAGCGCATTCAATCTCGCGACCGGCTCCGGTGGAAAGTTGGTGTGGCTCATCTTCTGCTCGAGCGGCCATGCGTTCGATGCAATAAAGTCGGAGTTGTTCATGGGATGACCGGGCTCGCCGAGGTTGATGATCCGGCTGGTCCGCATGGGCTTCATGGCGTCGCACTGGTCGGCACCGCAGCCATGATTGCAGAGCGACTTCGCGAGATACGCCGCATGTTTGCCGGGTGAGATCCACACCTTCGCGCCTCCCTGCTCGGCCTTCAAATCGGAAGCTCTTGCAAGCTGGCTGACATCGCAAACGGTGTCCTCATGCGCCGCGGCGTACCAGTAGACAGCCTTCCACTTTGCCGCGCTCAGATCAGGACTGGAGGCCTCAACGAGCACGGCTGCATGCTCGGCGTCGAACTGGTGGCCATGCGCCCCGCAGTCGCGATCCCAGAGGTCGTAGAAGTGAATCTCGGCCATCGGCGCGGTCGCCCCGGCGATCTTCACGGGAAACACCTGTCCGTAGATCGTCCCGTCCTCCACCTGAGGTGTGGGTTGAAGCAGCCCGGGCTGGAAACGCTGCGGGAAGGCCGGCACACTCCTGCTGGCCGATATAGAAGTGCGGCGAGAACTGTGTCAGAAGTGACTGCTCGAGGCTGTCGCTGAGCCCGTCCTTATCCGAATCCAGGTCCGGCGATCCCGCGCTCTGCGCTGCAATCGCAAAGGAGTGGAGAAGCAGCAAAACCGCACATAGCAAAGCTCCAGGGCCCATCCAGCGATTGTCTCACCGTGTACGCGCCTCACTTTCGCCGCTGGCACTTCGGCTTCGGCTCGGGCCGACACTGGCCGTCTACGGAGCCCAATCGTTCTGGGCTGTTTTCCAAATACGAAACTATTTCCAAATGACGCTCGTACCGTGTATAAAGCGAACGCCCGGTAAATCCTTGCCTGCGCCGTTATGGAAAATGCGTGCAGGATTCTCCCGGGACAAGCTACGACCGGAGCGTACTGAACGTGAATATTCCGATTCGCCGATTTCTCGTCGTCTTCACTGCCCTCTTCGCTCTTTCCGCTGCATGTCTCGCACAGCAGGAACCGCTCAAAGCCAGTGCGACCGGCGAGGTTCCACCACGGACATGGGTGGACAAAGATACGGGTCACCGCGTCTGGCGGATGACGGATGAGCCGGGCTCGTCAGGCTTTTACTTCAACGTCAATGCGTACACGCCTGACCTGAAGACGATGATCTACACCGCGCCGGATGGCATCCACGGCCTGGATCTGGCGACAAAGAAGACCTGGCTCATCGTGCCGAATCCGCCGCGTCCTGCAAGCGAGGACAATCAGCAGTTCCGGTTTGGCGGGGTGCATGCGATCATCGCCGGGCGTGCGACGAACTCGGTCTTTTACAGCCAGGCCGACCCCAACACGCACGTTATTACGCTCTACAAGGCCGACGTCTACACCAAGCAGGTGACGCGGCTGTGCGATCTGCCGAAAGGGATGAACGTCGCGACGATCAATGCCGACGAGACACTGGGCGCAGGCACGATCAACGACAACCCTGATGCCGTGAACTACGGCCAGAATCGCGTGAACCCGCGAGGGCAGGCGGGGCCTCTGGTGCAGCCGCTGAACAAGGGGCAGATGATGGAGCAGCGGCTGGCGGCGCGGATTCCGCTGACGCTGTACACGATCGAGCTGAAGACCGGAAAGCTGACTCCGCTGCTGCACTCGACCGACTGGGTGAACCACCTGCTCTTTTCGCCGACCGACCCGACACTGCTGATGTACTGCCACGAAGGGCCATGGCAGAAGGTAGACCGCATCTGGATGATCCACACCGACGGCACGCACAATACGCTGATTCACAAGCGGCGCATCGCCATGGAGATCGCGGGGCATGAGTTCTGGGGCCTTGACGGCAAGACCATCTGGTACGACTGGCAGCCCATCAAGGGACAGGACTTTTACCTCGCCGGCTACGACCTCGCCAACGGGCGGCGCACGGCCTACCACATGGAGCGCAACGACTGGTCGATCCACTTCAACCTGACGAAGGACCTCGATCTTTTCTGCGGCGACGGCGGCGACTCGGGCCAGGTTGCGAAGGCTCCCGATGGCGAGTGGATCGAGCTGTTGCATCCGCACCTTGTCAACACCACCGGCGCGCTGAACGATCCGGACTTCTTCCAGCCAGGCTACTTCACCGCCGAGCACATGGTGAACATGGCGTGGCATGACTATCACCTCGAGCCAAACGTGCGCTTCTCGCCGGACAAGTCGATGGTGTTCTTCACCAGCAACATGTTCGGGCCGGCGTACGTGATCGGCGTGGAGGTGGAGAAGGCGGTGAACCCGAAGCCGGATGAGGTGATCTCCACGCCGGAGCTCGCGAAGAAGTACAACCCGCGGACGCCAGAGGATACGAAGGCGATTCCCAAGTAACGAAATCTCTACAAAGGCGCCGCTTGCCAGCGCAGGCGGCGCATTGCTGTTTCTGCGGGCTGCTCTGCGACAATAGAGGTGAATGTCGCAACTGCAAAACGCACGTTATCGTATGCCCGCCGAGTGGGCTCCCCATGGTGCTACGTGGATTGCGTGGCCGCATAATCCTGAGGACTGGCCTGGCAAATTTCAGCCGATTCCATGGGTGTACTGCGAGATTGTGCGCTTGCTTTCGAGTGTCGAAGATGTGCACATTCTTGTGAACGATGCGGCAGCGGAGAAGCGCGCGACCGGGTCGCTGCGGCGGCAGGGAGCGAATCTGGCGCGGCTGCACTTTCATCTGTGGCGCACGGACCGCGTATGGCTGCGCGATTCGGGACCGATTTTCGTAAAAAATGCCGAGGGCAAGTCGGCGATCACGAACTGGAAATTCAACGCGTGGGCCAAGTATGACAACTGGCACAACGATGATCTGATCCCAGAGCACGTAGCGAAGCTGTACGGCATGCGGAGCTTCGAGCCGCATGTGACGCTCGCCGACGGCACGGATCATCGGCTGGTGTTAGAGGGCGGAAGCATTGATACCAATGGAGCGGGCGTTCTGCTGACGACGGAGGAGTGTCTGCTGAGCGAGGTGCAACAGCGCAATCCTGGTGTTTCGCGCGAGCAGTTAGAGCAGGCGTTCGCAGAGTATCTCGGCATCGAGAAGGTGATCTGGCTGAATCGCGGATGCGCGGGCGATGACACGCACGGGCATGTGGATGACATCTCGCGCTTCGTGGGCGAGAACACGATCCTCACCGCCATCGAAGAGAACACGGCGGACGAGAATCATCTGCCGCTCGCGGAGAATCTGGAGCGGCTGCATGCGGCACGCAATCTGCGGGGCGAGCCGTTTGAGATCAAGACGCTGCCGATGCCCGCACCCGTCCTCTTCGAAGGGCAGCGCCTTCCCGCGAGCTATGCAAACTTCTACATCGCCAATGGGCTCGTGCTGGTGCCCACGTTCAACGACCCGAACGATCGCATCGCGCTGAACACGCTCGCCGAGTGCTTCCCGGATCGCGTGGTGACAGGGATCCACTGCACGGACCTCATCTGGGGGCTGGGCGCGTTGCACTGCATGACCCAGCAGGAGCCCGCCTGAAATACCACGGAGGGCCGTTGCCGAACTTGAGTCCTCAGGTGGCTTGCACAGGTTGAGCCGTCTCTAGACTCAGAGGTGATGGCTGGGCTTTCTCGATCTTCGATTGCGTTAGGTGCGTTGTGCTCTGGTGTTGTGCGGCTGCCAGGTTCCGGTGAGTCCGGGCGGATGGATTTCGGCGGCGGCACCGAGCCCGGGTACGGCGGTGGAGACGCATTACTCGCCGACGGAGAACCTGGAGCACTACGATCTTGCGCTGCTGCGGTCGGCGCATAAGAGCATCGACCTGTGCGGTTTCAGTTTCACGGATGAGGCTGTGGGTGATGCGATTGCCGTTGCTGCTCGGCGCGGTGTGAGGGTGCGAGTGTACCTGGACCGCGGCCAGTCGAACGACGAACTGGAGCGCGCGGCGAAGCACGATGGCGCGCCGAAGCCGAGCGGGCGCAAGCGGGACGTCCAGTACGCGGATGGGTTCTTCGCGGAAGAGGAAATTCCGGACACGAGCAGTGAGGCCGTGATTGCCCGGCTGGCTGCGACGCCGAATGTTGAGGTGCAGGATCAAGCACTCGCGCGTGCTGATGCACCTGAAGTCCTATGCGGTGGATGGGCAGACGCTGCGGTCCGGGAGTGCGAACTTCTCGGCGAGTGCGCTGAAGCATCAGGATAACGACCTGGTCCTGACGCACGATGCGGCGAGCCTGAGGCGGTTCGAGCTGGACTTCAATCAGCTGTGGTCGCGGCCAGATAACGAGCAGCTTCGGCCACAGTCGTAAGCTAGATTTGACGACACTCGAATGAGTTCCCTGCCCTCGTCTGCGATTCGACTAAGCGACGCCGAGCTGATGCAGCTTGCGATCGAGCAGGCGCGCGCCGCGGAGGCTGCGGGTGAAGTTCCGGTGGGCGCGGTCGTCGTGGCTCCAGATGGCGTTACGGTCCTGGGGCGCGGATGGAATCGCGTCATCCAGGACAGCGACCCGACGGCGCACTGCGAGATTGTGGCGATGCGCGAGGCTGGACGCGCGCTCGGAAATTACAGGCTGACGGGATGCACGCTGGTGTGCACGCTCGAGCCGTGTGCGATGTGTGCGGGCGCGATTCTCCACGCACGGATTGGACGGCTCCTATATGCGGCGCGCGATCCGAAGGCGGGAGCGTGCGGGAGCGTGCTGAGCGTGGTGAACCATCCGGCGTTGAACCACCGCGTTGAGGTTGTCGAAGGCGTGCTGGCGGAGGAGTGCGGCGCGATGCTGTCAGATTTCTTTCGGCGCCGTCGAGCCAACGCGAGCACCGTCTGACCCGCATCAAACTCTGTGATGGAGGCAACACCATGGCAACCAGAAACGCACGCACGTCCCGCGCGAAGTCTTCGACGAAATCATCCTCAACGCGATCCACGGCAAAGAGCACCTACCCCACGAAGTCCGGCAGGCGTTCGGCGACGCCACCGTCGCGGCGGTGGTCGGCGAAGGTGAAGACAGATTCGACGAAGCCGGCGCCAGGACTGTTCAAGAAATCCGCCAAAGAGATCGCGGAAGGGCTGGACAAGAAGTCCGTCTCGCCGGAAGGAACCGGACAGGCGATGCGGATGCTCAGCTTTTATGAGAATCGCGGCGGAAAGAATCTTTCGGCAGAGCGCAAACTGGCGCTCGAGAACGCGAAGGAGATTCTGCGCGAGAAGGAAGGCAAAAGCTCGGCGAAGAGCTCAAAACGTAAGAGCAGTTCCAGCGGAAGATCGAGCAAATCGCACTCGCGGCGCTCGTCCAAAAAGGCGAGCTAACTATGCCCCAACGCTTCGACGGCAAGGTGGCCGTGGTCACGGGATCGTCCTCCGGCATCGGCCAGGCGATCGCAGTGCGCCTGGCGAGCGAGGGTGCGGCCATGGTGATCGACTACCGCGGCCACGAGGATGGAGCGAAGGAGACGCAGGCTCAAATCCAGGCGCCGAATGCGCGGGCGAAGTCGATCATCGTGCAGGCCGACGTAACCAAGATCGCGGACACGAATAATCTGATCGAGCAGGCGTGGTCGCAGCTTGGCGGCTGCGACATCCTGGTGAACAACGCGGGCATCGAGAAGGGCGCGGAGTTCTGGGACGTGACCGAAGCCGACTACGACGCGGTGATGGATACAAACCTGAAGGGCGCGTTCTTTCTCACGCAGGCGTTTGTGCGCAAGCTGCGCGACGCGAAAAAGCCGGGCCGCGTGATCAACATCTCATCCGTTCATGAGGACATGGTGTTCCCGCACTTCCCGAGCTACTGCGCGGCGAAGGGTGGCCTGCGGATGTTGATGCGCGATCTCGCCGTGGAGCTTGGGCCCCTGGGGATTACGGTCAACAACGTTGCGCCGGGCGCGATTATCACGCCGATCAACAAGTCCCTGCTTGAAGACAAGACCAAGCTGGACCCGCTGCTCGAGAACATTCCGCTCGGACGGATGGGAACCTCGGAGGAGGTGGCTGGGCTGGTGGCATGGCTTGCCTCGGACGAGGCGGCGTATGTGACTGGATCCACCTACTTTATCGACGGCGGACTCATGCGCAACTACCACGAACAGTAGCGCTCGAACGTGCTCGCATCGGATGAATCGGAGAAAATAGATGTATGGGTCTTCTTCTCTACACAGCCAACTGGTGCCGCGACTGCCGCGAGGCCAAACGATTTCTGACCAAGCACTCGATTCCGTTCGAGGAGATCGACATTGAGCGCACGCCAGGAGCGGCCGACGAAGTGATCCGCAACACCGGAAAGCGCGCCATCCCCCAATTCGTGATCGACGGCAAGTGGGTCCAGCCGTACAGGCCGGGGCGTGGGTTCCTCCACGCCGAGATGGCGGAGCTGTTCGGTGTCAGCGAATAATGCTCAGACAGTGCCAGCGCTCTCGGCAGACAGCGTCTGGTCTCCATTGCTAACGGCACGCAGCGAGTGGATGATGCGCTCCCCAAGGCGCTCCAGCTCCTGAACATGCTCGGCGACGAGCATACGCAGCAGTTGCTCGCCCGTCGGAGTGAGCTTGATGATGGAGCGCCGAAGGTCGCGTTCGTCAGTGTGACGGCGAACGAGTCCGGCGCGCTCCGCACGATCCACAAGCTCCACGGTGCTGTTGTGGCGAAGCACCATCCGGTCTGCAAGGTAGCTGACCGACGCCGGCTGACCCGAAGGCGCTGCGGCGATAACCTGCAGAAGTTGATACTGCTGGGCCTGGATCCCGTGGCGCTCCGATGAGATCTCACTGAAGCTGAGGAACTGACGCAACTGGAAACGGAACTCCGCGAGTTCCCGCAAGCGGGGAATCTCGATAGCACCGTTTCCGTTCGCGTGGCCGTTCTCTTCCATGAGAGTGTTCTCCATTCTATCGCGCAACGATTTGCGATTTAATTCTCCAAGTGCAGGTACCGCTACACTGGAAAGGACGTTCCGATTTTGAAGGGCTCTTGTGGCTGCGATGCTAGCCGCGGAGCTCAGAGTTGCTGTTGCCATTGCTTTAGCTTCCATATCATCCCCCTCATCCATTGGAGAACCAATGATTGCCCGTTACACCCGTCCGCAGATGGCCTCGGTCTGGTCCGAACGCAACCGGTATGAAAACTGGCTGCGCGTGGAGCTTGCGGCGACCGAGACGCTCGCACGTGCGGGAGTTGTCCCCGCTGAAGCTGCGGCCGCGCTGCGTGCACGCGCCGGATTTACCGTGGAACGCATTAATGAGCTTGAAACAGAACTGCGTCACGATGTACTGGCATTTACGACAGCGGTAGCCGAAAAAGTTGGGCCCGAGGCGAGATGGCTCCATTACGGTCTAACCTCCACCGACGTAGTAGATACGGCGCAGGCCCTTGCACTTGCTGAAGCTTCTGGCTTGATTCGTGCTCAGATTGTCCGGCTTCGCGACACTTTGCGCAAGCGGGCAATTGAATTCCAACACACCCCAACCATCGGCCGAACGCACGGAGTACATGCAGAACCTACGACTTTCGGGCTTAAATTGCTGCTCTGGTACTCGGAAATGGGCCGGAACCTGCGAAGGTTCGACGCCGCGGCAGACGACCTGAGGGTGGGCAAGCTATCCGGGGCCGTGGGTACGTTTGGGCACCTGGAGCCCGCACACGAGGCAGCGATCCTGAAGGAGCTGGGGCTGCGCCCGGCTGCCGTTGCGACCCAGGTGCTGCAGCGCGACCGCCATGCGGCCTATCTATGCGTGCTGGCGGTGCTTTGTTCGTCCCTGGATAAGATTGCGACCGAAGTGCGGCACCTGCAGCGCACGGAGGTCCGCGAGGCCGAGGAGTATTTTTCCCCCAAGCAGAAGGGCTCCAGCTCGATGCCGCACAAGCGCAACCCGATTACCGCGGAGCAGATCTCAGGGCTGGCGCGCGTCGTCCGGGCCAATGCGCAGGTAGGGCTGGAAGACGTGGCCCTGTGGCACGAGCGCGACATCTCGCACTCCTCGGCCGAGCGCGTGGTTCTGCCCGATTCGACCACCCTGACCGACTATCTGCTGGACAAGACGGCGACGATGATCGAGCGGATGCTGGTCTATCCGGCGCGAATGCTGAAGAACCTCGAGTTGACCCATGGGCTGGTGTACTCCGGCCAACTTTTGCTGGAATTGGCAGGAGCCGGAATGAGTCGCGAGGACGCCTACCGGCTGGTCCAGGGACACGCCATGGACGCCTGGACGAACGACAAGAACTTCAAGGAGCTTGTCGCAGCCGATCCGGAGATCAGCGCGCGGCTCTCCCAGGAACAGTTGGCCGACGTCTTCAACTACCAGCGGCAGCTCAGGAATGTGGATGCGATCTTCGAGCGGGTGCTGGCCGAGGACGCGGACCTGTAGCTCTCTCGAAGCCGCTCAGGAGGGCTCCTCGTCGATCGAGGAGGCTGCCAGGCATTGATCTGCCTCGAGGTCTTCGTCCTCGGCACTGTAAAGCAGCACAGCGCTACCGGCGACCTCAACGTAAAGGCAGGACTCGCAGAGCCGGCGTGCAGTGAGCGCCAGAAAGCGCTTGAGGTCGGGCAGACCGCGATCGTTGGGCAGCGCAACGGTAAATTCCCTATGCTCACCGTAGGACTGGCTCCCGTCCTCCTCTCGCCAGTAGCCGGCGACAGTGGACGAGCCGGCGGTGTAGCCACCGAAGTGATCGACCAGATAGACGTGGACGGATTGTTCGATGGTGCCGCCGCCAGGACAAGGTTCCTTCAGCTTGAGCGAAGGAAGCAGGAAGCGCACGTTTTTGCCCAGCGGCTGCTCGCGAAAGTCCATCGTCGCACGAATCCCCACAATAGGATGACAGAACGGCAGCCTACGGCTAGCTCACAGCTTAGTCGGTAGTGGGGTTAGCGAACAACTCAATTGGAAATCTCTCGACCGGTCCGATCAGCGGCGTATCGAATGCCGCCGGCGGCCCCTCGTGGTTCACCAGGGTGGATGGCAGCGCGGGGCGCGGGGCCACGCCCGAGGGGGTGGCCAGCGGCAGCGACGCCGGAGGGTCGCGCTCCGGGACGTCGATCGTCATCGCGTCTTCGACGTCGAGCATCGGTGGATGCAGATCGAGCAGCGGAGCGTGCCGCGGCATATCAAAGCGGCCATGCCCCATGTACGCGATGAAGACGACACCGGTCGCGATCGGCGAAAGGATGACGAGAGGAATGCCGTAGCGCTTCAGCAGGCTCTCGGTCACACCCTGCACATCGTGCGAACGCGGCAGGGAGCCGGGAATCTGCGGAACCTGGAAGACATGGAACTCAAGCTCGGGATGCTTTGAGGCGTAGTGGGAAAGCCCGCGCGCAACCGACTTGGGGGTGGTCAGGCCGAAGTCCGCGACGTAGTTGCGGCGGACTGCGTGCGGATAGAGGAAGTTGATGGTGGTTCGGGCAAAGTCCGCACAGTTGCGGAACGCGCCGTTATAGCGCTGCACATTGCGCCGGTCGTTGAACATAGCAATCAGACCAGCATCCTGCTCCGGCGTCGTGGCAAGGCTGAAGCCATAGATGCCGCGGTCATAGGCCGAGCCGACGAGCTCGTACCAGTTGCCGGCCGGAGCGCTTCCGTCGGGAAGATCGGGTGCCACCGACTCCAGCGCGTGGCGGCGGTACAGTTCACGAAGCAGACTCACCTGCTCGCGGTTTACGGTCTGCGGGATGTCCGCCGGGGAGTCCACCGCGTACAAGTAGGGCAGCAGCGGAATCGCGATCCAGTCATGGTGGGAGATGTCGTCATAGCGGCTGATGACTACGCCGAGTTCGCCGGGCCTGCAGGCGCGCAACTCAAGCGGCGAGGCCGCGCAGACGTGATCCAGGTAAATAGCTTCATGGCCGGTCGGGTTGAACACGTTGAGAGCGCCGTAAGGCTGCTCGAGCAACACGGCGACCGACGCGCGCGCAGACACACCGGCCACTGCGGCGAGGGCGGCGGCCACCAACATAACGACTCTGGCGAGACGTTTCATAGCGTTCGGCAGGGACCTTAGGCCCGCATCCGAGGTAGCCGTCCGGAGATTAAACTCAATTTCGCGGAGTGCTGCCATGGAAACAATAAACAGCGTTGCTCATCAATTGTCGCTGTCAGTTTTCCAGAAACGCCGGTCTTTACAACTGTCTGTAGATGATAATGACGCAGGATGAGCCAGCAGGAAATCAACGCACTGAAAACACTGACACTGGCCGTAACTGGTGCGAGCGGAAGCATACTTTCTCTTGAGATGCTCAGGGTTCTGGCATCGGACGCACGGGTGGGGCGTGTTCACCTCGTTGTATCGCCCAGCGCACTACGCGTCCTGGCCGAAGAAACCGGAGTCAGCGGCCGTAACTCATTGGTGGAAAAGGTTTTCGGCAGTTCAGGTGCGAGCGGCGCAGAAAAGATCCTTCAGCATGCCCACGAGGATGTGGGGGCCCCGATCGCCAGCGGATCGTACCCCTCGGACGGGATGATCGTGCTTCCCTGCTCCATGGGCACGCTCGCTGGAATCGCCCATGGACTCGCCGGAAACCTCGTGGAACGCGCGGCGGATGTCTGCCTCAAGGAGCGGCGGCGGCTGGTGCTTTGCGTCCGGGAGACACCGCTCAACCTCATTCATATCCGCAACATGGCCGCCGTTACCGAGGCCGGGGCGACCGTCTTCCCGGTCATTCCCACCTTCTACAACCAGCCGAAGACGATGGAGGACGTGGCGCGAAACTTCGTCGACCGCGTGCTCCAGCACATCGGGCTGCCGCAGAAGGACGCGTTCGTCTGGGGTGCCGGCGAACCGCGCTAGTGCATCGACTGCAGCGTGCGCACGCTGCCTGAGGGCACCGGATTGGCCTTCAGGAAGTCCGCCGTCGCCGAGGCTGCCCGGCTGGAGCAGCGATTCGGCGCCAGATGCCCGCAGCCCACGAGGACATCGAGTTCGGAGCGCGGAACGAGTTGATGCATCTGCTCGCCGACCGCGAGCGGGATGAGGTGGTCGTCCGATCCCCAGACGATGAGCAACGGCTCGGTCAGCGACGGCAGGCGGCTCTCCAGCAGATCGTTCTCGGTCATCGAGCTGAGATTGCGATCGATGGTCCACTGATAGCTCTGAATCGCGCGCAGAAGATCGCGGCGAATGAACAATGGCAATGGCTTCTCATTCGGCTCCATCGTGGAAAAGAGGCGCTGTACGTCGTCCGTCGTCTGCGGCTCGAAAAGCTTTTTGGGTTCATTGAGCTGGAACCGTGTGCCGGCCGAGTCGTAGACGACGACGCGATCGATGAGCTCCGGGTGATCGAGCGCCAGCTTCAGCGCAATCCAACCCCCCATCGACCAGCCACCGAGGTCGGTCTTCTGCAGACCAAGCGACTGGATGAAGTCGTAGACGAACTTCGATTGGCCAGAGATCGAGTAATCGCCGTCCTGCGGCCTCGGCGAACGGCCGTATCCGAGCAGATCCGGCGCATAGACGTGGAACCCGGCGCGCTTCAGGCGCTTCAGCATGGGCGCCCAGGCCTCATCGCGGTCGCCCAATCCATGCACCAGAACAATTGGGATGCCGCCGCCGGGGATGCGCGGCTCGGCCTCGTAGTAGTGCACCCGGCCTTCGGGAGTGAGCACGTAGTTGCTTTGCACCCGCGAGAGGAAGAGACCAAAGTGTGTGCCTTGTTGCAATACCCAGAGCGGACGAAGGTAAAACGTGACGCCCAGGAGAACCCCCAGCACCAGCACAACAAGCACAAGACGCCCCAGCGTTCTCATCTTGAAACGCAACTCCTCGCAACCGTATGTCTCTTGGATTCACTGTACAGGCGAGAGGTGCACCGTGCGAGCGCACGAAGGGTGCAGGAACAACTAGCGGTACGGCTTGCCGAACTCCTCGGCGAAGACGGTGTGCGAAATGTCGAAGCGGCCGCCATTGAACTTGTCGGGTCCCTTGAGATGTCCGATGCCAAGCAGAGAAACCACCCAGTAGCTCATGGGGAGACGCAGCGTCTCGCAGACCTTGCTCTGCTCAAAACCTTCCATCGGCGCGGTGTCATAGCCGAGCACCTCGGCCATCAGCATCATCGACGTGACCGCCGCCATAACCTGCTTGTTGAGCCACGCGGTCATCTGATCGTGCGAAAAGCTGGAGAGATAGGCTGGGACGCTGGTCGCAGCCTGCGCGGCGTAGCTCTCGGGCATGCCGGCAGCGCGGCCCATGCGCAGCATTTCATCGAGGTCGCGACGCCAGCCGTCCCGGTCTCCGCAGGCGACGATCACGGCCGACGCTTCTTCCACCTTGGCCTGGTTGTAGCTGGCAGCGCGCAGGCGGCGGCGCTGCTCCGGATGCTGCACCACAATGAAGCGCCACGGCTGCATGTTGTATCCGCTGGGCGCATGGAGTCCAGCCTCGAGAATCTGGTGGAGATCGCCGGGAGGAATCGGCTCGCCATCGAAGCTGGGGGTCGCGCGCCGTTGGCGGATAGCATCGGCGAGCGACTTTGGTGCGTTGGCCATTTCTTTCTTTCCTCCGCTGTAATTCCGTTCTTCAGCATACTAGCCGGAAATGCGCCGGAAAGCGGTATTCCTAATGAATCTCACCGAGGCTCTGTTCGGTGATAAAGGGAGTCTGCCCCTGGGCCTCAGCGAAAATGCTGACACTCGAAAAACCCTCCCGCAACTCAGGATGCGCGGTCAGGAGTGCCGACGCCGCTGCCGTATTGCGGGTGTTGGCCGAGCCGGGATCGCCAATAGAATCAACACGGTAGTGCAGCACAAGATTGAGCGATCTGCCGTCCTCCGTGGCTACGCTGCCAAGCGAAGTGAAGCGGAACTCCGAACCGTCCTTGGCCTTGATGACCAACGGCGCCTCCGGACTGATGCCCTCACCAAGCTCGCCGGGCGCATTGCTGCGGCGCTCGCTGCGGAGCTGGTCGAGGTGTGTGCTGGTGATAAAGTTCGCGGGTCGCAAAAGTTGGTCAGCCTCGCCGTACAGCACCCATGCAAGCCACTTCTTACCGGCCTTTGCATCCGCGCGGGCAGTGGTCCAATACCAGAGACCATCGTGTCCTGCGACGGTGCGCGCGTGAGGGTAGAACCCGGCCATCTTCCACGCTGTTCCCTGTTGCTCCATGAGGATGGGAAGTAGCCAGGAACGGTCGCCGGTGGCTTCGACGATAGCGAAGGCGTAGACGCCGGGTGGGAGGCCCGGAATCGCAAAGTCAACCTCATCCGCGGTGCCGGCAAGCGCGCATCCGAAGTCTGCCTCCGCCGAGTCATCGGCCTTGCGGGAACTGGCATCGAGCCGATAAAGCTGCGTCACGCGCAGGGTGTCATTGGCGATTGCATTGGAGGTCTGGTGAATGACGAAGACGGTGGAGTCGAAGTTCGAGGCGATCTCCGGCGCGCTCATCGAGCGTACGCGTTCCGTATCGTTGGCCTTGATGGCCATCGCCAGGGCGAGCGCAGTGTCGGCGAGGGACTGCCGCATGTCGTCGGTCATGGCGGACTGCGTAGTGCAGGCGGACGGCGCAGCCTGGGAGTACACCTGGCCGGCGAAGGAGAAAGCAAGCAGTGCCGGCAGGCTGTGACAGAGGAAGGCTCCGATACGGGACCGAGGGCGTGCGGTGCATGTGCAGGGCACGAGACGCAAGAAATGCCTCCTTCGGGCGGATGTCGCTCGGCTGCCTCAGCATACGGGTGGGCGGGGCGCGGAGTCCAGCAATCGGCGTCCAGCAATCAACGACAAGCGATATTCTGAAGGCGATGCTGGCCTCCAAGCTACCCGCACTGTTGCCGCCACGTCCCACTAGGACGATGATTTGCGGACGGAGACGAATGACGGCGTACAGATTGATCATCGCCGGACTTGTGTGCGGAATTGGAGTGACGGGGTCTGCTCAAACAGGATCGAGGCTCCCGCCGACGCCGACGACATCGATCTCGAACCCGAACGCGATGTCTCCGCCAATCGCGGCAGCACCCACGCGCGCCGACACCCTCCAGCGGCATCGAGCACGCGTGACCTACGCAAATGGGATGCTGGAAGTGCGCGCAGATAATTCGAGCCTGAACCAGATCCTGCGCGACATCTCGCGGCAGACCGGAATGAAGATTGTGGGCGGCGTTGCGGACCAGCGAGTCTTCGGCAGCTATGGCCCGGCGCCAGCCGCCACGGTTCTCCAGACACTTCTCGACGGCACCGGAACCAATATTCTGCTGCAGGAGAGCCGAACTCATGCGCCCGAACAGTTGGTCCTGACCCCGCAGACCGGAGGCCCGACGCCGCCGCCGCCAAGTTCGCCGAGCTATGACGTGACCGAGACCGAGCCCGAGCTTCCGCTTCCGGGCGCCGCGCAGCCAGTGACACAGGCCCAGACTGCAACGCCCGCCGCAACTTCAGCTCCCGCAACTGCGGTGGCTCCAGTTGCGGCCTCCGTCCCCTCCACCCCGCCGAGTATGCCGCAGCCGTTGAACAATGTGCTCGGCAACCCAAACAACATCTCGCCGACGGCCTCGACTGTGCCGGTCACCAACTCTGTTCCGCTGAGCTCGCTGCCAACGCCCTCAGTGGCGCAGCCGGTAAGCGGCATCGTGGACGCTCCGAATCCGCCACCGGCTGGAAGCACGACGGCCGGGTTCACGAGCCAGACGCCTCCGGACAACAACCCCAACACAGCGCCGCCGGCGACCGCGACGGCCAATCAGAGCTCGCCCGATGGGGTGAAGACGCCGGAGCAGATTTACGAAGAGCTGAAGCTATTGCAGCAGAAGAAGACGGCAAATCCGCAGGCGAACCCACAGGGATCATCGGCGCCACAGTAGGCGCGATTTTGCTCTTGTTTCACGTGGAACGGTTTTGTCGAGAGAGCGCAGAGAATCTGCGCGTGGGGCAGGCAAAGCTGCGGGTTAAACCTCAGCCTTGGCAGGCTCGATAACGTGGTGGGCAGCAGCCGAGCTCGCCCGGCCCGCCATCAGTCGGAAGAATCCGAGGCATACGGCATAAGCCGAGAGAACACCAAACGCCAGCGAAGCGAGGACTGCGCAGCCTAACATCAACGAGATCAGCATCTTCCGTCCTTCCAGCCCGTCCGCCTCTAAAGCTCGCGACTGAGGCGGCGCGCTGCGGCGTTCTACCGTTGGACGTGCCGACCACAGACAAGTCTGAGGCCAACGGACCGCCGTGTCTCTGGAAAACTAGCACCCACTATTGGCGTTCGCGATTCCCCGCGCGGGTCATTACGTGCGTGTGCGACTCGGGTTCGACCAAAGGACTGTGCGGGAACCGTCAGCCTTCGCCCGGACGCGAAAGGCCTCAACGCTATGGACGCTGAGGAAAGACGCAAAAGGGCGCAACGGAAGTGCTGTAGGCAGGGAGACTGTATCCTAGGATGATGGCCGGAATCGGCCACTGCACGCCTATGAGTCTCACCCACATTCATGTGCGCGGCGCCCGGCAGCACAACCTGCGGGACGTCTCGGTCTCTATTCCGCGCAATACGCTGACGGTCGTCACTGGCCTCTCAGGCTCGGGCAAGAGCTCGCTCGCCTTCGACACCATCTATGCCGAAGGTCAGCGCCGCTACGTGGAGACGCTCTCGGCGTACGCGCGGCAGTTCCTCGACCAGATGGAACGGCCGGATGTGGACTCGATCGAGGGCCTGAGCCCGGCGATTTCGATTGAGCAGAAGACCACCTCGCGGTCGCCGCGCTCGACCGTGGGGACAATCACCGAGATCTACGACTACCTGCGCCTGCTGTGGGCGAGCGTGGGTCAGCCGCACTGCCCGAACTGCCACCGGCCAATCTCACGCCAGAGCGCGGACCAGATCGTCGCGCAGATTGTGGAGCGCAACCAAACGGAGTCGCCGGGCGAGCGCATTACTGTGCTGGCACCGGTGGTGCGTGGGCGCAAGGGCGAGTTCCGCGAAGAACTCGAGGCGCTCGATAAGAAAGGCTACCGCGTCCGGATCGATGGCGAGATCACCGAGATCGAAGAGGGGATGCGCCTCGAGAAGCGCAAGAACCACACGGTTGAGGCGATCGTCGACCGAATCATCCTGAAGCCGATGCTCGAGCCCAACGGCGACGGACGAGCCCCGCTGGATACACGGCGGCTGCAGGCGGCCGTGACGACCGCGCTGCAACTGGCGAATGGGCTTGTCCTCATCGGCCTGCAGGCGCCGGGCGGCGTGTATCACGAGACGCTGTACAGCTCCTCGATGGCGTGCCCGGATTGCGGCATCAACGTGCCGAAGCTGGAGCCGCGCAGCTTCAGCTTCAACTCGGCCTACGGCGCATGCCCGGAGTGTCACGGCCTGGGCTCGATCTACGATTTCGATCCGGCGAAGACGATCACCGACTGGTCCAAGCCATTGCTCGACGGCGCGATGGGGCCTGGGTCTGCCTCGCAGTATCTGCAGCGGCTGATCAAGCTTGCGGCGGACAAGTACAAGATCAATCTGAAGCGGCCATTTCAGGAGCTTTCGAAGGCTGACCAGGAGCTTCTGCTCTACGGTCCTCCACGTCCGGAGGCTGCGCGCACGGGCTTTCACGGCATCATTCCCTGGCTGCGCGACACGCTCGAAGAGACGAAGTCCGAGGGCTATCGCGAGTACATGATGCAGTTCATGTCCGCGACGGAATGTCCGCGATGCCACGGGCGCAGGCTGCGGCCGGAGTCGCTCGCGGTGACGATTCCAATCGCGGATGCGGCGGAGCATCCGCCGGTGAATCGCGACGACCGCGACGTTGAACCGATGACGTCTTCCAACTCGCGGCGGTCGGTGTCGATTGCGGAGTTTACAGCGCTGTCGCTGGAGCGGGCGATGATGGGTGCGCGGTCGATGCAGTTCGTCGGGCGGGACAGGCTCATCGCTGACCGGCTGCAGCGCGAGATCATCGAACGGCTGGAGTTTCTGAACGCCGTTGGCCTAGGTTATCTGTCGCTCGATCGAAGTGCGGCGACACTGAGCGGCGGCGAGGGTCAGCGCATCCGGCTGGCGACGCAGATCGGTTCCCGGCTGCGCGGCGTGCTCTATGTGCTCGATGAGCCGTCCATCGGCCTGCATCAGCGCGACAATCAGCGGCTGATCTCGGCGCTCGAAAACCTGCGCAACCTGGGCAACACCGTGCTGGTGGTCGAGCATGACGAGGACACGATTCGTCACGCGGATTACGTGCTGGACCTCGGACCGGGCGCGGGCAAGAACGGCGGTCAGCTGATCGCCGCGGGTACGCCGGCGGAGATTATGGCGAACCCGGCCTCGATCACCGGCAAATATCTGTCGGGCGAGATCGACATTGTGACGCGGCCGAGTGAGGCTCCGCGTTCGCCGACGGGACGTTGGCTTTCAGTCGAGGACGCGCGCTCGCACAATCTGCAAAACATCACCGCGCACTTTCCGCTGGGCGTGATGACGGTTGTGACGGGCGTCAGCGGCTCGGGCAAGTCGACTCTGGTGAATGACATTCTCTACCGGGCGCTCGCGAAGGAACTCTACGGATCGCGCGAGGAGCCGGGCGAGTACAAGGCGATTCACGGCGCCGACCAGCTCGATAAAGTGATTCAGATCGATCAGTCCCCTATTGGCCGCACTCCGCGCTCGAACCCCGCGACGTACACCGGCGTCTTCACAGCGATTCGCGATCTCTTTGCCATGCTGCCGGAGTCGCGCGAACGCGGCTATAAGCCGGGCCGCTTCAGCTTCAACGTGCAGGGCGGCCGATGCGAGGCGTGCCAGGGGGAAGGTCAGCGCCGCATCGAGATGAATTTTTTGCCGGACGTTTACGTGTTGTGCGAGGTCTGCAATGGCCGGCGCTATAACCAGGAGACGCTGAGCGTGAAATTCAACGGATACTCCATCGCCGACATCCTCGATCTGCCGATTGAGGATGCGTTGCCGATTCTGAAGGACATTCCGGCAGTCAACCAGAAGCTGCAGACGCTGGTGGATGTCGGGCTGGGCTACGTGCATCTCGGCCAGTCGGCGACGACGCTCTCCGGCGGCGAGGCCCAGCGCATGAAGCTGGCCAAGGAGTTGAGCAAGCGGCAAACGGGCAAGACCTTGTATCTTCTGGACGAGCCGACGACCGGCCTGCACTTTGACGATGTACGGCGGCTTCTCGAAGTGCTGCACCGTCTCACAGATTTAGGCAACACGGTCATCATCATCGAGCACAATCTGGACATCATTCGCAACGCCGACTACCTGATCGACCTGGGGCCGGAGGGTGGCGAAGGGGGCGGGCGCATCGTCGCCCAGGGGCCGCCGGAGGTAGTGGCGCACAACGAGGAATCGCACACAGGCCGGTTCCTGGCGCGCTACTATGAGGGCGCAGAGGGTTCGGCTGGCGTGGCGCTGCCGCCGGCGCAACTGCCTGATCTCGCCAGGAAGGCACCGAAGGTGAGGCGGGCAGCGCCGGAGAAGAAGACCGGCGTGCCGACACCTTCGAAGAAGAAACCAGAGGCCAACGCAACGAAAGGAACCGGCAGGAAGAAACCAGCGAAGACGGTTAACACGGAGCGCGAATTGGCTTCCGCGCGTTAGCAGGCCGAAAGTATGAGCCCTTTGACGACATCCGAGGTCGGTGCACCGAAGGTGCTGGACATCCAGCACGATACCGATCCCGCGCAGGATCACGGACCGGCCAAGCACATTCCGCACATCGGCCACGCACTGCTGTTCTTCGTCATCGCGTGGCTGAGCCTCAGCCTCTGCGTGCTTGCGGTGCTGGCGGCAGCACACCTCCATACCGAAGAGCAGATCAAGGCGCATCAGGGGCTGGCGATGCTGGGCCAGGCCGCGTCGTATGTGCTGACGCTCGCAGTGGCCTGGGTTCTTTTTCCGAGACTGTGGGACTGCTCGTTCTCGCGGGGCATCGAGTGGAATGCCCTGGCAGCGAAGCGCTGGTGGTACTGGATCATGCTCGTCGGCGCCGGCATGAGCGGACTGGCGCAGTTTGCGCTGCGTTTTGTGGCCGAGCCGAAATCGTCGCCTTTGGATCAGGTGCTGCGCACGACCGGAGGTGCGTGGCTGATGACCGGATTCGGAGTCCTGCTGGCTCCGGTTACCGAGGAGATCGCCTTCCGCGGATTTCTTCTGCCGGCGCTGGCAATCGCGTACGACTGGCTCGCGCTGGAACGAACACCCGCAGGTCTGCAGAAGTGGCAGAGCTCGTCGATGCACAGTCGAGCCGCGCTGATCTTCGCGTCGATCTTCTCGAGCATCCCCTTCGCGCTGATGCACGCAGGTCAGTTGCAGCACGCCTGGGGAGCGCTCGGCATTCTTTACGCCGTCAGCCTTGTGCTGTCATTCGTGCGGGTGCGCACGAACTCGGTGGCATCGTCGGTCCTGATGCACGCGACGTATAACCTCACCGTCTTCGTGGTGTTGTTCATCGGAACAGATGGCTACCGGCACATGGAGAAGTTTCTCCACTAGCCGTGGCCTGCGCGCAGCGAGTGCGGCAAAGGTTCGATAAACTAAGAGACGAGATGATTCCTACGCTTGAGTGGACGCCTGAAGGCGTCAATTTTCTGGACCAGACGAAGCTTCCCCACGAAGAGACCTACGTTCTCGCCAAGGACTACACCGAGGTCGCGCGGGCCATCAAGGACATGATTGTGCGCGGCGCGATGGCCATCGGTGTCTCGGCCGCGATGGGTGTAGCGCTGGGGATCGACCGCTCCTCCGCGACGACGGTTGCCGAGTTGAATCAAGAGGTCGAAGTCATCTGCGAGACGCTGGCGAAGACGCGTCCGACGGCCGTGAACCTCTTCTGGGGTATCGCGCAGGTGCGCGACCTGTACAACGAGCTCGCGGCAAAGAAGACACCGATTCCGGAGATCAAGCGGCAGGTGGTGGCGCTGGCGAATCGGCTGTACGACGAGGACATCGCCAACCTGCGCCGGCTGGGCGCCTTTGGCGCAGAGCTGCTGCCCGAAGAAGGGACCGTGCTGACGCACTGCAACGCAGGCGCGCTCGCGGCATGCGGTTACGGCTCGGCGCTGGGAGTCATCCGCGCGGCAGTCGAGGCAGGCAAGAAGATCGACGTCTTCGCGGACGAGACGCGACCGTTCAACCAGGGCACCCGGCTCACGGCGTGGGAACTCCTGAAGGACAACATCCCCACGACGCTGATCTGCGACAACATGGCGGCGTACTTCATGGGCCAGGGCAGGATTGCGGCAGTCGTCGTCGGCGCGGACCGCATCGCGGCCAACGGCGACACGGCCAACAAGATTGGCACCTATGGCGTGGCGATTCTGGCGAAGGAGCACGGCATTCCGTTCTACGTCGCCGCACCGTTCAACACCATCGACCGCGAGACCGCGAGCGGCAAAGGCATTCCCATCGAGCAGCGCGATGCGCGTGAGGTAACGCACGCCCATGGCCGCAGAGTTACGCCCGACGGCGTCGCCATTGAGAACCCGGCCTTCGACGTGACGCCGGCGAAGTACATCGCGGCGATCATCACCGAACGCGGTGTCCTGCGGGCACCGTTTACTGAATCTATCGCTGCAGCAGCAACGTCTTCTGAGTACGAGCCCCAGGCAGTGTAGTATTCGGCGCAGCTTGTTGCTGAATATTTCAGGGCTCCTGAGGCTCCGCATGACGCGTCTCGCTCGCTGTGTGTTTCTGCTCGTACCGGCCATCGGCCTGTGTCTGATTCCCTGCCACGCGCAGATCACGGCTGCATCGTCCCAGCCTGCTTCCGGGCAGCAAGCCCCTCCAGCAAACGTTGCAACGCTGCACACCGGCACGAAGCTGGTTGTCGTCGACGTCGTCGTTCGCGATAAGAGTGGGAAGCCGATTCACGGACTGACCAGAGAGGACTTCCTGCTCGCAGAGAGCGGCAAGCAGCAAACTCTGCGGTAGCTTCGAGGAGTACGCCGCACCTGCCGTGCCGCCTGCACCGCCGCAGATGCCGGCTCTGCCGCCGGGCCTCTTCACCAACTTCACGCCCGTACCCGCCAGGGGTCCGCTCAATATCCTGCTGATTGATGGCCTCAACACGCCGCTCGCCGATCAATCGTATCTTCGCCAGCAGCTTCTCGACTACGTGCAGCACATACCGGCAGGCACTCGGATTGCAATCTTCGGTCTCGCCAATCATCTGTACATGCTGCAGGGCTTCACCTCGGACCCGCGACAGTTAAGGACGGTTCTTGGCAGGGTCAAAGGCGGAATCGCGTCTCCACTGCTGAACAACAGCAACACCGACATTGGCGGCGCTGACTGACTCGCTCACCGATCCTAGCGGTGGGCCGGCGGTCGGCAGCAATGCCAGCGCGCTCATGACGAATGACGTCCAGACATTCATCGAGCAGATCGGTGTCGCCCAGACTGGATTGCGCATCGGCGAGACGATCCAGGCTTTGGATTCGCTCGGACATTGGCTCGTCAACTTTCCTGGCCGGAAAAACCTCATCTGGTTCTCCGGGTCGTTCCCTCTTGGCGTCGACTTCACGGCCTCCATGCAGAACAACACGGACATCCCCGGTGTAGACAGCGATATGTACCGGGAGATGACCAACCTGTTGACCCGTGCGCAGGTGTCCGTCTATCCGGTCGACCCAGGCGGCGTTCAGGGGGATCCGGCGTTCACCCCGGGCGGAACCATGAATCCCAACCAGGGAACGGCCTACTCCCAGGCCTCTGCGAATTTTTATTCGAACGAAGCGGCTGCACACGCGACGATGGACGCTATCGCATCCGACACAGGCGGTGAAACCTTCATCAATCGCAACGACCTCACCAAGGCCGTCGGTGATGCCATCCAGGACGGAGCAAACTACTACACGCTCTCCTACTCTCCGAGTGAAAAGAAGACCGGCGGAGAGTGGCGCAGCATCCGCATCGCGCTCGCGAATCCGGGGGCTTACAAGGGCGTGCAACTCTCCTACCGCCGCGGGTATTTCGCTGACAACCTCAAGGTTCCTGCGCATCACACCGGGACGGCCTCGGTGAGCGAAGATCCGAACGCCCCCTGGGTCGAGTCGAGCCGCTATTCACGACGGCGATGGTGCACGGTGCGCCCACACAACAGGACATCCCCTTTACTACGCGCGTGCTTCCGGCCTCCACGTCAACGGAGGACACCATCGCTGCAGACAACGGGCTCGATCCGAAAGACCCGATGAAGCCGCCCTATCGCCGCTATGACGTCGACTGCGCTGCGGCAGCCCGCTACTTTTCATTGACCGAAGGAGCCCAACGGCCACCGCGTCGGGAGCCGTGCAGGTGGCGGTCTTCGTCTATGACAGCCGCGGCAAGCTGCTCAACACCGTCTCGAGCACCCTGCACTTCGACCTCACACCCGCAGGAGTACGCGGACTTTCAGAGACTCGGCTTCCGCGAACATCTCGAGGTCAGCGCTCCCGCCAAGGGTGAAAGCTTCTTCCGTATCGGGATGGAGGAGAAAGGCTCCAGCCGAATCGGTGCCGTCGAGGTCGCTAGTTCTGCCGTCAGCAACCTCCCGCCGCCGGACTACGCCACGGCACCTGCCGGCCTGCGTCAGGTGCCAACGGGCACTTCAGAATCCTCTTCGCATCCGTAAGTCCGGCAACTAAACTTCCCCTCTGGTGTTTCAGCGTCCATAAATCGCTTTTCCGGAGCTTCAGCACGCCTCACCTTTGCTATGAAAATCCGCGACCTCTCAATGACCTCTTCACGTGGCTTGGTTTCAGTCTCGATGCCTGCATTTCTGCTCATTGCCTCCATGACTCTGTGCACCGCACAGAGTTCACAGCCTGCGCAGACCGCAAAACCGGCACCGGTAACCGCCGAAACGCTGCACACCGGCACGCAGTTGGTGATCGTGGATGTCGTTGTGGAGGACAGAGCTGGTCATGCCATCCACGGCCTGACACCCCAGAACTTCGTGCTCACCGAGCAGAAGAAGCCGCAGACAATCCGCAACTTCGAAGAGCACAGCGCGGCATCGGATAAAAAACCCGGGCCGCCGATACCGCCAATGCCGCCCGGCATCTTCACCGACTACACTCCGGTCGCGCCGGACAGCACGCTGAACGTCCTGCTCATCGACGCACTCAATACGCCGATGAAGGATCAGATGTTCGTGCGGCAGCAGTTGCTCGACTACATCAAGCATGAGAAGCCGGGGACAGACGTGGCGATCTTTGGTCTGACGAACCGGCTCGTGATGCTGCAGGGCTTCACCGCGGACCCGGCGGTCCTGCGGGCTGCGGTTGAGCATCATTTGATAGCACGCGGATCCACTCTGCTGGACGATCCGGTCGGGGCTGGCGATCAACCGCAGAGCATGTCGGACATGATGCAGGACACCGGCTCCATGGCCAGCAACAATCCGCAGTTCGCAGAGATTCTTGCCTCAGTGCAGCAGTTTGAGGCCGAGCAGGAGTCGATGCAGACGCAGATGCGCACGCAGTACACGCTGGACGCGTTCAACGCCCTGGCGCACTATCTCACAAACTTCCCTGGCCGAAAGAATCTCATCTGGTTCTCCGGATCGTTCCCGTTGCAGATCGAGCCGGACCCCACGCTCAATGACCCCTTCGCCGTGATGGCGGACTCCAACGAGGAGTTTCGTGAGACCACGAACCTTCTGACCATGGCCCAGACCGCGGTCTATCCGGTGGACGCGCGTGGCCTGATGACGGCGCCGATGTTCGATGCTTCGAACTCAAACAAGAATTACGCACGCGGCAACCCATCGGCCTTCATGAAGGATGCGCAGAAGTTCAGCACGAGCCAGGCCCAGGAGCACATGACCATGGACGCCATGGCCAACGACACGGGAGGCCACGCCTTCTACAACACAAATGGGCTCTCGGACGCGGTCGCGAAGGCGATCGACGCCGGCTCCAACTACTACACCCTGACCTACAATCCGACCGATCACACGTGGAACGGCGACTATCGCAACATTCACGTGGAGCTGTCAGGAAGCGCCGCCGCACAGGGAATCAAGCTCGCCTACCGGCACGGATACTATGCGGATGATCCACAACAACCGTCCAAGCCCAGGCACGGCGAACTGCCCACCAAAGCGACACCAACTCCGCCAACGGCCGGCGCGCTTGTAGATCATGCAGCCGAAGCCTACTCACAGGCCGCCATCAGCCGCGGCGCTCCTCAGCCAGAGGACATCCTCTTCAAAGTCCGCGTTGTTCCGCTCACCGGCAAGAACGACGATACGTTGGCGGCCGGAAACCAGGCCAATCCCAATGGGAAGATGAAGGCGCCCTATCGCACCTTCGCGGTGGACTACGTTGCATTGCCGGACTCGTTTGCTCTGATGCAGCAGAGCGATGGACGACGCACGGGAGCCATCGAGTTCAGCACCTTCGTCTATGACGCCGACGGCAACCTGCTGAACGTCTCCGGCAAGACGTTATCTCTTACCATGAATGCCGAGCTTTACAAGCGCTTCATGTCCAGCCCCGTGCGCTTCCAACTGCAGGTGAGCGCGCCCGTGAAGCAGGAGAGCTTCATGCGGCTGATCATCCATGACGTTCCGAGCAACCACTACGGCGTCGTCGAGATTCCCACGGCCGAAGTCGGACATCTGCCGCCGCTCGAAGCCCAGAACACGCCCGCGAATGGCGCCGCACCGAACGCCGGAACTACGCCACAACACCCAGGCGGAAAGCAGTAAACTTGCAGGGTGCGACTCGGCGGTCAGCAGATTCCGGCCGTCAGCCCGCCGGGCGGCCCCGTGACTCCAGCAATCCTCAATCCGCGCGTGCACTCTCTCCGGAGAGCCATCGTGCTTGTGTTGGGCAGCCTGGCCATCGCCATCCCGCTCTCGCACTTCCCGCGAATTCAGCGCGCGCCGCTGCTGATTCTTCCCGTGCTCGTCGCCATCGTTGGCACGGTCGACACGGTTCGCTGCATCCAGCGGCGCTGGAGTTTTTACCACGCAGGCGTCATTCTCTTCATCTACATGGATCTGATGACGCTGATGCTGATGCTCTTTTTTCTCTTCTACCCATACTTCTACTGACCGGAATCGCGTTGCCTCCGGCGCCCGTAGCAAGCTATTCTCAGGACGACGTCTGGACCGGACCAGCGGGCCTGCGCACGCGCGACTCGCGCAAACTCCGGGAGCTTGTAACGAATGCCAGCCACGCGCCTCGACTCTGATACTGAGTTCACCGCACACGCACCTGATAAGTCGAACGTGCGCTGGTTCGTCTGCTTCCTGCTCTTCCTGGCGACCACGATCAACTACATGGACCGCTCGGTCTTCTCGCTCATCGAGCCGCAGCTTCATCTCAACTTCATGGGCTGGATCCCGGGCGTTGAGGCCAAGTACCAGGTCCAGTACCACCTGAACTACGGCCACGTCATCGAGTGGTTCCAGATCGCCTACGGCGTCGGCTTCCTCTTCGCCGGGCGCATCATCGATAAGCTCGGCACCAAAACCGGATACGCGCTCGCGATTCTCATCTGGGGCTGTGCCTCGCTCAGTCACTCGCTGGTCACAACCGTGGCCGGCTTCTGCATCGCTCGAGTCTTCCTCGGGCTCGGCGAGTCCGGCAACTTCCCCGCCGCCATCAAGGCCGTAACCGAGTGGTTCCCCAGCGAGGAACGCGCGCTGGCCACCGGCCTCTTCAACTCCGGTTCGAACGCCAGCTTCTTCATCGCACCGATTCTCATCGCCGCCGTCACCTCGCGCTGGGGATGGCAGGCCGCCTTCCTCACCACCGGCTCGATGGGCATCTGCTGGTGCGTGATCTGGCTTCTCTTCCCTTATAACCGCCTGCGCCGCGGCCTCACCACCACGCAACGCGAGCTCGCTCCGGTCATCCCGCAGGGCCATGTGTACAGCGCGCTGCTGCGGAATCGCGGCTTCTATGCCTTCTGCATCGGCAAGGGCCTCACGGACCCCATCTGGTGGTTCTACCTCTTCTATCTGCCGATGTTTCTGCACGACAACTACGGCCTGGACCTGAACAGGCGAAGTGGCCGCTGATCGTCATCTACAGCGTCTCCAGCGTGGGCTCCATCGGCGGCGGCTGGCTCTCGGGCTGGCGGATGAAGCGCGGCCACAGCGTCAACTCCGGCCGCAAGTTCGCCATGCTCATCTGCGCGCTGGCGGTTGTACCCATCCTGCTGGTGCCGCGCATGCACGATATGTTCCCAACAAACCCCTGGCCGGCGATTGCGTTGTTCTCGCTGGCCGCCGCCGCCCATCAGGGATGGTCTGCCAACCTCTTCTCCACACCCACCGACATGTTCCCCTCGACCGCAATCAGCACGGTGGTCGGCATCGGAGGCGCTGCGGGCGCAGGCGGCGGAGCGCTGTTCACCATGGTCGTCTCCCACTACTTCTCGCTGCACCCGATGATCATCTTCGTGTCGGCGGCCTTCGCCTACGTCATCGCGCTGGTCATCTTCCAGTTGCTCGTGCCGCGCCTCGGCGCTCCCAGTGCGCCAGAGATTCCGCTGAGCACCCCGTAGCGAACCACAGGCATTCGCAGCCCTGTAAACTGGCTGTAGAGCCTGATGCCTCCAGAACAGAAGAAGTTTTACCTCACCACGCCGATCTACTACGTCAACGCGCGGCCGCACATCGGCCACGCGTACACGACCATCGTTGCCGACGTGCTCGCGCGCCGTCACCGCCTGCTCGGCGACGACACCTTCTTCCTCACCGGCACCGACGAACACGGCCAGAAGATCGAGCGCTCCGCCTCCGCCGCCGGCATCCCGCCGCAGCAATTTGCTGACAAAGTCTCGGCGGAGTTCAAGGCACTGTGGGACCGCATGGGCCTCACCTACGACGATTACATCCGCACCACCGAGCCGCGCCACGCCGTCGGCGTTCAAAAGCTCTTCACGACGCTCTACGAACGCGGCTACATCTACCTCGACTCCTACACCGGCTCCTACTGCGTCTCCGACGAGGCCTTCGTCGATGCGCCCGCCGGCACGCCCTGTCCCGACTGCGGCCGCCTGCTCGAGACCGTCACCGAAGAGAACTTCTTCTTCAAGCTCAGCGCGTTTCAGCAGCCGCTGATTGAACTCATCGAGAGCGACACCCTCGCGATTACTCCCGAGAGCCGCAAGAACGAGGTGCTGAGCTTTCTGCGCGGCGGCCTCAAAGATCTTTCGATCTCGCGCTCCAGCTTCACATGGGGCATTCCCGTACCGGAGCCAGCAGCCTCGCTCGCGAAGCAGAAGCACGTCATCTACGTGTGGCTCGACGCGCTCGCAAACTACATGACCGCGATCGGCTACGGCTCTGACGACGCGAAGGACATCGCCGAGTTCGAGCGCTATTGGCCCGCCGATCTGCACCTCGTCGGCAAAGAGATCATCCGCTTCCACTGCGTCTACTGGCCTGCGTTCCTGCTCGCCGCCGGATTGCCGATACCGAAGGCCATCACCGCGCACGGCTGGCTGCTCTTCGACAACGCCAAGATGTCGAAGAGCAAAGGCAACATCGTCCGCACCGAGACCATCCTCGAGGCCTTCGGCGAGCACGTCTACGCCAAGCAGTTCCCCGAAAGCACCAAGCGCGAGCGCGACCTCTTCGCCACCGACGTGCTCCGCTACTTCCTGCTCCGCGAGATCCCCTTCGGCCAGGACGGCAGCTTCAGCTTCGACGCGCTCGTCACCCGCTACAACGCGGACCTCGCCAACGGCTACGGCAATCTCGTCAGCCGCACGCTGAAACTTATCGGAGACTACCTTTGCGAACGGCTGGATTGTCCCCGGTAAATGCCATGGCTTTACGGGAAAATGGTCGAAGACACTTCATTCTTCACAGGAGGCCGCGGCACAGCAGCGCTGTGTTGTGGGATCTGTCTCTAGATCTCATCCAGATTCTCCACGAGGTTTGGTGGCCCAGGCCAGATTTCGCTGAGCGCGCTGATCCGAAGTCATGTCTCATGTGGGGAACGTCGACGGATATCTCACCGTCCACAAGCCATGGGTGCTAGCAAAGAGTGAGGCACCCGAGACGAAGAGGCATCTCGTTGAGGTTCTTCATACGGCGTCGGAAGCCATCCGCATCATCACGATGGCCTTTATCCCGATCTTCCGTTCGCCACCGCAAAGGTCTGGTCGCAACTCGGCCTCGGCGACATCGAGCTCGCCGCAAAGAACGGCGAACTGAACAATCTCGAATGGGGCGGCCTCAAACCCGGCACGAAACTCGGCCCGCTCGCCCCCATCTTCCCCCGCGCACCGAAGGAACTGGCAGACATCATGTCCGAAATCGAAGAGAAGAACGCACTCGCAGCTCAAGGCTCGCAGCCCTCAGCCGAACCGCAAACCCCGCCGCCGGTCGACCCCAACCCGCCCGGCGGAGCGCCCGCGCTGGTGCCGCCCACCGAGGAGACCGAGCGCCCCAGCTACATCGGCATCGACGACTTCGCCCGGGTCGAACTCCGCGTCGCGAAGATCCTCGTCGCCGAGCGCATCCCCAAGGCCGACAAGCTGCTCCGCCTCGAGGTCGACCTCGGCTACGAGAAGCGCCAGATTCTCTCCGGCATCGCCCAGTGGTACACGCCCGAGGAACTCATCGGCCGCCGCATCGTGGTCATCACCAACCTCGCGCCTCGCAAGATGCGCGGCCTCGAGTCCCACGGCATGCTGCTCGCCGCCTCCGAGACCGAAGGCAGCAAGCCCGTGCTCGCGACCTTCGACGAGGAGATCGCGCTCGGCTCACGCCTCAAGTAGCGCCGCGTCCAGCCGCGTCTAAAGCTGGCCGTGGCTGATCGACACCACGAAGTACGTCGCCATCGTGTCGCCGGTATTCTTCATGCCGTGCATCTGGTTCGACGCGCTGTAAACGATGTCACCCGGCCCCATCGGCTCGTGCTTGCCGTCGGCGCCCCAGTACTCCACGTGGCCTTCACGAATGAGCACGAACTCCGTGTTGCGGTGCTGATGCGGCGGATGCGGCATCTGGCCCGGCGGCAGCCCGGTCTCGTGCACCTCCACGAACTCGCCGGTAGGCAGCGTGCCATGCATCACCTGGCGCCCCCAGCCACCGTTCGCGTGCTGGTCGACCTTCATCTGATCGAAGTGAAAGACGCGCGACTTCGTCATCTCAATGGTGTCGCCCGCGTTTGGGCCGTGCGTCTTCGGGTCCTGCGCCTCGGCCAGTAAGCCACCCAGCGCTGCAAACGCCCCCGCCGCAAGGCAAAGATCTCTGCGATTCATTTCAGCCATTCGTCGTCTCTCCTTTTACATCGCTACTGGTTAACATCGCCGCCGATGGCAAGCACAAAGTATGCCGCCGGCCCGGCGCCCACATTGCGCACACTGTGCATCGTACCTTTGGCGACAAAGAGCACATCGCCCCCCGCCGCCTGCTCCGTCACGCCATCATGCTGAAATCCGAGCGCCCCCTCGCGCAGGCAAATGATCTCGCTGTGCTCGATGCGGTGCGCCGGATTCGGCACCGTGCCCGCCGGCTGCATCGACACATGCAAGGCAATCTGCTCGCCCGTGGGAAGCCGTCCATGGATCACGTTCCAGCTCTCGCTGCCATTGGGATTCTTACGCACCGGCAGGTCCGCAATGCGAAAGACGTGCGATCGGCTGAGGTCGATTGGTTCGATGGTCGCTTGATCCATAGCGCTCGACGAAATCCTACGCTGTAATCGCGCGAAGTTGAAGCAAACGCATGAATGCCGCATCCTATGAAGACGATGTGGGTGGATTCACACTGTCATCTGGATAGCTACGACGACCTTCCGCAGGTGCTCGCCAACGCGCGCGCCGCGCAGGTCAACACGCTGCTTGCAATCGGCATCGGCGAAGGCCCGGACGAGATGCACCACGCGCTCGATCTGGCGCACGCCCACCCGCAGATCTTCGCCACCGCGGGCATTCATCCGCAGGAGGCGCACCGCGCCACGCCGGAAGCGCTGGCCAAGCTGGCCGAACTCGCAGCGGACCCGCGCTGCCTCGCCGTCGGCGAGATCGGCCTTGACTACTACCACCTCGACAATCCCGAAATTCCCCTCCAACAGTCCGCCTTCATCGCGCAGATGAAGATTGCCGCTGCCGCACGAAAGCCCATCACGATCCACTGCCGCACGTCCGAGCTCGCCACTCCCGCCGCCAAGGCAAAGTTTGGCCCCGCCGACGCCTGGGAGGATCTGCTCGCCCTCATCGCAGAGCACTGGACACCAACCAACATCCCCGGCATCATGCACTGCTTCTCCGGCAACCAGCAGCAGGCCGAACGCTCTCTTGCCGCAGGCTTCTATCTTTCTTTTGCGGGGAACGTCACCTACCCGAAGTCGACAATCATCCAGGAGGTCGCCCGCGACGCCCCCGCCGATCGCATTCTCGTTGAGACCGATGCGCCCTTTCTCGCACCCGGCACCCTTCGCGGCCAGCGCAATGAGCCGGCGAACACCGCGCTCACCGGCGAGTTCCTCGCCGAACTGCGCGGCGTTCCCTCCGCCCAATTTGCCGCGCAAACGACCGAAAACTTCTTCGAGCTTTTCCCTTCCGCCCGCGCGGTGTGATACTACCGTTCGCGGATAGAAAGATTTTTTTGAGGGCAGAACCATGGCAGCCGATCAGAGCTTCGACGTCGTCAGCAAGGTAGACATCCAGGAAGTCAAGAACGCCATCGACCAGGCGAGCAAAGAGGTCCACGCGCGCTTCGACCTGAAGAACTCCAAATCTTCGATCACACTCGAGGGCAACGATGCGATTCAACTCGCCAGCCAGGACGAGTACACCCTGAAGGCGGTCATCGACATCCTCCAGCAGAAGCTCGTCAAGCGCGGCGTTCCGCTCAAGAACCTTGAGTACGAGAAAGTTGAAGCCGCTTCCGGCTCAACGGTGCGCCAGAAGATCAAGCTGCAGCAGGGCATCGCCTCCGAGGTGGCGAAGAAGATCGTCGCGGCCATCAAGGACTCGAAGAAGAAGGCCCAGGCCAGCATTCAGGGCGACACCGTTCGCGTGAGCTCGAAGGATCGGGACACGCTTCAGGACATCATGGCGCTGCTCCGCGGCAAGGACATGGGCGTCGACCTTCAGTTCACGAACTTTCGTTCCAGTTAATCCTGCGCCGCGAAAACCAAAGTTTGCTCTTGACGCGATACCGTGTACGGGCTCACCTGCTACTCTGAAGAGACAGTGGGTCCTATCTCCATCGCGACCGCGACCGAGGTCTTTGACCTGTTGCGCGACGATCTCGCTGCGGTTGAGCGCGAATTTGCGCGCCAGTCCGGCTCTCCCGTGGGCGTCGTCACGGACATCGCCACCTATCTCATCGCCGGTGGCGGCAAGCGGATTCGTCCAATGATGCTGCTGCTCGCCGCCAAAGCTGTCGGCTGCGAAAGCGATTCGCGCATCCGCATGGGCGCAGTGGTGGAGATGCTTCATACCGCGACGCTGGTGCATGACGACATCATCGACGAAGCCGACACACGCCGCGGACGTCCCTCCTCGAACACCACATGGGGTAACGCGAAGTGTGTTCTCGCCGGCGACTGGCTGTACATGCAGTCCTTCCAGACGGCACTCGGCGAGCGCAACTTTCGCATTCTCGATCTACTCATCTCGCTAACGCAGCAGATGGTCGAAGGCGAATTGCTGCAGATGGAGAAGCTCGGCCACCTCATCAACGAGGAAGAGTACTTCGATCTCATCTATCGCAAGACAGCCTGCCTCTTCAAAGTGTCGATGCAACTGGGCGCCGTGCTGACCGAAACAGATGCGAGCCTTAGCGAGGCCTCCTTCGAAGAGTCGCTGGGCGAATACGGTCGCAACCTCGGCCTGGCGTTTCAGATCGTCGACGACGTGCTGGACCTCACCGCGGATGAAGACCGCCTCGGCAAGCCCGCGGCCTCCGACCTCCGCGAGGGCAAAGCCACGCTCGCAGTCATCCATGCACTCGAGCGCGGAACCGGAGCCGACCGCGAAGCCATCCGCACAGTTCTCGCGGAGCGCCGATTCGCAACCGTAACGCACGCGCAGATTCTGGAAATTCTGCACCGCCACGAATCGCTGGCCTACGCGATGGACACCGCCTGTGCCTACGCCGAGGCCGCGCGCCAATCGATCGCCGAGCTTCCCGAGAGCGACTACAAGCGTGCGCTGCTGTGGGTTCCCGGCTTCGTCACAAGCCGCGACCGCTAGCGGCAGCTACTCTTCTTCTTCGATCTCTTCCGACTCATCCTCGTTCTCGTCCACCGCGAGCGCAAGCTCTTCCACGCGAACCGGCCCCTTACGCTCCGGATCGAGCAGCACCTGAACCCGGCTCTCCGCGCTTGAGAGTTGCGCTTTGCACGCATCGGAGAGGTGTACGCCGCGCTCGAACAGACTCACGCTCTGCTCGAGCGGCAGATCGCCATGCTCAAGCTGTTCGACGATCCCCTCAAGCTCGGCGAGCTGTTCCTCAAAACTACCGGGGTCCCCGGCTAGCTTGCTGGATTGGGGTGGAAAACTAGGCACTGACCGTCGCCTCCTCGCGCAACCCAAGAACCTCAGCGGCCGCGCCGAAGTTGCCAAACGGCGCACTCACCTGCACGCCCTGCACCTGGTCACGCACCTCGGCGAGCATCTCCTGCGCGATAGCAAGTCCGATCGCCAGCGCCGTCTTCTTGTCAGGAGCCTCCGCCATGCGCGCAAGGATCGAATCCGGCATCGAGACCCGCAGATCGTTCTTCATGAACTCCGCATTGCGCAGGCTCGTCAGCGGCCATATGCCCGCAATGACCGGAATCCGGAAACCCTCGATACGGCGCAGGAACTGCTCCAGCAGCCGCTGATCGAAGACCGGCTGCGTGATGCAGAACTCCGCGCCAGCCTCCACCTTCGCCGCAAATCGCCGCACCTCGTGGTCAATGTCCGGCACGCCGGGATTGGCCGCTGCCGAGATCGTGAACCCGGCCGAGCCCCCAATCGAGTTCTTGCCAATGTCGAGACCATGATTCAGTCCGCGCACAATGCGCACCAGGCCAATCGCGTCCACATCGAACACCGCCGTTGCATCCGGATAATTCCCGATCTTCGGCGGATCGCCCGTGAGGCACAGAATGTTCCTGATCCCGATCGATGCCGCGCCCAGCAGATCGCTCTGAATGCTCAGAATGTTCCGATCGCGACAGGTGTAGTGCAGCACTGTCTCGATACCGACCTTCTGCTGAATCTGCAGGCACAGGCTCTGCGCACTCATGCGCGCGCTCGCGCGCGGTGAATCCGGCACGTTGATCGCGTGAACGCCGCGCGAGGCCAGCAGGGCCGCGCCCGCAAGCTCCTTGGAGCAGTCAAAGCCCTTGGGCGGCACAATCTCTACGAGATGAACAAACTCTCCCGCGGCGATGCGGCGGCCAATCTCCGACCGCTCTGCCAGCGGCTTCGGTTCAATCTCGGGCTCGGCCGGCAGCTCGTTCACGCTCCCCGAGGTCAACCGAGACCACGCCCTGATCCTGCGCCTGCATGGCACGAATCTCCGAGCGCATCGCACGAATGTGCGCAGGAGTCGTTCCGCAGCAACCGCCCACCCAGCTCGCGCCCGCCTTAATCGCCTTGCGCGCAAACCGCGCCAGGTAATCCGGCGAAGTGAGATAGATATTGCGGCCCTCAATATTGCGCGGCATACCTGCATTCGGCATCGCGACCAGGGGCAGCGTGGTCTCCGCACGCATGCGCTCGATCGCCGTCAGCACCGTCGCCGGCCCCACGCTGCAGTTGCAGCCAATCGCGTCCGCCCCGGCCTCACTCAGCCTGTGGGCCGCCTGTTCGGGCGTGCTCCCATCCAGGCAGTTCGCCTCTTCGTCCATCGTCATCAGCGCAATCACCGGCAGGTCGGGCGCGGCTTCGCGCGCCGCGGCAATCGCCTGCTCCGCCTCATCCAGCGACATCATCGTCTCCAGAATCAGCAGATCGACTCCGCCCTCGGCCAACGCGGCAATCTGTTCGGCAAACGCAGCCCGTGCCACAGCCGGACTCAGCGTGCCGAAGGGTTCCAGCCTCACCCCCAGCGAACCCACCGCGCCTGCAACATACGCATCCGTCGCCTGCTTCTCGCGGATCGCGTTCACGCACTGCCGCGCTATGGAAGCGCCGGCAAGATTGATCTCCCGAACCTTGTCCCGGAGGCCGAAGTGTTCCAGCCGGAACGAGTTGGCCCCAAAGGTGTTGGTTTCAATCACCTCCGCGCCGGCCAGCAGATACTGCTCGTGCACGGAACGGACCATATCCGGCTGCGTGACATTCAACTCGTCATAGCACCGGTTGATAAACACACCGCAGCTGTACAGCATCGTGCCCATGGCGCCATCGCAGAGCACCGGTTTGCCGGTAAAGAGCTTCTCCAAAGCTGAATTCGTCATCCTCATGTCGTCGTTCTTTCATCGTATACCGCGGCGAACATGGAAACGCGATTTCGGCTGGTCGCCGGACTGCCGGCCAGACGTGTTGCTTTGTTATACTTTGGGCTGACGCAGGCAGCGTCCGGCGGCGCATTGTGTGCTCTGCAAACAGCTGCCGCAGTGTCTCCCGGAGTTGTCCAGTTGAAGAATCGCAGGATCGCAGCCCAGCTTGTTGCGGGCATCTTTCTGACCGCCCTCACGCTGACCCTGACTGCGTGCCACACCCTCTATAAGGTTCCCGAGTATAACTTTGCAGGCCGGCCCATCCCACCCAGCCAGATGCTCGAGCGCGTCCTTGCCACATCCACCAATGGGGGCACCACGGGCGGAGCGCAGATCCTCGATGGCCTGCGCGATCTTCGCGGCAACGTCCAGAACACGAAGCTGTCCTTCCCCATCTCAGGCTTCTCTGCGCCGGAGCCGACGACCATTCTTAACTTCCCCGAGCAGACCCGCGGATACGTGCTCTCCGAGACGGCTGGAACCCTGATCGGAATCAACTACAGCACGGAGGCCAGCGCAGGCACAGCGGCCACGTTCACGCCGAATCCGGCCGGCGTTGGCGCTGCCTACGATGGTTCGCTCTTTGCCGCGGCTTCATCGCTCAACAGCCAGATTTATGTCTCATCCGGCGGCGGCACCTACGCTCTGAACCTGCCCAACGTCTATCGGGTCGTCGTCAACCAGGGCATCACGGTCATCCTCGCCATGGTGCGAAACTCCAACGCGCTCTACCGCGTCATCAAGCTGCCCGCGGCCACCAACCCGGTCGTGCCTCCTGGCGCGGTCGACTGTGAGCCGCAGCTGGTGCCCGTCTACTGCGTCGTGCCGGTAGCCGGCACCTATGACCGCCCCATCAGCGCAAGCTTCTCGCTGGACGGCAACTCCGTCTACGTTCTGAACTGCGGCCCCGAGTGCAGCGGTACGACTTCAAGCATCAGCGTGCTGCAGACAGGCTCTCTGCTCATCGACAACATCCCGACCGTCGATCCGCTCTCGCCTTCGGCTCCATCCCCGCTCGCCAGCATCGGAGTGCCCAATCCCGTTCCGATCCCTGGAGGGGCCACAACCGCACTCTCGAACGGAACAACGCTCTATGTCGCCGGCCAGTCGCTCTACAGCCTCGGCGCAGGCGGTGCGCTCAACTCGACTCCGCGCCCCGATGGCCTGTTTACCGGCTATCTCACCGCAATTAATCTGAGCAACTACTCCGTCTCGCAGCCGATCTCGATCTCCGACGGCACGCACACCAAGCTGCTCTTTGCCGACGACAACACCCTTTGGGTCGGCTCCCAACAGTGCGCCAACGGAGAGCGCGCGGCCACAGGGCAGAACTACAACTGCCTCACCATGGTGACGCTGGGCAACGGCGCGGTCGGTACGGCTCAGGTGATCCCCAACGTGACGCCCGGCGGATCCACGACGGTTCCCTACCCCAATACCAACCAGAACCAGTACTACTACGGGGACCTCACGGGTATCTGCTGGGTGCAGAGCTTTCACAAGGTCTTCACCGCATACGGTGGCCAGATTCACGCCTTCTACACCGGTGGCGCGATCACCACGCTCGGCGATCCTGCGGTCGGCACGACACCGCCCGCCGGCTCGGAGATCGACAACTCCAACATCACCATCCAGGGCACCGTCCTCGACGTCGCCTACATGGACGCCCTTACCAACAGCGCCAACTGACACCACCATGGCCACCGAAGATCTCTCGCAGACGACGGTGGACATCCTCGCCATCGCCGCACATCGCGACGACGTTGAGCAGACCTGTGGCGGCACGCTGCTCGTCCAGCAGTCGCTCGGTTGGCGCACCGGCATCCTCGACCTCACGCAGGGCGAGTCCGGCACCCGTGGCACCGCCGAAGACCGCGCCCGCGAGGCCGCCGAAGCCGCACGCATCCTGCGCGTCAGCCATCGCGAAGCCCTCGACCTCCCCGACGGCAACGTCGAAAACACCCGCGAGAACCGCCTGAAGATCGCCGCCGTTCTTCGCCGCCTGCGTCCGCGTGTCGTCATCCTTCCCTACTGGCAGGGACGTCACCCCGACCACTACACCACAGGCACGCTCGGCTATGAGGCCTGTTTCGCTGCCGGCCTCTCGAAGCTCGATCTCCCGCCCGAGCTCGGCGCTCCGCACCGCCCCTACAAAATTCTCTACGCCTCGCTCTACGCCGACGTGCGCCCCACCTTCGTCGTTGACATCACGCCCCACATCGAAACCCGCCTTGCCTCTCTGCTCGCCTACCGCTCCCAATACGGCGAACAACCCACCGGCAGCGGTCTCTTCGTTCCCGAAGACGACATCCGCGAGCGCACCTTCTCCACCGCACGCCACTACGGCCTGCTCGCCGGCGTCCGCTACGCCGAGCCCTTCGTGCAGCGCGAGGTCTCTCTCGTCAACGACCTGATGATGCTCCCCGTCCAAAGCATCTAATCAACCCACACGTGCGTCATCTCGACCGGAGCGTCTGCGCAAGCACGCGCAGCGGAGAGATCCCTGAGACCGGTGAAGCCTTTCCTCGCTCCGGCGAATGGCCGAACGATATGTAGCCGCAACAGAAGGGGCAGCCGAATCGGCTGCCCCATTTTTCCTGTCTGTTCACAGAGCTCATTTGGATGTTCGCTTTGTCCGCGAGGACTTCGATCCATTTCCAGAGCCATTATGCAGTCCGTGCTTGTTTGTGCTGGGTGAGGTCTGGCTCAGCGCTTCGGCAAACACCGATGTCGCAGCCCTCTGACCGGAGTCCTGCTTACCGCGGTCCTCTTCGCCTTCCGTGCCCTTGACGTCGTCGACAGACAGGCCCGGACCACCGACCATCTGTGACTCCACCGGATGCAAGCCAAACGATGTCTGCCACGGGCCATGCATGTCCGTGTCACCTTCACTGCCGTCGCCTGTCGAAGCGTTGAAGTACTCGTCGACGATGCCGGGTGTCGGCTTCAGGAAGCCGATCGCGAACGGCGACTTCTCAAGGCTGTCCAGAGAGGCAGTGAACGCCTTCAGGTGCGTAATCTCACGCGTCATCAGGAACTGCAACGTATCGATTGTCCCTGGATCATCCGTGTGATCGATGAGCCTTTCGTACACAATCTTCGCGCGCGCCTCGGCCGCAATGTTGCTGCGCAAATCCACATCCAGCTCGCCCGAAATCTTCAGATAGTCCGCTGTCCATGGATTGCCCGCGGAGTTGAACAGGGCCACACCGCCACCGCCGGCGATCGTGACCAGCGGATCGGCCTCTGCGGCCTCACGGTCCGTCTTCAGGTTCTTTCAGGTGCATGCGAATCAATGCGCCCACGATCTCCAGATGGCTCAGCTCTTCTGTGCCGATATCCATCAGCAGATCGCGCCGCGCCAGATCGTCCACGCAGTTCCATCCCTGGATCGTGTATTGCATCGCCGCGGCCAACTCGCCATTGGCCCCGCCAAACTGCTCAAGCAGCATCTTGCCGAAGCGTATGTCGGGTGTTCCGACGTTGACGGTAAACATCAGTTGCTTTACATGGTGGTACATAATTGCCTCTCCGGTGAGTTTGCTCAGCTTGGGGGAAGTGGACTTGCGCCGTGAGGCCGGAAGTGAGATGTGCTTTCAGGTGTGATGCACGCTGGCCGAAATATGCCTGCAGAGCTGCAAACAAGACTTGGCTGTAATCTTAAGCACATGAAGCTTCAACGGTTATGGTGGGTAGCCGCGTTTGCGCAGGTGGTCGCTGTCTGCTCTTGTAATGTCGCCGCGCAGACAAAGCAGTCCCCGCAGCAGACGCAATCCCCGCAAGCAGAGTTCCACCACAACGCCCGGGTCTGCCTCCGCCGCACAGCGCGCGCGCGAGCTCGACGTCCTCAAGCCGCCGACGAAAGACGACCTCCTCCGCGGCGCTTACGGCCCCTACCGCGCGAACAACGACCTGCTCTTCTACGCGCTGAAGCTCCGCGTCGACCCTGATACAAAGACCATCAAGGGATCGAACACCATTCGCTTCCGTATGCTGGCCGACGGAACGCGCATCCAGATCGATCTCTCGCCCGATCTCACCATCGACGGCATCACCTTCAACGGCAAGCCTCTCCACTATGAGCGCGTCCCCGAAACGCGCGCACTCTATCTCGACTTCCCCGAGACGCTCCGCAAAGGCAAGACCTACGAAGTCGTCTTCGCCTACTCCGGCCACCCGTCACTCAGGGCCGCTTCGGCTGCTTCTCCTTCGACAAGGACAAGGAAGGCAAGCCCTGGATCACCACCGCCTGCGAAGGCGAAGGCCCCAGCATCTGGTGGCCCAACAAAGACCAGTGGAAGGACGAGCCGCAGGACGGCATGGAGCTCGACATCGCCGTCCCCAACGGCCTGATGGATGTCTCCAACGGACGCTTCGAAGGCAGCAAAGATCTCGGCGACGGCTACACCGAGTGGCGCTGGCACGTCCACTACCCCATCAACAACTACGACGTCGCTCTGAACATCGGCGAGTACCAGCACTTCACGCTGCCGCCGCACGGCAAGACCACGCTCGACTTCTACGCCCTTCCCGAAGACCTCGACAAAGCGAAGGAGCAGTTCGCGCAGGTCCCAACCATGCTCGACGCCTACGAGAAATACCTCGGCGAATATCCCTTCGACAAGGACGGCTACAAGCTCATCGAAGTTCCCTACGCCGGCATGGAGCATCAGTCCGCCGTCGCCTACGGCAATCACTTCACCAACGGCTACTACGGCCGCGACTGGACCGGCGTCGGCATCAGCATGAAGTTCGACTTCATCATCATCCACGAGAGCGGCCACGAGTGGTTCGGCAACGCCATCACCGCGCAGGACCCCTCCGACATGTGGATCCACGAAGGCTGGACCACCTACCTCGAGGGCATCTACGTCGAATACCGCTGGGGCAAAGACGACGCCATCAAGTACATCAACGGCCTCAAACCCAAGGTCCACAACGAGCGCCCCATCATCCCTCCACGCGGCACCAACGCCGAGCCGCCACAGGACCAGTACTTCAAAGGCGCGCTCATGCTCAACACTCTGCGCAGCATCATCAACGACGACACCAGGTGGTGGGCCGACGTGCACGAGTTCTACCAGCACTTCAAGTATCAGAACATCATGACCGAAGACGTCGTCGCCTGGTGGAACCAGCGCACCGGCATGAACCTCACGCCATTCTTCGACGAATACCTCCGCCACGCCGCTCTCCCCGTGCTCGAACTGCGCTTCGATCCTTCGAAGCACACGATGAGCTATCGCTGGAAGGCCGACGAACCCGCATTCGCAATGCCCATCAACGTCGGCGACCCCGCCCACTGGTCGAAGATCACACCCAACACTACTGACTGGCAGACGATGCCCTGGAACGGCACTGCCGACGAGTTCCACGTCGACACCGACCACTTCTACGTCGACGTCAGCCACACTGACGTCGTGCTCTCAGCGAGCGCATCCAGCGGAATCTCTCGATGAAATTCCTCTTCACGCTCGCGTTGCTCCTGCCACTCGCTGGCTGCGGCTACCATCAGGTCGGCGCAGCGACGCACATTCCGGCGAACGTCCGCACGGTCTCCGTCCCCATCTTCCAGTCGCGAGTCCTGGCCTACAACACGGAGACTGTCTTCACCGAAGCCGTCGTGCGCGAGATGAACACGCGCACCCGTTATCGCGTGCTCACCAACGTCAACCCCACCGTCAGCCCGACCGAGCAACCCTCTGATGCCACGCTGCGTGGCACCATCCTCACCCAGGCCGTCACTCCGCTCACCTACGACGCCTCCAGCGGCCAGACCTCCAGCTATCTCGTCACCATCACTGCCGACGTCGCGCTCGTCGGCCACGACGGCGACGTGCTCTACCGCAACAGCGCCTTCGCCTGGCGCGAGCAGTACCAGTCCACCCAGGACCTCACCGGCTTCGTGCAGGAGGACTCCGCCGCCGTGCGCCGCATGGCCCGCGATTTCGCGCAGGCGCTCGTCAGTGACATGATGGAGTCGTTCAAATGAACCGCGCCCTCCAAATTCCACCGCGGACTCCGCAGCTTCGCGACTGTCGATCGCTTCATCGCCGAAGCCACCGGCAAAACACCCCGCGCCGGCTACGTCCTCCTCGGCGACGACGCCTTCCTTCTCCAGCGCGCCCGCCGCGGCATTCTCGATGCACTCGTCCCTCCCGACATGCGCGACTTCAGCCTGCACGATCTCGACCTCGCCGACACCTCCATCTTCGAAGCGCTCGACCTCGCCCAGACACCGTCGCTGATGGCGCCCTTCCAGGTCCTCTTCATCCGCAACCTCAAAACGCTCTACGGCCGCGGCCAGAAGAAGGATGAGTTCGCCGCCATCGACGACTACTTCCGCCGCCCCAACCCGCAAGCCCTCCTCATCTTCGTCGCCGACCACATCCGCCTCCCGCAGGACGTCCGCACCATGGACATGACCGACAAGGAGCGCGCCGAAAAGATCCGCGAGACCCTCGGCGACGCCTGCGGCATCATCGAGCTTCAACGCGTCAGCGACGACGACGCTCTCCACTGGGCCATCCGCGAGGCCGAAGCCCAACAGATTCGCCTCACCGAAGACGCGGCCCGCGAGCTCGTCGACGCCCTCGGCGCCGAGATGCTCACACTCTCCAGCGAGCTCTCCAAGCTCATCCTCTACGCCCAATCAAATAACTCGCAGACGATCGAGCTCGCCGACGTAGAAACCATGGTCTCCGCCGCCAAGCAGCGCAGCCTCTACGAGCTCACCGACGCCATCAGCCTCAAAGACGCACCTCGCGCCGTCGCCCTCCTGCACGGCCTCCTGAACTCCAGCGAGAGCGGCGACGACGCTGCCATCGGCCACATCTTCACCCTTGCGAAAACCTTCCGCCAGATGCTCGTGCTCAACGAAAAGCAGGTCCGCGATCAGCGCGCGATGTGGCAGGTCCTCTGGCCCGGTTTTCGCGTCGCTCCCTTCGCCGCCGATGCGCTCATCGCACAAGCCCGCCGTTACCGCGACCGCAGCGATCTAACCCGCGGCCTCGAGCTCATCGCCCGCGCCGACGCCGAGCTCCGCTCCAGCCCCGCCGACAAGCGCCTCGTCCTCGAGCGTCTCGTTCTTCGTCTCGCCAGCCAAAGCATTCGCGAACCGCAGCTGACAGCAAACTAAAGCTTCACTTCGGCTTCGTTTCTTCGTGCTTCGAACCCACCAAAGGCATCTGTGACGGATCCTGCGGAACCGTCCCGTCCGGCTGCTTCGGATCTCCCGCCCGCGGCGGGAAGGCGATACCCGCAGCCCGGACAATCGCCGTCGGATCTCTGACCTGCACATCGAACCAGTAGAATCCGGCCGACCCATTCGCCGGTCGCGGAAACTCGAGGATGTAGCGGTCGCGCAGCATCGTCATCAGCCGCTGAATCTGTCCGGCCATCATCCTCTTCGATTTGTCGCCATCCAGTACCAACCCACCGGACGCCCCGCATAACATCCCAAACGGATCCGACGCTGCCGTCGTCAGCCAACCGTCGTTGAAGTCCGATCCGGTAATCGCGGTGGGTGTGTACATCGGCCGGATTCCAAAAATCGCGATGCTCTTGTTCCCCGCGAAGCGCGCCACCGTCAACCACTCATTCACACTATGGCGATCCGCCCCATCCGAGATCACAAGAATCACCCGTCTCCCGGGCAAGTCGCCAATATCCTGCGACATCTTCGCGATCACGTCATACAGTCGCTTGCCCCTCCAGCACGACTGCTTCGCCCCGTTCCGTGCGCTTGCGCGCCCCTCCGTCATTACCTTCACCATGCTTGCCCGCAGCTCCTGCGGTGTAGCGGGCTTGTCCTCCGTCGTGCGCATGAGCTTGCAGTCGTAGGCATAGACCGAGATGTAGTCGCGTGCAGAGAGCACGCCCGGCGGGAGCGTGGACATCGCGCTCGCAAACGACGCAAACATCGAGCTCTCATCGGTCGTCAGGTCAAAGAGAATCGCAAGCGTGATCGGATCATCGCCCTCCAGCCGCACATTTGCCGGGTGAAACCTCGGCCCACCATCCAGGCTCAGCGTGAAGCTCTCTTTCGTCAGCGCGCGATAGTTGCTGTGCAGCCGCGTCAGCACAATCGTCGGAATCTGCAGCAGATCGGTGTACACATGCAGCGTGTAGGTACTGCCTGGCGTTCCCTGCTCCGGAGTCGTCTGCGCGCCGGCCATCCACCAGGACACCGCAATCATCAGCGATCCCAAAGCCGTGGCCGCCAGCCACCGCAGTCGACTTCCCTGCGCGCGATCCCGGAAGTGCCTCTTCATCCCAGCAGTATCCTATCGCCTGCCAGCTACAATCCGTTCAGACGTAAAGGAGAACGAATGAACCTCCGGTTCCGCTTGGGAGTGCCTGCGCTTTTGCTCGCCTCCCTGGTCCTTGCCTGCTCCGCCCAGACGACAGCCTCCACCCCGCAGCCATCTCAGCAGGACCAGCGTCACCAGCTTGAAGAGTTCTACCGCACGCACTACACCAAGCACGAGTACCACGTGCCTATGCGCGACGGAGTCAAGCTCTACACCGTCGTCTACACGCCCATGCCAGAGCAGTTCACCGACCGCGGCCCCTATCCGTTCCTCATGTCGCGCACTCCCTACAGCTGTGGCAACTACAACAACGACGTCATCCAGCCGCACGTCACCAGCAATTCCAATCTCATCCATGACGGCTACATCCTCGTCTGCCAGGACGTCCGCGGCCGCTGGAACAGCGAAGGCCACTGGCTCGAGATGACGCCCGCCAAAGACGGCAAAGGCATCGACGAGTCCACCGACATGTCCGACACCGTCGACTGGCTGCTCAAGAACATCGCCAACAACAACGCCAAAGTCGGCATCCTCGGCATCAGCTATCCCGGCTTCTACGCCGCAGCCAGCATCGTCGACAGCAATCCCGCCATCAAGGCCGCCAGTCCGCAAGCGCCCGTCATGGACCTCTGGATGGGCGACGACTCCTACCATGGCGGCGCCTTCATGCTTGCCGCCAACCATTCCTTCTACGCGCCCTTCTTCGTGCCACAGAAGAACCCGCTCACCAAGGAGCCGAAGATCGATTTCGACTTCCCCACGCAGGACATGTACGCCTACTACCTGCACATGGGCACGCTCGCGCATCTCGACTCGCCCGCCGGCGGAACCAACCCCTACTTTCACGACCAGATCTCGCACACCACTTACAGCGACTACTGGCAGATTCGCAATCTCACACCGCACATGCACGGCGTAAAAGCCGCAGTCCTCGAAGTCGGCGGCTTGTTCGACGCCGAAGACCTCGCCGGCCCCGTCAGACTCTTCCACTCCATCGACAAGCTCAGCCCCGACGCCCCCGAAAACACGCTCGTCGAAGGCCCCTGGGTCCACGGCGGCTGGTCACGCGGCACCGGCGCCTCGCTCGGCGACATCAAGTTCGGCGACAGCCCCTCCACCTTCTACCGCGACAACATCGAAACCCCGTTCTTCGCACACTGGCTCAAGAACAAACCGTGGACCGCGCTGCCCAAGGCCTACACCTTCGAAACCGGCTCCAACGTCTGGAAGAAGTACGACGCCTGGCCGCCGCCACAGGCCGCGACGAAGACGCTTTACCTGCAGCCCGATGGCGGCCTCGCCTGGAGCGCGCCCACCGCGTCGTCCAGCAAAGACTCCTACATCAGCGACCCCGCGCACCCCGTGCCGTTTGTCCCCTACATCACCGGTCCTGACATCCCGCAGCGCTACATGGACGACGACCAGCGCTTCGCCACGCACCGCGGCGACGTGCTCGTCTATCAGACCGCGCCGCTACCAGAAGATGTCACCGTCGTCGGCCCCATCAAGCCGCGCCTGAAGATCGCCTCCACCGGCACCGACTCCGACTTCGTCGTCAAACTCATCGACGTCTACCCCGAGAATTACAAAGACCCCAATGAAGAGAAGGAAGGCAAGCGTGTCACCGGCGCCGAGCCCGTCTTCATGGAGGGCTACCAGATGCTCGTCCGCGGCGAGCCCTTCCGCGCAAAATTCCGCAACTCATGGGAACACCCCGAACCCCTCACACCCGGCAAAGTCACCGACATCGACTTCACCATGCAGGACATCAACCACACCTTCCGCAAGGGCCATCGCATCATGGTGCAGATCCAGAGCTCCTGGTTCCCGCTCGTCGATCGCAACCCACAGGTCTTCATGGACATCTACAAAGCAAAACCCGAAGACTTCCACATCGCCACCGAAACCATCTTCCACCAGGCCGACGCACCCAGCGGCATCGACCTCCTCGTCATGCCTCACTAAGTTTCTGTTAGTCAGCCGATCGCATTGCCTTCGCCTCTAGGTAACCCGAGGCTTTAGCCTCGGGCCTCTCTGGCGCCAAGAGAGAAAAGGGGCTGGTAGCCCAAGGCTTTAGCCTTGGGTCTCCCCTGGGGTATGCCTTCCTATCGCCAATCCAGCTCACGAGAGCCGCCGGCAATCACCGCGGCTCTAACATCTAAAATCTAACCTCTAACATCTGCCTCCCCGAACGGCTCTTCCAAACTCAAACTCTGCGCCGTAAACAACTCCGCCCCATCCTCCGTGATGTGCATATCATCCTCCAGCCGCACACCAAACTTCCCACGCTGATAGATCCCCGGCTCATCCGAGAACACCATGCTCTTCGCGAGCTTCGTCGTGTTCCCACCCACAAGGTACGGCCACTCGTGCATGTCGAGCCCGATCCCATGCCCCACGCGATGCGTGAAGTAGTCATACCCCGGCCCAAACCCCGCCTCCACGACAACCTTGCGCGCCGCCGCATCCACTGACTGCGCCTCCACACCCGGCCTCGCCGCAGCCAGCGCCGCACTCTGCGCCCGATGCACAATGTCGAACACCTTCTTCTGCTCATCGCTCGCCTTGCCGTAAACCCAGCTCCGCGTGATGTCCGACGTATACCCATCGCACGTGCATCCATCGTCCACCATCACAATGTCGCCCTCGCGAATCGTCTGCACCTGCGAGCTCCCATGCGGCACCGCCGAGTACTGCCCCACATTCAGCGACGCCTCGCCACGCACACCGCACCGCGCATACGCCTTATCAATCAGCTCAACGACCCGCCGGTTCGTATCGCCCGGCGCGCAGGACTGATACACCGCGCGATACACGCTCAGCGTGATCTCATTCGCCAGCTTCATCAGCGCCAGCTCCGCCGCCGACTTGATCATCCTGCACCCAGCCGTCACCGGAGTCGCCGAAGCAATCGTCAGCGCCGGACACGCCTTCGCCATCGCATACGAAAACTCAAACTGCGTATGCTCTTCAATCCCCAGCGTCCCCGTCTTCACCGCCGACTCACCCAGCGCCCGCCGCATCAGGTCAAACGGATCTTCATTCTCCTGCCAGAAGTACGTCAGCGTCGACTCCCGTGACGGAAAGTTCTCCAGCAACTCCGCCGCGCGATCACGCTCAAACGCCGGGCAGATCAAAAACGGCGCCGCCGCCCTCGGCAGCACATACGCAAACAATCGCTCCGACTGCCCCCAGTGCGCTCCCGTGTAATACGTCAGCGACGCTCCCGTCGCGATCACAATCGCGTCGATCTTGTTCGCCGTCATCAGATCCCGCGCCCTGTCCAGCCGGCGGTCCCGCTCACCCACCGTAATCGGCACAATCTCCTTGCGCCTGTCCGTCAGCGCCGCAATCGGCGCCGGCAAACTCTCATCGACACACGGCTGAGGAGCCGCCACCTGACCACCCTTCCGTTGCGGCTCCATCGCCAACGCCGGCGCAGCCACAGCCGTAGAAACCAGAAACTTCCGCCTGGAAAGCATCTCTGCATTGTAGGCGCACCGCCGATTACCCTAATATCAGGAGCCTCAGGAGCCCACCGCCCAATGATCACCACCGTGCAGCAGCACATCCGCCACCAGCAGCAAAACTTCGCTGAAGCCAGTGGCACTTTTTCATGGCTGCTCAGCGGCCTCACCCTCGCCACAAAAATGGTCGAAGCCAAGATCCGCCTCGGCGGCCTCAGCGACGCGCTCGGCGCCAAGGGCTCCGTCAACGTCCAGGGCGAAGTCCAGCAGAAGCTCGACGTCTACGCCAACGAAGTGCTTCTTCACATCCTCGGCGGCCGTGACTCCGTCGCCGCGCTCGTCAGCGAAGAAAACGAAGAGCCCGTCATCATCAACGCCGACCCCGAATCCGGCCGCTACATCATCGTCTTCGACCCGCTCGACGGCTCCTCCAACATCGACGTCAACGTCAACGTCGGCACCATCTTCTCCATCCACAAACGCCTCCCCGGCCAGCCGCTCGAGCCCGCCATCCTTCAGCCCGGCTCACAAGCAGGTCGCCGCCGGCTACGTCGTCTACGGCCCGTCCACGATGCTCGTCTACACCGCCGGTGACGGTGTCTACGGCTTCACGCTCGACCCCGCCATCGGCGCCTTCGTCCTCACCAACGATCGCATGCGCATGCCCGACCAGGGCCCCTACTACTCCACCAACGAAGCCAACGAAGTCTCCTGGCCGCTCCCCTATCAGCAGTTCGTCAATCGCCTCCGCCGCGGTCAGCTCAACGGCCAACCCTACAGCTCGCGTTACATCGGCTCGCTCGTCGCAGACTTCCACCGCACGCTCCTCAAAGGCGGCGTCTTCCTCTATCCGCCCACTGAAAAAGCACCCAACGGCAAACTCCGCCTCCTCTACGAAGCCAACCCACTCGCCTTCATCGTCGAGCAGGCCGGCGGCGCCGCCATCAACGGCACTCAACGCGTCCTCGACCTCCACCCAGAATCCATCCACCAGCGCACTCCCCTCGTCCTCGGCAGCCGCGTCGAGGTCGAGACCCTGCAGGCTATGGTGAAAAAAGAAGCTGCAGATGCAAAGAAAGAAAGCTGAAGAGCCGATCTGCCGTGACACCGATTCTGTCATTTTGAAGGGCGGGGCTGGTAGCCCTGGGCTTTAGCCCAGGGCTCCCCGCCGTTAGTGCAATCGATTTGAATGTGGCTTTAGCCACTGAGGGAATCGCCAAGGAATTCCGCTGATGCCTGCTGACACTCACACCTCCGCCAAGCGCCTCTACTACGACTCGCCCATCCTCGAGTTCACCGCGCGCATCACCGACATCCGCCTCGTCGAGAAAGATCCCAACGCCGCGCCTGACAGCGCCCAACTCTGGCAGGTCGCACTCGACCGCACCGCCTTCTACCCCGAAGGCGGCGGCCAGCCCTGGGACACCGGCCTCCTCATCGCCACCGCGCCCAGCGGCACCACGCTCGAAATCCCCGTCGAGCGCGTCCACGAAGACGAGTCCGGCGAGGTCTGGCACTCCGTCCGCAAGCCCCTCGTCGAAGGCACCGAGATCACCGGCAAGATCGACTTCGAACGCCGCACCGACCACGAGCAGCAGCACTCCGGCCAGCACCTGCTCTCCGCCGTCTTCCTCCGCGAACTCAACGCGCGCACCGTCAGCTTCCACCTCGGCGCCGAAAGCTCCACCATCGACCTCGCGCTCCCCGAAGGCACAGACCGTATCTCCGACGAAGACCTCCGCCGCGTCGAAGAATCCGCCAACCGCATCATCTACGAGAACCGCCCGCTCCTCACCCACTGGGTCGAGCGCCCGCTCGCCGAAGCCATGCTCGCCCGCGGCGACCTCCGCAAACTCCCCCCACTCGAAGGCCCCTTCCGCATCGTGCAGATGCAGGGCATCGAGTTCAACGCCTGCGGCGGCACACACGTCCGCAGCACCGGCGAGATCGGCTCCATCCTTCTGCGCCGCATCGAAAAAGTCCGCCAGGGCTGGCGCGTCGAGTTCGTCTGCGGCCTCCGCGCCGTCCGCTCCGCCCGCAACGACTACACGCTCTTGAGTGGCGCCGCTGGCACGTTGAGCGTCGCAACATCTGATGTTCCGACGCGCGTGACGTCACTCATTGCAGAGGTCAAGCACGCCAATAAGGAACGCGAGAAGCTACTCTCCGAGCTCGCACAGGCGGAAGCGTATGAGCTCGATGCTCGCTTCTCACCAGGAGCACTGATCGAGGCTGGCTATAACGATCGCGACATTCATTTCGCAAAACGGCTGATCTCCGGCCTTGCGGCTAAAGGTCGTGGCGCCGTGATTAGCATCGAAGAGGGTCAGGCCGGCTCGATATTCATCCTGCGGCCACCGAATGCCACATTTCACGCCGGGGACCTTGTGAAGTCTTACCTCAAAGACAATCCTTTAGAAGAGGGCGTCCGTGGCGGAGGCACCGCCGAGTCAGCGCAGATTCTTAATCTTCAGTTTGTACATTCGGCGCGACAGCGAATTGCCGGCCAGATCAAACGGCTGTGCAATTTAACGGCGACCAAGCACCCTAAACTGATTAGGTGCCCCTCTTACGCCGACGTCGCCCTGCCGGTCCCGCTCGACCGCGCCTTCACCTACTCTCTCGGCGACCTCACTCCCGAAATCGGCGCACGCGTCCTCGTCCCCTTCGCCGGCCAGCGACTCCTCGGCGTCGTCGTCGCCCTGCACGACAACCCACCCGCACCCGCCGCTGATTCGAAACCAGTCGAAATAAAAAAAATCGAGCGCCTCCTCGACGACGCCGCTCTCCTCTCCCCCGAGCTCCTCGACCTCGCCCGCTGGATCGCGCAGTACTACTGCGCCCCGCTCGGCGAAGTCCTCCGCGGCATGCTTCCGCTCACCGCCGAGGTCCGCCGCCACTGGGTCTACCGCATCGCCGAGCAGGGCCGCAACGTCCTCTACGACAGCGCCCTCCGCGGCTCCTCGCGCCGCTCAGCCTCAGCCCCGAAGAACAAAACCGCGAGTACGCCGTCCTCAACTACCTCGAGCCCGGCGAGTCCGCCAAGCTCACCGCCATCCGCTCCGCCACCGGCGCCAACAAAGCCATGCTCGACGCCATGGTGAAAAAGCGCTGGCTCCTCCGCGAACCCCTCACCGAGCAGCGCGACGCCCGCCGCCTCGAAACCGTCGCCGTCCTCGAAGAGCGATCAACTCCAAACACCACCGACACCAAACGCCTCCCCAAACTCAACGACAACCAACTCGCCGTCATGGCCGAGCTCGCCGGCTGCGGCGGCCGCGAGCTCCTCCGCGAACTCCGCACACGCCTCGCCCGCCGCTCCGTCCCCGACTCCACCGATCAACACCCTCGTCAAACGCGGCCTCATCCGCCTTGAAGAAGCCGCGCAAGCCTTCCACGTCACCTCGCTCGCCACGCACGGCAAACGCTTCGCCCACGAGCACACCCTCAACGAATCCCAAACCGAAGCCCTCGCCTCCATCGTCGCTGCGATGCAGCGCAACACCTTCGCTCCGCACCTGCTCTACGGCATCACCGGCTCCGGCAAAACCGCCGTCTACGTCGCCGCCATGCAACGGGCTCTCGCCAACAACAAATCCGCTCTTCTCCTCGTCCCCGAGATCGGCCTCACGCCCGCCACCGCTGCACAGATGGTCGCTGCCTTCGGCTCCGAGGTCGCACTCCTGCACTCGCAGCTCACCCCAGACGAACGCGCCGAGCAGTGGCATCGCATCCGTCGCGGCGAAGCCCGCGTCGTCGTCGGCACACGCTCTGCCGTCTTCGCTCCCATGCCGAACCTCGGCCTCATCCTCATCGACGAAGAACACGACGGCAGCTACAAGCAGGAAGAGACGCCGCGCTACCACGCCCGCGACGTCGCCGTGATGCGCGCCAAGCTTCTCGACATCACCATCGTCCTCGGCTCCGCCACGCCCTCACTCGAATCCTGGAACAACGCCGAGCGCGGCCGCTACACCCGCATCGAAATGCTCGAGCGCGTGCAATCCCGCCCGCTTCCCGTCGTCGAAATGATCGACATGCGCGCCGAGTTCCGCGAAACCGGACAGGAACAAATCTTCGCGCGCCAGCTCATCGAAGAAACTCAATCCACGCTCGACCGCGGCGAACAAGTCATCATCCTCCTCAACCGCCGCGGCTACTCGTTCGTCGTCATGTGCCGGGCATGCGGTGAAAAAATCGAATGCGAAAACTGCGCCATCTCGCTCACGTATCACAAACACAGCGACGAAACCGACCTCTCCGGTCCCGCCCGCGTCGGCGCGCGCCTCGAGTGCCACTACTGCGGCTTCCGTCGCGGCGTCCCGAGCCACTGCCCCAAGTGCAATAGCGAGCATCTCTTCTTCCTCGGCGCAGGCTCGCAGCAAGGCGAAGAACGCCTGCAGGAGCTCTTCCCCAACGCGCGCATCGGCCGCATGGACCGCGACACCGTCCGCACCCGCGGCGACATGGAGCGCATCCTCCAGCGCCTGCACTCGGGGGAGATCAACCTCCTCGTCGGCACGCAGATGATCGCCAAGGGCCACGACATCCACGGCGTCACCCTCGTCGGCGTCGTCGGCGCCGACTTCGCCCTCGGCCTCCCGGACTTCCGCGCCGCCGAGCGCGTCTTCCAGCTCCTAACTCAAGTCAGCGGCCGCGCAGGCCGCGGCGACAAACCCGGCCGCGTCCTCGTCCAGACCTACCAACCCGACCACTACGTCAACCAGTTCGCCCGCCAGCACGACTACACCGGCTTCGCCGCGCGCGAGATGTACTTCCGCCGCGCCATGCGTTATCCACCGTTCGCCGCGCTCGCCAACGTCCTCATCCACAGCGAGCAATTCGAAGAGGTCCTCGCCATCTCGACGCAACTCGGCAAATGGCTCGCCGCCAATCGCCCGGAAAACGTGCGTGTCCTCGGGCCCGCACCCGCGCCCCTACCGCGCATCAAGCGCGTCTACCGCTATCACTTGTTGTTGAAATCAGAGCGCCGCGACGCCCTCGGCGCCATCCTCCGCTCGATGCTCGCCTTCATCGAAACCAGCGGCATCCCGCGCCGCAACGTCACCATCGACGTTGACGCACTCCACCTGATGTAGCTTCGCGAAGGCTCTGGAACCCGTGGAACAGAGGTGTTCCGCGTGGAACGTTTGTTAGTGTGCAGCTAAGAAATGTGGGAAAGAGCGATTTCTGTGGATTCCGCACGTACGCAGCGCGGTTATCGCGCACGCCACCGTCAGAACGACAGGAAGCACTCACATGGATCGGGAAACTACCCGATCAAATGCAGCTCTTTCCCCGGCTTGAACCGCACCGCGCTCCCCGGGGAGATGCTCACCTCGGCACCTGTGCGCGGATTTCTCCCCACACCGGTCTTCCGGGGCTTCACCGTGAAGACGCCAAACCCTCTCAGCTCGATACGGTCCGAGCGTCCCAGGGCCTTCTTCATGCCTTCGAAGATAGCGTCCACCGCAGCCTCCGCCTTGGTACGGGGCAAGCCGGTGCGCTCGACGATACGCTGGACTAGATCCTGCTTGATCACCTGCGGTCACCTTCCTTCCGTCTTCGCTCGGGCTGGCGTTTCGCAAACTACTGAAAAACCGGGCCGCAACCCCGATGCTAGGTAAGCTGTTTTCACTTGTCAAACGAACACACAGCGGTTTGAGATAGGCTCAGAACGATACAGCTACTTCCAATTAGGACCCGCGGGCGCTATTCCGCTCGTCTGTCCCGGAGAATTGATGTCGATTAAGAGCGATCGGTGGATTCGTCAACAGGCCCTGGAACACCGCATGATTGAGCCTTTCAGCGAGAAACAGGTGAGTGCGGGTGTCATCTCCTACGGCCTTTCGTCTTACGGGTATGATCTCCGCGTCTCCGACGAATTCAAGATCTTCACCAACGTCAACAGCGCCATCATCGACCCCAAGGCCTTCGACGAGCGCTCTTTCGTGACTGTGACCGCCGCCAGCGTTATCATTCCCCCAAACTCGTTCGCGCTCGCCCGCTCGATCGAGTACTTCCGGATCCCGCGCGACGTGCTGACCATCTGCGTAGGAAAAAGCACCTACGCCCGCTGCGGCATCATCGTCAACGTCACGCCCTTTGAGCCGGAGTGGGAGGGCTTTGTCACCCTCGAAATATCGAACACGACCCCGCTTCCCGCGCGTGTCTACGCGAATGAAGGGCTCTGTCAGATACTCTTCTTCCAGGGTGACGAGGCCTGCGAGGTAAGCTATGGTGACCGCAACGGCAAGTACATGCGCCAGCAAGGTATCGTTCTTCCAAAGCTCTAGGGCCACCGCAAGCGATCGCAGCAGGGAGTCCATCTGTCGATGACCACCGAAGCACCGGCAAAAATCGGCCTGGTCGCCTCCGACCCGCTCCGCCTGGTCGGCATGGAGGCCATTCTCGCCGACCTGCCCGGCATGGAAGCCATCCCCCTTGAGCTCGACCAGATCGGCTCCGCCACCGGTCTCGCCGTGCTCATGCTGGAAGCGCGCAGCGGCGGCGATGCTCTGCCCGATCTCATCGGAAGGCTCCGCCGCGAGCACCCGCAGGTCCGCATCGTCGTCGTCGGCGAGGGCCTCGAGCCGCAGCTCATCGAGACCGTTATCGGCGCCGGCGCCAAAGGCTATCTCGCCGAAACCGCCAGCGAAGCCGAGATCCGCATGGCCCTCGAGGTCGTCCTCGACGGCTCCGTCTGGGCCCCGCGCAAAGTGTTGGCCAAGCTCATCGAGGGCGGCAGCTCCCCGGGCTCATCCTCCAGCGCGGGCGCCGACAGCATCGTCAAGCGCATGACCGCCCGCGAACGCGAGGTCCTCGAACACCTCATGGACGGCCGCTCCAACCGCGCCATCGCCGAGGCCCTCGGCATCGACGAGGCCACGGTCAAGGCCCACCTCGGCCGCATGCTTCGCAAGACCGGCGCCCACAACCGCGTCGAACTCACCCTCCGGGCC